>JAGBBZ010000018.1 GCA_017938215.1 Eubacterium sp. | reverse complement strand
CTTTTAAATAACTTCGCATCATTTCTCTCATTGCTGCTTTTTGTGGGCTGTCTTTTTTTCTTGCCATAAATAAAACCTCCAAACTGGTAATTACATCTTACACCAGTTTGAAGGTTTACACAAACTTTGGGATAGTCCCGTTTTTTGTTTATGAAAACTCTTTCGTTAATAGCAGCTACAATTCTCTTCCGGTACACTTCCCTTTGCGAAGTATTCTTTTACTCGTCGGGAGGTATAATAATTTCCTGAAATGATTTTTCCGCATCGGGAACATACATATTCCGATGTAATGGAGTCTGGTTTCTTAAATGAAGTTTTTTCGTAATTCTTATGGATCTTTTCCATAATTGCTTTCCAGATGGCTTTGTGATAGGTGGTGTTGCTTTGTTTTTCGCTACCATCGTAGCCGCCCCAAACACCTGCTGTGAGATATGGAGTATAGCCGACAAACCAAAGGTCTTTGTTGCCCGTGGTGGTTCCGGTTTTTCCGGCAACAGGCATTTCTACCTCGTGGAATTTTAAAGCGGTTCCGGTGCCGGAGTTTACCACATCTTCCATAGCATCTGTTAACAGCCATGCAGTGGAATCTTTCATTACTTGCTTACTGGTTGGTGTGGTTACTGTCGTAACAGCCTCGTCATCCACAAAGGAGGTACTTGTCGTCGGCGTTTTATCCAGCAAAACATTTCCATTGTGATCAATAACTTTTGTATAGAAAGTTGCTTTGTTATAAATTCCGTTGTTGGCAATGCTGGCAAAAGCGGATGTTAATTCTAGATTTGACACTCCTTTTGTTAGTCCGCCTAGTGCCATTGGCAACCCGATATCGCTATAGATCTTGCCGTTTGCGTCGGTGTAGCTATCCACCAAAGAAGTAAAACCTAGATTTAATAAATAGTCATAACCGATTTTGGCGTTTACTTGATCCAATGTTTTTACCGCAATGACATTCATGGAATTTGCGATTGCTTTTCGAATGGTTACGTTTCCTCGATATCCACGATACCAGTTCTTTACCAATCGCTTTGTACCAGGATAATAAAATGGTTCGTCTCGTTGAACAGTGGCAAGAGACATTCCGGAGGTATCGAGGGCAGGTAAGTAGGTGGACAGAATCTTGTAGGTGGAACCCGGCTGACGCAATGAAGTGGTTGCGCGGTTTAATGTACGGTTGGCTGTTTTCTTGCCACGTCCACCCGCAATTGCTTTCACCTGTCCGGTTTTCTGATCCATAATGATAAAGGATGCCTGTGGCTGGATGATGTATTCGATCTTCTCGCCTTCCACAGTCTTTCCTTTGCTCATTGCCTCTCGATACGTACGGATATATTTCTTGGCGCCATTTTTGCTGGAATAATAAAGACGGATGGTTTTTCCTTTTTTCTTTTTAAACCAGTTTTTCATTGTGCCTGCATTGTAGTTGTATGCCTTTCCTTTCTCATCACGGACCGTAAGCTGATAGCTGAGCTGGTACGTGGAATTGGAAGGGTAGTAGGCGCTGTTGTTGATTACTTTATCAACCGTCTTTTGCATGGAAGAATCCTGGGTGGAATAGATGGTTAATCCTCCACGATATAGTGCGTTGTATGCTTGCGTTTCAGTGTAACCAAGTTCTTCCTTCATGTCAGCGATGACTTGATCAATCAAAGCATCTGTAAAGTAAGAATTTACTTCTGCGGAACTGGAAGTTTCTTTGTTAACCGTTTTGATTCGTGCATAAACTTTATCGTCCATGGCCTCGTCATATTCGTCGGAAGTGATAAAACCTTGTTCCAGCATATAGGCAAGGATGGTAGAACGTTTTTGCTTGTTCTTTTTCGGATGTGTGATCGGATTGTATCCCGTAGGATTCTGAGTGATACCCGCCAAAACCGCAGATTCGGATATGGTGAGCTTGGATACATCCTTTCCAAAATAACGTCGGGAAGCAGCTTGCACACCCAATGTATTTTGACCAAGGTTAATGGTGTTCAGATAGTATTCCATAATCTGCTCTTTGCTCAGCTTATTCTCTAGCTGAATGGCAAGGTACTGCTCTTGGATCTTTCGCTCCAGTTTCTGAATAAAAGTACGCTCTTCTCCACCGTCAAACACTTGATTTTTCAAAAGCTGCTGCGTCAATGTACTAGCTCCCTGACGAAATTTTCCGCCAGCAATACCCGTATACGTAGCACGAGCGATACCATATAAATCAATACCATCATGGGTCCAAAAACGTTCATCCTCAATGGCGACAAATGCATTTTGCAGATGCCTAGGGATTTTGTCCAATGTGGCATATTCGCGGTTGGCATCCTGTCCAACCAGTGTCTGCACAGCCTTTCCTTTTGTGTTTAAAATAGTAGTAGCATACCCATCTGGCACAACATTGATGGAGTCAATGCTCGGCGCGGTTTCCATCAAGCCATTAATGATGCCAAAAAGAGCGCTGATTCCAGTGGCGGCGCAGACAATAAATAAAACGAGTAGTGTCCGCACAGCCATTACTTTACATTTTTGTAAACGGTGTGCAATAGGCGATTTTAAATTCTTTGCCTTTGCAGTTACCTGCTTTTTACTAAAATTCATATATTTTCATGCCTTTCTTAATATAAATCAACACATATCTGTCTTAAGTATACCAAAAACTCTTGCAAAGGGAAAGAAAAATTAGTAAACTATTCATTAGTATTGTTGAAAGGGGAAATGGTTATGTGTACACCCATAAAGATTGTGTGTGAGGGAGGAACTGGTGAAGTTGTAGAAAAGAAATCTCGCTTTATCGCCAATGTGTTTCCGGTTCACTCGGAAGAAGAAGCACTTGAATATATTACGCAGATTCGAAAAAAACATTATGATGCCAGACATAACTGTTTCGCTTATGTAATCGGAGAGAAAAATGAGACAGAGCGATGCAGCGATGATGGAGAGCCATCAGGAACGGCAGGGCGTCCCATGATGGATGTCATAACCGGACAGGGACTTCATGACGTGCTTGTGGTGGTGACACGATATTTTGGCGGAACCCTTCTTGGCACCGGCGGACTGGTTCGTGCGTATTCGGCAGCGGTGAAGGCGGGCTTGGAGAATTGCACCATCCAGGAAAAGCGAAAAGGCCACTTGATGATACTCAAAACCGATTATAATGGTCTTGGTAAGATTCAGTATATCGCTGCCAATATGGAAATCGAAGAGAAGGATTCTGTGTATGGAGAAGGCGTTGAATTGACATATATTGTGCCCGTGGAAAAGGTGGAAGCTTTTGAACGGGAGATTACGGAAAAGACAGGTGGGAGAACGGAGATAGACAGAGGGGAAGAGACATGGATTTATTGGAATATATGAATGAAATGAATAAAGAAAAAGAGTCGCCCTTGGCATCCAGGCTTCGTCCTCAGACATTAGATGAAGTGGTGGGACAGGAACATATAATAGGAAAGGATAAGTTGCTTTATCGAGCGATTCAGGCGGACAAGCTTAGTTCCATCCTATTGTACGGACCGCCGGGAACTGGGAAAACCACGCTGGCGAAGGTTATCGCTGGTACGACCAAAGCAGATTTTCTCCAGATCAATGCTACTTCTGCGGGAAAAAAGGATATGGAAGAGGTGGTGAATCGGGCAAAGGAAAACAAAGGAATGTATGCCCGAAAAACCATTTTGTTCATCGACGAGATTCATCGTTTTAACAAAAGTCAGCAGGATTATCTTTTGCCATTTGTGGAAGATGGAACGGTGGTGCTTATCGGAGCAACTACGGAAAATCCATACTTCGAGGTAAATGGCGCGTTGATATCCCGCTCCATTATATTTGAACTTCATCCGTTATCCAAGGAAAATATTAAGTCCTTGTTGACGCGAGCAGTAACGGATGTGGAACGTGGTCTTGGAAGTTACAAGGCAGAAATCGAAGAGGATGCACTGGAATTTCTGGCGGATATCAGTGGCGGAGATGCGCGAATGGCACTGAATGCCATTGAACTTGGTGTGCTCACTACGGAGCGCGGAGAAGATGGGAAGATTCACATTACGTTGGCGGTGGCGCAGGAATGTATCCAGAAGCGGACCGTTCGGTATGATAAAACAGGGGACAATCATTACGATACCATCTCTGCATTTATCAAAAGTATGCGAGGCTCGGATCCTGATGCGGCCATTTACTATCTGGCGCGAATGTTATATGCGGGAGAGGATATCAAATTTATCGCCAGACGAATCATGATTTGTGCGTCGGAGGACGTGTCGAATGCAGATCCCATGGCGCTGGTTGTGGCAACCAATGCGTCCATGGCAGTGGAGCGGATTGGAATGCCGGAGGCACAGATCATATTGGCGCAAGCCGCAGCATATGTGGCATGTGCACCGAAAAGCAATTCAGCGGTGGAAGCCATCGGGGCGGCCATGGAGTATGTGGCGAATCATCCGAACCATAAGATTCCGTCCTATCTGCAGGATGCTCATTACAAGGGGGCAGCCAAATTGGGACATGGTATCGGCTACAAATATGCCCATAATTATGAAAATCATTATGTGGATCAGCAGTACCTGCCGGATGAAATCAAGGACATAAGCTTCTATGAACTTTCCGACCAAGGGTACGAAAAAACGATACAGGAACATTTTACGAAAATCGGTCATAGAAAGGGAAATGAAAATGAGTAATGAGAAAAAGACAAGCTCCTATCCAAAAGGAGTGCGAATCACGGCGCTGGTAGGTGCCATTTTGCTGGCTTTGATGTATGTGGTGACACTGATTGCAGCCTTGACCACATCTCCTGCATCTGCCGGACTTTTTAAGGCATGCTTGGGTGGGTCTATATTGTTGCCGATTGTATTGTGGTGCTACATTCATTTTGCGAAATTGCTTGCACCAAAGAAAGAAGATTTTATAGGAGAAGATGACGATGTTTGAAGTAATTGCACAGGAAGGAAAGGCGAGAAGTGGTATTTTACACACGCCACACGGAGATATCCAGACACCTGTATTTATGAATGTGGGAACGGTGGCAGCCATTAAAGGTGCCGTGTCAACCATGGATTTGAAAGAAATTGGAACCCAGGTGGAACTCTCGAATACTTACCATCTTCACGTAAGACCGGGAGATGATGTGGTACGAAAAATGGGTGGACTTCACAAGTTTATGAACTGGGATCGTCCGATTCTTACGGATTCTGGCGGATTTCAGGTATTTTCTTTGGCGGGATTGCGAAAGATAAAAGAAGAGGGGGTTTACTTTAACTCCCATATCGACGGCCGGAAGATTTTTATGGGACCGGAAGAAAGTATGCAGATTCAGTCGAATCTGGCATCCACCATTGCCATGGCATTCGATGAGTGTCCGCCACATCCGGCAACCCGCGAATATATGGAGGCGTCAGTGGCACGAACCACTCGCTGGCTTGGACGATGCAAAGCAGAAATGCAACGCTTGAATGAAAAGGAAGATACCATCAATCGTCAGCAAATGCTTTTTGGCATTAACCAGGGTGGAACTTTTGCGGATATTCGTATTGCTCATGCTCAGGAAATCGGCGAGCTGGATTTGGATGGATATGCCGTAGGTGGTCTTGCGGTAGGCGAAAGTCATGAAGAAATGTACCGCATTTTGGATGAGGTGATTCCGCACTTGCCAAACCAAAAGCCGAAGTATCTTATGGGGGTAGGAACACCGGAGAATATACTAGAAAGCGTGGAGCGCGGTGTGGACTTTTTCGATTGCGTGTATCCGGCACGAAACGGGCGACATGGCCATGCCTACACGAACTTTGGCAAAATGAATTTGATGAATAAGCGATTTGAACTGGATGAGCGTCCGATCGAAGTGGGATGTCAGTGCCCGGCTTGTCGCCACTACACAAGAGCGTACGTGCGTCATTTGCTGAAGGCAAAAGAAATGCTGGGACTTCGATTATTGGTCTTGCATAATTTGTATTTTTATAATACAATGATGAGTGAGATTCGCGAAGCCATCGGAAAAGGTTGCTTTGCTGAATACAAAAAGAAAAAAATCGAATCCATGAGATCCGAAAATTATTAAAATGAAAACAGAATTTTAGGAGGTACTTTACAATGAATCCAGGAACAATAGGAACAATCATATATGCAGTAGCATTGGTTGCGATTTTCTATTTTATTGCGATCCGTCCACAGAAAAAGCAGCAGAGAGAGCATGATGCATTGGTGGCATCTGTGGCAGTTGGCGATAGCATCCTTACAACAAGTGGTTTCTATGGTGTCGTAATTGATATGACAGATGACGTAGTCATCGTAGAATTCGGAAGTAACAAAAACTGCCGTATTCCAATGAAAAAAGAAGCGATCGTAGAAGTAGATAAAGGTGCTTGATGACGACATGAATGAATACGCCGATTGGAAATTCAAGCAGAGTGTCGTGGTGAAATAACAAAAGCAATCCAACCATCTTATCAATGGAAAACCAGCGATAAGGTGGTTTTTTCATTGACAAGAGAAAGGGAATCTAGTTAAATAGTAAGTAGGAAAAACGAAATTTATTCGAGAGGAGAAAATAGTATGGAGTTTCAAAGGACAAAAAAGAAACTACTGTTATGCTTGATTTCATTAACCATGATGGCGCTTTGTGCTTGTGGCTCCGGAGCCAAGAAAGGCGACGGAGAAGTAAAAGTAGAAAAAGACAAGTATGGAATCACAGTAATGAATCAAGATGGTGAAGTGGTGGACGGTGCAGCCGTGACATTAAACGGAACAACCGTAACCACAGGAGACAATGGATACGCAACATTTGACAAATTCACAGGGACCGGAACCCTGTCCATATCCAAAACCGGATATGATGATTATGTAAATGGTGCCTATGCCGCTTCTGGAAGCGATGCGGATATGATTACCATTCATGCCCAATCACAGCAAGGTCATATGTTGAAAAAAGCGATGTACATATGTGGAAGTACGCAAGTGGACTTGCTGAATGGTGCGAAGCAGTTAAATGCCACATCGGAATTGGTGGGATTTCAAATTGCGGTAGAAGTGAATAAAAATGCAGAGACTGTTTCGGAATATCAGTTGCATCAGGTTGTAACGTCAGACAGCGGACGTCAGGATGTAACCATTGCAAAAAATGCAAATGGTGTTTTTGATGGTTTGAATGTTAGCCGGTTTTCGATGGGAACCGGTGTGTATGTGAAAGTAATAGGAACCGATGGGAACGAATTTGCTACGGCGCTGAATCTTGAAATCATCGAAGGTCCCAATTTGGATGGTGAGGCGAAGATTTCCTTAGGAGACGCACTTTCCTTCCATGTAAGTGACGATGTTCCGATTATCGGTGGAAGCGATATTGAAATGAGCTTGCCGGAATTGCCGGTGGAATTTGAAATGAGCCAGAATATGGTGAAAGTTGGAATCAATCTGGATCCGCAAGAGCTGGACGATGAAGCTTGGGAAGACATTGAGGATACATTAAGCGATGCTTCTCGAAAAGCAAGTACGACAGCGCAAGACCTGAGAAATATTAAGGAAAAAGTTAGAAATCACAGTGTGTTAGGCGGCACAAAGCAGCCATGGCGTGATGCGGTTCGTGCTCCAAAATTCGATGAATTGGAATTTGGGGCGATGGGTTACGTGGAAGCGGTTTGCGGCAATGACGGAAGACTTGCCAAAGGAAGTGGATACATTTGTATAACCATGGAAGGTGGCGTCGGATTTAATTGGCAGACGGCGGTGTGGATCGTACCGGTAAGCATCGATGTAGAAGGAAAATTATCGGCAAATCTCAACGCAGCCATTGGCTACGATTTTTATGAGAACAAATTAACCGGAGATGTTTCTCTTGGAGTGGAGCCGGAATTGACTTTGAAAGCCGGAGTTGGTATGAAGAATTTGTCGGCAGGTGTGTATGGAAAAGCATCTCTTCCGTTTGAAATTGCCATTGCCAGCACAGGTTCCAATCCGGGCTTGCGAAAATTGGAATTGTGTGGTGAAGTGGGTGTGTATGCGGACATTGCCATTTGGTCCCACAGCAAAGCGTTGTTAAATGGAACGTTGCAGATTTATCCATGGCAAAGTTCAGAGACACTTTCTTATCAGAAACAAAAACTTTATGATTTGACGGAATATTCCTTGAAGGAGCCGACACCGCAACGTTTGGCTGCATATCAAAGCAATGCCCTTACGGAAACGGACTCGGCACCGGTGAAAATTGTTACCGATGCATATTCGGGAGCGGAAGTGGATTCGGTGTCCAATGGAGACGAAACGCTCTTTGTGTATACACAGATGAACGAAGATTCTTCCGATGTAAATTATGGTAAGACCCAATTATATGTTTCCCGTTATGACGCAGAGACAGCAGGATTTGGTGAACCACAACGTGTGACGACGAGCGCAGATTATGAATACCGTCCACAGTTGTACCAAGTGAAAAACGATATTTATTTGGTGTACCAGACGAATACATCTTCCTCCGATTTGGTTGAAAACTATGAAACATTGGAAGATGATGCGAAGGTTGCGCTCATTGAGCAATACATGAAAAACATGGCATTGAAAGTGGCAAAATACGATTCGAAGACACAGACGTTTACCGATCTTGGCGTGGTTTCAGATGCCAATACATATAATTATTCCTATGAGTTTGCGGTAGAAAACAACTGTCCGACCGTGGTTTGGATGAGCAATGCCGATGGTGACGTGTTTGGAACCAAGGGTACCAATACGTTGAATTATGCGACTTACAAAAATGGTTCTTGGAAAAAGACCATTGTAAAAGAGGATTTGAGTGCAGTGGTTTCTACTGCAGTTGGTGCAGTGAAGGATACGGTGCAGATCGTCTATGTAACGGATGAGGATAAAAACTTTAATACCATGGATGACCGTGCGTTGTATGCGACAAATGTTGCAGGAGAAAGTACGTTGGTAGCCAAAGGCGACATTGGAGATGCTCGTATCGGTATGGTGCCGGTGGCATCAGAGGATGTGTTGTATTGGAATGAAGCAGGAAATATTAAGTACCTTGCCGACATGCAAGGGGAAGTGCAAACCTTGTTTACAAAAAGTGTAAATGGATTGCAAGGCGAGTATGTTTTCGTATCCGATGCATTGTACTACGTGGCATCGGAAGGGAATGCGTCTAATCTTTATCGCAAGCAGTACCTCGGTGAGGAACAGGGCTGGTCAGAAGCGGTGGCAGTGACGACACAGGATTTGTGGCTGCGCAATGTTTCCTTATTAAACATGGGAACAGAACTTGTGTATGTGGCACAGCAGGAAGCTTATGACATGGGCAGTGAGACGTTGAATACAGCCATTGTTTCCGGAAAACTTGGAAAACGTTATGATCTTGTGAATGAGGGAGTCAGCTATGATCCTAGAAATGTGCAGCAGATCAATGGCGTTTCTGCGGTTGAGTTGAAAGTTGCCGTTCGAAATGATGGTACAGAAAGTGCAGTGCCAGTTGTTTCGGTGGCAGACGCAAGTGGTAATCCACTTTCGGTGTCAGCGGATTTGCAAGTGGACACGGGAAGTGTTGAGTGTGTGGCAGAACCATTGATTTCAGGAGCTTCCAAGGAGATTTCTGTATGGGCAATTCTTCCGACAGAGTTATCAGCAGAAAGTTATCAAGTAAATGTGGGATGTCGGGAACAAATGTCACAAGATGTGGTGGAAACACCAGACGTTACGGTGGAAGAAATGACCGAGTCCAATGAAGAGAATAATACCGCTGCTGTAAGCTTTGGGTATGGAGATTTGGAATTGACGGTACAGCAATATCACAATGGAGATTATTCTTCTGTCATCGCCATTGTAGAAAACAATGGTAATGTGGCGCAAGGAGGAAAACTTGTGATTACGGATCCGGACGATTTGACAAAGGAATTGGCTACGTCCACAGTGGATGCTTTGCAGCCAGGCGAAAAACAAGTTGTGAAGAAGAACGTTTCTCAGGATTGGGTTGCAGGTGGAAATGGTGTGTTGCGAGTTGCTGTGACCAATTGTGATACGGATTTGTATTATGGAAATAATACAGCATATACAGTAGCCACAACCAATTACGGAACCTACAACATTACCTATAACTTGAATGGCGGGAAGAATTCCAGCAAAAATCCAGCGACCTATACGACAAAGGATTCCATTGAATTCTCAAAACCAAGTCGAAGCGGATATAGTTTCGAAGGATGGTATACTTCTTCGGATTGCAATGCGGGAAGTAAGATAGAGAAGTTGTACTCGGGAACTGCGGGAGATTTGACGTTGTATGCAAAATGGAAATCCACCACCAAAACAACAGCTAAGAAGCAGACGACCACTTTGAAAGGAAAGGTATTCAAGAAAGGAAAACTTACCTATAAGATTACTTCGGTAAGTGGAACTCGTAAGGTGAGTGTCTATGGCGTAAAATCAAAGTCTGTGAAAAAAGTTGTAGTTCCTTCGACGGTGAAGTATGGCAAATATAAGTACAAAGTTACGGCGATTCGTGCAGGCGCATTTAAGAATTGCAGTAAATTGAAAAAAATCACAATTAAGAGTCAGAGTCTGACCAAAATAGGAAAGAATGCATTGAAAGGAATTCATAAGAAATGTAAAATTAAAGTTCCAAAAAAATGCTATAAGAAGTATAAAGTTCTTTTCAAAAAGAAAGGCCAGACAAAGAAAGTTAAAGTTGTGAAATAAATTTAAATCGGAATGACGAAGCAGTAGCCACATCCTTGTATGATAGGGTGGCTACTGTTTTGCTAATATGTACGAACAAGAGTTGGTGAACCAAACGGATATTGCCTAATTCTTCGAAACGGTGTATAATAGTTCTTATGAGTTATGATGAAGAAGGATTGCGCTTAGGCGTGCGTTGTGTGCGAAATGGGGGTACATATGAAAAGGCGGATTCGATTGGGATTATGCGTTATGGTGGCGTGTTTGGCGTTGGGATCCTGTGGGAAAACGAGTGAAAAGGAACAGGTGTCACTTCGGGTGTGGGGGTCAGAAGAGGAACAAGAATGTTTGACGCAGATGGTGGCGGACTTTGAGGAATATTATGGGGATGAAGCTGAGTTCGATATTCATATTGGTGTTCAAAATGCGGGAGAATTCAAGAACAACTACTTAAAAGATGTAGAAGATAGTGCGGATGTTTTTGAATATGTCGATGATCAATTATATGATTTGGTGGCAGCAGAATCTCTTCTTCCTATTACCTGGGAAAAGCAAGAGACGATAGAGGAAAATGGTGGCAATGGGACAGCGATTCAGAGCGCCAGCTGTGATGATGTTTTGTACGGCTATCCAATGACAGCGTCCAACGGTTACTTCCTATATTATAATAAGAAGTATTTGAATGAGGAAGATGTCCAATGTTTTGATCGTATCCTGGAAGTGGCGTCGGAACATGAGAAAAAGATGTATATGGATTGGACCAGTGGTTGGTATGTGTATTCTTTTTTTGGTGGCGCTGGATTCGAGATACGATTGGCGGATAACCGTTTGACGAATATTTGTAATTGGAATGAGGAAGTAAATGGTGTAAAAGGAACGGATGTGGCAGAATCTATGCTTGCCATCGCTTCTTACGATTCGTTTCTTAGTGGTGATAATGAAGTCTTTTTGGAAGGGTTAAAAAGAGGGGAAGTTATCGCCGGGGTGAGCGGGATGTGGAATGAAGAAGCGGTTAGCGCAGCTTATGGTAAGGATTATGCTGCTGTGAAGTTGCCAACTTATACATTGAATGATGAGCAGATTCAGATGAAAAGTTTTTGCGGGTATCGTCTAGTGGGAGTGAATGCCACGACGGAGGAACCTGAATGGTCGCAGAAACTAGCACGTTGGATTACAAATGAAAAGAATCAGGCATTGTGTTTTGAAAATACTGGGAAAAGCCCTACGAATATTGTTGTGGCGAAAAGCGACAAAGTGAAAAGTGCACCAGCGATTCAAGCGCTTCACGAACAGCGACAGTTCAGTATCGTTCAGAATGTGGGAGAAAATTTCTGGGGCGCTGCCTCATCCTTTGGCATGGTTATGTCGTCGGGAAATAAGGATGACTTGGATTTACAAGTATTACTAGATGAGATGGTGAGTGAAGCGGAGCGACCAATTGAGAAAAAGGAAAAGTAGCACGAGGAGGTGACTGCATGAAAAATATTACAAACCGTATTTTTTTGGTGGTATTTTTTGCTGCTGTCATCAGTGTTGGGTGTCTTTTCTTCTTATTTGTATATCAGGAGAAGACAGTGAATAAATACAATGCTCTTGTGGATGGCTATATTGAGAACCGTCGTTTGATGTCGGAGATTAGTCAGAAAATGTATGAGCTGCAGGCGAGGGTGGCAAGTCATGTTGTGACAGATGATGCGGATACCTTGGAGCGCTCTGAAGCGAACATCATGGAAATCAACGATGAAATTACAGGACTATTTCAGCAGATGAAGAAACGTTTGACGGATGACGATGAAAAAGAGATTTTTCGTGAAGTTACGAAAAGTTACAATGCGCTGGAAGAGCAAGTAAAAGTGGCGTTGAAGTTTAGTGGCCAGGGGGCAGAGGAGTCGGCGGAGTATTACATATGTGAGATTATGGATTCGTATATCCAAAAGTCCAACGAGGCATTTGATGGCTATTACGAGCGAATGAAGAAAAATGTTTCGTTCGAAAAGCAACGATTAAATGAAGAAATGCAACGAATCGTTTTGTGGCGAAATGTTTCCTTCGCATTCGTGGTAGTGGTAATTGGCACTTGTTTGTTGATTGTGCATCGGAGTGGGCAGCGGATTGTGGATGATCAAAAGCGCGAGACGGACCAGCACAATACCCATATTATGGATATGCAGTATAAAACGATTGTAGGCATGGCAAACCTGATTGAGAGTCGCGATGGAGAGACAGGCGAACATGTCAAACGAACGAGTGCATATGCAGTTATGATTGCCAATGAACTTATGGCACAAGGAGTTTATCCTGATGATATTACGAAAGAATATATGGATAATCTTTGGAAGGCGGCACCTCTACATGACATTGGTAAGATTGTTGTATCGGATTCGATTTTACAAAAACCAGGAAAACTTACCACGGAGGAATTTGACAGAATTAAGCTGCATGCTTCCGAGGGTGGCAAAATCATTGACGGAACGTTGGAGGCGATTGATGATAAAGAATATTTAGATATGGCTCATCAAGTGGCAAGATATCATCATGAAAAATGGGATGGCAGTGGTTATCCGGAAGGATTGCGTGGTGAAGAAATTCCATTGTGCGCTCGAATTATGGCAGTGGCGGATGTGTTTGATGCCTTGATTTCGAAACGCTGTTATAAGGATGCGATGTCGGTGGAAAAGGCTTATGAAATCATTCGGGAATCTAGCGGAAGTCATTTTGATCCGACGGTGGCTGAGGCGTTTGTCCGAATCCGTCCACAAGTAGAAGCGTATCTCCGGGAAGAAGATGAAGATGAGGGGATTCGGTTTAAATAACCGATTTTGATGATTTGGTTCCTTTCTATTTGTATTTTCAAACAAAATTTAAAAAACTACTTGCAATTGGCAGAAATGTGGTGTATAATGGCAATTGCTGTGACATGATAGCTGTGAAGCGAGAGGTTGCCATTCGAAACGAATGGGTTTTCCGTGGAGCGAATGTCAAGAGATTCCAGAAGAATTTGGAATCGGTAAACCTGACGGCAAGTCACTGTACGAACCATATATTCTGCCAAGGAGCAGATAAACGTGTGTATCAATAACCCGCAAGGGATTTCCGCCTCAAAGGCGGAATTTTGTGTGAACCGGCATGACACACACGGATGAGTGTACAGTCACCACTTGTCGTACTAAAATTATTATTTAATCAGTACGAAAAGGAGGCGGCTTTTTTTATGGCAAGTCAACAGACAATGAGAATCATTTTAAAAGCATACGATCATCAGTTAATCGATTTTGCAGCAGCTAAGCTGATCGAGACTGTTAAAAAAACAGGAGCAAAGGTAAGCGGTCCAGTACCTCTTCCAACTAAGAAGGAAGTTGTTACTATTCTTAGAGCGGTACACAAGTACAAAGACTCCCGTGAGCAGTTTGAGCAGAGAACTCATAAGAGATTGATCGATGTGCTTAAGCCATCACAGAAAACAGTAGATGCATTATCCCGTTTGGAAATGCCTGCTGGAGTTGCAATTGATATTAAGATGAAATAAATGAATCGACGGTGTCGATTCATAGCAAGATTTGCTAACGCAAACTTGCAAACTGTGAGGATGGCTCACAAAGCCATTGCAAGTTCGCAAGCGAACTTGAGCAACAGAGAAGTCGATTCATGGCAAGATTTGCTAACGCAAATTTGATCGATATGGAAATACTGAGTGATATGCTCATTATTTTATAAAAGAAAATACAAGGGAGAAAGAAAAAACACAGTCCCTTGGTCCTAAAAGTTTACGAGGTTCTCCGGTTCAGAACAAGCGTAACCATCTAGGATGATTGCTTTCCTCTTTCCAAGGGCGAGAGAAGCCTAAGAAGATTCACGGTGTGGACTTCTTCCTTAATAAAAGGTTGAGATATGAAAACAATCCGCTGTAGAAATTTAGGAGGTAAAGAAAATGAAAAAAGCTATCGTAGCTACAAAAGTTGGAATGACACAGATTTTCAACGAAGACGGTGTTTTGACACCAGTTACTGTGCTTGAGGCTGGTCCTGTTTATGTAACTCAGGTTAAAAACGAAGAGACAGACGGATACAGTGCAGTACAGGTTGGTTTTGGCGACATTCGTGAGAAGTTGGTCAACAAACCAAATCAGGGACACTTCGCAAAAGCAGGCGTGGACAACAAGAGATTTGTTGCAGAGTTCAAGTTTGAAAATGCAGAAGAGTACACATTAGGACAGGAAATCAAAGCAGATATCTTTGAAGCCGGTGACAAAATTGATGTAACAGCAACAAGCAAAGGTAAAGGATTCCAGGGTGCGATTAAGCGTCACGGACAGTCCCGCGGACCTATGGGTCACGGCTCCAAATTCCATAGACATGCAGGTTCCAATGGTTCTGCATCGGATCCTAGCAAAGTATTCAAAGGTAAGAAAATGCCTGGTCAGATGGGTGCTGTAAAGGTTACAATCCAGAACCTTGAGATCGTAAGAGTAGATGTTGAGAACAACCTTCTCTTAGTAAAAGGTGCGGTACCAGGACCTAAGAAATCAACCGTTATTATTAAAGAATCCGTAAAGGCATAACTTTCGGAAAGGAGGACTATACAGATGGCAAGCGTATCTGTTTACAATATGGAAGGCAAAGAAACAGGTAAAATGGAATTAAACGATTCTATCTTTGCTGCACCAGTAAATGAACATTTGGTTCACATGGCAGTTGTATTGCAACTTGCTAACAAACGCCAGGGAACACAGAAAGCTAAAACTCGTTCTGAAGTTCGCGGCGGAGGAAGAAAACCTTGGAGACAGAAAGGAACAGGACATGCAAGACAGGGTTCCATCCGTGCTCCACAGTGGAAAGGCGGCGGAGTTGTATTTGCTCCAACACCAAGAGATTACTCTTTCAAGATGAACAAGAAAGAGAAAGTAGCAGCTCTCAAATCCGTTTTATCTTCAAAGGTAAGCGAGAACAAACTTATCGTTGTTGAGGGAATGGAAATGGACGCTCCTAAGACAAAGACAATGCAGGCATTGCTTGACAGCCTTGATATGAAAAAGGCACTGGTTGTTGTTGATGCAGAGGGTGCTAACGTAACACTTTCTGTTCGTAACATCCCAACAGCAAGAGGAGTATATGCTAACTCTATCAACGTATACGACATTCTTAAGTATGATAACGTAATCCTTACAAAGAATGCCGTTGCAGCTATCGAGGAGGTATACGCATAATGGCAGATTTGAAATATTACGACATTATTTCCAAACCGGTTATCACAGAGAAATCTATGGCAGGAATGGAATACAAGAAATATACATTCTATGTACACACAGATGCAACAAAATCTCAGATCAAAGATGCAGTTGAGAAAATGTTCGCTGGAACAAAAGTTGCAAAGGTAAACACCATGAATTGCGAAGGTAAAAACCGCAGACGTGGAATGACAACAGGAAAGACTGCTAAGAGAAAGAAAGCAATCGTTCAGTTGACAGAGGATAGTGCAGATATCGAAATTTTCGAGGGTCTGTAATAACATTTTAGATTTGAAAGGAGTGTAACTCATGGGAATTAAGACATTTAACCCATATACACCTTCTAGAAGACAGATGACAGGTTCTGACTTTGCTGAAATTACAAAGTCAACTCCTGAGAAATCCCTTACTGTATCTTTGAATAAGAATGCAGGACGTAACGCACAGGGTAAGATCACGGTTAGACATCGTGGAGGCGGTTCTAGAAGAAAATATAGAATTATCGATTTTAAGAGAAATAAAGATGGAATTCCAGCTGTTGTTAAGAGCATCGAGTATGATCCAAACAGAACAGCTAACATCGCATTGATCTGCTACGCAGACGGTGAGAAAGCTTACATCCTTGCACCAGCAGGTTTGAAAGTTGGTCAGGAAGTAATGAATGGTTCCACAGCTGAGGCTAGAGTTGGTAACTGTATGGAGCTCAAAGATATCCCAGTTGGTACATTGGTACACAACATCGAGCTTTATCCTGGTCACGGCGGACAGTTCGTTCGTTCTGCAGGAAACAGTGCACAGCTTATGGCGAAAGAAGGAAAGTATGCGACACTTCGTATGCCTTCTGGCGAAATGAGAATGGTTCCTATCGTGTGCCGTGCAACAATCGGTCAGGTAGGAAACGCAGAGCACAACTTGATCAATATCGGTAAAGCTGGACGTAAACGTCACATGGGTATCCGCCCAACTGTTCGTGGTTCTGTTATGAACCCTAACGACCATCCACACGGTGGTGGTGAAGGTAAGACTGGTATCGGTCGTCCAGGCCCATGTACACCTTGGGGCAAACCTGCACTTGGTCTTAAGACAAGAAAGAAAAACAAGCAGTCTAATAAGATGATTATTCGTAGAAGAGACGGAAAAGCCTTGGCAAAATAATTTGATTTTGTTGGTTGACAGGGCGAGCGCTTAGGCGTTTTCCCTACCGCTTTTCCTAGTAAAAGGAGGTAAATGAATTGGCTCGTTCATTAAAAAAAGGACCATTCGCTGATGCGCATCTTTTGAAGAAAATTGATGCCATGAACGAATCTGGAGATAAACAAGTAATCAAAACCTGGTCACGTCGTTCAACAATCTTCCCTAGCATGGTAGGTCACACAATCGCTGTTCATGACGGTAGAAAACATGTGCCTGTATATGTAACAGAAGATATGGTAGGACACAAGCTCGGTGAGTTTGTTGCAACAAGAACATACCGTGGACACGGTAAAGACGAGAAAAAAGGTCGTTAATGAAAGGAGGTTTCATCCGTGGCTAAAGGACATAGATCACAGATCAAGAAAGAAAGAAACCAGATTAAAGATACTAGACCATCTGCAAAATTGTCATATGCTCGTATTTCCGCTCAGAAAGCTGGATTCGTATTGGATGCAATCCGTGGAAAAGACGTGCAGACAGCACTTGGTATTTTAGCATATAACCCTAGATATGCATCAGCAGTAATTGAGAAACTTTTGAAGTCTGCAATTGCAAATGCTGAGAATAACAATGGAATGAATCCGGAAAATCTCTATATTGATGAGTGCTTTGCAAACAAAGCAACTACAATGAAGAGAATTCGCCCAAGAGCTCGTGGTATGGCTTACAGAATCGAGAAGAGAATGTGTCATATTACAGTAATCTTGAATGAGAGATAGTGAAAGGAGATAAACAATGGGACAGAAGGTTAATCCTCATGGTTTAAGAGTCGGCGTTATCAAAGACTGGGAATCCAGATGGTTTGCAGAGCCAGAAGATTTCGCTGATCGTCTTGTAGAAGATTATAAAATTCGTGAGTTCTTGAAGAAAAAACTGTATCATGCAGGTGTTTCTAAGATTGAGGTTGAGAGAACAAGCGATCGTGTAAAAGTTATCGTATATACAGCAAAACCTGGTGTAGTAATCGGTAAAGGTGGAGCAGAGATCGAGAAATTGAAAGGTGAGCTTGCTAAGTTCTCTGAGAGTAAGATCCTTGTAGACATCAAAGAAGTGAAGAGACCAGACAGCGATGCACAGCTTGTTGCTGAGAACATCGCACAGCAGCTTGAGAACCGTATTTCTTTCCGTCGTGCAATGAAATCTTGCATGGGAAGAGCAATGAAAGCAGGAGCACAGGGTATCAAAACAGCATGTTCCGGACGTCTCGGTGGTGCGGATATGGCTCGTACAGAGTTCTACAGCGAAGGAAATATTCCACTTCAGACACTTCGTGCAGATATCGATTATGGATTTGCTGAAGCAGACACAACTTATGGTAAAATCGGTGTTAAGACATGGATTTATCATGGTGAAGTACTTCCAACCAAAGGTGGAAAACCAGCTAAGGCTAGTTCAAAGGAAGGGAGCGATAAATAATGTTAATGCCTAAAAGAGTAAAACGTCGTAAACAGTTCCGTGGATCTATGAGAGGTAAGGCTACTCGCGGTAACAAGATCACTTATGGTGAATATGGTATCGTGGCTACAGAGCCAGCTTGGATTAAATCCAATCAGATAGAGGCAGCCCGTGTTGCTATGACACGTCACATCAAACGTGGTGGTAAAGTTTGGATCAAAATTTTCCCAGACAAACCAGTAACTAAGACTCCAGCTGAAACTCGAATGGGTAAAGGTAAAGGTTCTTTGGAGTACTGGGTAGCAGTAGTTAAGCCAGGACGTGTAATGTTCGAGCTTGCTGGCGTTCCAGAAGATGTAGCGAGAGAAGCGCTTCGTCTTGCAACACACAAATTGCCAGTAAAATGTAAGATCGTTTCACGCGCAGACTTAGAAGGAGGTGCGGGCAGTGAAGAGTAAAGAGTTCATGAACAATTTGAATGGTAAGTCACTTGCTGAATTAAATGACGAGTTAGTAGCTGCTAAGAAGGAGCTTTTCAATTTGAAATTCCAGAACGCAACAAACCAACTTGACAATACAAGCAGAATCAAAGAAGTTAGACGTAATATTGCTCGTATTCAGACAGCGATGTCTGTTGAGCAGAAAGCTGCTAACTAAGAAGTTTGAGAAAGGAGGATTTTGTTGTGGAAAGAAATCTTAGAAAAACTCGTACAGGAAAAGTTGTAAGTAATAAGATGGATAAAACAATCGTTGTTGCTGTAGTAGACAACGTAAAACATCCACTTTACGGTAAAATCGTGAAAAGAACTTATAAATTGAAAGCTCACGATGAGCAGAATGAATGTAACATCGGTGACAGAGTAAAGGTAATGGAGACAAGACCATTGTCCAAGGACAAGAGATGGAGACTTGTTGAGATTATCGAGAAAGCTCAGTAATCGGATAAAAGTAATTGTGAAATAGAATTCGCATTTATGTGCACTACCATGCACAAGAATGGAGGTTAATATGGTACAGCAGGAAACGAGACTTAGAGTTGCTGATAACACAGGTGCCAAAGAATTGCTTTGTATCCGTGTTCTCGGTGGTTCCGTTAGAAGATATGCAGCAGTAGGCGATATTATCGTTGCTACGGTTAAAGATGCAACACCAGGTGGAGTTGTTAAAAAAGGAGACGTAGTAAAAGCTGTTGTTGTTCGTACAAAAAAAGAGATTCGTCGTCCAGACGGTTCATATATTCGTTTTGATGAAAATGCGGCAGTTGTTATCAAAGATGACAAAACCCCAAGAGGAACCCGTATTTTTGGACCTGTAGCTAGAGAGTTGAGAGACAAACAATTCATGAAGATTGTTTCTTTGGCTCCAGAAGTATTATAAGGAGGTGTCCCTGAAGTGGCAACATCAAAGATCAAAAAAGGTGATACCGTTCGCGTTATTGCCGGTGTAGATAAAGGTAAAGAAGGAAAAGTTCTTGAAGTTAAGAACGGAAAAGTTAAGGTTGAGGGTGTAAACATGGTAAAGAAACATGTGAAACCGAACCAGGCAAATGCAAAAGGCGGAATCATCGAAGAGGAAGCTGCATTTGACATTTCCAACGTTATGTATGTAATCGACGGAAAAGTTTCCAGAATCGGATTCAAGGCTGAGGATGGAAAAGAAAAAGTGCGTTACGCAAAAGCAACTGGCGCAGTGATTGATTAATGAGAGAGGAGGTACTTTTCAGTGAGTAGATTAAAAGAAACATATTTGAACGAGATCGTTCCTAATATGCAGAAAAAATTCGAATATGCAAACGTAATGCAAGTACCAAAGCTCGACAAAGTTGTTATCAACATGGGCGTTGGTGAAGCAAAAGAAAATTCAAAAGTTCTCGATACAGCAATTAGCGATCTTGAGATTATCACAGGACAGAAAGCTGTTGTAACTAGAGCAAAGAAATCCGTAGCGAACTTCAAACTTCGTGAAGGTCAGCCTATCGGATGTAAAGTAACCCTTCGTGGTGCAAAGATGTATGAGTTCGTGGATCGTTTGATCAACCTTGCATTGCCACGAGTACGTGACTTCCGTGGTGTTAATCCAAACGCTTTCGATGGTCGCGGAAACTACGCAATGGGTATTAAAGAGCAGTTGATCTTCCCAGAAATCGAGTACGATAAGGTAGATAAGGTAAGAGGTATGGATATCATCTTCGTTACTACTGCTCAGACAGATGAAGAAGCACGTGAATTATTGGCACAGTTTGGTATGCCGTTCAAGAAATAGTTAGGAGGGTTTTTTCATGGCTAAAACGTCTATGAAGGTTAAGCAGCAGCGTAAGGCTAAATTCTCCACAAGAGAGTACAGCCATTGTAAAATCTGTGGTCGTCCACATGCTTACTTGAGAAAATACGGAATTTGCAGAATCTGCTTCCGTGAGTTGGCATACAAAGGTCAGATCCCAGGAGTTAAGAAAGCTAGTTGGTAAGGAGGAAAATCAAATGACAATGAGCGATCCTATTGCAGATATGCTTACAAGAATTCGTAACGCAAATACTGCGAAGCATGATACAGTTGATGTTCCTGCTTCAAAAATGAAGACTGCTATTGCAGAGATTCTTTTGAAGGAAGGATATATCAAGAACTTCGAAATCATTGAGGTTGATGGATTTAATACAATTCACATCACTTTGAAATATGGTAAAGATAAAAATGAAAAGATCATCTCTGGTTTGAAGAGAATCTCTAAGCCAGGTCTCCGTGTTTACGCAAGCAAAGAGGAGCTTCCTAAAGTTCTTGGTGGTCTTGGAATCGCTATCATCTCTACAAACAAAGGCGTGATGACAGACAAAGAAGCACGCAAGAACAACGTTGGTGGAGAAGTACTTGCATTCGTATGGTAAGGTTTGACAATGCAAACCTAGCAAGTTCACATCTGTGAACTTGCGACAATGTGAAAGCGGAGATGCGCATGAGCGCATCTGGCGACTATCCGCGTGCGGATTGGTGAGGAATCGAACCAAGACGCTGAATGTAGATATCGTCTCGACTTCGTCGAGCCAATATAGTAACAATTAACCTAGTAAAAATATATAGGAGGTACGGCAAGATGTCACGAATTGGAAGATTGCCTATCGCGGTACCTGCAGGAGTAACTGTAGATATTGCAGAAAATAATAAGGTGACAGTTAAAGGACCAAAGGGAACTCTTGAGAGAGTATTGCCTGCGGAAATGAATATCGAGAAGGACGGAGAGGAAATCAAAGTAACTCGTCCAAACGATTTGAAGAAAATGAAATCCCTTCACGGTTTGACAAGAACATTGATCAACAACATGATCATTGGTGTAACAGAAGGATATGAGAAGAAACTTGAAGTTAACGGTGTTGGTTACAGAGCTGCAAAGCAGGGTAACAAACTTGTATTGTCTCTTGGATATTCTCATCCGGTAGAGATGACAGATCCAGAAGGATTGGAAGTTACTGTTGACGGTCAGAACCTTATCATTGTTAAGGGAATTGATAAAGAAAAAGTTGGCCAGTATGCGGCTGAGATCAGAGAGAAGAGAAAACCTGAACCATACAAAGGTAAGGGTATTAAGTACTCTGATGAGGTAATCAGACGTAAAGTTGGTAAGACTGGTAAGAAATAAGAAAGGAGTAAATAAGAATGGTTAGTAAAGTGAATAGAAGCGACGTTCGTAGAAATAAACATAGAAGATTACGTAGCCGTTTGTCTGGAACTCCTGAGAGACCACGTTTGGCAGTATTCCGTAGTAACAATCATATGTATGCTCAGATCATTGACGACGTAGCAGGAAATACGATTGTTTCTGCATCTACTCTTCAGGCTGATGTTAAGGATGGCCTTGAGAAGACAAATAATGTTGAAGCTGCTACAAAATTGGGTACTGTTATTGCTAAGAAAGCATTGGACAATGGTATCAATGAAGTTGTATTCGACCGTGGCGGTTACATTTATCAGGGTAAAGTAAAAGCATTAGCAGATGCAGCTAGAGAAGCTGGTCTTCAATTCTAAGCAAGGAGGAAAACTCATGAAACGTGAAATTATTGATGCTAGTCAGTTTGAATTAGAAGATAAAGTAGTGTCAATTAAACGTGTTACCAAGGTTGTTAAGGGTGGTCGTAACTTTAGATTTACTGCTCTCGTAGTAGTTGGTGACGGCAACGGACATGTTGGTGCAGGTTTAGGAAAAGCTATGGAAATTCCAGAGGCAATTCGTAAGGGAAAAGAGGATGCTATGAAGAAGCTCATCGAAGTACCTATCGACGAGAATGGAAGTATTCCACATGACTATATTGGAAAATTCGGTAGTGCCGAAGTTCTTATGAAGAAGTCTGCAGAAGGTACCGGTATCATCGCTGGTGGTCCAGCTCGTAACGTGTTGGAGCTTGCAGGATACAAAAACATCCGTACAAAGTCTCTCGGATCTCGTAACAAGCAGAACGTAGTACTTGCTACTCTTGCTGGCTTGAACGAGCTTAAGACACCTGAAGAGGTTGCGAAACTCCGTGGACTTTCCGTAGAAGAAGTTTTAGGTTAGGAGGTACCGAATCATGGCAAATAAATTGAAAATTACTTTAGTTAAGTCTACCATTGGTGCCATTCCAAAACACAGAGCAACAGTAGAGGCTCTTGGTCTTAAGAAACTCAACAAAACAGTTGAGATGCCAGACAACGCTGCTGTTCGTGGAATGATTCAGCAAGTAAGACACTTAGTAAAAGTTGAAGAAATCTAATCATAACAAGGAGGTGCCAAAACCATGAATTTATCAGAATTGAAACCTGCAGCTGGTTCTAAGCACAGCGACGAGTTCAGACGCGGTCGTGGACATGGTTCAGGAAATGGTAAAACAGCTGGTAAGGGTCACAAAGGACAGAAAGCACGTTCCGGCGCACCTAGACCAGGTTTTGAGGGTGGTCAGCTGCCATTGTACAGAAGATTGCCTAAGAGAGGTTTTACAAATATAAATAGTAAAGATATTGTTGCAATCGGACTTGACCGTCTTAATGTATTTGAAGATGGTGCTGAGGTAACAATCGAGACTCTCGTAGAAAAGGGTATCGTGAAAAATCCTAAGGATGGAGTAAAAATTCTTGGAAATGGAGAATTAACCAAAAAGCTTGATGTAAAAGTAAATGCATTCAGTAAGAGTGCAGCTGAGAAAATTCAGGCAGTTGGTGGAAAAGCAGAGGTGATCTAATGCTTGAAACATTAAAGAATGCGTTTAAGACAAAAGAAATCCGTAACAAACTGTTATTCGTTTTTATGGGACTTATTGTTGTTCGTATCGGATGTAATATTCCAGTTCCAGGTATTAATACTGCGATTATTGAGCAACTGTTCAAACAGAATGAAGCTCTTAGCTTCTTAGATGTGATGACTGGTGGATCTTTCACCAGAATGTCCATCTTTGCGTTGAATATTACTCCATACATCACCGCATCCATTATTATTCAGCTTCTCACAATTGCGATTCCTCGCTTGGAGGAGATGCAGAAAGATGGTGAAGATGGACGAAAGAAACTCAATGAGTACACTCGTTATCTTTCCATCGTGCTGGCTATAGTGGAAGGTGTAGCAATTATCATTGGATTCCGTAATCAGAATCTCTTCACCGAAGAGGGGTATACACCAATCATCCTTGCAGTTGTAGCTTTGACAGCAGGTGCTGCATTCATGATGTGGTTCGGTGAGCAGATGACAGAAAAAGGTGTCGGAAATGGTACTTCTATGATCTTGATGATCAATATCGTAGCAAGTATTCCAAACGACATGATTACTCTTTACAATCAGTTTGTAAAGGGAGCAGCAAATGTTACAAATGCAGTTTTAGCAGCTGCAATTATCCTTGCTATCATTATAGCAATGTTTGTATTTATCGTTTGGCTTCAGGACGGAGAGCGTAAGATTCCTGTTCAGTATGCGAAAAAAATGCAGGGAAGAAAGATGTTTGGCGGTCAGTCAAGTCACATTCCTTTGAAGGTAAATACAGCTGGAGTTATTCCAGTAATCTTTGCAAGCTCCATGCTTCAGCTTCCGGTTGTAATCGCAAGCTTTGCAGGAGTACAGCCAGCATCTGGTGAAGGTGCATCTTTGATTCAGAAATTGATCAAAGTTTGTAACCAGGGTAGCTGGTGTAACATCACTTCCTGGGGAGAATTCAAATATACATTGGGATTGCTTGTATACATTGCATTGGTAATCTTCTTTGCATATTTCTATACCTCAGTAACATTTAATCCACTTGAGATTTCCAACAACATGAAGAAACAGGGTGGATTTATACCAGGAATTCGTCCTGGTAAACCGACGACAGATTATCTTACAAATGTGCTTAACAGTATCATTTTCATCGGTGCAGTGGCAATGGTAATCATCTGTGTACTTCCTATTATTTTCTCAGGAGTATTCGGTGCCAATGTATCCTTCACCGGTACATCTTTGATCATTATCGTTGGTGTTATCATCGAAACATTGAAGCAGATTGAATCCCAGTTGCTTGTACGTAACTACAAAGGTTTCTTGGGATAAAACTCAGAATTTGAGTATCTGCAACAGATAAAAAGGGGATCGGCCTACGGAAATACTTCGGTATTTTCGTATGGTTGCTTACCTCTTTTGCTATATTTTAGAGAAAGGTATGGTGTTTCAATATGAAAATTGTAATGTTAGGTGCTCCAGGTGCGGGCAAAGGAACACAGGCTAAGAAAATTTCCGAAAAGTATGGAATTCCTCATATCTCAACAGGAGATATTTTCCGTGCCAATATTAAAGAAAACACAGAGCTTGGACAGAAAGCAAAAACATATATGGATCAGGGACTCCTTGTGCCAGATGAACTGGTAGTGGATCTTGTGGTTGACCGTCTCGCTCAGGACGATGCGAAGAAAGGTTATGTTTTGGACGGATTCCCACGTACAATTCCACAGGCAGAGGCATTGACGGAGGCACTGGCAAAGATTGGCGAGAAGATGGATTACGCCATTAATGTAGAAGTACCAGATGAGAATATTATCCGCAGAATGTCGGGAAGACGTGCATGTGTAGGCTGCGGTGGAACATACCACATCAAGTACAACCCTACTAAGGTAGAGGGTGTGTGTGATGCTTGTGGTGGCGAGTTAATTTTGAGAGAAGATGACAAACCGGAGACGGTTCAGCAACGTCTTGAAGTATATCACAATCAGACACAACCATTGATCGACTACTATACCAAAGAAGGAATTTTGGAAGAAGTAGACGGAACTGTTGATTTGGAAGTTGTATTTGATGAAATTGTAAAACTTCTGGAAAAGTAATCATAAATGGAGAGACATAATTATGGCTATTACAATTAAATCTGAACGGGAAATCGCGCTTATGAGAGAGGCAGGAAAAATTCTTGCCGATGTTCACAATCAGTTAAGCGAAATTATCGCACCAGGAATTACCACATTAGACATTGACCGAAAGGGAGAGGAATTGATTCGTAAAGCGGGATGTATTCCATCTTTCTTGAACTATGAAGGATACCCGGCATCCATTTGCGTATCAGTAAACGATGAAGTGGTACACGGAATTCCCACAGATTCCAGAAGACTTGAAGAGGGTGATATCGTCAGCCTGGACGCAGGTGTGATTTATGAAGGATATCATTCGGATGCGGCGCGAAGCTATGGTGTAGGTACACTAAGTGATGCCGACAAACAGTTGATTGAAGTGACAAAGCAGAGCTTTTTTGAGGGAATCAAAATGGCAGTTGCCGGCAATCATTTACATGATATTTCAGCGGCAATTCAAAAATATGTAGAAGGTTATGGGTACTCGATTGTTCGAGATCTTGTGGGCCATGGAATCGGAAGCAATCTTCACGAAGAACCACAGATTCCGAACTTCAAGCCGATTGGCAGAGGTCCGAAACTAAGACCGGGTATGACACTTGCCATCGAACCGATGGTAAACGCTGGCGATTGGAAAATTTGGATTTTGGAAGACGATTGGACTGTCGTAACAAGAGATGGAACCAAATCGGCTCATTACGAGAATACAATTCTGATCACCGATAGTGGAGAACCTGAAATCTTGTCACTTTAAGCAGTTTTTAAGAAGGAGAGTTAGTGAAAAAAATCATGTCGATACGATGATTTTTTTCACAGATATTTGTGCCGAGAACGCCACAAATATCTGTGATCGCAGTCGGAAATTTTACATTTCCGACGCGTTCCTCGAACGCAAGCGTTCTCGGAATGGAGAGTTAATATATGTCAAAAGCAGATGTAATTGAAATCGAAGGAACGGTTGTAGAGAAGCTTCCTAACGCAATGTTTCAGGTAGAGCTCGAGAATGGCCACAAGGTTTTGGCACATATCAGTGGAAAGCTTCGTATGAACTTCATCCGTATCTTACCAGGAGACAAAGTAACCCTTGAACTGTCTCCATACGATCTCACCAAAGGACGTATCGTTTGGCGAGACAAATAATCGCGAAGACTTTGAGCCGAGCGTTTGATAAAAGCGAAAAGAGTGACTCGTGCAAGTTTACTTGCAGACGAGTTGCTCTTTTTGATTTTGGGCGGACATTCGGCGAATGTCCGCGTGCGGATTGGCGCGAAGCGGCAAGACGCTAGAACGCGGGAGCGACCCTGTTGCGAGCTTGCTTGCAAAAAGGGTCTATTTTATTTCTATAGCGCGCTTGCGCGCGTGCAGATTGGCGCGAAGCGGCAAGATGCTGAGCACCACGTTTGTGAGGTTATTTTTGGGCGGACATTCGGCGAATGTCCGCGTAAAGCCCATCTGCGATGGGCTATGACCGAGATGCGAAGCAAACGGTACGCTAGAACGCGGTAGCGAAAAGTGGGATGCTTACTTTTAAGGTGGTGGAAAAACTTGACATCTATACAGAATGGTGGTAGTATAAACGAGCATTATAAATTTAACAATTTAAAGATAGGAGTGTAAAGAACATGAAGAAAAGAGGAATGCGTCGGGTTGCTTGTATGTTGATATTGGCAATCTTAGTATGCAATTTGGGCGTAAGTGCGGGGAATACAAATGCTCAAGAGGTGGAAACAGAAAGTATAGAACAAACACAAGAAAGTGTTGATACATCGGAATGGGATTTTGACGAAGCAGGCGACGAAATTGAGTTGTCATATCAAGTGACTAGTCAGTGGGAGGAACATTGTAATGTAGATGTTACTTTGAAAAATGTAACCGATGAAAGAATTGATAACTGGGAAATCTGTCTTCCAGCGAATTATGAAATTGAAAATATTTGGAATGCCAAGATTACAGATGAGATAGATGGCGAATATACAATACATAATGCAGAATGGAATCAAGATATCGAGGTGGATGGCACCGTGTCTTTTGGTATGACGGTCAAAACATCTGAGGAAGTTGAATTTCCGGAGTATGTAGATACAACAGGGCTATGCCAAATGGTCAAAGAAGATAAGTACAAAATTGAATTCAAAAAGCATAGTCAGTGGGATAACACATTTAATGGTCAGATTATAATTACCAATCAAAGTGAAGAAAAGATAGAGGATTGGAGTCTTAATTTGAATTCCAATTTTGAAATTGATCAGATTTGGAATGCCACAGTAGCAGAAGAAGTAAAGGAAGAAGATTTTACTTTTTATGATATTGAAAATACAGGATACAATCAAAATATCGCACCGAAACAAAGTGTGGAGTTTGGGTTTATCGCTACTTGTGATGGAGAACCGGAACTTTCTTTAACAGAGTTGTATCATGTTACTGCAGATTTTGATTTTACGGAAGCTAAGGAAGATGAGGATGAACCGGAGTTTGTAGATGAATTTACATTAGATAGTGATTGCTTTGAAACAAGAGAGGAATATGAACAATATCTGGAAGAAAAAGGGTTAACAGATGATAGTTTGATGGAGTTGGAAGAAGAGGAAGTATCAACGTTTTCTGTAATGAGAAAAGCATCATCTGCTACACCATCTCCTACGCCGGCATCTGTTGAATGTGTTGGTAGGGATGTGGATAGAGAAAATGACGTAAGAGCAACACAACATTATCTTCCACTTGGAAATGGTGAGACATATTTAATGGTTGCATCTGGAAAGGACGCAAAAGTAATCAAGCGAACCGTAGATAATGAAACAGGGGAGAAGGACTTTACAACTCCTGTACCATTTACCAGTTTTGGTCATGGGCAGACATTTGAACAATTTGTAGTTTCTAACAAAGGAGAAAAGCGGGGAGTAGAATATGAAGGCGAGTACTACCTATTGGCAGGAGGTGCAACTAAAAAACATGCTCGTAAATTGGCTATAATGTCAAAAAGTTATTTTGTAGATAGGGTATCCAATAATCGGGAAGTTAAGTTTGAATACTGGAAAGAAGAGCAAGGGCTTTTTCGCATTATGACAGGTTTGGCAAGTGCTAATAAAACCAGTACAAAACGAGGGGATATATTTCGCACAGATGCAGCTATAAGTTCGGATGGAAGTACGCTTGTTATATGGAAAGAAGTTCAGAAGAGTGGTGAAAATGTTGTAGAAATTAGTCTGTATAATATGAAAAAAATCTGGAAGATATATAAGAAGCAAAGAAACGTAGAACAGAATAAGATTAAAAATAATACGTTGAAAGAAGGTGAAAAAAATAAAAGTCTAAAACTGTCTTTTGCAGGAAATAAAAAGAAAGCATTGCGCAATGCGTGTATTGGAACATTTTGGGAAGAGGTTAAGAGTAAAAAGAAATCGGTATTGAAACCAAATGGTTCCTTTCAATCCATTGATGTGGAAAATTACATTGAGGATGGGAAAGTTAAGTGGCGGATTGCCATGACTAGCGGAAATGAGATTGGAAAAATGCAACTCGCAACAATTACAAGATTTGAAGTGACGAAGAATAAAAAAGTAACTGGAAAAGAAGCTGGAGTTAGTTATAAGGCGTATCGAGAGCATATTGTTATGAAAGATTATCCGGGTGCGAAATTAGAGCTTGAAGGCGGTCACTTGATGAATTCCCATAGATTTGATTTTATTGTTATGAGAAAAGTGGGGATGGATTTAAGTAATAATAAAGTAAAGATGCTACGAAACCAGTACTTTTCCACGATCAATCTATTAGATATTAAAACACGTGTAAAATAAAGGAGAACAATTATGAAAAAGACTATAATAGTGTCCATATTCTTTGTGTTGTTTCTTTTTTGTGCTTCTCCAGAGGTTGTTTGCGCAGCAGGTACGATGACATACGATGTGATAGATGGAGATACGCTTGTGATATCGGGGAATGGGGAGTTGAAAGCCTGGCTGAACTACGAAGACAAAATCAAGAAATTAAAAGTTGAAAAACTAATCATTAAGGAAGGTGTTACAAAAATACGTACATCCGCTCAGTTATATCGATTATCAGTGGAAGAGATTGTTCTTCCCAATACGTTAGTTGAAATTCAGGAAGGTGCATTTGCAAGTAATGAACATCTTGAAAACGTCAAATTTGGTAATAATTTAAAGATAATAGGTAATAGTGCATTTTCTGGATGTGAAAATTTAAAACAAGTAATTCTTCCAGATTCAGTAACAGAAATTGGAGATAGTACATTTAGTCAATGCTATCGTTTAAAAAAAATCGTTCTACCAGTATCTTTAATCAGTTGGAATGTATATGCAGTTCGGGATTGTCCTGCACTGCGCACGGTCGTAAACCGTTCCAAAGTCTCCTGTGAAATGATATGGTATTCAAAGTATATCACATGGAAAGTGGGAAAGAAAAAAACAAGAACGATTCCGCCTGGAAAAACAGGAAAGGCAATAGCGAAGAAAATCCCCATCAAGTGGCATTTAATGGGGGGAACAGCCACTGGGAAATTACCGAAGTACTTTCGCTTTGGCTCGGAAGTGAAACTTCCAAACTGTGTGAAGCGAAAAGGATATGTGTTTATGGGCTGGAGTACACATATGTATCATCCCATGACAAAAATCGAAATTGGCGACAAAAAAGCTGAATTTTATGCCACGTGGTACAAGTACAAGGTAAAAAGCAATAAGACAGGAACAGCTACGCTGACATTTGATGGTAGTGAGGCGAAGGTTCGCTATACGGAACATGTGATTCGATATTCGGCTTCTAAGGATATGAAAAATTACAGAGAAAAATTCGTCTACAAGAATAAAGGAAAAGCAGTTATAAAAGGTCTGGAACCGGGACGAACGTACTATTTTGAAATTTCGGGTTTGGATGAATATAACTGGGACGTAGATATGGAATATCGTAGTTGGATGGGAAAATGCAAGGTTGCCGTACATGCGTAAGATTTCTATCAGTGGATAACGCGAAGCGACAAGATGCTTGCCTACGGATAAGAAAGAGAATAAGGAAAGAAGAAGTGGATTCATTATGGATCCGCTTCTTCGTTTATAAAGTCCTAGAGATACAGTTGTTAATTCTTTGCAAACTGTTATACTAAAGGATATTAGCGAATGACAGTGTGGTGAAGAGCGTGGCAAGAACGGTAGGAATCGGAGTCCAAGATTTTGAAAAACTGATTCAAGATAATCTATTTTATATCGCCAAAACATCTTTTATCAAGGAGTGGTGGGAAAGCGGCGATGACGTAACTTTGATTGCTCGTCCACGTCGCTTTGGAAAAACCTTGAATATGAACATGATAAATCGTTTCTTTTCTGTGGATTACGCAGGGAAGGGGGATGTTTTTGAGGGGCTTTCCATATGGGAAGACGAGAAGTACAGAGAGCTTCAAGGAACCCATCCAGTGATTAATCTTTCCTTTGCCAACGTAAAGGAGATGAGTTTTGAAGCGACAAAAGAAAAGATTTATCAAATATTAATTGGATTGTATGCCCAGAATGCTTTTTTGTTGGAAAGCGATTTGCTATATGACACAGAAAAAGAGTTTTTTGAAAGAATCAATGCAGGCATGAGTGAAGTGGATGCCACCATGGCGCTTCACAACCTATCCGATTATTTGTATCGTTACTACGGTCAGAAAGTAATCATTCTCCTTGACGAATATGACACGCCGATGCAGGAAGCGTATGTGAACGGATTTTGGGATGAATTGGTGGCATTTACCAGGAGCATGTTTAACTCTACATTTAAGACGAATCCATGGCTGGCGCGTGGAATTATGATAGGGATAACACGAGTCAGTAAAGAGTCTATCTTTTCGGACTTAAATAATCTAAAGGTAGTTACAACCACTTCCGATGAATATGCCACTGCTTTCGGGTTTACGGAAGAAGAAGTGTTTGGAGCGTTGGATGAGTGTGGGTTGGAGACGGAAAAGCAAAGAGTGAAAGAGTGGTACGATGGATTTACCTTTGGAACGCATACGGATATCTATAATCCATGGTCGATTCTGAATTTTTTGGACACAGGAAATGTCAAGGCTTACTGGGCTAACACCAGTCCCAATCGTCTGGTTGGAAAACTGATCCGAGAAGGAAATGGTGCCATCAAGAAGCAATTTGAAGAATTGTTACGGGGCAATCATTTATGGGTTCCAGTGGATATTTGAAAGTAATCCAATATGAAGACTGGAAAGTTTTAGAGGACGGAGAAGAAGTACACTATGAATTAGCCATTACCAACAGGGAAGTCAGGATTATGTTTGAGGGGATGGTTCGTACATGGTTTAAGAAAACGAATGCGGATTACAATGACTTTGTGAAGGCGATGCTCATGGGGGACCGAAAAGCGATGAATGTTTACATGAATCGTGTAGCGTTAACGATTTTTAGTTACTTTGATACCGGGAAACGTCCTTCCGGGCAAGAGCCAGAGCGATTTTATCATGGGTTCGTGCTAGGATTAATGGTAGAACTTCAAAAGGATTATATTGTTACGTCCAATCGAGAAAGTGGTTTTGGAAGATATGATGTGATAATCGAACCGAAGGATGTGAAGAAACATTCTGCAGTAATTCTCGAGTTCAAAGTTAGAGACGAGGAGGACGAAAAAGACTTGCGCGCTACTGCCAAGGCGGCACTTGAGCAGATTGAAGAAAAGCACTACGATGCATCGCTTCTTACCAAAGGAGTTCCAGCTGAGCGAATATATAAGTATGGATTTGCGTTTGAAGGGAAAACGGTACTAATCGAAAAAGCAACACAAAAATGAAAAAAAGTGCTTGCATTCCTACAATTCCCGTGTTATAATCATCAATGGACGCTCGTTTGATGAGGGTCGAAGTGTCTGAAAAATCAGGCATTTGCAAAAAACATGTCAACCATGTGAAAGGAGGTTATTACTGTGAAGGTTAGATCATCAGTAAAACCAATTTGCGAGAAATGCAAAGTTATTAAAAGAAAGGGTCGTATCAGAGTAATCTGTGAGAATCCAAAACACAAACAAAGACAGGGCTAAGAATATATCAGAGAGACCTAAAGGGGACCTTTAGGTTCTTTTCGTGCTTATATAAGTCTTGCTTTCTGTGTTACAGAACCCCCATTACCGTCATTATGGGGACTGTGATATCGCAACAAAAGGTGTTGCAAATTTTTCTCCACAGAGTTTCTTCTATAATAAGTAGAGAAGAAAGTGGTTCTTGGTTTGTAATGCTGTTGTGATTTAAAGCGGCTGCAAGGAACTTGCGAAGAAAGTTCCTCAGAAGAAGCAAAGCTTCTTCAACATGTGAGCGGAACGGAGATTCCGTAACAAGGAGAAGTGAAGCAAAGCTTCTTCTACAAATGAGATTTGCTAATGCAAACTCTTAGTTACAATTTATTTTTCAAAATTTTAATGGAGGTGTAAATACACATGGCTCGTATCAGTGGTGTAGATTTACCAAGAGAAAAACGTGTAGAGATAGGTCTTACCTATATTTACGGTATCGGCGTTGCAAGCTCCAAGCGTATCTTGGCAGAGGCAAACGTAGATCCAGACATTCGTTGTAAAGATTTGAGCGACGACGATGTTGCTAAAATCCGTGACGTTATTGACAGAACTCAGACTGTTGAGGGTGATCTTCGTAGAGAAGTAGCTTTGAACATCAAGAGATTACAGGAAATCGGATGCTACAGAGGAATCCGTCACAGAAAAGGTCTTCCAGTTCGTGGACAGAAGACAAAGACAAACGCTAGAACAAGAAAAGGTCCTAAGCGTACAGTAGCAAATAAGAAGAAATAGAAATTCTTCGAATTTCATTGGAAGTTGCTGCGCAACTTCATTAAGCACAAAAGACGTGTGCAAATTAAGGAAAATAATTTAGGAGGTTTTGTCAATGGCTAAGAAAGTTGCAAAAAAAGTGACAAAGAAGCGTGTCAAAAAGAATATTGACCGCGGACAAGCGCACATTCAGTCATCTTTTAATAATACAATCGTAACACTGACCGACATGCAGGGAAATGCTATTTCCTGGGCAAGTGCAGGTGGACTTGGATTCAGAGGTTCTAGAAAATCCACTCCATACGCTGCTCAGATGGCTGCTGAGACAGCAGCAAAGGCAGCATTGCCACATGGTTTGAAATCAGTAGAGGTAATGGTAAAAGGACCTGGTTCAGGTAGAGAAGCTGCAATCCGTGCAATTCAGGCTTGCGGAATCGAAGTAACAAGTATCCAGGACGTAACACCAGTTCCACACAATGGTTGTAGACCACCGAAACGTAGAAGAGTTTAATTTGATTAGGAGGAATTAAAATGGCTAGAGATATGACGCCTGTTTTGAAAAGATGTAGATCTCTTGATCTTGATCCAGTATATCTTGGAATCGATAAGAAATCTAATAGAAGTGCAAGAACCGGAAGAAAACTCAGTGAGTACGGTATGCAGTTGAAAGAGAAACAGAAAGCTAAATTTATATATGGTGTACTTGAGAAGCCTTTCCGTAACTATTTTGCAAAGGCTCAGAAATTGAAATACGGTACAGTTGGTGAAAACCTTATGATTCTCCTTGAGCTGAGACTTGACAACGTAATGTTCCGTCTTGGTTATGGTAGAACAAGAAAAGAAGCAAGACAGATCGTTGACCATAAGCATGTAACGGTAAATGGTAAAACGGTTAACATTCCTTCTTATCAGGTAAAAGCCGGTGACGTTATCGAAATCAAAGAAAAATTCAAGGGAGCACAGAGATACAAAGATATTCTTGAAGTTACAGGTTCCCGTATGGTGCCAGCTTGGTTAGAGGCTGACCATGAAAATCTCAAAGGAACAATTACACAGGTTCCTACAAGAGCTGAGATTGATGTACCTGTAAACGAAGTGCTTATCGTCGAGTTGTACTCCAAGTAATTAACTAAACCCAAAAGGAGGGTCCTAGAGTGTTTGAATTTGAAAAGCCTAGAATTGAAATTGCAGAAATTTCTGAAGATAAGAAATATGGACGTTTTGTAGTAGAACCACTTGAAAGAGGATACGGAACAACTTTGGGTAATTCTTTGAGACGAATTATGCTCTCATCTTTGCCAGGAACAGCAGTAAGCCACATCAAAATTGATGGTGTTGTGCATGAATTTAGTGCAATCCCAGGTGTAAAAGAAGATGTGACTGAAATTGTGATGAACATCAAGAGTCTTGCAATCAAGAACAATAGTGATAACTTGAGCGAGACAAAGACAATGTATATTGATGCTCACGGCGAGGGCGTAGTTACAGCAGCAGATATCAAATGCGATGCTGATCTTGAGATTATTAATCAGGATCAGGTCATCGCTACATTGAATGGTGGAGCTGACTGTAAGCTCTACATAGAAATGACTGTTGTAAACGGTCGTGGATATGTAAGTTCTGATAAGAACAAGAGAGAAGAAATGGCGATCGACGTTATTCCAATTGATTCCATATTTACTCCAATTGAGCGAGTAAATATCTCAATCGAAAACACACGAGTTGGTCAGATTACTGACTTTGACAAATTGACATTGGATGTATTTACAAATGGTACGCTTGAGCCAGACGAGGCAATCAGTCTTGCGGCAAAAGTTATGAGTGAGCATTTGAACACATTTATTGACTTGTCTGAGAAAGCTAAGATGGCTGAGGTTATCGTGGAGAAGGAAGAGGATGAATCCGTTAAGGTTCTTGAACTCAATATCGATGAGCTGGAGTTGTCCGTTCGTTCCTACAACTGTTTGAAGAGAGCAGGAATCAATACGGTAGAAGAACTCACAAATAAAACAGCTGATGATATGATGAAAGTTCGTAACTTGGGACGTAAATCTCTCGAAGAGGTACTTGCTAAGTTGAAAGAACTCGGATTGTCACTGAAGTCAAGTGAAGATTAATCAAGGAGGAAATAGAAATGGCAGGATATAGAAAGCTTGGAAGAACTTCCAGCCAGAGAAAAGCCTTGCTTCGTAACCAGGTAACAAATCTTCTTTATCATGGAAAAATCGTTACTACAGAGGCGAAAGCAAAGGAAATTCGTAGAATTGCTGAGCATATGATTACTCTTGCAGTTCGCGAGAAAGACAACTATGAAACTGTTACAGTGAAAGCTAAAGTAGCTCAGAAAGATAAAGACGGAAAACGTGTAAAAGAAGTTGTAGATGGAAAGAAAGTTACTGTATTTGATACAGTTGACAAGGAGATTAAGAAAGAAGCTCCTTCCAGAATTCACGCTAGACGTCAGATGAACAAGATGCTTTATGGTATCACAGAAGTTCCGAATACTACAGCAGGTAAGAAAAAAGGAACTGTTAAAGTTGATATTGCAAGCAAATTGTTTGACGAAATCGCTCCTAAATATGCAGACCGTAAAGGTGGTTACACAAGAATCATCAAGATCGGACCTCGTAAGGGCGATGCTGCAATGGAAGTTGTAATTGAACTTGTATAAAACACAAATTCAACAGACCATAGCTTAATATTGCATTTTATTAGGGCGGTATGACCGAAAGGTTGTACCGCCCTGTATGGCTTGCAGAATCCTCATAAGTAATGTATAATAGGTACAATATGTGGGAAGAAAGGGGAACGTTATGAAAAAAGGATTGCCATATTTCGTTCGAGCGGTAGTGGCTGGTGTGATGTTGAGTCAAACCTTTCCCGTGGTTGAAAAGATGGAGCAATTGTTGAAACGGGAAGCGGACAGCCCGGTAGCAGGAATGGGGCGTGTAGTGTGGATTTTGGGATTTGTTATTGCACTGATCAACCTAGTGGTGATGATACAAAGCACGTTACGATTTATTGTCGAGATGAAAAGAGAGAAGAATATGGGAGATGAAGCTGCGACAGAAACCATTGAGCAGACTTTGAAGAAAACCTTATTGATTCTTGTTGCCTTCATTCAAACGGTATTTGGCGTGGTGTTTGTAGTCCTTGGGGGTATTGCGATATTTGCACCAAGGGAGATGACAGGGGGAGAGTCCGTGGCAGGCGTTGGTGGCATGTTTGTTGTGGTAGGAGGATTATGGGCGGGGAGTGCTATATGGAAAACCGTCAAGGGATGGAAAAAGTAAATACGAAGGGAGATACATATGAATAAGAAATCTGGATATTTATTAAAAGTAATTGTTTTGGGATTTGCACTGATTCAGCTCTTTCCTGCGGTGGGACGGCTGGAACCGAATTGGACGAATCTGGATAATACCTCGGAGACAGGACTGAGAATGGTTATGTGGGGGATTTTTTTGGTGGTTTCCCTATTTCTTCTTGTGATGCTCCTTCAAAATCTATTTCAATTTATTACTGTATCCAAAATAGAAACAACGATGGAAAATGACGCTGCGACACAGGCAGTGGAAAAAGCACTGAGACGAATTCGAATTGTGATGCATGCCATTTATCAGGCGGTGTTTGGAATGGGATTTGTGGGGCTTGGATGCGTTGTAATATTTGCGCCACGAGAGAAGGTGCTGGGAGGGGACTCACCAGTTCCTGCCGGGATTCTTTGTGTGGTGTTAGGCGGAGTGTATACCGGATTTGTGATATGGAAAACAATTAAGAAATGGAAAGCAATGCAAAATGAAGGGATGAACCAATGAAAAAAATTCTAATTGTGGAAGATGACACAAACATCAATAATATGATACAGGAAGTCCTTGTGAAAAATAATTATCCATGTTTGCAGGCGTTTTCGGGAACAGAAGGCTTGCTCTATGCGAATGATCCGGAGGTGGCTTTGGTGGTTTTGGACTTGATGCTACCGGGAATGTCAGGCGAAGAAGTTCTTAAAAAAATAAAAGAGAAACGAGAGATTCCGGTGATTATATTATCCGCAAAGGATAGTTTGGATAGCAAGATTGAATTGCTGACCTGTGGGGCAGAGGACTATATGACAAAGCCTTTTGAATTGGAGGAATTGGTAGCGCGGGTGGGCGTACAATTGCGTCGTTTTTCGGGTGCGGTAAATCAAGATTCGCAAAGGCTAACATATAAAAAACTTGTTCTAAATACAGAGAATTTCTCCGCTCGTGTAGAGGGGGAGGAGATGGCATTAACGAAGCAGGAATATAAAATACTGGAGCTGTTATTAGCGAATCCAAGTCGTGTATTTTCGAAGCAGGATATCTATGATTATGCATGGGATGACGTGTATATTGGCGAAGACAAAACCATCAATGTTCATATCAGTAACATTCGTAAAAAGATAAAACAAATTACCGAGGAGGAGTACATTGAAACCGTTTGGGGAATTGGGTTTAAGCTGGCAAAATAGAAAAATCTTTAACATTTCTTTACCTTTGCTTTGCGATTGATTTGCACTTAGGAGATATGATGGTATTGTAAGCAAAGGAGGTAAGAAGAAATGGAGTATTTGTTGACGACAAATAATCTGTCAAAACATTATTGTAACTGGTCCAATGGTCTTCGACTACAGAAGGCAGTGCAGCACGTAAATATGCATGTGAAAAAGGGTGATATTTACGGTCTGATTGGGCGAAATGGCGCAGGAAAAACTACGATTTTGCGAATGATATCGGGGCTGGCAAAACCCACGGAGGGGGATGTTTGTTTGTTCGGGTATCCGGGGAAAGATGCAGGGAAATTACAACATCGAATCGGGGCTCTGATTGAGGCACCAGGGGTATATGCAGATCTTTCTGCCTATGAAAATTTGAAATTGAAATGTCTGGCAATGGGTGTCCGTGATATGGGGGCCATTGATGAAGCGCTGGAAGTGGTTGGGTTGAAGCACGTGGTGGGAAAGCCAGTGAAAAATTTCTCCATGGGTATGAAGCAGAGACTTGGAATTGCATTGGCGCTGATTGGTAATCCGGATTTAGTGATTCTGGATGAGCCGATTAATGGTCTGGATCCCCAAGGAATTGTGGAGATTCGTGAGATTATCGAAGTGCTAAATCGGGAACATGGAATTACCTTTATCATTTCCAGTCACATATTGGAGGAACTGTCAAAAATCGCCACGAGTTATGGGATTCTTCATGGCGGAATGCTATTGCAGGAGTTGTCGAAAGAAGAACTGTTGGAAAAATGCAACGAGCATATGAAGGTGAGAACGGATAATACCAAGAAAACTTGCACCATATTAGAAGAAATGGGAATCACCAATTATAAAGTATTGGAGTCGGAGGAAATACAGATATATGAGCGTCTGGATGACAGTGGTGAAATTGCAAGACGTCTGGCGGACGCGGATATTAAAATCCGTGAAATTGCGGTGAAGCGTGAGGCACTGGAGGATTATTATCTGAGTTTAACAGGAGGTGGGACAAATGTTTAATGTAGTACGAATGGATTTATATCGTATGTTACGTGCCATGTCTACGAAAATATTGGTGATATTTGTCTTGATGTTTTCTGTTTTTTGCGTAACCATGACGAAAGAAGATATTAATATCATAAAGGAAGATATGGTGGAGCAGGGGGTGGTTCCCGAGAAGCCGGAATTGTCTGCAGGAGTTGTAGGAGAGGAATCCATGGACTTTTCCATCGGTGTTTATTCCCAGTCAAGTCCGGAATGGGTAAATGGGAAGATAACGTTTCCTGAATTTCTGGAATCACAGCTTGCCAGTGGATTGTTTTTGGTTCTTTGCGCGATCTTTGTGGCATTATTTGTTCATGCGGAGCAAAAGCATGGCTATGTGAAAAATATCGCTGGGCAGTTGCCAAATAAATGGATGCTTGTGTGCTCAAAGCTAGTGGCGGTGGCGGCACAGATGGCGCTTATGTTTTTGGTAATATGTGTTGCCATGTTTGTGACAGGGAAGATTGTCTTTGGGGAAAAGATGGTGCTGGATTCGGTACTTGATACGTTGAAAGTCGTGGGGATTCAGTATCTGTTACATATGGGATTTGCCAGTGTGATCATAGCATTATGTATGGTATTCCGAAGTGCTGCGCTAAGCATGACAGTGGGCATCTTAATTGCTTGCAAAGTACCAGTAATGTTATATGCACTGGGAGACAAATTGTTGGATAAATGCTTCGGGTTGCAAGACGTGAACCTGAGTCAATATGCCATCGAAATGAATGTGACCACCTGCTCGTTGAGTATGGATGCAAAAGATTGGGTACGAAGTATTGTTGTAGGTGTGATATTTATTGTGATTTTTATTTTGGCGACATGTTCTGAGGTGCAAAACCGAGATGTGAGGTAATACATGGAAGGAGTGGCAGTATGGTGATTTGGGCAATCATAGCCACCATAGTAGCAATTGGATTAGGAATAACATTGGCCAACGATCGGCGACAGGTAAAGAAAACCTGTCGCCACTTGGCGTTTATAAAAGAGCAGGATACCAATATGATACTGCAGGGGGAGGGGGGATTCCCTGAGTTAAATACGCTAAAAGATGAGATCAATGAGGTGCTAAAACAGTTCCGAAAAACCAATCGTCAGACAAAGAAAAATGAGGAACTATTGAAGGAAACCATTACGAATATCTCTCATGATATACGGACGCCATTGACCTCCTTGGATGGCTATTTTCAGCTATTACAACAGAGTGATTCCGCGGAAGAAAGAGAAAAATATGCATCGATTATACGAGGGAGAATTGATGACCTCGGCAACATGCTGGAGGAGTTATTTACCTATACCAAACTACAAAATGAACAGTATGAATTTGCTTTGGAAAATATGGATTTTGGTAAGTGCGTGTATGATACCACATTCTCGTTTTACGAAGAATTTACCCTTCGTAATATTGAACCAAAGGTTGACTATATGGAAGATAATTGTATAATAAACGGGAACCGCGAAGCTATCATACGCATATTGCAAAATATCATCAAAAATGCCATGGAGCACGGCGAAAAGGAAATCGGTCTTCGTCTTTTTGAAGACCATGGCAGAGTTGTATTTGAGTGTAGAAATGACGTAAAAAATATGGCTGAAATAGATATCGAAAAAGTATTTACACGGTTTTATAAAGCGGATTCTGCCAGAACCCATTCCTCTACTGGATTAGGACTGGCAATTGCTAAAAATCTTACAGAAAAAATGAATGGTAGCATGGAGGCAGAAAAGAGTGATCATTATTTTAAAATACGAGTGAGCTTTCCATGCGATGAAGGGAGAATATGATTATGGCACTGGAATATCAAGTGGGAGATGAAAAACTTCTTTTTTGGGAAATAGGTTGAAGATTTTGTAAAATAATGTTATACTGTACATACTAATGTAGAGGAGAGAGTGAGGGATATGGCAAGCCAGCTTTTTGTGGATTTGTATGATTGTGATGCGGCGGTTTTAGATGATCTGGAACGGGTAAAAATGATTGCCAGAGAGGCGATTCGCGACATACAGGCAGAGATTGTGGAAGAATGTGTACATAAGTTTGAACCCATAGGGATTACGTATATTGCAGTTATTACGACGTCCCATTTTTCCATCCATACATGGCCGGAGCATAATTATGCAGCCATTGACATTTTTTCCTGTAGTGAGCAAGTGCCAGAGCAGATTGCTCACCAATTAGAAAAAGCGTTTGGCGCCAAACGACGTGTCGTTAGGGAGTTTGAACGTGAAATAATGTAACTATTAGGAACGAATGTGTGAATAGTTACGAAATAAAAATAAAAAAGGAAGGGGATTGGTGTGGAATATTCAGTAGGTGACGTACTCCGAGTGGACGGAGAGGTTTATAATGTTGTCGGCAAGATTCGTTATCGAAATCAAGTGGACAATTGTTTATGGGACGAGTACCGATTGTTTTCACAAGGTACCAGTCGCGAAAAATGGTTGAGTATCGATACGACATACAATGAGTATTCGATATCCGAAGCAACATGGAACGCTTCTACCAATGGCTACCATGAAGTGGATCAAGGTGTGGAGATTGTTGTGGGTGCTTGGGGAAATGTGGACGTGGATCCGGGTGAACGCGCAAAATTCACAGAGTACGAAGATGTAACAGAAGAGAAAATTGTATCCTATGAGGTATGGGAAGATGGAACAGAAACTTCCACGGGATACTATCTGGATGCCAATGAGATTCAAGTGGTCAGTCATGGGGCCAGTGCCACGATGGGGAGCCAGGCAGGCTTTCAGTCTGGAGCCCAGATGTCATCTGGTGGCGGTAAGGCAGTAGATGCGGGAGCAAAGATTGTAAAATGGATCATTACCATTGCCGTATTGTTCTCTGTCGGAGGACCGCTTTTAGGGGCGTTTGGTGGAATGCGAGCAACCATTGCAAAACATTTGGAAAAGAACACAAGCACATATACATATACCACTTCAGTAACAGGAGAAGATGGTGAGAAAGCAGATGTGTATAAGTCGAATTTGACATTGGATGCCACGGCAAAGGATATTATCGATGCGGTTGATGGTAATACCACAGACGTTCAGCAGAATGAAGAAGATGATGACGAGAGTGTTGCTATCATGACGACGAAGGAGTATTGTTTGGTTTATATGTCGGAGGATGGTAATGACGTATTGGTTCAGGTATCCACACGTAAGTTTGCGTATACCAATGACAGCCAGCCGTATCGTTCCAGCCGTTATACACATAGATACTATCGCAGATTTTATTATTCACGAGGATATTCCAGCGATAGTTCCACGTATACGGATTACTCTTCCCCATATGGTGGATTTGATGATGATCCAGTTAGTTACAACACGACAGATACCTATAGTAGTTATTCATCCAGTGTGCGACAGGCAAGTGCGCGAAGCAGAAGCTCGTCCGGTGGTGGATTTAGCGGTGGTAAATAAGAAATGGAGGATATAAAGAGATGAATGTAGTAATGGATATTGTAAATGTTGCAATTTTTTCTGTAATTGGTATTGTTTTGATGATGGTAGGAAACTTCCTCATTGACCTTATCGTACCTTGTCATTTCCCAACAGAGATTAAGAAAGGAAATGTAGCAGTAGGTTGGCTGAGTGCAGGTTCCTTTATCGGAATCGGCGTAATCTTGCGTTCTGCAATTATCTCCCCAGCAGCAGAGGCAGTGGAAGAGTCTTTGGTTGCTGGAATTGGTGGAACGATATTGTATTTTGCACTTGGTATCGTATTCTTGATGCTTGGTTATGTTGTTGTGAATCTGTTCAACAAGCAGTACAACTTGAACGATGAAATTGGCAAAGGCAATGCGGCAGCAGGTATTATGGTATTTGGTATCTTTGTTGGTCTTGCAGCTGTTATCAGCGGAGTTATTTACTGATGAAGAATTACAGATTATTAATGTTGACCACCCTGATTATTTCAGGGTGTTCTATTTGTTATGAATTAATCATTAGCGCGGTGAGTTCGTACCTGGTGGGGGACAGCACCATGCAGTATTCCATCACCATTGGCCTATACATGGCGGCCATGGGACTTGGTTCCTACTTGTCCCGATTTATGAAGAAAAATCTGTTTAACTGGTTTGTGCTGATTGAAATTGGGGTAGGTGTAATCGGCGGTATTAGTTCGCTGGTGCTCTTTTTATCCCACCTGTATTTGAAAACCTATCAGATTGTTATGTACATGGAAATCATTACCATTGGAACCTTAGTGGGAGTGGAAATTCCGTTGTTAACTCGAATCATCGAGAAGGATGAGGAAAATTTGCGTATTACCATTTCTTCTCTGTTTAGCTTTGACTATGTGGGAAGCTTGATTGGTTCCATTGCATTTCCTCTTTTGCTGCTACCACAGCTTGGGTATTTTGCCACAGCATTTCTTACCGGTTGTATGAATATTTTGGCGGCGATATTGATTTTGTTCAAATATTCAAAACGGATCAAACAGGTGAAAGTATACAAAATTGCCACGGGCGCTCTCTTTATCGGTATGGTATTTGGAATGCTATTTTCGGAGAATATTTCAAAGTACATTGAGGGTGGTTTGTATCGTGATAAGGTAATATTGTCGGAGCATACGAAATATCAACACATTGTCATGACCAAACATCGAGATGATCTGCGGCTGTTTTTGGATGGAAACGTACAGTTTTGCTCCCTGGATGAGTACCGATATCACGAGGCTCTGGTACACGTGCCCATGTCAAAGGCAGTAAAACGGGACAAGGTACTGGTTCTAGGTGGAGGTGACGGCTTGGCGGTGCGGGAGATTTTGAAATATCCCGAGAGTCATATTACGCTGGTGGATCTGGACGAAGAAATGATTCGGCTGTGTAGCGAAGATCCAAATGTAACAGCATTGAATCAAGGTTCTTTGGATAGCGATCGCCTTACGATCCACACTCAGGACGCCTATGAGTTTTTGGAAAACACCACGGAAAAGTATGATGTGATCATTGTGGATTTCCCGGATCCGAACAATGAGACGTTGAACAAATTGTACACCAATGTGTTTTATCGGCTGTGTCACAATGCACTAAATGAAGATGGAATTATGACGGTACAGTCCACCAGTCCGTACTATGCCACAGAGGCGTTTTGGTGTATTAACAAAACCATTGCCAGTGAAGGTTTTTTTGTAAAACCGTATCATTTGCAAGTGCCGGCTTTCGGAGATTGGGGGTTTAATTTGGCGTCAAAGCAAGAATTGGCTTCGGATTTTTCCATCCAAGTGGAGACAAAATATCTCACAAATGAAAATATAAATGGACTATTTTACTTTGGAAAAGATGAGCAACCGGAAAAAGAATTAGAAGTAAATCAATTATCAAAACCAACACTGATTCAGTATTATCTGGAAGCGGTAAAAAATTGGGATTAAAAAATTTAAAAAGGAGATTTGTAATAATGAGAAAAATAATTTCTATGATTTTAATGGCATCGGTTATGATGCTTGGCCTTGTAGGATGTGGAACGCAAAGTGCGGTAAAAGAAGATACGAAAAAGGTGGAAACAAAAAATGAGTCCACTGCAAAGAGTGGGGAACAATTAACTGGAAAGAAAAATGTTGAGATTCATGTAAAAAATTATGGAATTATCAAAGTGGAATTGGACGCAGATGTGGCGCCAATTACGGTTACGAATTTTGTAAACCTTGCAAATGATGGATTCTATAATGGCTTAACATTTCACCGAATTATCTCCGGGTTTATGATTCAGGGAGGAGATCCACTTGGTAATGGAACCGGTGGATCCGACGTTACGATCAAAGGTGAATTTTCGTCCAATGGTGTGGAGAATAATATGAAGCATGAGCGTGGTGTGATTTCTATGGCGAGATCTCAGGATCCGGATAGTGCTAGTTCTCAGTTCTTTATTATGCATCAGGATGCGTCTCACTTGGATGGTCAGTATGCAGCTTTTGGAAAAGTAACAGAGGGAATGGACATTGTGGACAAAATTTGTCAGGATACCCCTGTAATCGATGGCAATGGAACAGTTGAACAATCTCATCAGCCGGTAATCGAAGCCATTAAGGTAATGAATTAGTTTTTCCTTGACAGTTTTTGCACAGGGGAGTAAACTAAAAACAGTGATGATTTGAGCGTGTTACTCAAAAATAAGGATAAAGGAAGTACGAGATTATGGAAAAGAAAAATATTGATTGGGCAAATCTAGGTTTTGGTTATCATGAGACCGACAAGCGATTTGTTGCAAATTACAAAGATGGTGCATGGGATGAGGGAGCATTGATCGAGGATTCGATGATTACTATGAGCGAGTGTGCTTGTGTTCTTCAGTATGCCCAGACATGTTTTGAGGGATTGAAAGCCTATACATGGGAGGATGGAAAGATTGTTATTTTCCGTCCGGACTTAAATGCAAAACGTATGGCAGATACAGCGAAGCGTCTGGAGATGCCAGTATTTCCTGAAGATAAATTTGTAGAAGCGGTAGAGCAGACCGTATTGGCGAATGAAGCTTATGTTCCACCATATGGTTCTGGCGCAACTCTTTATGTTCGTCCATATATGTTTGGTATTGGACCAGTTATCGGTGTAGCGCCTGCTACGGAGTATCAGTTCCGTGTGTTCTGTACACCAGTAGGACCTTACTTCAAGGGTGGTGCAAAGCCAATTACCATTCGTGTTAGTGATTTTGACCGTGCCGCTCCAAATGGTACCGGACATATTAAAGCTGGCTTGAATTATGCCATGAGTCTACATGCTATCGTAGATGCGCATAATCAGGGATATGCAGAAAATATGTATCTGGATCCGAAGACACGTACAAAGGTTGAGGAGACTGGTGGTGCGAACTTTATCTTTGTTACAAAGGATGGAAAGGTAGTTACACCAAAGTCTGACAGTATTCTTCCTTCTATCACAAGACGTTCTCTCGTGACGATTGCTAGAGATCACCTTGGATTGGAAGTAGAAGAGCGTGAAGTATATTTGGACGAGGTACCGGATTTTGCAGAGTGTGGACTTTGTGGAACCGCGGCAGTTATCTCTCCAGTTGGAAAAATTGTAGATCATGGAAAAGAAATTTGCCTTCCAAGTGGCATGGAGAAGATGGGGGAAGTGACCCAGAAACTTTATGACACTTTGACTGGTATGCAGATGGGACGCATCGAAGCACCAGAAGGTTGGATTAAAGTATTAAAGTGATGATGAGTGGAACCGTGTAAAGCGGAAGAGAGCCGATTGCTGCGAAGTTGTTCGCAAGGACTGGCTCTCTTTTGATTCTATCGATGAATACAGGAGGAAAATATGGAAACGATTGCAAGTTTTACAGTAGATCATTTAAAGTTATTACCAGGAGTGTATGTGTCCAGAAAGGATTGCACTGGCAACGATATTGTCACAACCTTTGATATCCGTATGACACGACCAAATTTTGAACCAGTGATGAATACGGCGGAGATTCATGCGTTGGAGCATTTGGGGGCGACATTTTTGCGTAATCACGATACGATGAGTGACAAGATCGTGTACTTTGGACCAATGGGATGCCGCACTGGATTTTATCTGATTCTCGCAGGTGAATACGAGTCTGCAGACGTGGTACCTTTGTTAAAAGAAATGTTTACTTTTGTGAAGGATTATGAAGGTGAAATTCCAGGGGCGTCACCGGTGGAGTGTGGCAATTATTTGGATTTGAATCTTCCGATGGCAAAGTATCTGGCAGAAAAATATTTGACGGAAGTATTGGATGGAATTACGGAAGAACGATTGGTATATTAAGCATTTTGTTTGTCATCAAATGCGAATGGATTGCATATTTATATAAAAAAGAATGCAATGCGGGAGCCGGATGTCATGCTTGGATGGGAAGGGCGGATTTTGGACAATAAAAGCATAATGATTATGAAAGCAGCGCTTCCTTTTTTGGATATTCCAGTGGGGGAGACGGTGGATATGGAAGGGCTTCTTCGGGCTGTTCGTTGTTTTTGTAAAGAGAAGGAGCAACGTTTAATCGATATGCTTTTGAATGTGTTTATGATGAAACGTGTGTTTTCTATTATGAGCATGATGAATGAAATGAATGCTGATCCGGAACATGCCAATGGCGGGATGGAGTATATGATGGAACTGCTGAAAAGTCAGATGCCGAAGGAACAGCAGGAAATGCTTGATATGATGGCGATGATGATGTCAGCTGCCGGAGGGACGCCGGAAGACGAGGAACAGGAGTTAAAGCCGGAGTCAGAACAGTGCCAGGAGACAACCGCTCAGGAATCCGTGATGGATCATGCGATTCCGGACATATGGCAGAGCATTGTAGAAAATAGCGAAAAGGGGATGTTTGATGACCAACCCGAATGACGTTCTAAAAAATATGCATCCGGTAAAAATTCAAATCATCAAGGAACTGGACGAAAAAGCCAAAGGAAAAGATATGAAGCAGATGGCACCATTGATTATGGAGGCGATGCAGAAATTGAGGGCGCAGAACCTTACATTTTCGCAGGAAGAGGTGACCATGTTGCTCAGAATTCTTACGAAGGATATGACGCCAGAGGAAAAGAAAAAGGTTGAGATGATGAAAAAAATCGTGAAGGATAGAGGCAAAAAATAATGGCAGAAAAAACAAATGTGATGAGGATATTGGAACAGAAAAAAATTCCGTATCAAAGTTACTGTTATACAGAAACCGGTGTCGTAAGTGGCGAAGAAGTGGCCGCGGCACTGGGACAAAACCCGGAACAGGTATTTAAAACTCTTGTGACGGTGGGAAAAAGTAAAAGTAATTATGTATTTGTCATTCCTGTGAATGGGGAATTGGACTTAAAGAAGGCAGCAAAAGCGGTGGGAGAAAAGTCGATACAGATGATCAAGCAAAAGGAACTATTGCCTTTGACGGGGTACATCCATGGAGGATGTTCCCCGGTGGGCATGAAAAAAACTTTTCCGACGGTAATCCATGTTACTGCACAAGAGTTTACGACAATCTTTTTCAGTGCCGGGAAAGTGGGGTATCAGGTGGAGGTTTCACCAGAGGATTTGAAAAAAGTGATTCGTTACAATTTTTCAGATTTGCTAGTGGAGTAATTATTGAAAAAAATTACAAAACTTGGTATAATGTCCATATGATAGTTCGGATGAAGTATGAAGTATGAGATAAAGGAGGAAACTAGATATGATGAAGAAAACAGATGATATGCAGTTGATTCAGGCATACGTGGAAGCGCAGATGAAGGGGGCAGAGATGGCGGCTCCTGTTGTAAAAGCGCCTGCGGCGAAGAAATTATTAGCGTCTTTGGAGACGATAATGGAATTTCAAAAGAATGCAGTGCAAGAGTCTAAGGAAGTGATGCAGGTTTCCAGCAAGATTTCTAATTTTGATGTGGAAATGTCGTATATGGCAGATTACTTGGCGGATTTTGCAAATCAATTGGCAGATCTTTCTCAATCCAACTTGGCGATTGTACAGGAGACAACGGCTACGATGGGACAAGTTATGGATAATGTAGGTTACACATCAGAGCGCTTGCAGCAGTTATCGGAAGAAAGTCATCAGTTGACTGAGAAGAACAACGAAGCTCGTAAGCTTTTGCAGGAAGTAGAAGTGTTGAAAGAAGGCGTTGTAAATGATACCGATCAGATGAGTGAGCAGATTATGAATCTGGTGGATTTGGTACACGAGATCGAAGGAATTGTAGATAGTGTACAGGGTATCGCAGCGCAGACCAATCTTTTGGCGTTGAACGCATCCATCGAAGCCGCGAGAGCAGGTGAGCAAGGAAAAGGATTTGCTGTAGTTGCTGGTGAAGTTGGAAAATTGGCAGAGAATACTCAAAAAGAATTGGATTCCATGCGTGAGTTTGTGAAGAAGATTTTTGTGGCATCCAATGCTGGTCATGAGAGTACAAAGCAGGCGGCTCAGTCCACACAGGAAATGAGTGGCAAGATTGATGTGGTATTCCAAACCGTTGGCGAGAATATTAATATGTTGGAATTGGTGGCAAAGGATGTAGCTGCCATGGATGAATACATGAAGACAGTAGAAATGGCATCTCGCGATGTGAATGCTGCCATGGAGCAGTGTAGTCAGGATGCAGAGGATATCACACATCTTACTGTGAAGGTGAGTGATTTGGCCGATGAGACACAGAAGGTTTCGGATCAGATTGAATATATCGATGAGCATTTGACAACAGCTACAAATTTGCTGTATAAGGGATTGAATACAGGAATTACAATGTTGACTAATGAAGATTTTGCAGATATTTTGAAAGCATCGAAAGAGGCACACAAGGATTGGGAAAACAAAGCAGTTGCCATGGCGACAGAGATGAGACGTGAGCCAATTCAGATGAATGGAAATAAGTGCGCGTTTGGTCACTACTACAATGCGATTAATATGACGAATCCGAAGCTTGTGGATGCATGGACGGAGTTGGATGAAGTACATAAATCCTTCCATCTTGTGGGAAAACATATCCTCGAAGCAATTGATGCAAATGATGAACAGGCAGCAGGAAAATGGGCAGAAGAGTGCGCGACTCTTTCCGCAAAGGTTATCGGTATTTTGGATGCTATGATTGCAGTGGTAGATACCATGACTGAAAACAGCGAGTCTGTATTTTAATATGTAAGTAATTATTCAGGACCGATGTGCGGAAACGAATGAAAGTCCTTGTTTTGGTGAAGAATCAAAACAGGGACTTTTTTTGCTTTATAGGAAAGTTCGTCCTATAAAGCAAAAAACGCTCCGCTTAGGATGCGTACCTCGCGGAATTATTAGCACTCACCCTTGACGAGTGCTAATAATTGTGGTATAACAAAGATGTAGGAGTAATGTGTGCGTAATAGAAAGGGATGATAGTATGAATATTACAAAGTTTACGCAAAAGTCAATTGAGATTTTGAATGGTCTTGAGAAGGTTGCCTATGACTTTGGGGCACAGGAAATCGTGCAAGAGCATTTGTTGTACGGCATGCTGACGGTGGAAGACAGTCTTTTGAAGAAGTTAATTGAAAAGATGGAAATTGATAGTGATGTCTTTCTTGCGCAAGTTGAGGGCTTGGTAAGGAAACGTCCTCAGGTCAGTGGCGGCCAAGTTTATATCGGCGATACGTTGAATAAGGTGTTAGTGTATGCGGAAAATGAGGCAAAGGCACTGGGGGACGAATATGTGTCGGTGGAACATTTATTTTTAAGTCTTCTTCGCAAACCATCTTCCGAAGTAAAGCAATTATTAAAGGATTTTCAGATTGACCGTGAGCGATTTTTGCAGGCGCTTGCGAAGGTACGTGGAAATCAAAAGGTTACGACGGATAATCCGGAAGCGATATATGATAGTTTGAGTAAATACGGATACGATCTGGTGGAGCGAGCGAGACAACAGAAGCTTGACCCGGTGATCGGCAGGGACTCGGAAATTCGTAATATGATTCGTATTTTGTCAAGAAAAACCAAAAACAATCCGGTGTTGATTGGTGAACCTGGAGTAGGAAAGACGGCAGCAGTGGAAGGACTTGCTCAGCGTATCGTTCGTGGGGATGTTCCGGATGCACTGAAGAATAAACAGATTTTTGCGTTGGATATGGGGGCTTTGGTGGCTGGTGCCAAGTACCGAGGTGAATTTGAGGAACGTTTGAAAGCGGTACTGGAGGAAGTGAAGGAAAGCGATGGACAGATCATTCTTTTTGTGGATGAGTTGCACACCATCGTAGGTGCCGGAAAGACAGATGGTGCTATGGATGCCGGCAATATGCTGAAGCCAATGCTGGCCCGTGGAGAACTTCATTGTATCGGTGCCACCACATTGGATGAATATCGGATGTATATCGAAAAGGATGCGGCGTTGGAGCGTCGTTTCCAGCCGGTGTTGGTGGATGAGCCTACGGTCGAAGATACCATTTCGATTTTGCGTGGGTTGAAAGATCGGTATGAGATTTTCCATGGTGTGAAGATTATGGATGCAGCATTGGTCAGTGCGGCGATTCTTTCGGATCGATATATATCGGATCGCTTTTTGCCGGATAAGGCCATTGACCTTGTGGACGAAGCATGCGCCTTGATTAAGACGGAGTTGGATTCCATGCCAACAGAATTGGACGACGTGAAGCGTCGTATTATGCAAATGGAAATCGAAGAAGCGGCGTTGAAAAAGGAGACAGATAAGATAAGTCTTGAGCGTCTGGCGAATCTTCAAAAAGAATTAGCGGAAGAGCGTGAAATATTTGACGGCGCCAAGGCAAAATGGGATAATGAAAAAAGCGTTGTGGAAAAAGTTCACAACTTAAAAGCGGAGCTGGAGGCAGTGAATAACCAAATTGAAGTGGCGAAGAATAGCTATGATCTTGAGAAAGCGGCACAACTTCAGTACGGGGATTTGCCGCGGATTCAGAAGCAACTTGCGGAGGCAGAAGAGAAGGCGAAGAATAACGACCAATCCATGGTACACGAAAGTGTTTCCGAGGAAGAGATTGCAAAAATTGTGTCTCGCTGGACAGGAATTCCAGTGGCAAAGCTGACCGAGTCGGAACGGAAGAAAACTTTACAGCTAGCGGATGCCTTGCATGAGCGTGTCATCGGGCAGGAAGAAGGCGTGACGAAAGTGACAGAAGCGATTCTTCGTTCCAAGGCAGGGATTAAAGATCCGGACAAGCCGATTGGTTCGTTCCTATTCTTAGGGCCAACCGGAGTTGGTAAAACAGAACTTGCCAAAAGTCTGGCTCAGAATCTTTTTGATGATGAGCAAAATATGGTGCGTATCGATATGAGTGAGTATATGGAGAAGCATTCCGTGTCCCGACTGATTGGAGCTCCTCCGGGATACGTGGGATACGAAGAGGGCGGTCAGCTGACGGAGGCAGTGCGTCGGAAACCGTATTCGGTGGTTCTCTTTGATGAGATCAAGAAGGCACATCCGGATGTGTTCAACGTATTTTTGCAGATATTGGATGACGGCCGGGTGACGGACTCTCAGGGACGAACTGTGGATTTCAAAAATACGATACTCATTATGACATCAAATCTTGGTGCGGAATATCTACTGGATGGCATCAGCGAAGATGGTCTCATACAGGAAGAGGCGGAAAGTCTTGTGATGGAGAGGCTTCGTATGAGCTTTAAACCGGAGTTCTTAAATCGCTTGGATGAGATTATCATGTTTAAGCCGCTGACCAAGGACAATATTCGCGGCATCATTCATCTGCTTATGAAGGAATTGAATGAGCGACTGGCGGATCGAGAGATTTCTGTGAAGCTGACAGAGGCTGCGATAGATAAGGTGGTGGAAGAGGCGTATGAGCCTTCCTACGGAGCTCGTCCATTGAAACGATATTTGCAAAAGCATGTGGAAACATTGCTTGCAAAGAAGATATTAGCGGACGAACTTGCACCAGGAGAATGTTTTGTCATAGAAGCGGAGATGTTATAAAATAAATAAGCCCTTGGGTTCCCGTGGCGGAATCCGAGGGCTTTTGTCTGTCAGGAGATTATTTGCAGAATTGTTTATCGAAATCCTTATTAAAGGCGTAGAAGTTTTTGCTGTCCAGCTCATCCTGAATCAAGCGGAGGCTTTCGCCAAATCTTTGATAGTGGACGATTTCTCTGGCACGCAAGTAGCGGATTGGATCGCACACTTCCGGATCTTTTGCCAGACGAAGAATGTTGTCGTAGGTCAGGCGGGCTTTCTGCTCTGCGGCCATATCTTCGTGAAGGTCGGCGATGGGATCTCCCGTGGACTGGATCATGCTGGAACTCCAAGGCTCGCCGGAAGCTGCCTGTGGCCATAGGCCGATGGTGTGATCTACGTAGTATGGGGCGAAGCCCTGCTCCTGCAACTCGTCAGCAGTGAGGTTCTTGGTGAGCTGATGGATGATGGCACAGACAATTTCCATGTGCGCAAGTTCTTCGGTACCGATGTCCGTTAGAACACCAGCCACTTTTCGGTTGGTGTTGGAGTAGCGCTGGGAGAGATAACGCATGGCTGCGCCGACTTCGCCGTCCGGACCTCCGAATTGCGACATGATCACTTTTGCCAACTGCGCGTTTGGTCTTGTAATGTTTACCGGATACTGCAATCGTTTTTCATAATTCCACATCGTTTAACAACCCCCTTCCCATGGCCATGGACCTTCTACCCAGCTCCAATACCCACATTCCACATTGACATTTTCATTCACAAGAGGGCCGAAGTACTTTGTGTACTCTTTCCGTGCCTCTTTATACATTTTCTTGTATTTTTCATAGTACATCAGGGCGTCCTGATCCTTCGGATGAGTATCCAGATAAAGAACGACATCGTCGATGGCAAACCCAAGTTCTTGGATGTAGCGCATCATTTTAGTTTTGTCTGCTTGATTCATCGCATACCCCTCCTATTATAGTTGTTGTAGTGTACCTCTTTGTTATCTTGATGTTTATGGAAGGAGCAGGCTGCTCTGGTACCTTCAAATGGAAGAATTAATTCTTCGAAGATGGACCCATGTTTCAAGCCGTTGCAACCATCCATTACGTGTTGCCAAGTTTGCCAAGGGACATATGCCATAGCAAGACTTTTACCGTGTTTATGATATGGAATGGGTTCCACAACGGTATTTTCGCAACCACAGGAGTTGGAATATTGATTGTTCATACATATTCTCCTTTTGTCTTTTGTTTTTATAATATGACAAAATTCGAGGATGGTGAGGGAGTTGATACTATTTTTTGAGAGATTTTGCGACGAAATGAGAAATGCCGCAGGTGATTGCCAACGGTAGAAAATTGTCGTATTGACAAGTGAATTCGCAGAGCAAAAATACACCAGTAAGAGGTGCACCGATAACGGATGTGAAGAAACCGGCCATTCCAGGGATGACAAGATTCAGAGGAGTGATTTCCAGGGTAGGAAAAAAAAGCTGGATAGCCATTCCGAGACATTGGCCAAGGCATCCCCCTACAGTTAGGAGAGGAAATACCGTTCCACCAGGCAATCCAGAGCCGGATGAAATCATAGAGAAGAGATATTTTCCAAATACCAGTAAGCAAAGGAGACGTAGTGTCGAAGAAGGAGTCAGCATCGTGACAAATAGATTGGTGCCACCTCCTGTAATCTCCGGGAGATAAAATCCTACGATTCCGGCAAGAACGAATAACACTGTCCAAAGTGTTAGTTGAGAAAATCCATTGCGGGTAGAAAGTTTTTTTGTAAAATAGGAAAGGGAATTGGCATAAGCAGTTCCTGAGATTCCCATGAAAATGCCAAGAACAGAAAAGCAAGCATAGTCAATAATCGTGTGCGCAGTAAGAGAAAATGGGACAATCGGTGTGTGATCGTATACCGTGATGCTGACATAGAATGCAGTTACAGACGCGGACAAAATTGTAATAAGAGAAATGTTTCGCGTCTTTTTTAATTTTTCTAAAGTGAAAAAAATCCCCGCAACTGGTGCATGAAAGAGCGCAGATAGTCCGGCGGCAATGCCGGCGCGCGTTGCTTCGACGGTAGGGATTTTAGGTTGTGGCTGATAAAGAAAGAGACGTTTGATTCGGTGTGTTATGGTGGCAATGCCTTTTCCGGCCATGGCACCAAACTCGATGGCCGGTCCGGTTTTTCCCAGAGAGAATCCTGCAAGAATGCAAAGTGGTGCTGTGATGAGTTTTGCGATGATTACACGGTCCCATGTACTATCTTGACCTTCTTCCACTTCTTTTTGGGCATGAGGAATGCCACCCCCTCGAGCATCGGATTCCCAGCGGATAACCATGTGAACGATAAATGCCAGCACGATAAGCCCTACACACCAGAGAGGAAGGGCAAATGGGGTTCCGCTGTGAAGAAACGGAAGGATATGCTGATTCAATGCTTTATCGCAGATGGTCATCAGGTATCGATAAAGACAAATGACACCACCAGCGAGAAGCCCGATTAAAATACCGAGAAACAATCGGTGTAGTATGTAGTTCTTTTGTTTCATAAAACCTCTTTTTTCTATATTATATCGTAACAATTCAGGACTTCTCCACCCCACATTATTGGTCTTGAATAGTTACATTATATCATAAAATACTAGGAAAGAAATATATTGAAAAAAATTTTCAAAAAGGTGTTGACAAAATGAAATTTATTGTGTATTATAACAATAACAGTAATGATTACTAATATCAATAATAAAAATAAAGGAGAGATTTACTATGAAAAAATTTGTTTGTTCTGTATGTGGATATGTTCATGAAGGAGATGCAGCACCAGAGAAGTGCCCACAGTGTGGTGTACCAGCAGAGAAGTTCAACGAGCAGAAGCAAGGAGAAATGAGCTGGGCAGCAGAGCACG
>JAGBBZ010000017.1 GCA_017938215.1 Eubacterium sp. | reverse complement strand
GCTGTCGGTGCTACTGTTGGTATCGCCGTTGGCATTACTGTCGGCTTTGCTGTCGGTGCTACTGTTGGTATCGCCGTTGGCATTACTGTCGGCTTTGCTGTCGGTGCTACTGTTGGTGCCGGTGTCGGCACGCCAGTTTCCGAATCGTAAAAAAGAACACGACATTGCGCTAACACTTTTTCTTGTAAGGCTTTCACATCTCCCACGGTCACAGGTGGATTGTACATATCATAATACTCCGAAAGGAATAAAAAAGTATAATCTCCTGTTTTCACACCTTCTTCTGCATACAAATAGTACTTTCCTGACTGATCCTCTTTACTCATCAAATATATCGGGTTGCCCCAATCTTCTTTTTCTGCAACCTCAGCATCCCCACTTTGCCAATATTCAGTCTTTATGGCAATTACATAATCATATTGATACAAGACATTATATTCCGCATCTTCATTGCTATAGGCCCCACCATTTTTATCATACCATGTAATTCGAAAATACGCAGATTCATTCGGAACATCACTTTCCCCATCCCGAACAATCGTCTCAACATTCACGCTTTCCGGTGCCTCGTCAATCCGAATTTCACCAATTTCCAACCCAGAATATGTACTTACTGCTGTCCATGCGCCCTCGCTATACTGAAGTTCAAATCCATTGTCTATCGTCTTCTGTGGAAATACGAAATTAATCTCATCTTCTTCCGGCTGTCCTGTCTTGATGTATGGATGTTCCGCATATACCGTTCCGGGCAAAGCTGGACCTCCCGTCTGAAATATCGCAATTCCTTCCACATCGCCAGTAATTGTCAAACTTCCTTCTGTATCCAAAGATAAAATTCCCTTTGTCTCGGTCGCTGAACTTGCGGAAATTCCGGTAAAACTCTTTAACGATATTGCATCCGACAACTCACTAAAATCCAAACACGCACCATTTTTCACCGTCACATGATTCAAATTCGTAGTCTTTGCTTGCAACCATGCACCATTATCCAAAACAATGGTTCCAACTCCATCAATCTCTGTTTGTGTCGTGGTACATGTGTCAATGGTAAGTGTCGTGGCATCGTTTCCATAAAACGCTGGTGCAATTGCAGTACCGTCTCCAACAATCGTGATGCTGGCACTCGTATTTTCTTCTGTATGAATTCCTTCTGTAGCAACAAACGGACAATCTAACTGAACCGTCGCCTGTCCTGCATAAGGAATCTTATTATCTGTCCCCGCATCATGCCCCATGTAAATCCCCTGAAACTGCGTATCAGAATTTGCATTTTGCACGATCAACGAAGCGTTATCCCCTAAAACCGCAGTCCCCTCAAACGCTCCTGCATATACCGTCGGTAATAACTCGGATTCGCTTCCCCCTAATCCGCCAAGATTCCCACCAGCTCCCTCTAAATAGGTACTTACATTGTCTAATGTCAATGCATAGCCTGCCAAAAAAATCTCTCGATGTGGTACAGAACCAAGGGCTGAACTAGAGGAAAATGTTAATTCAATATCCTGAAAACAAACATTATCTCCTCCAAGTTGAATCGGACCTCGCGAATTTAGGCTTCCATTAGAGGTCCCTTTTATCACCGTTCCTGCCGGAATCACCACTGGTTGCATCTTCCCAGAAGAATCCGCTTCTTTCCCAATCGTAATCACTCCATCTACAATAATCGGACTCTGTCCTTGATTTAATGCCGACATAAACTGCTCTTGTGTCGTAACCGTTACCCCAGTCACTTCTTCTGCACAAACTTCTGGTGACATTGATGTAAATACGGTAGTGAAAATCATTGAAAAAATCAAAAGGATACTAATCTGTTTTCTGTTCTTTTTCATACACAAATTCCCCCTTTAACAAACCTCAATCTCTACACTTATTTTACCATTTCTACTATGGACGACACAAGACTATTTTCATAAAAAGAGGTCTGATTGCACAGAACCAGACCTCACTGTTTTGTTATCATATTCACATCTCAATCCACGTCTCAAAATATTGCTCCTGAAATTTTACCAACTCAGCAACCTCTTCCTTAGAAAAAGACATCTCTTCCGGGGCAACCACCCACTTATCTTCCACATCATTTTCCCGATGAATAATAGCAATCATTTTTCCTGTAAATTCTGCTACCGGCTCATTCACTCCAACGATGTACGCATCCTGTTCTTCCCCATCCGCAGCCATAATCCCCTCAATGTAGCCATAATTAATAGCATAATAAATGTCTTTGTGCTTCGGATGATAACTCCCCAAAGGTCGATCCACTTTTACTGTTACGATTTGACCCAGCATAACTTTCACCTCACAGATATTCCAGTATTTCTTCCAATCGCTCCACAATTACATCCGGCTTTTCTGCTGCTAGTTCCACATTCCCTTTTCCGAACCAGCTCTGACGAACCCATATCGTCTGCATTCCCATTTCCTTCGCCGGAATGATATCATTGTCCAAACGATCTCCAATCATGTAACATTCCTCTGGTTTCGCCTCCGACTTCTCCAATGCCAACTCAAAAATCCGCTTATCTGGCTTTGCCACACCTGCCTCCGCCGATGCAGCAATCACCTCAAAATAATCAAGGATTCCCCAGTTTCTCATACGTTCCTCGGAACCAAGAGACTGGTTTGCGATGATTCCCATTTTGTATTTTCCTGCCAAAGTTTGTAACACCCACGGAACATCTTCATACAACTGCTCCAATTCCTTCGGCCACTTTACCTGCTCTAAGCCAAACTCCTTAACCGCATCTTTATAGGGCAACTGATTGTTCTCTATCATCTTTTCCATGCACGCGAAGAAAACCTCTCGAACGGGCGCATTTTCCTGCTTCAAAGTTTCTTCGATTCGATATTCGATACATTTCGTCTCGTCAACCAAGGTAGAGCCAAGGTCAAAAAACAACCATTTAATCGGTGTATCTTTTTTCATTCCCTTCTCGCCTCCAGCACTTTCTTAAAAAATTCATAGTATCCGATATCCACCGCACTACTATCAACTTCTCGTCCTTCCAGATCATAATAGTATTTTCCCGTACCAATATGTACCGATAAACGATCCAAAGGGAAGCCCGGCTGATGCTGTCTTGGATGTGGCGTATCTACAATTTGAAAATAACTGCCCCACAAACTCTCATCCATGCTTTCATATCGTTCATTCTCATCAAAAATCAGGCAAATCGCATTTTTGTATCTCGCCTTCAGCGGTCCATACTTTCTTGCAAGCTGACTATAATGTTCCAGCATTTCTTCATCTATCAAACTTTTCTCATTCACCGTTCGTACGTGAACTCCCGGCTGCACTTCATCTGGAACGTCATCGAAATAGAGTCCGGAATCACAAGAAAAGACGGGAACCTGAAATGCCTTATAATACGCCTCTGCTTTCAAACGCGCATTATCAAGTGGTGTCTTCCCGTTTTCCTCCACCTCTGGTATCTCGCCTTCGATCTCTGCCAGACTCTGTAACTCGATTCCCAAATCCGGAATTCTCCGTTGCATTGAATTTCGCTTTGCCTGATTCGTTGTTCCGTAAAGTAGTTTCATCTTCCTACTCCTCTCCAAAGTAAAATATATCTTTTTCCTGTGCGGATACCATAGCATACAAACTTGCATTTGTCCAATCTAGCTCAAAGTTATAAGCAACTTGTCTTGTCCCTTCACAATACTGATACATCTCTGAACAATTCCTCAAACATTCATAATATGTTTTTTCTTCGATGTCATAACACCCGATTTTATCCTCTTCCTCGCCAGGCTGCTTTTCACCTAGGTCAAATAAACACATTCCATCTACAATTGTTATACACTCATCGCGAACGATGGTACATGGATATTTTGACCTAAATTGAATTTTCTCTATCTTCGAATTTTCATGAAGCACTTTTGTTATCTCTTCTTCATACGTTAGCACATCCTGTTCATTCAATCCCATACTGAAAATAAAATTCTTTGCAAAATATTCATTTGTACCTTCTTTCCAAAACACAGAAAGTTGTATATATACTCGTCCATTCCAGCAATATACTTGTGAGATTTTTTTCGATATTACATCATCCATAGACACATGCAATGCGCTCTCTATGGCATCTTCAACGGCTTTTATCCCCATATCTCCCAACAAATCACGAGACTCTTTTTTGCCTAGGGCATATTTCTTTAACCGAAAAATATCCGGTCTATTGTGATTCGGCATATAAATAAAACATTTCTCTTCCGGAGAGAAAACATAGTTGTTATCCTCTAGAAAATATGTCTTTTCCTCCAAGCAAGATACAATTCCTTTTTTCAAATCATAACAATATAAACCACTCTCATAATCATTTTCACGATTTTCTTCCACGTAAAGAAATATTGTATTTCTTATCTGTCCTAAAATCTCGGAATCACTTTCCCAAATATGCTCGTATCTATCATCTATGGTAGAGATTGTTGTTTGCTTTGCTTCGATGGAATATATTAAAAGTTTGCCATCTCCACGTAAGCCAACCACATATTTTCCATTCACAACTCCCCAATCCCAGATTGCTTTCTTTCCAGCTGTATCCGGAGATTCTTGGAATACCATCTCCTGCGATGCAATGTCTGGTTCCACCTGATTTTCCTTCTGTTTCAATGGTGCCCTGTAAACACTGGATATTCCATGATCATATTGGTCACTCTCTTGCCACACAAGATAATAAATCCAATTGTCATCTGCGAAAAGCACCTGTTCAAATCCTTCTGGTTCGTATTTCTTAATTTCACGCCCATCCCACTGCCGAAAACAATATTCTCCTTCCGTATCCATTCCCATGTATACACCTTGCGAATTGGACATTGGATATTGAGGCAGAAATGGTATCTTCCTGCTTTCGCTTGGCTTCCCTACGACTGCTGTCCCCGAAACTACTTCTTGAGATTGATTCGGTTGACTTCCTACGTTTATTTCCTTTCCGCAACTTACCAAAAGACAAGTCACGCATAAAATTGTTATGTAAATACTTTTACTCATCATACAACTTCCCCTTGTTCTTCTCAAAATCTTCTCTTGGTCCACCAATCACCATCGGATACTTTCCTTTCTTCGCTATCGTTATTCCATTAAAAATTCCAATGTGAACATTGAAATGACGAAGTTGGGCATATATCAAATCCATACGCGTTCGATCACATTTCTCAGGCTTCGCATACAAATCTGCATCCGATAACGATGCCACAAAACTCATAGTCTTTTCTTTTACTTGGTTATAATATCCCCACAGTTCCTCTTCTGTCAACACTCGGTCACATTCTAAGTCTACCTTATCCAAATTCGGTACATGTATCTCTGGTTCTTGAAACACAAAGGGATTATCATACCAACGATCGCAAGAATGTAATGTATGATACATGTAGCGCCAGACAGGAGTTCCACAAATCTCATAATCCCAATCGCATGTCTTCATGGCAACTTCCATATTGTAAAATGTAACCTCTGTATTATATGTAATCTGTTGGATCAATTCACGACTCATCTCGTCTCCTTTCTTCACCGCCATCACATACACCTGACATGGATTCGCGTCATCCCAAATCGGCATACATTCCAATTCCCGAAAACCAATACCCTTGTAAAATGCATTGGTTTTATCATAATCTGCATAATGCCCTTCTTGCACCGTTTTAACTTGTAAAAACTCATAGCCAGCTTCTTGGGCATACCGATATAATTCTTTAAACAGAGCTCGTCCGATTCCTAAACGATGACAGGATTTCAATACTCCCATAACATAAATCTCCGCCGCGTAGGGACTGTTTTCCTTCAATACTACAAAGCCTCGAACATCCTCATTTTCAATATCCGCCCACATTGGCAATTCTCTGCTCTTTTTCGCGTAATCTAAAATGCTTTCTGGCATCTCAAACCATTCGGGTAATTGCTTCAAAATCGTTTTGCAAATATCTTCTTTCTTGCTACTATCCTCTATTTTCTGTATCATTTTTCCTCCACTTCCTTCAACACCTTCTCCAGTTCCTGCTCCACTTCATACGCCTCATCAATCCACACATACTTGCATCCATGCTTCTCGCACATCTCAAGACAATGCTGGTTTTCTCGCAACAACCACTCTTTCGTACAGCCACTATCATCAAGACGCTCCTCCACCACACTGGCGTACTTCTTGATAGCCTCATAATGGTTCTTGATGTACTCCTTCGACATAACCAAGCAAACATAACAAATATGTTTCCGATATTCCTCGTCGAAGCTTTTTTCCCAATCATAGGGGATATAACCCCCTTCGATTACTAAACTCTGATTATTTTCAATGGCAGTCTTTATCATCTCCCGCACAATCGGCCACATATATTCGGTCAATTCCTCGTCATCTTCCACTGTCAAATTGGTATAACCACTACGAATCAACCCCATTTTCAAATGGTCAATGGATAAATATGGATACTGGTACTTTTCCAGTAACTTCTGCGCCAAATTCGTTTTCCCTGTATGGGATGCTCCTGCAATTAATACAATCATCTTCCTTACCGCCTCCCGCATAATCATTCTTTATTTCAATGGCTCTATCATGTCAATTCCCATTGCCAGATGGATGACCACAAATACCACAACTAGAATTGCCGTAAACATATAGCGATATCGCTTTTCTGCAATCCGATTTGCCACAACATACTCCCTTATCTTTTCACGCTTTCTCCACACAATCACAGCTCCCGCCAAGAAAAACACTCCCATAATGCCCCAATTAAGGGTCGACTGCGTCTGTTCACTTAGATTTTTCATAAGAAATCCAAGGAGATCCCCGAACACAAAGTTATTGATAATGTGAAGCAGGATGGACCATCCAATGGAGTATTCCACTGTCACATAGCCGAAAACCACGCCCACCGCACAGGCAAACACACTTTGTGGAATGTTTCCATGCATAATTCCAAACAACACCGAGGAAAGAACAATGGCTGGTATCTTTCCAAGCTTCATAAAACTTCGCAACACAAATCCGCGGTACACCAATTCCTCCGCAATCGGTCCAAATAGGGATGCATACAAAAACATAGACACCGTCGTACTTATACTACTGGCACTTTCGATACTCTGCATCATGGAATAGCCAAAAAGATTCACACCTTTTTCCATCCATTCTCCACCGACACCAAAAATCAACTGAGTCCCCATAAACACACACAAGATTTGGAAAAATCGCTTCGGCGTCATCGCATTTACGGATAGAAAAATGTCTTTTCTTGAAACTTTCTTGTAGAAAAACATGGCTAAAATCACGATACCAAGCACAACTCCAACGATGGATGACCATGCCTCTTTCTCCAGCATCGTGTTAAACACAGAATCGATGAGGCGATTTTCTTCTTCCACATCATCCACGCGAATGGAAATGCTGGCAGCTCTTATAATCATCTCCACTATCACCGCCAAAAAACCAATCCACGTATAGATCAACAACCCACCTGCCACATAGTTACACGTTCTCTTAATCTCTTTCTTTTCCATGCTGATTCCTCCATAACTGTTTGCCACATCGGCTTTTGTTTTACAATTACAGAATACATCATATTCTCTACAAAAAGGCAAAATATGTTGTCAATGGCATCTATTTTGTTGTGAATGAATGGTTTCCCTCCATTCATAAGCATAATTTCAAGCACAAATACGTGATGATTTTCCTGTTCTTCCACTTTCGTCACCATTTGCCCCTGATATTTTTTCACTGCTAATTGGATATTTTGCAAGCCGAATCCATGATTCATGGAATCCTTTTTGGACGTTTTACCAATGACAATCTGTGCTCTATTTGACATGGGATTACAAAATCGCAACAACTGCATCGCTCCCTGATTTACAATCTCAAGTCGCAAAAAACGATTCTCTTCCTGCACCCCCTCACATGACAATGCCTCAATGGCATTATCCAACGCATTGGCAAAAATCGTACACAGATCCACTGGTTCCAATCTGGTATTCTCCGACATTTGTCCCTGGATTTCAAATCGAATCCCTCTTTGCTTTGCCAGCTCATACTTTTCATTCAAAATGGCATCCACCAACGAGTTCCCGCAATGCAACTCCGAATCAATCTGCTCCACTGTCATCCCCATTTCAGCCAAATATGCACGTACCGCCTGCCAATCCTCTTTCTGGACCAAATGATTCAAGCAGGCAATATGATTTTTCATATCATGCCGAACCCGCCTCGTCTCTGTTTGCGTCTTTTGATACACTTGAAAATGTCGCATCTCCGCTTCGAGATACCTCTGATTCAACTGCGCAATCCCCTGATAATACGCACTTTTGTTTCCACGATGAATCACAAGAATAATGGCGATTGCCAACACAAAGGATGCAATACACATGGCAAATAAACTCAACTTCACCGATACCGTCAGTTCTTCTTTGGACCACTCATCCACCAGCAAGAACGACACACACAATTCCAGCCAAGCCACCAAAAGCAACAATCGTCGCTCCCATTTTGCCAAACTTCGATACTGCATTTCTCTCTCAAAATTTTCTCGCCATGTTTTCCCTTTCCAGAAAAACAAAACGAGGAATACTGTTAAAATCCCATCGGATATCATACTGTATCGATGGTATTGTTGTTCGGATAATGGAATCAAAATATCCAGAAGAGTCGTGACGGGCATAACTAAGCCACTACAAATCCCAAAAAGAGGAAATGTCAAAAAGAATCCTCGGATTCGATGTTTTTTCCGTACAAGAGCCAGGTACACTCCACACATTAATAATATCATAAAAGCTCCGGAAGTCTCCGGATTGAGGATTGCCTCCACCATTATCAGGACACCACTAAAAATAGCATACATCCATTTTCCTCGTTTCATCTGTGGCTCCAAAAAGACATAGTGAGCAATCAATAACAGGATCAATAGCATTTGGAGTGCCGACATTACGTGATAAATATGTAACAACATGTCAATCCCTCTCTCTCATATATCGCATCATTGCTTGGGTAAAGCCATCCCGGTTTCCTTTACTCACTGGAAGCTCTGTTCCATCCGAAAGAGAAATTTTTTTTCCATCAAAACTTACCACAAACCTCAGATTTACAATAAAACTGCGGTGTATCTGCACAAAGCTATCTTTCGGTAGTTCCGTCAGCAACTCCTTCATTTTTTTCCGCACCAAATAATTGGTTTCTGTGGCAAATACATTCAAATACACATTTTCTCCTTTTATATACAGAATCTCGGCACATCGCAAATATCGTTGCACACCATCTTCCACAATGGTAATTTGCGAATCTCTTTGTTGCATTTTTTCGAATGCTTTCAATGCCGCCTCCAGTTTCGCTTCTTCCACGGGTTTTGCCAAAAAACGAAAGGCTTCCACCTCATATCCTTCCATGGCAAGCTCCGTATGACTTGTCAAGAAAATAATAGGAAGTCCCGTGCATAACTCATGCAACTCTCGTGCCACCGTAAGACCATCTTTTCCACCCATTTCAATATCTAAAAACACAAGGTTAAATTGTTTTTTCTGAATATTTTCCAACAATTCCTCCCCAGAAGAAAATGTGTCAATCAACACATCCAAGCTTGTATAATAATTTTCCACACATTCTTTCACTTGAGATGCAAATATCATCTCATCATCACACACTGCAATTCTCATAATGCTCTCTTTTCTTTCTCTTAAAACCTGTCGATATACATACGGACAAAAAAATATTTTGAAAGGAATCAATAATGAAACACATTTTATGCTATGGCGACTCCAACACCCATGGATACAATCCTGCTGGCGGTCGCTACGATGACAATACACGTTGGACACGCCAACTCGCCAATCTTCTCGGTTCCGACTATCTGATTTTGGAAGAAGGATTAAACAGTCGTACCTCTTCCTTCGATGATCCGCTGGCACCATACAAAAATGGCATGGACTTTATCGTTCCATGCATCGAAACCCATAAACCAGTTGATCTTACCATTTTAATGTTGGGCAGTAACGACATGAAACAGCGTTTTGCACCGTCGGTAGAAAAAATCGCAGACAGTCTTCATCGCCTGACCAAGACAATTTTGGATGTCAGCGAAGCCCCGGTTCTCCTTGTGAGTCCCATTCATTTAGGCGACAACATGGAGAATTCTGAGTTTGCTTCCTCCTTCCCACAGGCCTCCATCCGAATCTCTCATGAATTGGGAAATGCCCTTGAAAAGGTAGCTGATCATCTCGGTGTCGCATTTTTAAATGCTGCTGACTATGCCAAGCCTTCCTGGGAAGATAGCCTACACTTAACTGCCGAAGGACATCACGCCTTGGCAAACGCATTCTATCATAAAATAAAAGAAATGGGGATCTGACGGATCCCCTTTATGCTGTTACCACATTCCAAATCATCTTCTGTAACGTCAATGCTGTAGCAGAATCAAACGGCTCTCCTAAAAGCTCATTGTTTGAAATTACGCGAATCCCCACACATGGCACTCCACACTCTCTGCATGCTTGATAAACCGCAAATGTTTCCATATCTTCGCTAAGATGTCCAAAGGTTGCTCGCAACCACAAAATCCGGTCCTTCTCTTTGCTAAACAAATCTCCTGTTCCCAATGTTCCGCTAATTACATTTCCAACCTCATCCGATTTGCGAAATCCACGTTCAAAAAATTGAACCAATTCCTCCTCCGCATTAATATACTCTGTGTGCATTTTCACCCACTCTTTTGGCTCAATTCCTTCTCCGTATCCTCGAGCCGGCATTTCCAAAGAGTGTACATTCACTGCCTGCTTACCAATAACGATATCACCACTGGTTAACTCTCTCACCTGAGCCCCTGCCGTTCCCTGATTAATCACCACATCTGGTTGAAACTCATACAGCGCTGTCATCGTTGCCATCGTCGCATTTATGGTCCCCATCTTTGTCAACTGTACGATAATAATCTTATCATCCACTTTCCCACGATAAAAAGGAAAGCCATTGATTACCACTTCCTCCACATCTTGAAAGCACTCCTGATCCAGATAATAAGAAATCTCACTGAACATGGCACCTTGAATCAAAATCTTCTTCATCGTTACTCTCCTCATGTACAACAAATGACCATGTGCTTTGTTCTTCGAACGAAATTGTATCCCAAGTCACAAAATACACGGTCATTTGCTCATTTCTATCAGATCATTGATATAGCATTTTCTTTTACCACTCAATCAATGTCGCTCCCCAGGTCAATCCTCCACCAAAACCGGAAAGAATGATCTTATCACCTGGTTCGAGCAACTCGTTGCGGTTAATCTCATCTAACAAAATCGGAATACTAGCCGAAGACGTATTTCCATAATGATCCAAGTTCATTGGTATCTTGTCCATATCGACTTTCAACCGTTTGGCAATGGACTCCAAAATTCGACGGTTGGCCTGATGAAGTACATAATACTTAATATCATCTGCTTCCAATCCTGTCTTCTTCAAAAGGTGCTTAATGTATTTTGGCACCGTTGTTACCGCAAAACGGAACACCGCCTGACCTTCCATCTGGATATAATCTTTTTTACGTTTACTCTTATAAAATGGGTTCTGGATACCACGACTCTTACAAGTCAACACATCTCCCTGGCTTCCATCAGATCCGGTAACACTTGCGAGAATTCCACCTTCGCCCTCTTCCTTGCGAAGAATCGCTGCACCAGCACCATCTCCGAAAAGAATACAAGTACTTCGGTCCGACCAGTCTACTTCACGAGATAACGTCTCTGCACCGATAATCAATGCCGTTTTCGCCATTCCCATTTCCAAATATGCATTTGCAGTATTCATGGAAAACAAAAAACCGGAACATGCTGCATTCAAGTCAAAACATGTAGCACGAATCGCTCCAATCTCACCCTGTACATAGCAGGACGTACTCGGTACAAAGGAGTCCGCCGAAACAGTCGCAACAATAATCAAATCCAACTCCTCTGCAGTCACTCCTGCATTCTCTAAAGCTGCCTTTGCTGCCTCCACAGCCATGAAAGACGTTCCTTCCTTACTTCCACTAGACAAACGACGCTCTTTAATTCCTGTTCTCTGACTGATCCACTCATCATTTGTATCTACAATCGTGGAAAGAAAATGATTATCTGCCACATTTTTCGGCAAATAGCTTCCGGTTCCTATAATTTTAACTGCCATTACATCTCCTCCAAAATTCAACACAAGGTTTTCAAAACCACTTCTCACGGTTTTTGAAAATATTGTTCTTAACGCAAATCAAGAGAGCCCATTCCAGGACCCTCTTGAAATTCTGTTTTTTATTCTGTAATTATTCAATAACCAAATTAGATACGTTTCAAATATTCACCTGTACGTGTATCAATCTGAATCACATCACCCTGGTTAACGAAAATAGGTACGTTTACGATAGCACCTGTCTCTACGGTTGCAGGTTTTGTTACGTTTGTAGCTGTATCACCTTTTACACCAGGCTCAGTCTCAGTAACCTCAAGCTCTGCAAACATTGGTGGCTCTACAGAGAAAATATTACCTTTGTAGGAAACCATTTTAACCATGTCGTTCTCTTTTACAAATTTCATTGCATCGCCAATATTCTCCTCTGCCAATGCAATCTGATCATATGTCTCCATATCCATGAAGTTGTACATATCTCCCTCTGCATAGAGATACTGCATATCCTTTTTATCGATATGTGCCTGTGGAAATTTCTCCTGTGGACGGAAAGTTCTCTCAACGGCACCACCGTCAACGATATTCTTTAACTTTGTACGTACAAACGCAGCTCCTTTTCCAGGTTTTACATGCTGGAACTCAAGAATCTGATATACAACACCATCAATCTCAAGTGTTAATCCGTTTTTAAAATCTCCTGCTGAAATCATGTTCAGTTCCTCCTACTTTTTAATCGTACAGAACGAATCTGTATTCCATTTCAAAATACTTTCGTACATCTACTCACTATTTTATTATATTCTGTGCCATTTTTCAAGTAAAACTTTTACTCACATAATGCCAATATCTCTGTTGCAATTTCCTGTACCGTCTTTCCATCGGTGGAAACAGTAACCGTCGCAGCCTTTTCATAGAACGGACGACGAGCATCCATCAATCCTTTGATATACGGAACATTCATATTTCCATTGAGGAGTGGACGGTCCGTACTATGTTTTACTCGCTCATAAATCGTCTCCGGCGTCGCTGTCAAAAGTACGATTTCTCCAATCGCACGAAGTTTCTTCACATTGATGTCCCGAATCGCCATACCACCTCCACATGAAATAATTCCTGCCGGACGTGGTCCCAATTCATCAATGAGTGCAGTTTCTAACTGGCGAAAATACGGTTCTCCTTTTTCTGCAAATATGTCCGAAATCGCACACCCTTCCTGCTCCACGATGATCCGGTCCGTATCAAATTCCGGGCGACCTGTCTGACGATGAAGTTCTCTGGAAATCGTAGATTTCCCCACTCCCATAAACCCAATGAGAGCAATGTGTTTCTTTCCGGAATAAATCTTATCAAACACTTCCTGCATGTCAGAAAGCTCAATCTGTCCCGGTGCAGATGCCGTTCCTACACAGCCAAATGTCACACAAGAGCCATACAATCCACCATATAAGCGGGACATTTTTCCATACTCTCCCATACTCATGGTGATAATCGGATACTCGGGATACTTCTTTTTCATGGTCTCCGTAGCCACAAGCAAAGTTTCCACATCTGCTTTTCCCTGCTCTGCATCCTCTGCCGGCATACACGCCAATTTCCCGATGTCTGCACCAAGTGCTCGCGCTTCTTCCAAAAGCGTCACAATTTCGTCACCAGAAGGTGTCTTCCCGAAATCATGATAGGAACCAATTATTTTCGTATCAGACTCTTTTGCTGCCGCAATAATCTGCTGCACACCTTTCGGATCTCGTTTCATTTCCACATCCACATAATCTGCCACACTGGCAGACACCAATTCCGTCAGCAGTGCAACATAGTCAAATCGACTTCCATTTGCCTCGCCACCTTCGTATTCGGTACGTAGCGTGGCGACAAGTTTTTTCCCGCCCAATACGGATTTTAATTCCTTGGCAACACTGACAATTTCTTTCTCGTAACCAGCAAAAAAGTCCATGCGCCACTCCACTAGTTCCGCAGAAAGTCCTGCAAACTCCTTTGCTCGCGCAATAATTTCATCTCTTGTTACATCGGTAATCGGAATACATATCTCAGGTCGTTTCATTGGTATCGTTCCCCTTTACTTAATTTCTATCAAAGCTTTCTCCGAATGAGTCAAATTTTGACATCCGTCCTCAGTAATCACTACCACATCTTCAATTCGTACACCACCAAATCCTTCCACATAGATGCCCGGCTCCACCGTTATAACCATACCGGGCTTAATCTCCGAATCCTCTCGTGGTGCAAAACAAGGCGTCTCATGGATCATCAAGCCGACACTATGACCAAGACTATGACCAAAGCAATCGCCATATCCCGCGTCACGGATCACCGCTCTGGCAATCTCATCCACTTCCCGCCCTTTCATTCCCGGACGAATGGCATCCAACGCTGCTTGCTGTGCTTGGCGCACTACTTCATAGATTTCTTTCTGTTTTTCATTCGCACTTCCAATGACGATGGTTCTTGTCATATCCGAACAATATCCATTGACTTTACACCCAAAGTCCATCGTCAGAAAATCGCCGTCCTCCAGCACCTTATCTGTCGGTATGGCATGTGGCATAGAAGAATGAATCCCACTTGCCGCAATGGTATCAAAGCTGGTTCCTTCTGCCCCCAGCTCCTTCATATAAAATTCCAGATAGGCAGCCACTTGCTTTTCTGTCAATGACTTCTCCATCTCGCGGTACTCACGTATCGTCGCCAATATTTTTCCAAAAGCCTGGTCGCCAATTTGCTCCGCACGTTCCATCCACCGAATCTCTTCCTCCGTCTTTTGCTGACGAAGCAAATCCAATGCATTCCCTAACGGTTTCAACGTCACCCCTGGCACTTCATGCTTACGCAACACATCCTCCAGTTTATGATATGACTGAACCGTCATTTCGCTGTCCTCATATCCTACGTTCAATGCCGCAACTACAGAACTTCCCAGACGTTCCAAAAGCAAAGTCAACCATGTTTCATATAGACTTCCCTTGTATTGGACAATTTCAAATTCCGGGCATTCCTCTTTCGCTGCGATGGTATAGCGAGAATCGGTAAAGACCACTCGCATCGTCTCAGAGATGTATACGATTCCCTCACCACGAAACCCACTTTGGCTTCGCATATTGGCTGGACTGCTGATGATCACACCATCCAATCCATTTTCTTTCAACACATCTTGAATCATCTTTTTCGTCCTTTCTTTTCATATTCCTTCAGGACAATTCGTTCCAAATATCGCTTCAGTACGATTTGGATTTCTTCTCGCTTATCAATGGGTTTTACTAAAATGTTGCGTATCCCAATTCGCTTCGCGCCCCACACATCCGTAAAAAGCTGATCCCCGACAAAAAGCGTGTTTTCTGCATTGGTCTGCATTTTTTCCATCCCTAAAAGATAACCTTTTTCAAAAGGTTTATTGGCTTTAAAAATCATGTGTACACCAATCTTTTCATTAAAACTGGCAACACGCTGTTCTTTATTATTGGAAATCAAACAACACTCATATCCGATGTTTTTCAAACGTTCAAACAACTTCAATGCTCTTGCATCTGCCGGTTTCCCATGCTCCACAAGAGTATTGTCAATATCAAACAGAATCCCACGGTATCCATCCTCATATAACTTCTCAAAGTCAATATCATAGGTAGATTCTACCGTGTCATCCGGAAAAAACATTTCAAACATAGAAGTTTCCTTTCTTCTTTGTTATACCGTAATGGATTTTAAATGAATGATAAATTGCTCAGCAACTCGTCCCGAGAAGCCACCATTTCTCACACCCCATGCATTTGCCTTCATAAGAATCTCTTCCTTTGGCAATGTGATTTCAGGATTTTCTGCCGCAAGGCCAAGAACGATTTCATCAAATTCTTTCTTGGATGGCTTGGAGAAATTAATGCTGACACCAAATCGTGCCACCAAGGACAATTTCTCCTGCATCGTATCGGAACGATGCAACTCATCATTGGACATGTCCGAACGATCGCTCCAAGTCTCACGAATCAAATGTCTGCGGTTGGACGTTGCGTAGATCAGTACATTGTCCGGTTTCACTTCCAATCCACCTTCTATCACCGCTTTCAAATACTTATATTCGATCTCAAATTCCTCAAAGGAAAGGTCATCCATATAGATAATAAACTTGTAATTTCGATTTTTCACCTGTTCAATGATATTCGACAAATCCTGAAACTGATGTTTATAAACTTCGATTAAGCGAAGTCCCTTATCATAATATTGATTCAAAATCGCTTTGATGCACGTAGATTTTCCCGTACCGCTATCCCCAAAAAGCAAACAGTTATTTGCCTTACGTCCTTCCACAAACGCTTCGGTATTATCGATGAGCTGTTGTTTCTGAATCTCATACCCCACCAGATGGGATAATGTCACATCACTGGTGTGAGTAATCGGCGATAATACAGTGGCACCACCCGCATCATGAACCACACGGAAGGCTTTATTTAATCCAAATTTACCAACACCATAACGCTGATAAAAATCCGTAAGTATGGTAAAAAAGCCTTGACCATCCTTTGCCTCTGCCAACTGCATGGCCAACTCTTTTACCTTTTCGCTAACGCTTTTATTATACGTATTCTCATCCTTTGCCATCGAACGGTAATCCGTTAAAATGGAAAAACACTTCACGGAAAGCATTTCTTCCACCCTTTTAAAATCAAAGTGAAACAAATGATAGAAACATTGCATATCCAACTTCACAATCTCATTGACACTGGCCTGATCTTCTTTCTCATGATCCACACCAACTTTCTCACAGATTACACTAAATGGATTTTCATTGGTTGCAAGCAAATATGCGATATAACATTGCCACAAATTTCGATCAAAACCATAGGTGGTGGAAATCTCTAACAAACGATAGATCTCATTATAAATCTCCCGTACATAGGAGTCCTTTTCCTGCATTTCCACATCCGCATCCATTCTGCGAAAAATGTCGCTCAGTTTCATAAGAACCGAATCGTCACCAATGTTTCCGTACATTATCAATCTCGCTGTATCACGATACATAACAATCTCCTTACAAGCTATCTAAATCAATCAATTCAATATTGTCCATGCCCTTTGCCATAATCGAAAGTTCATTGGTAAAGCCTTCCTTCGAAAACAGATAATAATGATCTGCTTCCTGACCAATCTGCTCCGTCGTTTGCACAAATCGTGTGAACTCATCGCGATTCATAGGCTCCACGGACCATTTGCAAGTTCCTACCAGAAGTTTTCCGTTTTCACTTTCTGCCACAATTGGAATTCTGCCATCGCGCCCATAGAAAGTCACAGGTAAATCATAATGAGCTCCCAGTTTTCCGTACTGGTTCATCAATGCCAAAAATTCCTTACACACTTTTTCAAAAGTCTGACACACATACTCTGAAAGTTCCTCTTTGATATACGTATCATAAAAGGTAGATGCATCTGTAAATTCTAATTGGGACTGATTCGGAAATACGAATTTATACCAAAAATGCATAAAAGAATCTGAAATTCCATATAACCCTTTCAACACACAGTCCTTTTTCTTTGGTTCGTAGGAAAAATATTTTTCTGCCACATCCATTTGAATCAGATTCTTAATATATACGGAAATCTTTGCACGACTAAATCCTGTTCGATTGTACAAATAATTCAAACGTGGCTCATCCTCTGCCAATACCGTTAAAATGGTGTTGTAAAATGGTAACTCCCGCAAACCAGTCTTCAAAAAACGATTGGCTTCCTTGCGAAATGCACCATTACGTTCCAAAATAAGCGAAATAACATTTTCACGAACGGTTTTCTTTGGATCCCAATAATCCAAATATCCGGGAACGCCGCCAAGAATACTATATATGGTGATGCACTCTTCTGTGCTACTTTCCGGGAAACGGTTTACCATTTCAAGAAAGGTAAATTCTTTCAGCTTCATAAAGCTAGAGATTCGTGCCGCAAAAGCACCCATCTCATCCACCATTTGGTTCTCAATCCATTGCACCGAAGAACTTGCCAATACAATCATGACATGTTCATTCCATGCTGATTTTTCCAAACGCTCTCCAAACTCACCAAAAAAGTCCTTGTATCCTTTGTGCATCAAATCAAACTCATCCAGCACAAGACAAAGTTTTTCGCCCTTTTCAACACGATCATCGACTTCCTTCATGGTTACATCAAGAGACATCAACTGCTCTTGCTTGGACAATTCACGTCCCAGATAATAAACACAAGCCGTTTCCTTGGCAAATTCTCGTATCAGTGTAGTCTTTCCAATTCCCTCGCGTCCATAAAGTACAACTACAGGAATCCCTGATTTCTGAAAATTCTCTTTCAATGCTGCCAGTTCATTTTTTCGCCCCACAAACATGGACACACCACCTTTCTTCCAACTTCGTTGTCAGCGGTTACATTCTGTCTGGTGCAGACAGACCAAGTAAATCAATACACTGCTCCAACACATTTTTCACCAGTACAAGAAGCTGTATATAGGATGCTTTTCTTGCCTCATCTTCATTTCCCAAAATCTGATTATCATGATAAAAATGGTTAAAACTCTCGCTCAGTTCGTAGATAAACTGACAAATCTTATGTGGTGCCTTTTCATTGTAGGCATTTTCCATCATATCTGCAAATTTACTAAGTGTCAGATACAATCCTGTCTCACTTTCGTTTGCTGGTGCAAGAAGCTTATCCGGCTCCCCCGTTGCCACTACCGTTCCGCCTGCTTGTTGATATTTTGTAAGCAAGGATTTGATACGAACGATGGTATACATAATGTATGGGCCTGTATTTCCTTCAAAGGAAGTGAAACGATCCAAATCAAAAATATAATCCTTGGATGCCTGATTGGACAAATCGCCGTACTTGATGGCCGCAAGTCCCACTTTCTCCGCAATTTCTCTCGCCTCAGCCTCTTCGTACTCACGATTTTCCATCATTTTCTTATATACTTCTTCATTGGTATCCTCGCAAAGTGTCTGAAGACGAAGCACACCGCCATCTCTTGTTTTGAATGGCTTGCCATCTTTCCCGTTCATAGTTCCAAATCCAATAAAGGTAAGCTTTGTGTCTTCTTTCGTCAATTTCGCTTTCTTTGCCACACGGAACACCTGAGTAAAGTGCATGGACTGACGCTTGTCTGCCAGGTAAATAATCTCATCTGGCTGGAACATTTCTTCACGTTCCACGATTGTAGCCAAATCCGTGGTCGCATACAAGGTAGCTCCATTGGATTTCACGATCAAACATGGAGGAAGCTCTTTCTTGTCACTTTCTTCCGTTACATCCACAACCAATGCGCCTTCGCTAATGTAAGCAAGACCGTCTTCCTTCATTTTCTCTACCATGTCTGGTATAAGGGGCTGCACATCGCTTTCCTTTTTCCACAAATCAAATTCTACGTTTAACTTATCATAGTTTTTCTTCAAATCCGCAATGGACACATTCAGAATATGCTCCCACAACGCTCGATGTCCACGTACGCCATCTTGTAATTTTGCTGTTGCTTCCTGGGCCTCCAGCAAATAGTCCTCATGTTCTTTGGAATATCCGCTGGCATATGGATAAATCTCTTCCAAATCTGAAATCGTAAATGGAGGCTCTTTCGGGTATTCCCCTTCGAAGTTCTCATCAAAATAAGGAAGGTCTGGTTGACGTTTTTTCAACTCGGTGATAACAAGTCCAATCTGAAGTCCCCAATCACCCAAGTGAGCATCTCCCACAATGTTATCTCCCATAAAACGATGAATACGTTTTACACTCTCACCGATAACCGCAGAACGAAGATGTCCTACATGCAATGGCTTCGCCACATTCGGTCCGCCATAATCAATCACAACAGACTTTGGCTCACCCTGAGACTCCACGCCGAACTTGTCCTCTGTCATCATCGCGACTGCCTGTTTCACCAACAATTCTCCACTTACAACAATATTAATAAAACCAGGATTAACTGCTTCGATGCTTGCAAACGCAGCATCCTCCTTCAAAACTTCTACCACATCATTTGCAATCTGAATCGGCGCCTTTTTATATTCTTTGGCTGCCGCCATGGCACCATTACACTGATACTGACAAAGGTCCGGACGATTGGACACAGATACAAAACCATATTTTTTGTCATAACCAGCTTTCTCAAATCCCGTTTCCATTATCTCTTTTAAAACATCAATTAACTTTTTCATTTTTTCCTCCATATCTTTGATTTATTGCCAATTCCAGCAATTTGCCAGACACATCACTCTGTTACCATCTTAGTTGTTAAATCCAGATTTGTCAACACTTCAAAATAATTTTCAAAGGTTTTTTTACAACACATCGGATTATCAATGACGATTCCTTCTACACGGCATCCGGTAACGGCAAATGCCATTGCCATACGATGATCCTCATAGGTTTCTATTACCGCCGGCTTTACTTCTCCCGGATAAATCGTCACTCCATCCTCCCTCTCTTCACAGGAGATTCCCATTCGTCGCAGTTCCATAACAATACCTCGAAGACGGTCCGATTCTTGTCTTCGGATATGTTCTACGCCTTCTATCTCCACCTTATCGTCCGCAAAGGGTGCAATGGCCGCCAACGTCATGGTCTGATCCGAAAAATCACTCATCTTTACTGAAATTGCTTTCAGTTTCTGCTCTCGTCGGACACCTCGCAACACAATCCCATCCTCTTCTTCACACACCTGACACCCCATTTGCTCTAGCACATCCAGAAACTTTATGTCCCCTTGCGTTGTGGTCTTATGTACATGCATTACTTTCGCTTCATTTCCAGTAATAGCTGCAATCGCGTAAAAGTAACACGCTGCTGACACATCTGGTTCAATCTGATACTCTCGACTCTTATACTCTTGTCCTGACAGAACACGATAGGTATTCTCGTCCAATTGTTCCGTCTGCACTCCAAACTCCGCCATCATTTTCATGGATATCGTCACATACGCTTTTGCATTACGATTTCCTGTCAGATGAATGGTAACGCCCTTTGGACACATGACCGCACTCAGCAATAATGCACTCAAAAACTGACTACTTGCATCAATATTCAAATCCACTTTCTCCGGGTTCACATCAGCTCTTCCCAAAATCCGAAATGGAAAGGCATATGGTCGTTCCAAATACTCAATCTGTGCCCCTAACTCTTCCAGTGCTCGGAGTAACGGTTCCATCGGGCGCTCCTTCATCTGATCCGAGGAATCTACCAAATACTTTTGCCCCGACAAAGCAAGCATTGCCGTTAAAAATCGAGCTGCTGTCCCAGCGCTTCCCACATACACCTTGCGTTCCTTCACACTTTCCGGGAGGCGTCCGCCTAACCCTTCGATTTCTACGCAAGCATTGTCTACATCTATATTCACTTGAAATCCGATTTCTTCCAGTGCCTTCATAAACACCCGAGAATCGTCGCTAAAAAGCACTCCATTTAATCTGGATTTTCCCTTTGCCAATGCTCCTAACAACAAAGCTCGATTGGTAATACTTTTTGACCCTGGCACTGTGACTGAAAAACGTCGCCCTTCCATAATGGTCCTACATTGATATTGTTTCATGGTAGTCCTCACTTTCCAAAACATTCTTTCCCTATTATATAGTGTCTGGAAAAGAAACGCAACACCAAAGAATTCACAAAAAAATGTTTTTTTTTCATTCTTTCTATGTTATACTTAATTACATATATTAACATAGGAGCGAATAAGCATGATTACATATTTTAGAGACATCCTATCGGGAAAAGAATTTATTACCGATCATATACGGTTTGAGTTTGCAAGAATTGTTATTGCTATCATACATATTATTCTTCTATTTCTCTTTTTGTACATTAAATGCTACCAGTTGGTTGCCTTTAATACCGTAAGTGTTCTATTTTACGCCTTTCCTTTGGAGGCATTGATTCGAAAAAAAAATTATACAATTGCGTTGATAAGCACATTTCTTGAAGTCGTTATGCATGCCTTTTTTGCAACATTAACACTTGGATGGAATTTTGGTTTTTCATTGTACAATATCGGACTGATTTATGTGGCATACTATTATGCATACATTTCACCAACAATCCGAAAAAAAATCTTAATGCCAAGTATTTTAGGATTAATCAGTTTGTTTCTTACTGTTATGATGCGCCTGTATACATATGCCTTCGGCCCTGCGTATACAAATTATACCCAAGGATTTGCATTTCTCGTATCCGTAATGAATATTTTTATCGTAGTTCTAATGATTATGTTTTTTGCCTCTCTTCATACAATCGAAATTCGAAGAAAAGAATATGAACTACGCACCTCCAATCGTAAATTAGATCAATTGGCACATTACGATGCTTTGACTAAATTAAGAAATCGTCACAGTATGTCAGAAGAGCTTCATTCCATTCTTGATAAATCCGATGATGATTATTGTTTTATCATGTGTGACATCGATGATTTCAAAAAAATTAACGACGAGTATGGGCACTCTTGTGGAGATAAAGTACTAAAATCCGTAGCTAGCATCATTCTTAACAACTTAAATGAAAAGCACATTGCTTGTCGATGGGGCGGCGAAGAAATTTTAATTTTATTAAAAGCTAATATAGAATATGCACGCCTTGTTACAGAAAAAATTCGATATGAGATCGAACATCAAGAAGTTTCTTGCAAAGACCACACAGTAAAAGTCACCATGACCTTTGGTATCACACCATATCTTCGCGAACACTCTTTCGAGAAATGCATCAGCGACGCTGATAAATTATTATACAAAGGAAAACAAACCGGTAAAAATCGAGTAGTCACCGATTAAGAACAAAACGTTTTAAAAGCTCCGAGAACGATTCCCGGAGCTTTTTCAATCTCATTATTTCCTTTATTTCGCAAAATCTTTTACTTTTGCATAAATGCTATCCGCATCCAATCCGTATTTCTTAACAAGTTCAACCGCTGGGCCAGACTCTCCAAATACATCATTGATACCAATCTTCATAACAGGAGTTGGGCATTTTTCTGAAAGCACGTCACATACAGCGCTTCCCAAACCACCAATTACAGAATGCTCTTCTACAGTGACAACCTTACCTGTTTCCTTAGCAGCTGCAATTACTAACTCTTCATCTAATGGTTTGATTGTATGGATATTAATTACCTTAGCATCAATACCATCTGCTGCTAATTTGTCCGCTGCCGCCATACACTCAGATACTGGAAGTCCGGAAGCAATAATTGTAACATCCTTACCTTCACGAAGAACCACGCCTTTTCCAAGTTCAAACTTGTAATCTGCAGTATCATTGATCACAGGTACTGCCAAACGTCCGAAACGAAGATATACTGGTCCCTCATGCTCAATCGCAGCACGTACAGCAGCTTTTGCTTCCACGTCATCAGAAGGATTGATAACAACCATTCCTGGAATTGTTCTCATCAACGCGATGTCTTCATTACACTGGTGTGTCGCACCATCTTCTCCTACCGAAATTCCTGCATGCGTTGCACCAATCTTTACATTCAATTTTGGATATGCTACTGAATTACGAACCTGTTCAAATGCACGTCCTGCTGCGAACATCGCAAAAGAACTTGCAAATGGGATTTTTCCGGTAGCAGCAAGTCCAGCTGCAATACCAATCATATTACATTCTGCAATACCACAATCAATATGTCGATCTGGATATGCTTTCTTGAATACACCTGTCTTTGTTGCAGCTGCAAGGTCTGCATCCAATACTACAAGATTTTCAAATTCTGCACCAAGCTCTGCAAGTGCATTTCCATAACTCTCACGAGTTGCAATTTTCTTTACTTCACTCACAGGGACTCACCTACTTTCTCTAAATCTGCCATAGCCTGTGCATACTGCTCATCATTTGGAGCGGTACCATGCCAGCTTGCCTGATTTTCCATAAAGGATACACCTTTACCTTTCACACTCTTTGCGATAATAGCCGTAGGCATTCCCTTGGTTGCTTTTGCTTCATCAAATGCTTTTTTCAAATCGTCAAAATCATGGGCATCCACATTGATTACATGGAAACCAAATGCTTTAAACTTCTCATCAATTGGATATGGTGAACATACATCAGCGATATCTCCATCAATTTGAAGACCATTGTTATCTACAATAGCAACAAAGTTGTCCAACTTACGATGTCCCGCAAACATTGCCGCCTCCCAAACCTGACCTTCCTGAATCTCACCATCGCCAAGAAGTGTATACACACGATAATCATCGCCACTTAATTTTGCTGACAACGCCATTCCTACTGCTGCTGAAATTCCCTGTCCTAGAGAACCACTGGACATATCCACTCCCGGAATATGTTTTTTGTCTGGATGTCCCTGAAGATAAGAACCTGTGTGTCGAAGCGTCTTCAAATCCTCCACTGGGAAAAATCCTCGATTTGCTAATGCAGAATAGTAACCAGGTGCCGTATGTCCTTTACTCAATACAAAACGGTCACGATCTGCTTTCTGTGGATCTGCTGGATCCACATTCAGTTCTTCAAAGAAAAGATATGTGTAAATATCTGCTGCGGAAAGAGATCCACCTGGATGACCAGATTTCGCACTATGCACAGCTGTCACGATACCTTTACGAACTTCGTTAGCCATTTTTTTCAGTTCTAACGTATTCATAGTTTTTACTCCTTTTACATTATTATAGTTCAAACACACTTGATTTACTCACCAAATACAGCTTTGTAATCAGCCTGGAATTTAGCGATTCCCTGATCCGTAAGTGGATGTTTTGTCATCTGCTCAATAACACCATAAGGTACTGTGGCAATATCTGCACCAGCCAATGCACAATCTGTTACATGAATTGGATTACGTACACTTGCTGCGATGATCTCTGTATCAATCTCTGGATAATTTGCAAAGATAGCAGAGATGCTTTCGATCAAGTCAATACCAGGCTCAGAAATATCGTCCAAACGTCCAAGGAATGGAGATACAAATGCGGCACCCGCTTTTGCAGCTAAAAGCGCCTGATTCGCTGTAAAGATCAATGTAACATTTACTTTGATTCCTTCTGCCGCCAATACCTTTGTAGCTTTCAAACCATCTACTGTCATAGGAATTTTAACAACCATGTTTGGATGAAGTTTTGCAATCTCTCTACCCTCTGCAATCATGCCCTCTGCATCAACTGTTGTAGCCTTTACTTCTCCACTAATTGGTCCATCTACGATAGAAGCAATTTCTTTCAAAACATCTTCCTGACTTCTTCCACCTTCCTTTGCAATCAAAGATGGGTTTGTAGTTACACCACAAATCACACCCATATCATTTGCTTTCTTGATGTCCTCGATTTTCGCTGTGTCAACAAAAAATTTCATTATAATACCCTCCTAAAATTAATTTATATCACATGGTGTCTCACCATATAATTTCATTTTTTAACATCTGTGCTTACGCCACAATGCCTTGCGTATCCACCAACGTTTCAAACTCCGTCATCGGCATCGGTTTCGCATACAAATATCCTTGTGCTACATCACAACGAATCTCTCGCAAATACCTTGCCTGTGCTTCTGTTTCTACACCTTCACAAACTACAACTTTGTCTAACGCACGCGTCAGCTCTACCGTCTTACGAATGATGATTCGGCTTACATTCGACGTTTCCGTCTCATCCAAAAATGCCTTGTCGATTTTTATGATATCAACTGGCAACTTTTTCAATAAATTCAATGACGAATATCCTGTTCCAAAATCGTCGATTGACCATCGTATTCCAAGTTTTTTCAGAACATCCATCATCTGTGCCATTTCATCCAACGCATCGGTGAAAATTCGTTCTGTAAGTTCCAATTCGATCAAATTCGGCGGTGTGTTAAAACTACTTAACACATAAGCAACATCCGTGGTATACGTATCACTATCAAGTAAAACACGTGATTGATTGATGGAAATTGGAATACATTTTTTCCCCTCCGCCAATCTTCGCTTCAGCATTCCACAGACTTGTTTTAACATATAAAAATCCAATTGTCGTATAAATCCATTCCGTTCAAAAACCGGAATAAACTCATCTGGATATACCATGCTTCCATCGTCACGAATCCAACGTACCAACGCTTCTGCACCAACAATTTCTTTCGTCGTAAGATCAAACTTCGGTTGGAGATACACTTTAAACTCCCCACGCTCCATCGCGCGTAGCATGTCTCTCTCAATCTCCTTGGCACGTCGCTTTTTCCCTGCTTCTGCTGGATTATAGTACAGCACATTCAGAGAAGTTCTTTCTCGCAAACTCTTTCTTGCTTCGTTTGCCTTTTCAACCATATCTTCCAATGGTTCTTTTAAATCAGTTATGAGATATGCACCTAAGGCAAGGTGTGGTACTGCTTCTGGGAATCGCTCGACAGCCATAGCATTAAAACTACGACAAAATTCCTCCAAATGAGAACCCAATATACTACGGTCCTCATAAGAAAGTAACAGAACAAAATGATCTGCCACACTTCTACAATACAACTCCAGGCCAAAATCAATCTCTGCTATCTTTTGTGCTAAATCAATCAACAATGTATCTGCCTTCTGACGCCCATACAAGTTATTTACGCGTTCAAAATGAGTAATATCGGTATACAACAAAGCAAACTTAAGTTCCGAGTCTTGCGAATTCAAAACACTGCTTGTCTTCACTTTAAATGTATCCAAATCGTAAATACCTGTTAGGGAATCATAACCGCATTTCATCTGCCGCATTGACTTTTCTAGGGCCTCTTCCAAATTGACATCCTCCTCTATCTGTCCCATTTGTCACACAAGGAATTAATCTGGTCGGTAAACTTAGCAACATCCTTGTTACTTAGCCCTTCGTTCTTTCGAATTACCGCCATCAAGCGCTCGCCCGCCAAAATAAGGCGACCAAACACATCCATTGCGCGTTTTCTGGCAGTTTCCTTCTTCTTATGATACACTGGATCTGCCATATATTCGTATTCGCCACGAATCAGATCAAAAATACTTCCACTGTATGGGGCACTCGCCACATACCCATGCTCTGTACGCAAGCATGTCGCAAAACTTTCACACACTTGATCTTCCCCATGTACAACAAAAACCTGTCTCGGCTTTTTTTCATCAAATCCCTGTAACCACTCGATCAAGCCCTGCTTATCTGCATGACCACTAATACCGGAAATTGATACAATATCTGCTTTTACTTCTACCGTTTCACCAAATAAACGTACACTATCGGCTCCTTCTAGCAGATTTCTACCTAATGTTCCACGAGATTGATATCCAACAAAAACAATTGTACTGTCTTTTCGCCACAAATTATGCTTTAAATGATGACGAACACGTCCTGCTTCGCACATTCCCGAAGCAGATATAATAACCTTTGGTTTGGCATCTAAATTGATTGCTTTACTGTCATCACTGGTAATCGCGAGTTTCAGCCCCGGAAATCCGATCGGATTAATCCCTCGATTAACAAGGGAACGTGCTTCTTCATCGAAACACCCTTCCACATTCTTACCAAAAATGTTCGTAGCCTCCACTGCCAGCGGACTATCCACATATACTTCAAAATCCGCGTTTGTTTTTACCAATTCTTTTTCCTTTATTTGACGAATAAAGTAGAGCAATTCTTGCGTCCTACCAACAGCAAACGCGGGAATCACTACATTGCCACCCTTTCGAAACGTCATTTCAATAACTTTCGCAATCTCGCCAGCATAATCTGGAGTTTTTCCATGAAAACGATCACCGTAAGTAGATTCCATTACGACATAATCTGCACATTTTGTATACATCGGATTTTTTAATATCGGTTTATTTTTATTTCCCAAATCTCCCGAAAATACAATTGTCCGCTTTTCACCATCTTCTGTAGCAAATACTTCGATGGACGAAGATCCTAACAAATGGCCTACATCAGTAAAACGAATGGAAACCTCTTCACTTAATGTGATTCTCTCATCGTACTCACATGGAACCAAAAGTCGTATCGCTCCAATGGCATCTTCCATCGTATAAAGCGGTACATAATGCTCATTTCCCGAACGTTGTGCTTTTCGATTGCGCCATTCCGCCTCAAACTGCTGAATATGCGCACTATCTCGTAACATAATCCCACTCAGATCCACTGTCGCTTTCGTCGCAAATACGCGTCCACGGAACCCTCTTGCATATAACATCGGAAGCAAGCCCGTATGGTCAATATGCGCATGTGTTAACAATACATAATCAAGTTCCGCAGGATTCACAGGTATCTCTTGGTTTTCAAATAGATTTTCTCCCTGCTCCATTCCGATGTCCACACATAGTTTTTTATCACCCACTTCTAGGTAATGACAACTACCGGTAACTTCGTGAGCAGCTCCTAAAAACTCTAGTTTCATGGCACCCCTCCAATCCGTAGATTGATAATCCCGAAAATCTCACACTCATATAAGATTAGTATATCTTATATGAGTGTTTTTTTCAACTAGATTTCTACATTCTCTGTATAGTCTACATTGTCATAACCGAAACCAAACATATTGTAGAACTCGTCCCAATATCCTTTGATATCGCCCAATTCCTGAATGGATTCAGAATCCACAGAATCCCAGATTTCTGAAATTTTTTTCTGAATTTCATCTTTCATTTCATAATCATCCAAACGAATTCTGCCTTCTTCATCCGTCTCCACTTCTCCCGTAATCTTATCACGGAATAAGCGATCCATCTGCTCAATACAACCTTCATGCAATCCAGCTTCTTTCATAACTTTGTAAAGAAGAGAAATGTACAAAGGAACGATTGGAATCGCTGCACTAGACTGTGTTACCAACGCTTTATTAACGGATATGTATGCCTTCAAACCGATGTCCGCAAATTCTTTTGTCAGCTCCACTGAAGTATCATACAAATGATTCTTCGCTTGTCCAATGCTTCCGTCTTTGTAAATCGCATGAGTTACAACCGGACCAATGTAAGAATAGGCTAATGTTACGGCTCCTTCTTTGATAACACCAGCATCATGCATCGCGCGGATCCATTCTTTCCAATCTTCACCACCCATTACCTGGATTGTTGCCCGAATTTCTTCTTCATTCGCTTCTGGCACTGTCACTTCTTTAATCTCATTATTTCTCAAGTCAATGGTTTTGTTCGTAAATGGCTCGCCTACTGTTTTTAATACGGATGTAACCGTTGTTCCATCTTCCATCGTACGTCTTGGTGCCGCCATGCTATACACAATCATATCCACCTGTCCAAAGTCCTCTTTGATACACGCGATTACCTCTTCTTTCATCTGCTTGGAGAATCCATCACCATTGAATGATTTCGCATAATATCCATCCTCTTTTGCAAACTTCTCAAACGCCATTGTATTATACCAACCAGCCGTTGCTGTACGTTTTCCATTTGACTCACGCTCAAAGGCTACTCCAATAGTATCCGCTCCATATCCATAAGTAACAGCAATACGAGAGGCCAAACCGTACCCTGTGGAAGAGCCGATTACAAGTACCTTTTTCGGTCCCTCTACTGTCCCCTTCTTTTTTGTATATTCAATCTGTCGCTTCACACTCTCCTCGCATCCCTTTGGATGTGCTGTTGTACATATAAAGCCTTTTACTTTTGGTTCTACTACCATGATTCTCTCCTTCCTGTGGCTTTCACACATATATTTTCCTCGCGACTGTCTGCATTACAGACAGTCACGACAAAATAACATAAAATAATATCATAAAGAAATGAAGAACACTTCCTGCGATAACAAATAAATGGAATAACGAATGAAAATATCGTTTTCTTTTCCCTACTCCATACAAAACTGCACCGATGGTGTAGGCTAGTCCACCTGTAATCAGGTAAACCATTCCTCCGAATCCAAGCACTTCAATGGTTGGTTTGATGAAGAAAATAATACACCATCCCATTCCAAGATAGCATATCATCGCCATCTTTTTGTATCGTTCCAGATCAATTGCCGTAAATGTCGCTGCTCCCAGACAACATGCCCATACAATGCCAAATATTACGAATGCAATGGCTGGATGTTCTATCCGCAAGCCAGCCAATGTAATCGGCGTATAGGTTCCTGCAATAACGAAATATATCGTGCAATGATCAATAATCTGAAACACTTTTTTCGCCGTCTCGGATTTCAGTCCATGGTAAATACTAGACATCGTATACAAAACAACCATTGTTGCTCCGTATATTGCCGAAGCTACGACACTCCACGGATCTCCTTTTAACGCAGAAAAGATTACACAAAGTGTCAATGCTGCGATTGCCAGTGCACCACCCACAATGTGGGACACCATGTTGAATATTTCTTCTCCCCGCGTATAATCAGGAAGGTCTCTGTCTTTTAGTCTGGTACGCTTCATTTTGCTTCTTTCCTTCTCATTTTTGTTTTTACTGCTATAATTGTTATGATTCCCACAAATGAAATTGCCAATACAATTATCATCGGAATAATCGGTGCGCTGTCACCTGTAGCTGGAGATGAACTTCCCCCGCCACCAGTGGAACCACCATTCTTCTTACCACCTGTAGACGCTTTCACTTTGCTGTTATCTCCATCTCCTTTGACGTCTTTGTACACCAATGCATACGTAGAGAATTTCTTAGAAAATACCGTAATGGTATTCGCTACAGAATCCTGATCTCCCAAGAACGAAACCTCGCCATTGTGGACACGGAGCATTGCAAACTCTCTCCGCTTTGACGAATCGGTGTTCAACAAACTATCTGGTATATTCAACGTAATGGAAATGTTTTTGTTCAAATTCGAAACCTGCTTCTCAGCACCTCCATTTACACTCTTGAATACGGATAAATCCAAATACTGTCCCAAGGTATATCCTTGAAGATTGGCAATAATCAGTTCTTTTTCGCTCTGACTTACCGTGTTATCAATATTACGAACCTTCAATGTAATATCCACATTTTTTCCACTTGCCACTTGCTTCAATTCGTCGGCATCAAGTACAGCCTTTGCCACATCTGCAGCAGAACTTGTTATCCCCGCCGTCGGAGCACCAGAAACAATAACTGCTTTCTTGCTGATCTTTCCAGCTGAATCGGTATTCAAATCAGTACTATCCTCCGTCTTGTTGTCCGTAGAAGAAATATTATTCTTATTCATAATTACTGTCTTATCAACCGTATTTCCTGCACGGTCTCTTGCTACCACTACGTATACTGTCGAATTATTCTTCGCTGCCAATGTGAAAGTAGCACTTCCTTCTGACACAACTTGAGGAGTTCCATTTACAGTAACACTTGCTAAATATGCATCTGTCACTGTCACGGTTTTCTCTCCATCCGAATATTCAGCCCCATTATCCACACCCGTAACAACTGGATTCACAACATCCTTCATGTATACAAAGACGGTCTTTTTGTATACTTCTCCTGTCGTTTTGTTACGCACATAAAACTCTTTACGACCATCATCGGTGTCCTCAGTAAGTACAATTGCCTCCAATTCTTTATCAGAATCCTCGCTGTCACACAACGCATATCCCGCATTTGGAGTAATGGTTATATCCGAGTTATACCAACCACTTTCCGTCTTTGTTCCCTGAATTGTGTACTGACCATTCCCACCTTGTGATGCTGCATTTCGTGTTACCGAAAGAACCCCTTTCACATATTCAAAGTCATAATTGTCAGCTTTTCCATTTTTCGGTACAAGTACTTGTGTCTCTGTCGCTTTTCCTGCAAATTCTACGGTTGGGGTCTCATAACCAGCAGCTGTCTCCGGCGTCTCTCCATTGACAAAGCCAGCCACTTCTACCTTACTCTGAACATCCGGAGTCATATTGTATTTAACTTCTTCCCCCTTATAGGTTGCTGTCAGCACCCCTTTCTTTACTGTCAACGAATAATTTGCATTTACTTTGTTCATTCCATTATAGTAAACAGTAATTTTTGTAGAATATTCGCCCGCTGGCAAGCCCTTGACTGCTGCAATCTCATAAGAATGATCTGCATTCTGAATCAATGTAAACTGCTTATCATTTCCGATGTTGATATCGGATGGAAGAATTTCTGCATTACCAGTATTTACTACATCAAGTACAACCGATGGTGCTTTTTCATAACCATATACTACCGTTGGCAATTCCTTATCTTCCATAGACACCTCGTACACAGGCTTCGTCAAGGAAAATATCACCTGAGACTTATTTCCGGTACCATCCACAGCTACAACTGTATATGTTTTCGCCTCATCTGCTGCTGATACAGAAAATGTCGCTGTTTTTCCACTAGCATCAATGGCTTGTTTCACTCCTTCGCCACTGACATCCGTGCCCTCATACAACGTAACTTCCGCAAGATACTCATCTTTCACTACAATATCTTTCTTTTCAGCAATATATGTTGCTTCATTGGATACACCAGTAATATCCGGCGCTTTGGTATCGAATACCACTTCATCCGTAGATACATATGTGACAAGACCTGCACCATTTACAATCTTAGCATATACATATGAAGTCTCTGCCTCACCTGGCGTAATATGGAAACTATCTCCATCCACCCAATTGTTATAAGTACGAATCGCTGTATCATCTAACGGTGTACTACTTACACAATATTGAACAGAAGTAATGTCACTCATGTCATCCTTTGCATTAATTGTTCCTGTTACTGTGTCCGTGAAGAAATTTCCAAAAGTAACCGTATTCAAGAAAGAACGAACACCACTTTCCTTCAATACAATTTCACCTTCCGGATACGTAGAATCCTTTCCGTAAGTAAACAACATCGCTTGTGAAATTTCACCCGTTGCAATATTTTTCACAAAGAATTGGAACGTTGTCTTCTGCACATCTGCATCCAAAACAAAGCCTTGTTCTGTAAAGGATTCCGAATCTGTATCATCTTGTGAAAGCATATAGCCCTCATCCGGAACAATTGAAATCTCAGCATCTGTGTACCAATATGCATTGTCCTCATCCGCCAACAAACTTCCCTTCGTTCCATGAATGGAATAACGATCGCTTTCACGTCTTAGTATACGCATATACCCATCTGTATATGCAAATTCGTAATCCGACGCCAAACCACCACCCAATGTCATCTTATGAACACCAAGTTCCACCGCAGGACCAGTAAAGTTTGTAATCACAGGGGCAATGTACTCATATGGCATATTTTCCGGATTACTTGGCGATTCATCGTACTTGAATCCTGTGATATAAATGTAGTTTGAAAAATCTGGATTCATTGTGTTATACCACACATCTTGTCCACGATATTCCGCATTTAACTGAGCTTTTTCCACTTTGATTGAGCAAGTGCTCAAAATCGTAGAATCCTCATTATAATGAATTCTCACCTTCGCGGTATAGGAACCTGCATGCAGGCGATTTACCGGTTTTATCTTCGTTCCATCCACAACCGTAAATGCCTCATAATCCGTTCCTTCCGTCTGTAAAATCTCAACACTTGTTATGTTAGGCTCCGTTGGCTCAGTATAACCGGCAGCCTTCGTACATGTAAAACTTGCTGCATCAATGCTATCATCCTCATAGCCATACACCTGATCCGCAAAACGAAGTTCTGTCACTGTCACATCCGACACTGGATCCACCATGACAATAGCAATTCCAGCAGAGTTTCCACTGGCATCATATGCTGTCACAAAATATTTGTACACGCCACCAGTATCCTTTGGCGCCGGGAGACTTACTGTCGCCGATTTTGTCCCATCCTTCTCGATAATGTCATATGCTGGAAGCACATCACTTGCTGCTGAGCTATCGGCATCCGCTGAATCTGCTCGTTTTACACTGATTGTTGCCAAATTTGCATCTGTTACTTTCAATGTTTTTTCATCGGCAACGTATTTTTTATCACTACTAATCACATTGCCATCCACAGAATACTCTGGTGCAACACTATCTAACACTACATCCTCATTGGAAGCATAACCAATGTTTCCAGCATAATCCACTGCTTTGGCGTAAATGTAATAATTGGTACTTTCCGCTTTTGTTGCTGTAATATTAAACTCTTCATATGTTTTCCACTGACTATCACTGATATTTCGATAGTCCACAGCACCCTCGGTTGTGGAATAATAATAAATCGCTTTTACCCCACTTGCACCATCTTCTGCCGTAACCGATACCTTCTGATTCTCACGGAATGCGCTTCCACTTCCTGTCATTCGATACAATACGCTTTTTACTGCATCCGCCTCAAACTCAATCGATACCGTTGGCTCTGTTGTATCGATATTAATTTCCTTCTCTAAAACAACTGGTTCCGATATATATCCTTCTGGATTTTTCTGGAAGTATACTTTGTCCACAGAGTGTTTGCCTTCGGCATATACAAGAGACTCCGCAAAATCGCTCTGTGTTTTCGAAATCAAACAACCACTTGGTGGACAAATCATAACACTCTCTTTGTACCATTCCTTTGACTCTTTGTCTGTGCCACTTACTTTTCCATCAATTGAATATGTTCCCTCTGGTTTCCAATATTTAATGGTCAAGGTTCCCAAAGTAACCGCATCCGAAGCGGCTTCATAATTTACACCCTGCGCCACCGTCACGGTAACCGTATAATCACCAACTTTTTTTGGTTTCTCCTGACTCTTCTCCCCTTCACCATCTTCATATGTAACAGTAATTTCACCAATTCCATCGTACGCACTTGTCTTTGTAGCACCAATTCCATGTGCCTTTCCATCGTAATACACATCTGACAAATCATAAGAAAGTACTTCCTTCGGTGTATCCTTCAATGTCTGCTGTAATGGTGCTCGATCTACTTGCACAGTAACAGAATCGCTGGTTTCCTTAACACTTGCCACTTTTCCACCCAGGGAGCGTGTTGCTGTTACCACACAAGAAAACTCATAGGTTCCGGCAGCGATATCTCTTGGCACGGAATACGTCGCTTTATTATTTTCACCAGACGCATTCACCGCCTCTGCTGATGATTCATCCTTTACTTTCCACAAATATTCAAACGTAGTAGTTCCCTCTGCATCTCCTGCCGTTGCGGTCACGGTAATATCCGCATCCGCTTCTGCAATTTTTCCATAGGTTGCATTTATTGTCCCAGATTTATCTAAGCTCAATGAGGGATTGGTAATTGTTAGAGGCGTGTCATTTTTTGTCTCTTTATATGTACGGATACTAGATTCCACACGTTTTTCCGGTGTTTTTGTCTCCTCATACGTAATGGAATCATCGTCATTTTCCTTTTCCACTTCCTCTTCAATATATGCAATCTCATTTTCATCATCCTGAGTCTTTGCAAGCTCTTCTGGCACCTTCTCCATCGTATTTTCTGGTGTACCTTCTGTCGCTTTCTCTTCTGTCACAACTTCTTGTGACTTAGCTTCTTCATTGGGAGCTTCTTCCACTGCAAGTTCCCCGGTCTGCTCCTTCACATCCTCACTTGGTGTTTGTTCTGCTCCTTCTTCTACATATACAATTTCTTCGTTTTCTCCCCCTTGTTCCGCCAATGATGGTAAAACAATTAACGCAAATACCACAGCCAATGATGTCAAAGCTGTCAAAGTTCTCATTCGAGCCTTGTGATATCTTACATCAAAGAAAAACTTACGAATTGCATGGTAAATTGTAAGAAAAACAACCATCAATGCCATAATTGGTACAACAAGTTTTTTGTGCTTTTTACCAATTTTTGATAAAAATTTGATCAATTTCTCCTTCATAGTATCACGCCTTCCTTTCAGATTCCCATCACATTGCAAATCCCCATTGACAATACTAAACTCATGCCAATCAGAACTAGATTTTTACATTTTGCTTTCCGAAACAAAAATACGTTTAGTCCATATATTGCAAACACCATAAGCAAAATTGTGAACCATGGATATGATGCGTTCTTTCCAATGGACATACAACTTTGGATCAAACCACTCATTACCGTCATAAGCATGCCGGACACAATTACTTTTATGGATTTTTTTATATTGATAAAAATTTCAATTCCTTCCAAGTACTCATACAAATGATACACAACACCAAATACGCCACAGGAGGCAGCCACACTGCATACAAAACCGGAAAGTGCCATAGAAAAACCAGCCATCTGATTTCCTACAACTTCCATGCCATAAGCATATCCGACTCCCGACAATGTTTTACACAAAATCGAACCAGGTAAAACATTTACTAAAAGTACTAAATTATTATAAAAGGTAGTTTCATCTATGTAATCCGGCACAAACAATCCATCTGCAATGGTCAGATACGCATCTCCCCCGCCAAATGAAATCAAAGAAGAAAACAATCCTTTTACCACGAAAACAATCGTTTCGCCACCTACCAAAACGATAGCCGGAATACTGCATAGCATCGCGAAGACAAGCCATATCGTCGTTTCCTTAATCAATGGAAATAATAGTTTTTTTGATCTTTTCATTTTCTTCACGCGACTTTTCTTCAAACTATAAACAGACATAACAATCATAACCACACGAATCACCCATGTCACGATGTCATTATCTATCACACCCGCTTTTCCAATACAAAGTAGGTAAATACCAGATATAATTCCTGCAGGTAACAAATTTTGCCACGTGAACTTACAATCCGTCACCAATATTCCGAAAAAGGCAATTGCAAGCATGTCTATTGTAGAAATACTAAATATCGGTGTCGCATCAATCTGAAAAATTCGATACAAATTCTTCCCTGCCGTTAAAAGAAACACCGCAAGACAGACTAAAAATGCTTTTCCCGTTGTCTTTGGTCGCCCTTTATATTGTTCAAACGTTCCTCGAATATATTCCGTCAGCAGACACATGATAAATGCTGTTATTCCAATAGATGCATATTGAATCTGAGATAACACTTGATCACTTACCATGCTCATTCCAGCCATTAGCAGTACGGTAATAAGTGCTCCCGGAAATGCCATCAAAACACCACCAAGAATCATTCCTTTCATGCCACACATCTGTTTTCCTACGCCTGACGCAATCTCTACAGGAAGTGCTCCCGGCGTCAGTGTCGCAGCTACAATATCCTTTTCGTACTCTTCCTGAGTAATATACTTATTTTCTTCTACTACTTCCTGTTGTATTACAGGAATCAATGCATTTCCTCCACCAAAGCCGATTACTCCGACCTTGAGCATAGATACAATTAGTCCTAACTGTTTTTTCATATTTTTTCTATTTTCCTTCGTCTGATAGTAAATGAAACAATGCTGTTTTATAAATTAAAACCAGTCGCACATCCCGGGTGCAATATCGATTTTTTATATACTCGACAAACTTATAAATGTACACGCTTGTTAATAATATGATGGCACACACTTTGTACTCCACCGTCAATGACATGGTCACTAATCGTATCGCCGCCAATGCATACGCAACTGTGATGTACAAAAATATCTGACTGATTTTTACAGAAAGCTGAACTGTTTTTAACAAGTGCACCAATTTGGCACTCCGTTTTTCCTCAGATACTTTTATCAAATCAAAATAAATATCACAAAAAATATCCATACATTCTTTTTGCTCCAGCTTATCACAATACATTTTATATTTATTTCTCCCAAACTCTTTTTGAATCAGTTTCCCTAACACACTCTTCACATTGTTTCTCCTTTTGTTATCTTCCTCATCTTTATAGTATTCGCCCACATCCTGTTTGGTTATTCAAAATTCGCAAAACCAACAGGTGCGAACCAGACACGCTGGCTCGCTCTGTCAGCTACAAAGAATTAACAAAACTTATAAATGGTTGTACTTGTAAACGTCTCTCCTGCCTTGATTACGCAAGAATCAAAGGATGGTACATTTACGGAGTTCGGGAAGAATTGAGTTTCAAAACATACCCCCGTTCTCTTCGTGTACTCTACGCCTTCTTTTCCGTCCTCTTTTACAATAAAGTTTCCTGTGTACAGCTGCATTCCCGGAAGATCTGTGTACACTTCCATGGTACGTCCGGATGTTTCCTCGGATAACTCTGCCACTTTTTCCACTTTACCTGCCTCTTTATCAAGAGCATAGTTGTGATCATATCCACCTGCGATAATCAATGGCTTGTACTCCGCTTCGATATCCTGACCAATGGTCTTTTTCTCACGGAAATCCATTGGGGTTCCGGTAACATCGACAATATTTCCATTTGGAATCAAATCGTCACTCGTCTCGGTAAAACCATTTGCCTTGATCCATACATAGTGATCTGTAATCTCACCACCATTATGTCCCTTCAAGTTGAAGTAAGAGTGGTTTGTCACATTACAAAGAGTATCCTTGTCAGATGTCGCCTTGTAGGTGATGGAAAGCTCGTTATCATCTGTCAATGTATAGGTTACTGCAAGATCAAGATTTCCCGGATAGCCCTGCTCCATATCCGGACTTACACGAGAAAATGTTACACTATTTTCCGTCGTTGTTGCATCATACATTACTTTATTATATCCTGGTGTACCACCATGAAGATTGTTGTTGCCATCATTTTTCTCCAACTCATAGGTTGTACCATTCAACTCAAATTTCGCATCTCCGATACGGTTTCCATGTCTTCCGATAAAGGAACCGAAAAAGCATCCATTTACTTCGTATCCAGCTACATCATCAAAACCAAGAACGATATCCTCTAGTTTCCCATCTTTGTCTGGCACATACAAACGTACAATGTTAGCACCATAGTTGATGAAATCTGCTTTCATTCCGTTTTTGTTCTCAATGCTGTACTGTGTTACCTCTGCTCCATCCTTTGTTACTCCGAATTTACTTGTTGTTACACTCACGTTTCCTACCTCCTAAATTTATATTTCATTTCGCATTTATTATTCTGTTACTTCTTCGGCATCTGCTGCCTGCATTTTCGCAAGAACTTCTGGTGCAATATCGATTCCAAGTTCTTCTAACTGCTTTTCATCCACCAGATTCGGCGCATCTGTCATAATACAAGATGCATCCTTTACTTTCGGGAAGGCAATTACTTCACGAATGCTATCTTCCTTCGCCATCAACATAATCAAACGATCCAAACCATAGGCTAGTCCTGCATGAGGTGGCACTCCATACTTAAATGCATTTAGCAAGAAACCAAACTGCTCGTATGCACTTTCCTTTGAAAATCCGAGACATTCAAACATTTTTTCCTGAATATCATTTTGGTGGATACGAACCGAACCACCGCCAAGCTCGGTACCGTTCAATACGATATCGTATGCTTTTGCACGTACTCTTCCCGGATCCGTATCAATGTACTCCAAATCCTCTTCCATTGGCATGGTAAATGGATGATGCATTGCCTGATAACGTCCCATATCCTCGTTATACTCCAACAATGGGAATTCTGTTACCCAAAGGAAATTATATACATTCTTATCCAAAAGCTCCATCTTTCTAGCAAGCTCAAGACGAAGATTTCCAAGTACGTCATATACAACTTTATTTTTATCTGCAGCAAAGAGAAGGAGATCTCCCGGCTCACCTGCCATGGCCTTTACTAACGCATCCAGTTCTTCTTCTGTCATAAATTTTGCAAAAGAAGATTTGTAAGTTCCATCCTCATTGACACAAAGATATGCAAGACCTTTAGCACCATATTCCTTCGCAAAATCAACCAATGCATCTATCTTCTTACGAGGCATCGCCCCCTGTCCCTTGGCATTGATACCACGAACGGAACCGCCGTTTTCGATAGCTCCTGTAAACACGCCAAAGCCACAGCTTTTCACAACCTCTGTCACATCCTGCAATTCCATGTCAAAACGTGTGTCTGGCTTATCGGAACCAAAACGGTCCATGGCTTCCTGCCATGTCATACGTGGCAATGGCAACGGCACATCCACACCAATAACATCTTTGAAAATTTTCTGGATCAAGCGTTCATTGACATCAATGACATCGTCCACATCCACAAAAGAAAGCTCCATATCGATCTGGGTAAATTCCGGCTGACGGTCGGCACGAAGATCCTCGTCACGGAAACATTTTGCAATCTGGAAATAACGATCATACCCAGAGCACATCAACAACTGTTTAAACAGCTGTGGGGACTGTGGCAGAGCGTAAAAGCTTCCCGGATGCACACGACTTGGTACTAGGTAGTCTCTGGCTCCCTCTGGTGTTGACTTTGTCAGCATTGGAGTCTCAATCTCCAAAAACCCTTCTTCTGCCAAGAACTGTCTCGTAAGAGTCGCCACCTGGCTTCTCATAATAAGATTTCTCTGAAGATCCGGTCTTCTTAAATCCAAGTAACGATAGCGAAGACGAAGATCGTCCTTTGTCTTACTGTTCTCTTCGATTGGAAATGGTGGTGTCTCAGACTCGGAAAGAATACGGATATCCTTTGCACGAACCTCGATGGCACCTGTCGCCAGATTTTCATTCACAGCACCAGAACGATGCTCCACAACACCGGTAACTGCTACTACAAATTCAGCACGAAGCTTCGTTGCTTTCTCGAAACCTTCTTTTCCTGTGTCGCTCTCCTCGAAGATTACCTGGATAATACCAGAGCGATCGCGAACATCGACAAAAATGATTCCACCTTTATTTCTACTTTTCTGAACCCAACCCATTACGGTTACGGTTTGTCCTACTTCATTGGTTGTCAACTCCGCACATCGACATGTACGTGTCAAACCTTTCATTGATTCTGCCATTGTTTTCCTCCATTAACTTAGTTTGCAAAAAACTCCTGAATGTCCTCATAGCCGTCCTTTGTCAACAGCTCCTTCTGGAATTTCTTATTTTTCTTCATAATATTGATACTGATTTTATAACCAGCTTCTCTCTCTTCTTTTGCCTTCATCAAAACTTCCTTCATCAACTCTGGAGAAGCCTTTTTATCAATGAGATATGCTTTCTTTTTGGATGCTGTAGGCACTTCAAAGTCGCGCTCCAAAAGCAATGTAACGATACGCTCAAATCCTACAGAAAAACCTACCGCACAGGTGTCATTTCCCGTGAACTTACCAATCATCTCATCGTAACGTCCACCGCCACCCACAGCTCCGCCAAACTCATCCATATAAACCTCAAAGATTGGACCTGTATAGTAACCCATTCCTCGTACCAAAGTTGGGTCAAAGGACATCTTAAAGTCTGCCGTCTTCACATCCTCAACCATGGTAATGATGGTTTCCAAATCTTCTGCCGCACCAGCTTCCAATGCATCTCCCAATGTATCTTTCAAATAACGCACACCGGCAATGTCATTGGTTACCGTTTGAAATAACTCGATGCATTTGTCCACTGCATCCTTGGCATATCCGGCCTCCAAAAGTTCTGCCTCGACACCGTCCATGCCGATTTTATCCATCTTATCCAAAATGATAAATACATTATCATGCTGGTCTTGCTCAAATCCACAGTATGTGGCCATTGCCTTCAGCATCTTACGGTTGTTAATACGAATGGTAAAATTCTTAAAATCCAATCTACCAAGCAATGTGGTTGTTGCCAATATCAACTCGATCTCTGCCAAGATGGATGGCTCACCAAGAATGTCGATGTCGCACTGCATAAACTGACGAAAACGTCCACGCTGTGGGCGCTCTGCGCGCCATACATTTCCCATCTGCAATGCCTTAAAGGGAGCATTGAGCTCGTTGGCATTATTCGCATAATAACGGGAAAGTGGCACCGTCAAGTCATAACGAAGACCGCTATCTACTAAATCTGCTTCGCACTTCGCGGTATCTAATTTTAATTTCTCACCGCGTTTCAAAATCTTAAAAATCAGCTTTTCATTTTCACCACCCTGCTTACTGGAAAGACTCTCAATGTGCTCCACACAAGGTGTCTCAATGGATGAAAATCCAAACGTTCCATATGTTTCTTTGATCAATCCGATGACATAATCTCGGATCGCCATTTCCTTCGGTAAAATATCTTTCATACCGGTTACCGGCTTTTTCTTTAATGCCATTTTATCTTCCTCCAAAACTTATTATAAAGAAAATTTCAATTTTCTATTTAACATATCCTCAATGCGGTTGATGTAATCATCCACACTTTTTACATTTTCCACGCGTTCCATGCGATCTTCCCCATGGAATACATACTTTGACGAACCACCACTGCCAAGAGCCAAGATGGATTGAAGCTCTTCCATCATGAAAATGTTGTACAAGCATTCCTTCCCCGGTTTTGCATATGCCACATTTTCTTGATTGGTATTGCGCGTCGTCACGGCTTTATTTTTCTGACGATACATGTAATATGGTTCATATCCATGTTCCCGACAAAACTGCTCGGACAAATCCTGCATCTGTGGAATGTAGTCATCTTCTTCGCGAACCTCGCCGCCTTGCTCCAATTGCTCGCGACGCATCCGTGAAGCCCGCTTGATCACCAGTGTATGGACCGTAATGCTATCCGGTCCCATGGCGTGAACTTCCGCTAAGGTTCTCTGAAAGTCCTCTGGCGTCTCTTCCGGCAATCCCACAATAAGATCCATGTTGATGTTATCAAATCCAAGTTCTCTTGCCATGTCGTACACCGTATGAATTTCTTCCACGGTATGACGTCGCCCCAGAAGGTCCAACGTCCTTTGCTTCATCGTCTGCGGATTAATGGAAATCCGTGTTACATGATGATTCTTCATGCTGACTAATTTCCCACGAGTGATACTATCCGGACGCCCTGCCTCCACGGTATATTCTAAATCCTCCCTCATCGGGAGATGTCGCTCCACCATCTGAAGCAATCGTTCAAACTGTTCTTCATTCAACGATGTCGGAGTCCCTCCACCAATGTATACCGATTGCACTGTCTTGTGGCGAATCTGCTCTGCCACGAAAGTGATTTCTTTTTCCAAGGCTTCCAAGTATTCATCTACCTTTTTCTCGTATTGTTTATAGGGGTAGGATGAAAAGGAGCAATACGCGCATATGCTTGGACAAAATGGGATTCCAATGTAAATGCTCACACTGTTTTCGTGATCCATGGCTCCTGTCAACGCATACTCTTTTTCTGCCACTGCCATGGCCAAATCTGCTTTCTCTTCACAACAGAGATATTCATTTTTTAACTTATCTAATATATCGACTTTTTTCTCTCCTGCCATAAGCATTCGAAGAGCAATCTTAGCCGGACGGATTCCTGTCAAAATCCCCCAAGGAAGGGACTTTCCTGAGTATTTACTTAAAAATCGATAAAATCTTTGCTTGACTTGATTTTTCGTATATGGCATTGGTAAAAAATCCTCGTAAACCAATTCCCCATCCATCTCAAGACACATGGTATAGCCTTGCTTATCTAACCATGACGCTTCTTCCTTCGTCACACATTCCTGCGCAGGATAAAACGCCATTGCCAGTGCTTTTAAATCATAGGAAAATTCATTATCCTTACTCGTTATTCGAATCATTCTCGTCACCGTTTACATTCCCGCATATGGGTTATTTGCCTTTTCATAACCAATATCCGTCGCTGGTCCATGCCCTGGAAACACCTTAACATCTTCCGGCAACGTAAGCACCTTTTGATCCAAGGATTCTAAAATCGCTCTGCCATTTCCTGTAGGCAAATCGGTACGTCCGATGGATTCTAAAAACAACATATCCCCACTAAACAAAATACCTTCTTCTTTTAAGTAAAAGCAACAACTCCCCTTTGTATGTCCCGGTGTATGAATCACTGAAAATTTCATATCCGCCGTCTCATACGTCTGTCCATCCTTCAAAAGAACGTCTGCTTGCAAACAAATAGCTTGCCCAACCATAGAAGATACATTGAGATTAGCATCCTCCAACAATTCCTTTTCTTCCTCCAATACACAAATTCTACCCCCGGCATTCGCCTTCAAATCCGTCACGCCAAGGATATGATCAAAATGTGCATGAGTCAACAAAATATCTTCCACTTCCAAACTTTGGTTTTTCACAAAGTTCGCCAACTCTTTTCCACTATCGCCCGGATCGATGACAACGCAGCGATTCGAACCTTCTTTTCTTACAATATAACAATTTGTCCCAACACTGCCCACAACTGCGGAATCAATGTCTAGTCCATTTATTTTCATATATAGTCCTCCAAATTTACACATTATCCGTTGGAACGACGTTCAATATCGATGACGCTCTCCACACCACGAAGCTTCTTCACAAGCTTGTTTAACTGCTCCACACCTTTTGTTTCAAAGCCCACAACAATAGTAGCTTTCTCTTGTTTTGTGGTACGAACATTCATAGATTTCACATCGATTTCATTTTCCGTAAAGATACGGGACACATCAAACAATACACCACTTCGATTGTAAGAATAGATTACAATCTCTACCGGATAATATTCATTATTTCCTTTCGCCTCCGGACTCCACTCCGCCTCAATAAGACGATTCCGTTCGTCCACTGGAAGATGAATCATATTCACACAATCCGTCCGATGAATGGATACCCCGCGACCACGTGTCACAAAACCAATGATTTCATCTCCCGGCACCGGATTACAGCAACGGGAAAAGCGAACAGCAAGATCATCCAAGCCTTCCACGATAATACCACTCTTACTTTTCGCAAGACTCTCACCCGGATGAGCATATTTGGCAGCCTTCGCCTCCTTAGCACTCTCAATAACTTCAAGAACTTGCGCATCCGATACAATTCTCTTGTTCTTTTTATCATATTCGTATTGAAGTTTATTGATGACCTGTCCTTCCTTCAAACCGCCATGTCCAATGGCAGCACAGACAGAATCCCAATCTTTAAATCCATATTTTCTCTTACAAGCCTCTGTATACTCCGGCTTCACCAATTTGTAAAGATCAATGCCTTTCGTCTTTGCATATTGCTGCAAAAGATCCTTTCCGCGTACAATGTTTTCTTCTTTGAACTCGCTGCGGAACCACTGATTAATCTTATTTTTGGCCTGTGTGCTCTTTACCATAGCAAGCCAATCACGGCTTGGACCCTTACTATTTTGAGACGTAATGATATCAATTCGGTCTCCATTTTGAATTTGATAATCCAACTTCACCAAATTCCCATTCACTCTGGCACCTACCATCTTATTACCAACGGCGGTATGTACCGCATAAGCAAAGTCAATCGTATTCGATCCCGCCGGAAGTGTCTTTACATCTCCGTTTGGTGTAAAGCAATACACACTGTCTGAAAACAAATTCAAATCGCTCTTAATGACACTTAAGAATTCTTTGTTATCTGACATATCGCTTTGCCACTCCAGAATCTGACGAAGCCATGCCAATTTTGCTTCTTCATTTTCGACCGTATCGTCGCTTCCTTTTGTCTCTTTATATTTCCAATGAGCTGCGATACCATATTCCGCTGTCTGATGCATCTCATACGTACGAATCTGAATCTCAAATGGCTGACCATTCGGACTAATTAGCGTTGTGTGAAGCGACTGATAATGATTTGGTTTCGGCATCGCAATGTAATCTTTGAATCGCCCTGGAATTGGCTTATACATTTCATGGATAATCCCCAATGCCGTGTAGCATTGTTGCTCATTATTAACAATAATACGTACCGCAAACAAATCATAAATCTGATCAAACGTCTTATCCTGATTCACCATTTTCCGGTAAATACTGAACAAATGCTTGACACGTCCATCGATGGTGGCCTCAATGCCCCCCTCTTCCAGATGTTTTCGCACTTCTGCCATAATATCCTTCACGAAGGCTTCTTTTTCTTCTCGATGGTGACTGAACTTTTCGTCCAGTTCCTTATAACTTTCCGGTTCCAAATATTGCAAAGACAGGTCATCCAACTCTACCTTCACTTTCGAAATACCGAGACGATGGGCAATCGGTGCATAGATATCCATAGTCTCTCTTGCTTTTTCTTTTTGTTTCTCCGGCTTCATAAACTGAAGCGTACGCATGTTATGAAGTCGGTCCGCCAATTTGATAATAATCACTCGGATATCTTTCGCCATGGCAAGAAACATTTTTCGAAGATTCTCCGCCTGCACATCCAATTTGTCTGCAGAATAGTTCAACTGCGTCAGTTTGGTAACGCCATCAACCATAAGTGCAATTTCTTCACTAAATAACTCTGTAATTTCTTCTACTGTGTATTTTGTGTCTTCAACCACGTCATGGAGAAGTCCACCAACAATTGTCTCTTTATCCATATTGATCTGGGCAAGAATAATGGCAACACATACCGGATGAATAAGGTACGGTTCTCCGGACTTTCTTTTCTGATCCTTATGCGCTTCCTTTGCCAGTTCATATGCTTTTGTAATAATTGTCAAATCATCCTCGGGATGCTCGGCAAGAATAATCTTTTTCAACACTTCGAATAATACATCGGGGTCCGTAAAATTGGGTGGAATAATGTCCTGCGACAGTTCTCCTGTATCAAATTTTTCAATCAAACCACTTTGTCTGTCTTGTATCATAGTTCTCAACCCTTTCTAAACCATCCGGCTGCGTATTCTTCTTCACAGTACTTATAATTATATAAGAAAACAAGTCAAAATGCAACTAGTGAAACAAAAAAGCACCAGCGCGTTCATTTTTCTTTCACGCACTGGTGCATCACCTTTTTTCTTTACTTTTCCCACGGTTTGACGCTACAGCGCTCGTCCCTGGGCACGTACTTTTTGCTCCAAGCGAATCTTATCTGCAATCAATGCCACAAACTCCGAATTCATCGGCTTTCCCTTTCCATTGTTCACGGTATATCCAAACAACTCATCAATGGTGTCCACCTTTCCTCTCGTCCACGCCACTTCGATGGCATGCCGAATGGCGCGTTCCACCCGGCTCGGTGTGGTCTTATGTTGCTTCGCAATGGACGGATACAAAATTTTCGTGATAGAATTCAACATTTCACTATCATCCACTGACATCATAATGGCATCTCGCAGATACTGATATCCTTTTATATGTGCAGGAACACCAATCTCATGAATAATATTGGTCACATCAATTTCCAGGTTATAACCATTATTCTCACTCCCTCCGCGCTCTGCGCCTGAAGAAGCCAAAATCCGAAACTTATTATCTGGCTTCAGTTGCTGCACCTTCGCTAAAATCGTCTCTTTCTCAAATGGCTTAAGCACATAGTATGACGCCCCGTACTGAAATGCCGTCTGCATTACATTATCCTGTGTCACCGCTGTAACAACGACAAAATCCGGACGTTTTTCGATTCCCGGTACTCCCTTATGCACCTTTTCCAAAACCACAAGTCCATCCATCTTTGGCATGATCAAATCCAAAAAGACAATATCCGGTGTCGTTTCACGAATCATCTCAATGGCCTCAACACCATCTCCTGCGTGTCCCACGATTTCCACGCCATCATCTTCCTGTAAGGCCTCTTCAATCATTGTTGCAGTTCTCACACTGTCATCTACAATTAAAACTTTTACTTTGTTCAATTGTATTCCCTCCCTATTTACTAATAAATATTTGATGTATCTGCATACGTCATGCACGCATTATATATGCTTTTTTTCTCTTTTGCAAGAGGATTTCAAAGAAAAACCCCATTTTCATCAGCATTTCTTGTGTCCTTTTTCCATTTTTGGACATTTTTTAACACTTTTTACCCTTTTTCCATTTTTATTTACTTGACCAACTTTGCGGTGTCATTTATTATAGTATTAAAACATAAATTTTTATGGGAGACGCATACTAATCCCATGAAAGAAAGGACGTATTTTTACTATGAAAGAAAAAGAATTTAAGCCGTATATTCCAGCGGATCGCGTAACAAAAGAATTATCCATTAAAGCGATCATCGTCGGTGTGCTTCTTGCTGTGATATTCGGTGGCGCCAATGCCTACTTAGGTCTTCGTGTAGGTATGACTGTATCCGCTTCCATTCCGGCAGCGGTCATCTCTATGGGAGTGTTTCGTGCTCTCCTAAAAGTATTCAAATTAAAATATTCCATTTTGGAAAGCAACATCGTTCAGACCATCGGTTCTGCCGGTGAATCTTTGGCCGCCGGTGCCATTTTCACGATGCCCGCCCTGTTCCTTTGGGCAGCAGAAGGAAAAATGGATAAACCAGGAATACTTGAGTTGACTCTCATCTCCATGTGCGGAGGAATCTTAGGTGTCTTGTTTATGGTTCCGTTGCGTAATGCCTTAATTGTAAAGGAACACAACACTCTTCCATATCCAGAAGACACTGCCTGTGCAGAGGTTCTTCTCGCAGGGGAAGAAGGTGGCTCCAATGCCAATACCGTATTTATCGGTATGGGGTTTGCTGCTCTTTGCAAATTTTTGGTGGATGGACTTTACGTTGTTCCAGGTGCCATTACTGCTAAAATCTCTGCATTGAAAACAGAACTTTCCACTCAAGTATATCCCGCTCTCATCGGTGTCGGTTATATCTGTGGTCCAAAAATCGCATCCTACATGCTTGCCGGAGGAATCATCGGTTGGTTTGTGCTCATTCCTGCCATCAATCTTTTCGGCGCAAATGCAATTTTATACCCAGGAGATGTTACCATCGGTGAATTATATGCCACTGGTGGAGCAAGTCAGATTTGGAGTCTGTATATTCGATATATCGGTGCTGGCGCAGTGGCAGCAGGTGGTATCATTAGTTTGATCAAATCTCTTCCATTGATTATTTCCACTTTCCGCGATTCCATCAAGAGTTTGAAAGGCGGAAGTGCCATTGCCCCAAAACGTACTTCGCAAGAATTGAACATGAAAATCATCCTTGGCGGAATTGCAGTAATGATTCTTCTTATTTGGTTGTTGCCAGCAATTCCAGTTACTTTGCTCGGTGCTGTTATCATTGTAATTTTCGGATTTTTCTTTGCAACCGTTTCCTCCCGCATGGTGGGATTGGTTGGAAGCAGTAACAACCCGGTATCTGGTATGGCAATTGCAACCTTGCTTTTTTCAACTATGATGTTAAAGGCAACTGGTGACGTAGGTATTCACGGTATGCAGGCTGCCATCGCCATTGGTTCTGTTATCTGCATCGTGGCTTGTATGTCTGGTGACACCTCACAGGACTTGAAAACCGGATACATTCTCGGTGCCACACCATTAAAACAGCAGATCGGTGAATTAATCGGTACGATTTTATCCGCTTTTGCCATCGGTGGTGTTCTTTACCTTTTGGATTCTGCTTGGGGATTTGGTACGGAAGAATTGGCTGCCCCTCAGGCAACTTTGATGAAAATGATCGTCGAAGGTGTTATGGACGGAAATCTTCCTTGGACCCTTGTATTCATCGGTGTGTTTATCGCTGTTGTTATCGAGATTCTTGGAATTCCGGTTCTCCCTGTAGCAATTGGTCTATATCTCCCATTGGATCTTAGTGTATGTATCATGATCGGTGGTTTGGTAAGACTGTTTATCGATAAAAAGAAAATGGCTTCTGAAGCTGCACGGAAAGAGATTGTAAACAAAGGAATCCTCTTTAGTTCCGGTATGATTGCCGGGGAAGGTTTGGTAGGAATCCTCCTTGCCATCCTTACGGTAGCAGGTCTTAGCGATGCCATGAATTTGTCTGAAACATTAAACACTGGAATTATCGGTGGAATTGTATTACTTGCCCTGATGATTCTTGCTTTGTTAAAGTTCACAATTTGGAGTAAAGATGAAAAAGCAAACAAAGAATAATTATTTGGAATATGTCCCTGTTCACAATCCCGATTTTCCTTGGAGTGAAGATTCGGATGAATTGGTGACAGTCCATGTAAAAAACAAAGGTGTTATGAATCGCTTAGCGCAGAAGTTTTTAAAAAAACCAAAGATTTCTCAAGTTCATCTTGATAAATACGGAAGTTTTATCTGGAAGCAAATCGACGGATCACGCACCGTTTTGGAGATAGCAGAATTAGCAGATCGTCAGTTTGGAGAGGAACTTCAGCCATTGTACGAACGGCTTTGTACGTATGTGGCTCAGCTGGAGCAAGTTCAATTCATTACAATAATAAAATAAAAGTATGCAAAAACAACGCTGTCGCATTTTGACGGCGTTGTTTTTTATTGATAATTTTTCTTGACAGACACATAGGAATTGTAGTATGATAAAGAAACCTTGTGAGGGAGTAGTTTGCACAAGAATTATGATTGTGTGATATGTCAACATACTGTCCGGTCACTGATTGGTCTGGCATATCTTAATGAACGAGACTCATGTATGGCTTTGTTTGCAATGCCATACATGAGTCTTTTTAAATGCAAAGGAGGAGCATACAAATGAATCTCATTACATTACTTTTTCTCGCCGTTGGACTTTCCATGGACGCTTTTGCTGTCGCAATCTGCAAAGGTCTCGCCATGCCAAAAGTAAAATGGAAAAGTTGCCTTATTGTAGGGCTTTGGTTTGGATGCTTCCAGGGGCTTATGCCTTTTATTGGCTACATACTAGGAGTTCAATTTGCCTCTTATATCGACTCCTTTTCATCCTGGATTGCTTTTATCCTTCTCGGACTCATCGGTGGAAATATGATTCGCGAAGCATTGTCGGATGAGGAAGATGAGGGCGATGCTAATTTAGGCTTCCGTGAAATGCTCCTTCTCGCCATTGCCACAAGCATTGACGCTTTAGCTGTGGGCATTACCTTTGCCTGCGTGCCGGTAAACCTCAGTGATTCTCTCCATCCATTAACGAACACCCTAATTGGTTGTCTTGTTATCGCTATTACTACCTGTACGATTTCTATCATAGGCATAAAAATCGGAAATATCTTCGGCTCCCGCTATAAGAAAAAGGCAGAAATCGCCGGAGGCGTTATTTTGATCTTATTGGGGATTAAAATATTGGTGGAGTATTTTATTGGATAATGTGTTTTCATCATGCCCGAGAGAACAAAACCGTCACTTCCATCTTCCCATCGGTACATTTTGCATAAATTTCTCCCCCCATTTTTTGCATGAGCTGACGGCATATATAAAGTCCCAGACCACTGCCACCATGGCTTCCCACATTGGAGCCACGCCAAAAGCTGTCAAAGATATGAGGAACCTCGCTATCCGATAATGTACATCCCGTGTTGGACACCGTTATCATGCGATAATTCTCTTCCTCAGAAAAGGACAGGCTGATTTTTCTCCCATCCCCGTATTTCAACGCATTTTCAAACAGGTTCTGTAACACCTCCACCGCACGGTCCGAATCTCCCTTTAAAAGACAATTCCCCACGCTCTCCACTTCAAAATCAATCTGTAAAAGTTCCAGCTTTTCGGTATAATACGTAGTAATCTTCTCTAGAATTTCTGCCAGATAAAATTCCCCATTCTCCACTTCCAGACTCAAGAAATCCTCATTGGATGCCTTAATGATCTGAGAAACAAAGTTCTCAATCTCGTCAGCCTTATCATTGATATGTCCCGCAATCTCTACCTGTTTTTCCGAATCTTGGTATAGATTTTTCATCAACGCCTTTGCGTATAACTTAATCGCAGAAAGTGGCGTCTTGATATCATGAGAAATGGACAGAATCAATGTTTTCTTTTCCTTCTGCAACTCGTACTCTGATACCTTCTGAGCCTCCAGCCTTTCCCGAAGCAAATCCATCCCCCATAAGAAACGACCAAAAAACCGCTCCTTATTTTCTTTTAGCGGCATTGTCATATTTCCTTTTGATAATTCATAGGGCAGCTCACTTAACTGATGAAACGGTCGAAGCACGCGAACTTTAATAAATCCAAACATCGCCAAAACAAGTAAGGTTACAATTCCTAGAACTATATTTACCATCTGGCGCATTTGACTTTGATACTCTTGACTGGAAGCTTCATAATCAAATCGATAATCCACTCCATCGATGTTACGAATCACATAATCCTCTTCTTCTCCTTCATAAAAAGATTTGTCATCCGCTACTTTCCCCGCCACGATACGTACAATGGTTGGGTACTTCTCCAGATTTACTGCTGTCAGCCCATTTTCCTTGACCTCCATGGCAGCACGTTCAATCTCCACCCGATGTTCTCTGCCTTTTGGTTCTTTCATGGTACTGAGATACAGATTGGTTCCTACAAAAATCATCGCCATAATCACAAGTACTATAGCAAGCATTTGGTTATATTTTTTCACACAATCCTCCTTACACTTCCTCAAATCGGTAGCCAACGCCCCACACTGTTTGGATATGAGTAGGGTTTGTTGGATCCTCTTCCACCTTTTCCCGCAACCGTTTGATATGTACCGTCAGTGTTTGTGGTTCAGAAAAACTGTCAAAGCCCCATATCTTGTTAAAGAGCATATCCTTCGACAATACCTTGCCGCTGTTTTCCATCAGTAATTGGAGCAATTCATACTCCTTTGCCGTCATGGTCAATTCTTCACCCGCTTTGTACACTAGACGTTTTTCCTTATCTAACTTAATGTTTCCACATTTAATCACTGCACTTTCGTAGCGTCGTTTAAATATCCCCTTCACCTTGGCGATGAGGATATCGATATCGTATGGCTTTTCCATATAGTCATCGGCTCCCAACAAAAGACCATTGAGTTTATCCTCTTTTTCCCCTTTTGCACTGACGATGATAATAGGCGCATTGGAGTTTTCTCGAATTTCCTGGCAGACGGCAAAGCCGTCCATACCAGGAAGCATGATGTCTAACACCACTAACTTGGCACCTTCGTTCCGAAAGTGTTCCACCCCTTTTTCGCCGGTATCCGCCAGCACGACTGAATACCCTTCTGCCGCCAGAAAATCCTTTAACAAACCACCAATCTCCGCATTATCTTCTACAATCAATATATCTGTCATCTGCATCCTCCCTCTTCCGATTCGGCGAAATCATTAGAATCCCATTTCCAGCAACCAATGGTTCAATTCTCGTTCCTTCTCTCTCATATCCATAGCATCTTTGCCCGTTCCAAGAGCATACTCACCTTTGATATTTCCATCTTCAATGTACATCACTCGAGTACATTTTGCCGCCACCTTGGCATCATGAGTAACCAACATAATCGTAGAACCTTCTTCATTAATCTTTCGCAATTCTTCCATCACCTCATCGGAGGATGTACGGTTCAAGGCTCCCGTTGGCTCATCCGCAAAGATCACTTTCGGATGGTTAATCATGCTTCGGCAGATGCATGCACGCTGTAGCTGACCACCGGATACTTCGTTGATGTCATTGTCTGCAATATCGATGATACCAAGCTTTCGCATCAAATCTCTTCCGTACTGAACTTTCTCTTTCTTCGTGGCATTTCCTTTCTTGGACTGGCATGCTGGAAGAACCACATTGTCTAACACCGACAGGTTTTTCAACATATACATCTGCTGGAAAATAAATCCCATCTCATCCAAACGAAGATCTGCCAATTCCTTATCCGAAAGACTGTCAATCTTCTGCTCACCAAACTTTACTTCCCCGGCTGTGATCTTGTCCATACCGGACACTGCATACAACAGCGTGGATTTTCCGGAACCGGATGGTCCCATAATTGCCACCATTTCTCCCTCTTCCACAGAAAAGTTCACATTCTTCAATACATTGTTCTGTCTTTTATTTACAATATAAGTCTTACACAGATCCTTTACTTCTAATACCTTTGCCATAATTATTCTCTCCTTTTACTCCGCATTTCCTGTTTCTGATGTCTTGATTTTCCGTAAGCTTTCCGCTGTGCAAAAAGCAGCAATGCTCGTCGCAACCAACAAAATTAACGGATATATTACATACACTTCCAATGGATTAATCTCAAACTCAATGGATGCCGCTCCCATTATCTTAAACACTTGTCCGGAAGACACTTCCGAAAGTGGTGTTGAAATCAACACACCAATGATAATGGATAAAATCAGCACGATTCCGATTCGCATCGTCTGCCATAGAACCAGACTTCTATCTCGAAATCCAATGGATTTTAACACCGCAATTTCCCTTTTTTCCTTTGCCAAAAAGCTTCGTACCATCAGTACCGTCACCAGTATATTGATCACAAGAACCACAAGTAAGATTAACTGCTTCACACTCTCAAGCTGGGATACGATATCTCCAATCATGGATACGATATAGTCACCTGGATCATACACCTTGTCTTCCGAGAACATATCGCACAAGATATCTTTACGTCGCTGTAATTCTTCCTCATCCGGATCATCTGTATAATGAATCTGCACACCGAAGGATCCGGTTACATATTGATAATCCAGCGTCTCATCCGCATACAGTCGGATTCCTTCTCCTCCATTATTCATAGACTGACAAAGGGCTGACACTGTGTACTTCCGCACTTCATCACCAGATGTAAGCTCTACCGTATCTCCTATCTCAGCTCCTATTGTATCCGAAACAATGTGAGTAATGGCAATTTCTCTCTCATTCTGAGGTGCGCTTCCCTCCAAATAAACGTAATCTTCATTCTCTACATCTCCAAGCCCTTGAAAGCCAAGGGAAGACATTTTTTCGTCCCCATGGGAAACCGTAAAACGAAATACCATTTCCATAAATGTCTCTGCCGGAATCCCCTTTTCTGACAAGTCATCTTGCACTTGCTGCAAATATTCTTCCACCGATTCCCGACTTGTAAAATCCCGATTAAAAATCATTTCCCGACTTACCACATGATCACAGGTTGCCATATTGAACCATGTCACAATCTGATCCGAAGACAAGGTATTAATGGTATTAATCGGAATCAGCAACAACAACAATCCCAAAATAAATATGACTACCAATGAAATATATCTTCGAAAATCACTAATAATGTCATTTACTGCCATGAAGAAAATCGGACGCATTCCCACGCGATTCAGATAAATCAAACCTTTTCTACGATATCGTTCTCCATTTTCTCCATTTCGAATGGCTGCAATTGGCGAAAACTCTCGAATTCTTCTTGTACAAAAATAGCAGAACCCAACAACAACTGCTACGACAAAAATGGCGCATACCAGATTCATCCCATACCCTGCTTTCGAAGAAATCATAATGTTTTTTGAAAGTCTGGCAAGCATCATTTTGCTAAATGGAATACTACCGAAGAAACCAATAGCACCGCCCACGATGGCAATGGCTGTGTATTTCACGATATACAGTCCACGAATCCGACGGTTTCTGATTCCCAATGCCTTCATAACACCAATCTCTCGGAACTCTTCACTTAACGTAAACTGAATGGTAAATCGAAGAATCACCATGGAAATCAGAATCAGACATATGCTGACAATTAGCATCACTGCCGCAATGACCATATCCATAATGTACATCAATTTAATCATATCTGTTTCTTCACTAAATGTTGTTTCCACATTCTCATCTAACAAACGTTTTTGGAAGGCTTCGGTATCTTCCATGTAAATACATAAATTTTGAAAATTAGGACTTTCCTGTGTTAACAGTTCCTTATAATCTTCTTCGTTTACAAGCAAGCGACTCATACCAATCATCCCTGATCCAAATAGTGCATCCTTCACACCACCTTTTACGATAAAGGATTTCTTCACATCCCCCAGCTCTATCGTGATTTCATCTCCCACTTGAAGAACCGCATCCTCATCTCCAAAAAACCGAGCAGGCGCATACATTTCCCCTTTTTTCACTTCCCGTAAAGGCTCATCGTTTTCCGTAAAGATGGTATTGGTGTTCTTTATGTCAGAAATCACAATCGTATTGCTATAGTCAATCTCGGTTCCATTTACAAATACATCCCTAGCTGCCACCTGAACCAATTCTTGCTCCAACACGGTTGCTCCCATGTCTTTCGCAATCTCTGTCGTTTTTTCCGCAGCCTCATCCGTACTGGTTGCAACCCAGTAATCCGGCACATTTGCCTCTTCAAAATAAGTATCCAACGCCGTCATAACCGCCTGCATGTTGTTCACGCTTCCTGCGATAAACGTCGTGGCCAGAATGATAAAAAGGAACAAAATCACATTCATTGTTTTTTTTCGTTTTAGATCCTTTTTTAAAATAGATGCGTACATCCTTTTCTCTCCTTTCACTGTTTGGTGTGAGATAAGAGTACAACATGAATTATTAAATAATCCTTAACTAATTTCATTTTCTTTTTATTATAGCACCATCCCTTCACACGAAGCAAGATATCTCGAACAAGAAAAAATCCGGTCAGTCTCAACAACCAACCGGATTATCAATTCAAATTATAAGTTAGTTATAACCAAGAGCAAGGATGGTAAATTCTTTTGCTTCGTCCCCTTCTACCATCTTGATCTCGATGGTGTGCTCTGCAACCTCTTCGTTACTAAAAGCAAAATCTGTAATCGCCTGATTCCATCCACTCCTATCATAAGCTGTCAAAGTTTTTACTCGTTCACCATCCACATAAAGTTCTGCATTTCCTGTGTTAACGTCACTGGAACGCTTGTATACAACCATAAGATTCTTACAATGAATCGTAGTTTGGAAAGAATCACTGCTAGTATCTGCTGTATGCATCCAGTTTTCTGGGAATTTCTCTCTTGTATTATCATACAGATATACACCTGTATTCGCATCTGTTGCTGAGAATCCACCGGCATCAAAACTTGTTACCAATGCATTTTCCTGAGCCAAAAGATTATTGATTGTCGCTGGTGTCATAGCTGTTGTTCCCACATATGCATCTGTATTGTATGCAGCAAACGCCGATACATCCGGAACATTGTCTATTTCCACTGCTTCTGCATCCACAGTCTTAAAGTAATTCATAATACAGTCAGATGTCAAACGATATCCGCCGTTATTTGGATGATACATATCTGCAAAATACCAATCACGGAAATCATCATCTTCATCAATGGTTGTCGCCACTGCATTCTTCATACTGATCATTGGTAAATCATAATGCTCGCCATATGGGATGTAAGTTGTCTGAATGTTGTCATTGTTTCGGAATACAGAGAACAACAACACTACCGCTGCTCCCTGGGACATTGCACGACGAATCAATCCCTCGTACGCACCACCACTTGTACACTCACCGTGATCATTTACCGCAAATTCAATAAACAAAATGTCTGGTGTCGTAGATGCTGTTGTCATCTGACCAAGAATATCCTTCTCGTAACGAATAATACCAAGAGAAGATGGGGTACCACTCATACCACCATTGACAAAATGTACATTGTCACCAGTTCCAAATTCTTTTCCAAATTCCGTACAAGAAAATTCTGCATAACAATTGTCATTTGGTGTTGCACCTTCGCCTTCCGTAACGGAACCACCAATGTACGCAAGTGTTACATCCTCACCTGCTCTTGCCTTTTCAATTACCGCTTTCACTTTCGCATTATTTCCCGTAGAAATCAAAGAATCTGCAATCATTGTTTTGTACTGCTCTTCTGTTGGATGATATCCACTATCTATCGGATACTGCAACCATGGCTCCAATGTTGGCACTGGTGTTGGTTCCACAGTAGGTATAGGTGTCACCACAGGAGTTGTGGTTGGTGCTGATGTTGTAGCAACTGGTGTCTGTGTTGCTACTGGTGCACTTGTCTGCGCAGGCGCTTCCGTGATCTGAGGTCCTACTACCTTCTTCGCTTTTACAACAACTGTCACTTTTCCAAGACTACGAACTTTCTTACCACTCTTTTCTTTTACTGTAATCTTCGCAGTTCCCTTTTTCTTTCCTGTTACCATACCTTTTTTATTAACGCTGGCAACCTTTTTCTTGGAAGAACTAAACGTATATTTTGCTTTTGCCTTCTTTGCTTTAATCTGAATCTTTTTCTTTTCACCTACTCGAATGGTGATTTTTTTTGTTTTAATTGTTGCTTTTTTTGCTGCGTCGGCCATTTCGTTCTGGTACATGGCGCCTGTCACAATCATAGAAAACGCCAATGCAACACTTAAACCTTTTTTCATTTTTTTCATACCTAAAATATCCTCCATATATATCCTGTATTTATAATTTCTCTGTAACGAAAGCAATCCGGCTTGCTTTTGGCTTAACCGGACTGCTCTCCCAGGAAGAAACTATATTCTAATTATAACCAAGGGCAAGAAGTGTAAATTCTTTTTCTTCATTCCCTTCTGCCATCTTAATCTCAATTGTATGCTCTGCTGCTTCCTCTTCACTGAATGCCAAAACAGTTGTGGCATTGTTCCAACCATCTCTGTTGTATGCATTCATGGTTACTTTCAATTCACCATCTACGTAAAGCTCTGCAGTACCTGTTGTAGAACTATTGGAAAGTTTGTATACAACCAAAAGATTCTTACAATTTACGGTAGCTGTAAGAGAGTCACTTCCGCTATCTTCTGTATGCATCCAGTTTTCTGGGAATTTCTCTTTCGAGCTATCGTACAAATATGTACCTGTTGCGCCATCTGTCTCAGAGAATCCACCAGCATTGAAGCTTACCAAGGAAGAATTCTCCTGTGCCAAAAGCGCCTCGATTGTTGCTGGTCCCATCATCGTTGTTCCAGCAAATGCATCTGTATTATATGTTGCAAATGCAGACAAATCTGTAATATTATCTGTATCTGCCTCTTCCTTATCAATGGCATCGAACATGTTCATAATACAATTTGCAGACAATTCATGTCCAGCAGTAGTAGGATGATATGCATCTGCAAAATACCATTTACGGAATCCATCCGCTGTATCAATATAATCGCTTACTGCATCTTTTACACTGACCATTGGCAAATCGTAGTGCTCACCATATGGAATGTATGTATCCTGCATGTTCCAGTTGTCACGGAACACTGCGAATACCAATACAACCGCTGAACCAGCTTCCAAAGCACGACGAATCAATCCTTCATATGCGCCACCGTTTGTACACTCACCACTATCGTTTACAGAAAACTCAACGAAGAGAATGTCTGGCGTTGTACCTGCCACCATCTGACCAAGTACATCCTGCTCATAACGAACAATTCCAAGTGAAGATGGTGTACCACTCATACCCGCATTTACAAAATGAACATTTTCACCTGTTCCATATGCCTCAGCAAACTTTGTACAAGACAACTCTGCATAACATTTGGAATTTGGATTCGCACCTGATCCCTCAGTAACAGAACCTCCGATATATGCAAGTGTTACATCTTCACCAGCTCTAGCTTTCTCAATAACCGATTTGATTCGTGCATTATTACCTGTAGAAACAAGAGAATCCGCAACCATTTTTGCACTATCCTCTTCCGTTGGCTCAAATGTTACAACCTCTACCGCATTGGAATAGCTTACTTCAACGGATGTAAAGGACAAATCCTCAATATTTGTTCCGTAGGCTGGTCCCTTAAAGAACAAATAACTACATTCTGCACTTGCTGGAAGTCGATATGTAATCTCAAAGTCACCTACGACAAACTCTTCATTTGCAGCGGATGTATAGAGATATAAGTCATCCGTTGGTGTACAAGTTGTGGTCACCGCATCCACCAACCAGCTTCGGAAACCTGCTTCTCCGTTATTCGTTCCTTTTACACGTACATCGATATACTCACCTTCTGCAAGATCATGCGAAAGCTGGAATCCGAAGAATTCCTGGTTCTTTGCATTGAATATACCGGTATTGGTGTCTAACATACAGTTATCTGTCATACCGAATGCAGTCCATGTTGACAAATCGATGGTCTCCCATTTTTTCGGATAACCGATTTCAATGGATGTAATCGACAAGTCTTCAATATTTGTTCCATAAGATGGACCTTTGAAGAACAAATAACTACAATCTGCGCTTGCTGGCAATGTATAGGTGATTTCAAAATCACCCACTACAAATTCTTCGTTTGCAGCAGATGTGTAAAGATATAAGTCATCCGTTGGTGTACAAGTTGTGGTCACCGCATCTACCAACCAGCTTCGGAAACCTGCTTCCCCATTATTGGTTCCCTTTACACGCACAACGACTTCCTGACCTTCGGTAAGATCTTTCGACAATTGGAATCCAAAGAATTCCTGATCCATCGCATTAAAAACACCTGTATTTGTATCCAACATACAATTGTCTGTCATGCCAAATGCAGTCCATGTAGAAAGGTCAACTTCTTCCCATGATACATCCGCATATGGATCCTTCGTAGGTGCCGCAGTAGGTGCCTCTGTTGGAACAACCGTAGGCTCTACCGTAGGCTCTATCGTAGGCTCTACCGTAGGCTCTGTGGATGGCACTGCCGGCGTAGAAGTCGCAGAAGGTGCCACCGTTGGCGTAGCTGTTGCAATTGCAGGGGAAGCCGTCTGTGTAACTACTGGAGCACTACTCTGCTGAGGTGCTTCTGTTGTCTTAACTACTTTCTTTGCCTTTACAACAACCTTTACTTTACCAAGTTTACGAACTTTCTTACCGATTTTCTCTTTTACGGTAATCTTCGCTGTACCTTTTTTCTTTGCCGTTACCACGCCTTTTTTATTCACTTTGGCAACTTTTTTCTTAGAAGAAACAAATGTGTATTTTGCCTTTGCTTTCTTCGCTTTGATTTTAATTTTTTTCTTTTGGCCCACATAAAGTGTGACCTTCTTTGTTTTGAGAGTTGCCTTTTTCGCTGCATCTGCTGTCTCAGGCTGCTGCCATACACATGTAGACACAAGCATGGAACAAGCCAAAACAACGCTTAAGCTTTTTCTCAATTTTTGATTTCCCATAAGATATCTCCTAAAAATAATAAGTTAATACCATGATACCTCATTTTTTTACAATTGTCCAATTAGGTTTTTATTATATCAATATAACTTCACCCTTATATCTCAAAATCACGTTGTGCTTCTGTCACCGATTACAACTTCATTTCCATGCCAACCTTCTGTGGTACAAGACCACATTTCTCATAAAATTTCATGGCACTTTCATTGCATGACCACACATTCAACGTAATATTGTAACACCCTTGTTCTCTTGCAAATACCGTCACATGCTCATACAGCTGCTTTCCGATATGTAGTCCTCGCTTTTCCTCATCCACACACAAGTCATCAATGTATAACGTCTTAATATCCGTCAATATGTTATTATTAACATGCTGCTGGAATACACAAAAAGCGTATCCAAGAACTTCTTCTGCTTCATCCACTGCCACAAATATCGGTTTTGTGTCATCCTGCAAGATTTCCTTCAATTCTTCATCCGTATATTTCTTTGCGTTTGCTCGAAATAAATCCGGTCTTCCATTATGATGCACCATAAGTACTTGGTGCAACAATTTATTAATGCCGTCGATATGCTTTTCTGTGCCTCGTAGAATCTTCATCATTCGTCTCCTTCCATCGAAATCTCAAAATATCGCAAAAAAATTTATTTATTTTACAACTTCCACGACTTCCTCCCAATGCTCCAACACATACTTTCCAATGATTGGATCATACATTGTCCCAAGATTTTTCTCAATTTCCTTATAGCAATAATCGAAATCATGAGCTTTTCGATAACACCGATTGGAAGTCATGGCATCAATGGAGTCACAAATCGCAATAATTCTGGCTCCCACTGGGATATCCGAGCCTGCTGCCCCTGTAGGATATCCTTTGCCATCAAAACGTTCATGGTGCATCAATACAATGTCTGACAGTTCCCGTAACTGGTGGGATTTACTCAAAATCTCCGCACCGATTTCCGGATGTTTTTGTATATGTTCCCATTCCTCATCCGTCAATCGCCCCTCTTTATTTAGAACGGCATCTGGCACTCCGATTTTTCCAATGTCATGTAAATGTGCCGCAATGTGAACCTTTTCTGCGTCTGCTTGCTTTAACTCCAGTAACTGGCAAACCCGCAACGCCATGTCGCTCACTCGTTGCGAATGACCCGCCGTGTATGGATCCTTGGCATCCAGCGCGCACGTAATACATTCAATTATCTCATGGTAATGAATCTCATCACCACAATATCCACATTCCTGCATATTCTCCCTCACTTTCTCTATGGGTTAGTCGCTTCTAACCTGCATTTTAAAACAAGTGGAGTTACCTACCAGATAACTCCACGTTTATATCTTTTACCCTTGTCATCTTAGCACGAATCGAATGCTTTGTCAAACTAGCCTTCCCGTTCTCCACTATACAATTCCCACCACCCTGGCACAAATCCTGCATTATATGCCACTCGCTTTGATTGCATATGAGAGGATCCGGTTCCATAGAAAGGAAGAATCCCTCGATTCAGAATTTCTTCACGCAAGCACCAGGTAAGATACGAAGCGATCCCCTTCTGTCTCGCCTGTGGCACCACATCGATGCCAATCTGCCATGCAGTAGCACTGTCGGCACTACAAGCCGCCATGCCTAGAATCTCCCCGTCCTTTTCCGCCGTTACTGCCAGCATATCCGGGCGTTGTTCATCAAACTCCAATGCTTTTGTGAATCTTTCATCCCCTTGAAACGGAAAAATCTCATCTTTCTCATACCAACAAATCTCTGCCTCTGGTTTCTGCAGTTCCACTTCACGTCCTGGTATGAAAAAGGGATGTGTATACACAATCTCATGTCCCAATTGTTCCAGCTTACGGTCAATTTTTCGCAATTTTCCTGATTCGCAGATCCACTCCCCGGGGGAATCTGTAAATTCTCTCTCCAGCCATGCCAACAATTCTTCGTCTTCGCTACACATAACCGTCATACCGTTGATGGACAAAATATTTAACTTACAACGATCACTTTTGTAAATCCGTCGACCATCCTTGTATGCTTTCTTTACAAACAGATTCTTGCCTGCCAGTAAATCCTCTCTCGTAACGCTGAAATCCTTGGCCAACTGTGCATACATCATCTCTCGAACGTTCATCTTCACTCTTGCTCCTTTTCCTCTTGTAATGGCAATGCAACTTCCACACCGAACACATCTCCGTCAATGGACAAGCCCAGTGTTCCACCACATACTTCTGTAAACTCCTTCGCTATAGCAAGTCCCAGTCCACTCCCCTCGGTGCTTCTTGCCTTATCGCCGCGGAAAAATCGTCCCAACACCTCTTCTTCTGTAAAGTCCATCTCGTAGGAAGAGACATTTTTCACCATGATCTTTGCCTGGTTTTCTTCTACCTTTAGTGTGACATAAATCCGTGTCTCCGGCATCGCATATCGCAATGCATTTTCCAACAAATTCTGAAGAATTCGATACAGTTTCTGACCATCGCTATAAACAATCGCCGCAACCTCAGGCAAATTCTCTACCACCTTTGCCGGTGCTTTTTCAATTTCCTGTTGCATATCTGCTAACGTTTGAAGCAACAGTTTCTTTAGATTCACTGGCTCTTTATTAAGAGGTAAATTGCGACTGGACGCCTTAGTGAGTTCAAACACATCTTCAATCATTTTCTTCAAACGCCCGGACTTATTTTGCAACACCTCCACATAGTCCTTTGCTACCGGTGACAATTCTTCCTTCGACAGCAAATCCAGATAGCTGATTACCGAAGTTAATGGTGTCTTCAAGTCGTGAGACACGTTGGTAATCAAATCAATCTTCATTCGTTCTGCTTGGATTTGCTTTTGTACATTTTCACTCATCTTCCCACCTAGCAATGCTAGCTTTTTGGATTCTCCTACCAATACAGACGTCTCTGGTAACAACGCCTCATTGTCAAACTCGCCCTTTATCAAACATTCCAACTGATTCATCAACGTATCGTACTCGGTAAATAGCATTTTGGTTCCTTGCTTGTACCAGCGATAAATCGCGATTCCAGCTATTCCATAAAAGAACATCAAAAAAATAGTAAGAAAGAAAGCAAACATATCGGTTTCGGGTGCAAAATTGAAATATAAAATTCCAGACACCAACACAGCCCCTTCGAAAGCCACAACTAGCATCACTCCTGCCAATATAAACGTAAACTTCTGACGCATCTGCTGGCATGTAACGAGTCCTCTTTCATAATAATACGCTCCTGTCACTCGGTCCTTCACCTGTAGTTGCAAACGCTTGACACATTGATTCACCCAGAACTTTTCACACAAATTCCGTTGTTGTGGGTCCGTACGCACAACCATGGCGATCTCGCGCCCCAACATATATCCGCAGAAAAGAACACCGATAATACTTATGATGGCAAGTATAATCTCAATCGGGTTCACTGTTCCGTCCCACCATTCCCATCCACAAGAATCCCAAGCAAACCAACAATAACAAATTCCCCAAACACTTACTCCGAATATAGAAAATGCTCCATCCCAATATATCTTTTTTTTATATTTTTTCCCAACACCTAACACAAGCATACCAAATAAAAGGATAATTCCAAACAAACCTATTGTTGTAAGAATAAGGCCCCCTGTCACATCGTTCCGCCATTCCGCCAGACGTTTTTCGCCAGCTTGTAGCATCTCTGGTGTGTATCCGATTGCTAATCGTGTATGCGACTGTAAAAGTTCCAGTTCCTCCATGTCTTCTGGTAATTCAAATGGTTCCTCTTCATTTTTCATCCATTGCTTTCCATCCCACACATAGTAAATCGCACAATGTTCACGCAAAATTACCATATCAATATTTTTTGAAGTTTCTGCCCTTAACTCATCCGAACCATTTGTTTCATGCCGATAAAAATAGTCCTCATGAAAAGCGATGTACTCATAGTAGGGCTCGATATCGAAAAGTTCCTTATCTAAGCCCTCTTCCTGTTTCCCAAATATGTTCCATGACAAATCTCTCAATGTTGAGTAGAAATCCTCCTCATGTACCAAGGATTCCTCATACGATGTTCCCATCATGGACAATCTGTAACAAAAATCGGTAGAAGCCAGTAACGTCTGTGCTCCCAAAGACAACAACAGTGCAAAAACAACCATTCCTAACAGCAAAATTACTCTATTCCGTTTCTCCTTACATATACGCTCACACATGTTTTTCCATTTTGTAACCAATTCCCCATACCACCTTTAAATATCTTGGTTCCCGCGGGTTGATCTCGATTTTCTCACGAATCCGACGAATATGTACCATTACTGTGTTTTCCACCGCATAGGCGTCCTCTTCCCATACACGTTCATAGATTTCTTCTGCCGAAAATACCCGACCGGGATGTTCCATCAACAGTTTCACAATTTTGTATTCCTTCGCAGTCAAATGCACTGGGTCGCCATCCACAAGAAGCTGCTTTTCCTTTGTCTGCAAAGACAATCCGCCAATTTCAATGCTATCCTTCGCATAATTTCCATTGCAGTCTCCCAGTTTCATATAACGACGCAGTTGCGACTTCACTCGCGCCATAAGTTCCGGCGGTGAAAATGGCTTTGTGATATAATCATCGGCTCCCATGGTAAGCCCAAGAATTTTATCACTTTCTTCCGATTTTGCAGACAGCAAGATAATCGGTATATTTTTCTCTTCCCGAATTTTCATTGTAGCGGATAAGCCGTCAAGCTTTGGCATCATAATATCCAGCAGCACCAAATGAATCTTCTCCTGCATCATGATATCTAGCGCCTGCATGCCATCATAAGCCTTTCGGATCCCATAGCCTTCCATTTCCAGATATTTTCCAATCGCCTCCACGATTTCTCTGTCATCGTCCACAATCAATATTTGTGCCTGCTCCATTTTCTTGCCTCCATCACTTGCTTTTCTTGAATACATCCATACTATAAATCATAAATCTTGTAAAAAAGTCAATGGAATTCTTACAAAATTCTTAAGAAGGTTGTAACCTTATCTTCTCTCATTGATTACCTCTTGAAGACTACCATAGGCAATGTTGGTAAACATTTCTGTAATCTCTTCCTGGCAACCAAGGGCAATGGCAATCTTTGTTAATGACAACAACGATATCATCCCTGTTCGTTCAAATCGCTTAATGGAACCATAACTAACACCGCTTTGTTTGCTCAATTCTTCTTGTGAAATTTTTCTTCGTTTTCGAAGTCCTCTCACACGCTCTGCCATCTGCTGGTCCATTTCCTCTGAGGTTTGCCATTGAAAGTGTTTTTCCATTATCACAACCTCCTATGTCACAGATAATATATTGTCCATTTTTAATCATTTTCTCTATTTTTAGCTATTATATTATCCACTTTATCACACTAAATACAAAGAAGCAACGGCAATTTCTTACAACACCGCTGCTTCCATTCCAATGACTCCCTGAATTTCTGTTTCCCCTTCCCAGTCCACCGAATACAATCGACTTCCATATTTTATCGTCTTCATTTCATCCAGCACTGAGGATAGCGGATTATTTTCAAAACCGCCCCACAACAAAAGGGAAAACGGGCTTTCCGCCGCAACACTTTGCAAAAAATCCTGACATAATTTTTTGTCATTCTCCTTCACATATAAATACGAAATCACTCCATGATTAATAACACTGTCCGGCTTAGGAAATACCGGATAACCGAATAGCTTCGTAGGAAAATGAGAAACCATCTTTAACATCCCACCATACGAACACATCTTATATTGCTTTGTCTCCTGTTGGTCGCCCACAAAACAACATGCCACAATCTCATTGTCTTTTCTGACACAATAAAAATGCTTTTTTCCGAACCCTTTATACTCGTAATCACAGGGTACAAGACTCTGCTTTGAAAAATGGCGATCTAGAAGTTCCTGAAATCCATCCATATGATCTTTTTCAATCTGGATTTTTCTGCAACCTCCGTGAAAACAATAGGTGGTATAATGTCCCAAATATGTATACGTCGGCATATTTTTCCGTTTCTTTTCAAACATACGAATGGCATCCACATTACTATCCAGTACTGTCGTATATTTGAAGGGACAGTCCTTAATATGCTCATACAATTCAGCATATGCCTGTTTCAAATATATAAATTTCCTACGGTATTCCGGATGAACCTTTAAGCCTGTCAGATACGCACATCTCTCCTTTCGCCCATGAACAAACTCGCGGCGAATAACGGCGCCCCCCACTGCCACAATCCGATTGGTGGCACGCTCCACAGCAACAATTACCTTTGCCATTTCTCCATCCGCCGCAAAAGACTCATAAGGTGCCGGATTACGTAAAAATTTCACGTCCAGATTTCCCCGGAAACTCTCACTTTCAAAGATCGCTCGGATTCCATCATTGTCAGATGAATCCGCAGGGCGTAACAAATATTTATCATTTTGGAAGCTCATCTAGATTTTCTCCTATCGGAACATTCATTTTCTGATCAATCTCTTCCCCAAGCCGAAGATTCATGGCCCAGAACAAGCTCCACATCAATGGACTTGTTCTCCCCAAAGATGCCATTCCCCGATTCCAAACCGTCTTAGGCGAAGCGAATTCTTTTCTTGCATCTCGGCATAGCTGGCTTAATTTTTCTGCTGAAAGCAATTTCGGTTCGAAAGCAACCTCTCCATAATTGTAACCATCTTCCAACCACCATTTATCGTAAAGCAATCGGTTCTCAGCTTTCAATCGGTCATATAAGCCGGTGTTCGGAAATGGCAACAAGTGGTTAAACGCTGCTGTGTAAATGTTATGTTTCTTGGCAAATTCCACCGCATCATGGATGGTACGTTCATCATCATTATCATAACCAAACACAAAGGTGGCATAAATCCCAATTCCAGCATCATGAATTCGTTTCACCAATTCGTCTCTCTCTCCTAATGCATAATTAAACGACTTATTCATCTGTTGAAGATTTGCTTTATTCAAACTTTCAAACCCAATGAGAATGATCTCACATCCGCTCTTTTTCATTGTCTTAAGAAGTTTTTCATCTTTTGCCATCGACAACGTCCCTTGGCCTGCCCATTTGGTTTTTAAAGGAGTAATTTCTTCGAATAAACGTATGGCATTTTTCTTATCCGCCACAAGATTGTCATCCACCAAAAACGTATATTTATGCGGAGAGTTTTGAAGGTCATCCAGGATTAATCGATGATCTCGCGCATGGTATTTGCTACAATAAAATTTGGAAATTGCACAGAACTCACAACTGTGACAACATCCACGCCCTGTCTCGATGAGATTTACAGGTAAATATTTCTTGCCCGCAAAAATACTCTTGTCCGGTTGAATGTCGTATTCCGCCGTCTCCCCATAATAAAACTTCTGCAAATTATGATTTTTCAAATCCTGTAGCATCTTGGTCCACACCGTTTCCGCATTTGCCACCAAAACACTGTCACTATACTGTGCAACCTCCTCCGGACAAAGCGTAGCGTGATATCCCCCCATAACTACAAGAATCCCTCTCTCTTGAAACCGTGCTGCAATTTTGTAACTTCTTTTCGCTGTATAGGTTTCCACAGAAATACAAACCAAATCTGTCTGTGTATCATAATTGATCAACTCCAAACGATCGTCGTATAATTCCGTCTCAATTTCCAGTGGCGTCAACGCCTTTAACACCGCGATGGTCAGCGGTTCCATTTTCCATGTTCCAATATACTTTTTTCCCGGTTTCTTTCCTATAGCCGGTAAAATAAATGTTATCTTCATATTCTCATCCTCTATAAAACCGGAATGTCTGAATTATCACACATTACCTCTCTTGTAAACTTGTTCCACTCTTTTGCATATTTCTTGTATCCAAGATTAATCGGCACAGACAACCATGGGCTGTTTGTAAAAGGGGCCAGACGTTTCATAATATTTGCCGTAGAGTAGGTAGCTCTCCACGCCCGATCGGTTCCTTCTTCCAACTGCTCTTTGGTCATACGTTTTGGCTGGAACACACAATGCTGCACATCATACATTGCCCAATTTCGCTCTATAATACGTCCTTCTTTTTCCAGCTGATTGTAATATTGTGTCTGTGGAAATGGCGTCAAAATTGAATACCGTGGCAAGTCAATCTTCGCCTTGATGATCATTTCTACCGTACGGTCAAATACACTCTCATCTTCTTCGTCCCCACCAAACGCAAAACACCCTTGTACCAAAATTCCATTGTCATGCAGTCGTTCCATCAGTGACACATAGTTATTCACTTTATTAACTCCTTTATGAATGTATTGTTGCGATTCCTGTGTAATGGATTCAAACCCGATCAACAACCCCTTACATCCACTCTTGCGAAACACGGTCATCAATTCATCATCGATTCCCACCGAAGAAGTAACCAAACCAAGCCATATGATCTTCAATGGAATCAAAGCATTAAAAAGTTCAATGGCATATTTTCGATCTGTAATTAGATTTACATCCGGAAAAAGCACATGTTTCGTATTCAACGCCTCGATTTCTGCTACAACTTCTTTCACGGGACGTTTATGGACCGGCTTCCCGAATGCTGCCGGATATGCACAAAAACTACAGGTGTGACAACAACCACGAATGGCTTCCACCGTCTTCGTCGTTATGTACTTCTTGGAATTCAATAATTCTCTTCTTGGAATCGGCTTTCCTTCAATGGTATAATCACTGTTCTGATGATAGAATTTCTGGTAATTTCCATTTACATAATCATAGATAAACTGCGGGAATGTCTGCTCCGAAAATCCGGTAAAGACCACATCCGCATGCCCTGCCGCTTCCTCTGGAAGCATAGAAGGATGTACTCCTCCCATAAAAACTACTTTCCCCTTCTTACGAAAGTAGTCTGCGTATGCATAGCATCTTGGTGCCGTACCGGTAATACACGTAATACCGATTAACTCTGCATCAATATCCAACGGTATCTTTCCCGCTGTTTCATCATAAATAACCACATCGGTTTCCACATCTTCCGGAATCAACGCTGCCAATGTTGTCAATGTCAATGGCGCATAGTGCAATGATTTTCCAAAGTTTCCTGAGTAACGATGCATCGCACCTGCCGGTGCCAATAGTGCAATTTTTAACATAATTCTGATTCTTCCTTTCTCTTTTGAAACCAATTTCCCCAATCTGTCTTCTTGGTAAGATAGGCAGGTTTGATGTCCCCAACCCGCATACCATCCTCTGCATGTCTCTGTATATATACCTTTTGTGGTTCCCCACATACAGGAACCACCTTTGCCAATTTTAATTGTCCCAACTGACGACAGTAATTGTAATGGTAACTTTCTCGTAGTTCATCATCCAACACTTTATCCGCAATCCCCTCCGCTGTCGTATACAAGCAATACCGCTTCCCTTCCGGCGCCAACAAACAAAATTCTTCCGTTATTCCAAGTTTCTCACAAACTCCTCGGACAAATTCTTCGGTTAATTTCTCCCCAAAAAGATCGGATGTAATTCCTGCTCGCCGTAAAAAACGTATGATCGGTGGTTGATCTGGAACCACTTTTATCACTTCCACGATATCACCAATGCAATATCGATAAAATCCTCCTCCGGTGGTTACGATTACTTCGTATTCTCCCGGTTCCAATTCATGAGCCAACAGGATTTTCCCATCCGTCACACGACGAAACTCAAAAAAATGTGACCGAACACTAAGCCGACTTCCTTCCTCTCTCAGTAGCGGAAAAGAAACAAAACACTCGGTTGCCAGCAAGCCTTTTGGCTGGATATGTACCGTCGGAAATCGTATCTCCAAATCCTTCAAATAGTCTTTGGCGCTTCCATCTGCCCAACAACTGATGATTCGCAACATCGGAAACACATGATCAAAGCGATTTGCTTCCACTGCTTTTTGAATTCGTTCCTGTTCTTTTCTTTCCAACCCCTCCACAACAAGCCCAACATTATCACGAATAAAATCACACAAAATTGTCAGAAAGGTGGGATTCCACACGGAGATCAATGACAACTCCTGACATTGCATAAGTTGTCTGGTGGTATCTAAATAAAAATGTTGCATGTCTTCCGAAAACTTTACCGAGGAATCCACGGCAAACAATTTTCCCATAAGAATCTTTAAAAAAAAGCCAAAATACTCTGCGTCTTCTTCAAACCCCAAAGGAATTCCAGCCTTTGTATAAGTCTTTTCCGCCGTCACAGGCGTGATGGACCAATAACTTTTCCCCTTTCCAATCTCCCTATCACCAGAATACAAATCATACAGCCATGGTTTGATTCCACGCTGAAATTCTTGTTTTAATGTCTTGGTATAAGGAATCTTTTTTTTACCTCCCGACGAACCACTGGTAAGTTCAAACAGCAGGACATCCTCCTTCGTAAGTACCTGTTTTTCACCGTCAGCCATAGCTTCCAAATACGGTTCATAATCTTCGTACACCGTTAACGGCACTTTCCGGGCAAATTCTTCATAACTGGAAATCCTGGCAAAATCGTACTTCTCCCCATATCTTGTCGCTTTGTTTCTTTTGAGCAAACGCATCAGATATCTGGATTGTACTTTTTGTATGCTTTGTTTCCTAATATATTTTCGATATTCTCCCCAATACAAAAGCCGGCATATTTCATTCAAAATTTTACATTGTACACTCATGAAACAACGTCTCCCGTACACCTTTTCTTAAAACATCCATGTCAATTTTAGCAAGACATGCGATGTCATTTCCATGCACATAATCCGGATTTTTTTCACAGAAAAAAGCAATGTCCTTATTGCGCAATTCTCGTTCCCCAATATCTGCCACACCAGATTTCAATTTATCCTTCGTTCTTTTGTATTCCACAACTCCCGTCTCCGGATTGTATTCCTCCGGATATAATTGGGACGCATAGGCATCTATGATACGCTTTGCTTCTTCTGGTGTTTCACAACGATAATTGGGATAAAACTCCTTCCAAAATACAGGAAGAATACGATATGTTTTGTATCCTTTGCAGATTAGAAACCAATACAACTCGCCTTCCTCTTTGGCATACGGAAACCAAAAATTCGCCCAAACTTTGAACAATTCGGTCTCGCCCCAATAATCCTTGTGAATAATCGTGTCTCCGGAAAAAACACCTTTAACTTCTTTTCCTTCTACGTCAAGGCTCATTATTTTCTGTGTGGTAAATCCTATAATTTTACCATCTTCCCGATAGAGAACCAAACAATAGTCCTTATCCTGAAAATCCTTTCGGAACACTTCTTCCTCCGTATCGTCATAAAACTGAGCCATTAATCCATACATTGACACAAGCTCTTCTTCCGAAAACTCACAGATTTTTCGCACTTCTCCTTTTAGCATAACAACCCCTCATTCTTCTATTGTTTCTCCACTCTTTAATCCAAATCGCAACCCCTGTTTCTTAAATACTTCTTTTCGAAACAGCGGATTATAAATCAAATAGGTCAAAAAACGATATGGTGTCCGCATATTGGTCTTCAAATCCAACGCTCTGGTAAAAATCGAGCGTCTGCTGTTGAATCGTTTTCGACAATCAAAGGATACCTCTGTCAGTTCATCCGGCGTCATATTTTTCGGTACAATGCTACAATAATTAAATCGATACTCTTCGTGCAACCACCATTTTCCGTCATACAGTAACCTTCCCTCTCGTTCCATCTTCTCATACAGTGGCGTATTGGGATATGGCATCAAAATGTTGAATGCGGCAAAAGTAAATTTGTTTTTTATCGCAAAATCACAAGTGGCACGAATGGACTCCATCGTATCGCCATCATGTCCCACCGTAAATGCAGCCCACGTCTGCAACCCCCATTGTCGTAACTCTTGAATCTCTTTTTCGTACATAGACGTAGCAGCATTTTTGTTGGTAAATTTGTTCATCTCGGTAATACAATCCGGTGAAATGGATTCAAATCCGATCACCAATCCGAGGCAACCACTCTTGACCATTAACTCCATCAATTCCTTGTCCTTAAGCATATCCATACTTCCCTGACTCACCCATCGCACCTTCAATGGAATCAACGCACGAAATAGCTCCTTCGCTTTTTCATGATTGCAAACAATGTTGTCATCCACAAAAAACAACAATTTTCTTTTCTGTGCTTTAATTTCTTTCACTACGTCTTCTACCGGACGGCAATAATGATGTGCTTTAAAATACACGGACGACGCACAAAAACTACATTTGTGATTACATCCTCTGGAAAATTGCAACAACGTGATGGGTAAATACCCCTTCCCTTCGAAAATATCTCGTCGCGTAATCACATTCACCTGGGGACATTCCGGTTGCACTACCTCGTATCGTTTTTTCAAAACGCCCTTCTGACAATCCCGCATCACGGTCTCCCACACCGGTTCTGCATCACCGATGATAATTGCATCGCAATGTTCTTCCACTTCCTCCGGAATCAACATCACATGCATGCCTCCCATAACGGTTTTCACTCCACGCTTGCGAAATTCCTCGCTAATTTCGTAAGCACGTCTCGCCGTAAAGGTCTCCACGGTAATCGCCACAACATCCGTTGGCTCATCATACGGAATTTCTTCCATACGATCATCGTACATTACCACTTCAATATCCTTTGGTGTCAACGCCGCAAGAATCCCCAACTGCAGCGGTTCCATTCTCCCTTCATCCACATACAGACTATGCTCGCGTCTTCCTATGTTCGGTTTAATCAACGTCAGCTTCATTCAAAATACCCCCTAATAGCTGTCCTTGCTTTTTATGTATTTCTCTTCTAGAAATTAAATTTGCCAATACATACACAAAAAAGTTTAATGGTCTAAGATGAATTGGATTGGCAAATAAACGTTTCAAAATACATGGAATGCTATAAAAATCAGTTCGCATTTTCAAGCATCCTTCCTGCAATTCCTCCGGTGTCATCTTGTTCGGCAAAAATGCTGTCTCTCCATAACGATACCGATCGGATAACCACCATTTTTTGTAGCGAAGACGTCCTTGCTCTTCCATTTTCCGATACACTCCTGTTCCCGGCATCGGAATCAACGGGTTAAAATTGGTCACAGCAATATTATTTTTCACCGCAAATGCAAAGGTTTTGTCAAATACATCCGTATCATCTCCATCACATCCTAGTACAAAGGTACCATATATCAGCAATTTATGTTTGTAAATACGTCGAATCACTTCTTCATAATCCGCCTCTGAATTTGCAACTTTGTGCATTTCCTTTAAACTTTCCGGATTCAAACTTTCAAATCCCATAAGCACAAGAAAACATCCTGCCTGTTTCATTTTTGTAAGTAGCTCATCATCCCTCGCCACATCCATGCTGATCTGACATGCCCATTTCTTTTTTAACGGTGCAATCTTATCAAAAAGCTCCATGGCAGTTTTTTTATCATAAAACAAATTGTCGTCTACAAAGAAAATTATTTTTTCCTTTGCTTCCTTTAATTCCTCCACGATCATATCCGCACTTTTTCTTCGAACATTGTGATACATGGTTTTTATCGAACAAAAATCACAGTTAAATTTGCAACCTCGGGAAATCTGATACACACCGATTCCAAAATAACCATGTCGATATACGGAGGGATCCTCCTTCAAAATTGTAAGTTCTTTTTCCCCCGTAGAAATGTATGAATCTTTCCGTTGTCCTTTTTGACAATCTTCGAGAAACTGCTGCCACGTATCTTCAGCATCTCCCACCAGTACCGTATCCGCATATGCAATCATCTCATCTGCCATAACACTGGCATGAAACCCTCCCATAACGATGATATTCTTCTCCGTTTTATATTGTTTGGCCAACAAATACGCACGCTTCGCCGTGTACGTCTCCACAGAAAACGCAATGATATCCGAATCGATATGTGCCGGTAATTTTTCCACTCGTTCGTCGATAAATTCAATCTCATGCTCTTCCGGAGTCAAACTCTTAATAATCCCAAACAACAACGGTTTCATTGCATCTGAACTAATATGTTCAAACATATTTAATCGTATAAAAGTAATTTTCATTGTTCTGTTCTCTTTTCAATTCCTACAAATTTAAATCCAATGTTTGCCATTAATAAAATCAACACATAGGGGCGCAATCCCCATGGGGATTGTAGGGTTCGTTTCCATACCCGCTTCCATGTATAACATTCCTTCCAAATCTTTCGATAGAGTTCTTCCAAGCGCTTGGGCGACATATGACGCGGTTGAAACACGGCATTGTTTTGCGTGTATTCGGACCATTCCTTCGTAATAATTCGTCCCTCCTGCTCAAATTCCTCATAAAACCTGGTTCCCGGATATGGCGTAAGTATCGCAAAACGACACAAATCTAACCCTAAGTTTTCCACCCGTTCTGGCAATGCCAACAATTCTTCCTCCGTATCTCCATCAAATCCAAGGACAAAGCATCCATTCACTGCAATTTTATGACTGTGTAGATTGGCAATAATCTCTTTGTACTTATCTGCCTCATGGAATCGCTTCGCTGCATGATTCAACGACTGTGAACTTAGGGATTCCAGCCCCAGAAGCACCGCCCGACATCCACTATCGTAAGCAGCTTGCATCAGTTCGTGATCATACCCAAAATCTGCCGTGGCATTGGAAACCCAAAGCATCTTCAAAGGCTTCATTGCTTTCATCAATTCCATGGCATATTCACGACATTCGAAAAAATTGGGGTCGTAGAAAATAACCATCTTCGACTTTAATTCTTTTAATTCCCGAATCACGTCTTCGATGGGTCTTGCATCACTCTTCCACATCGTTCGCATGGAGCAATATTTACAATAGTTTCCACATCCACGATTTACAATAGTTGCCGGAATATTCAATTTCTTCTTGCGTGTTATTTTCTCTCGTGCCGGCTTTGGAAATTGAGCCGAGCAAATATCACGATCTTCATATTTTTTCTTTGGCACACCAGCAACAAACTCTTTAAAAAACTGTGGAAGTGCTTTTTCCGCCGGCCCAACAATAATGGTATTAAAATGTTCCAATGCTTCTTCCTGAAGTGCCGTGGCATGATAGCCTCCTCCCACTGTATAAGCTCCCCGCTTTCGAAACTCATCACAATGTTTGTATGCACTCACCGCCGAAGACGTATCGAATGAAATCAGTACCACATCATAAGTCTCTTTATCATAATTCACTCGCTGAGAAATCTCATCTACAATATCAATTCTTTCAAATATATCCTGTGGAATCAATGGATAAATCGACGCCAATGTCAAAGATGGGTACGAAAGAAAACTGGAAAATTTTCCGCGATATGCGATTTCATACTCATTCCATACATGTATCATTAGTAATTTCATCGTATGTATATACCCCCTCATGTCACTATAAGCTAGTATAATTCTACCATTTCTCTATGAATCAACAAGCTAACAATACATTCTTTTACGTAAATAGCCATTACAGAGAACTTCATCTCTATAATGGCTATATGTATTTGTTTATATTTCAATCACAAAGCCTTTTGTGAAACCTTCCATACTATCGTCAATATACAATCTTCCCCCATGCTTTTCCACAATCAGATTCGATATGGCAAGTCCCAGTCCGGTTCCGTTTCCACCTGTGCGAGCTACATCTCCCTTTGCAAATGGTTCGAATAAACCACGAGCAACTTCCTTGTCGATTACTTTTCCATTGTCTGCAACGAATACATGTACCACTTCCCCCTGCTTCGATACTCTCACTAAGATGTTGGCCCCCTTTGCATTGTGCTTATAGGCATTTACCAACAGATTACTGATGGCCCGCTTCATTTCCTTCTCATCAACATGACACATTAAAGCGTCTTCTGGAATATCAATCTCCAGATCCATATTTCTTCCTTCAAATTCGTCATAATGTAATGCCACCAGTTCACGCACCAATGAGCACACATCCATCTCCCTTGGAGACAATTCGTAATCCTCTGTATTAAGCTTTGCGTAGGTAAACATGGTGTCTAGCAATTCATTCATATAACAGCTCTTGTTATAGATAATATCATACACTTCCTTTTGCTCTTCCGGCTTTACCTTCCCCTCCTTTAAAGCGGTAGCAAACCCTTTCACCGATGTCATAGGTGTTTTCAAATCATGAGCAATACAGGAATATAACATATTCCGCTCATTTATCTGGCGCGTACTCTCTTTTTGAAATGCTTCGCTTGTCAAACGGTAAAAGATATAAGCACCACCTATAATGTTGATTATTGACAACACCAAAAACAAACCCACCGTCAACAATGCCATAGACTCTGTCGGTGTTTCTGTAGACATCATCATAGCATCAAGGACGCTTCCCAATATGCATTCCACCACAATACATCCAAACAGACACAGTATAAAATATAAAACAATTTTCTTTTTAACTTTATCCATGAATCTCCAATCTATACCCTAACCCTCGAATGGTTTTAATGGTATCATTTCCAACCTTGTCACGGAGGCGGCTGATAATTACACGAATGGTATTATCATCCACCACGTAATCCTCTCCCCATGCATGCTCGTAAATCTGCTCCTTGGTAAAAACTCTCCTCGGATGCTTCATAAAAAGCTCCAGCACCTTGTACTCTGCCTTTGTAAGTTCCTTAGCAACACCATCAAGGATTACGACACATTCATCACAATTAAGATGCAAACTGCCAACCTCAATAATATTTATTTCCTCTACCGGATTCATCTGTGCTCCCACCCGACGTAAATGGGCGCGTACCTTAGCAGCCACTTCCAGAGGTTCGAAGGGCTTTGTAATATAATCGTCCGCTCCCAAATCCATTCCAAATACTCGGTCAGACAATTCCACTTTAGCAGAAATTACAAGAATCGGTATGTAGCGACCTTTTCGGATTTCCTTAATGATTTCATAACCATTGATCCTTGGCATCATAATATCCACAATGACAAGATCCATTTTTTCCTTCTCCAAAATCTGCAATGCTTCCTGTCCGTCATTGGCCTCAAATACAACATTATCATTTGCCTCAATATACATGCGAAGCAATCGAACGATTTCCTTTTCATCATCAGCGATCAATATATTTGCCATTGGTACCCCCCTTTCATATATTATGTATTATAAAACACAATACGTTTCATGTCCATTTTTACTTCAATTCTTCTTTTCTGAATTTGACATAAGACAATGCCATAGTAACACCTAGCCCCAGAACAGATGCCACTACAGAAATAACAAGATTATTGGTGCTTGTATCAGCCAGCAGTAAAAATGTCTGACCTAAAGGAGTATATTTCATAAAATCCAACGCCCATTCCTTGCTTATAAGCATCTGTCCCACAATATTTAACACTAGCATAGATACAAGATTAACGGCAATCGCAGCACCAAGATTCTTTACCAGCATGGATAAAAAGAAACATATACTAACAAAAGCAACTTCAACAAGTGTATAGGTGGCAATTCGAAGGATAACCTCTCTAAAAAAGTCATCTACAAAAACCTGATTTCCTTTTGTTAAAATCCCCACCGCTAAACTTGCAGACATTGCACTGATACCGAAAATCCCAACCGACAGTGAATAAGAAAGAAATTTCGTAGACAAGATATTGAAGCGACTGTTCCCCGCCATAACTGCTGCCTGAATTTTACGCTCCTCGAAATCACCTGTCACATGAATTCCTGCAAAGATACCTATAAAGAACAAGATAAATGAATTGAAATCGTTGCATCCCTGGATAAACAATTCAAAACCGCTTTTCCCTCCATCAACAGAAGTAATAATCAAAAATATTGTATTAATCAATGTAAGTGTTATCTCAATTCCCCAAAAGGCCTTTGATTGAAATGTCCGTTTCAATTCCCATTTTAATAAATTTTTCATACTTTACCTCCCAAAAGTTCCATATAATAATTTTCAAGTGATTTTTCATACTTCATGAGAAGTGTTACAAGAATATTTTTGTCAAACATCCATTTTGCCACATCCTTTATCGAAACATCGTCATAGATTTTAATGCTCTCATTCTCATTTGACACTGACTTTGCACCATGCTCTGTAAGTATCTTTAATGCATCTTGTGTTTGCTCTGTTTCCATAAGGATATATGCAGAACATTTGTCATCCAGTTCTTCCTTGGTTAAGGTTTCAAGGATCTGCCCATGTGAAATAATAATATAATCTGTAACAAGCTGATAAAGTTCTGCAAGAATATGACTTGAGATCAGAATTGTGATGCCATCGTCCTCACAAAGAGAACGAAGCAATTCACGAACGTCCACCATGCCCATAGGATCCAATCCATTTACAGGCTCGTCTAGAATAAGGAACTCCGGACGATTTATCAATGCCAAAGCAATACCAAGACGTTGCTTCATGCCCAAAGAAAAATCTTTCACTTTTTTATTTCTGACATCACCAAGACCTACTCGTTCCAATATTGCATCTATCTTAGCATCGTCTGTCTTCCCGAAAAGTAACTGTTGCAACTTTAGGTTATCAAATGCCGTTTTATTTAGTGAAAGTATGGGACGTTCCACCAGGCATCCCATCTGCTTTCTAGCCTCTTCCAATCCTTTTTGATTCGATGCTCCAAATAGTTCTACTGAGCCATCCGCAACAGATGTAAGTCCTGTTATCGCTCGGATTGCAGTAGTTTTACCGGCACCATTTTCTCCGATAAATCCATATATTTTACCCTTTTCAACAGTAAAACTTACGTCCTTCAAGGCTGTTTTCGTGCCGTATGTTTTCGTAAGGTGATTCACCTTCAGTATCGTATTATTCACAATATTAATTCCTCCTGTTCTTTGATTTTATAGGCATATAATATCCTAAAAATCTTACAGGAAAAATGGATTAACATTAACTGAATATTATTTTATTATTCAATCGTCTCTCTCCAAAGATTCAGCCAAAACATACAACGGCACATTTACCATCCAGTCCTGCTCTCTATAATTTGACATAGATGACCTAATAGCGATTTCGGGCTTGAACTTTTCGCAAAAAGCTCAATCTTTTTTATTTGCTTATCAGTAAGTTTTCCGCCAGTTAACCCTAATGAAGAATGACCCTGTAATAACATTTTTAACAGTAATTCATTTTCATTAACCATTATTTCCTTTCGTATTGCAAACTGCTTTATTTGCCTTATAGTTGATGACATAGAACCCGTTGTGGAAAAGCACACTATTTGTCCAACATTTTCACTGTTAAGTTCTGACAAAAAATTGTATAGGCTTTCATCCATTTTACCCATATACACACCGCCACCTACAAATAGCACATCTACCCATTGAGTAATGGCATTATCTACCGCCTCTGCTTTTACACCTAAACTATTTGCTATTACCTCAGCAACCGCTTTTGTATTCCCACCTCTTGATTGATATCTAACAGCTATTTTCACGCTATACCTCCATTGTTACTAATTTTTTTGTAAATACATGTATTATCCAATGTGCTATTTTCAAATTTCCTGCAATCGCAATAATACCTATTAAGCTATAAAAAATCACTTGACTAACGGAATAAGACAAGGTGCTTATACTAACAGCAATAAACCATATACTTAATGGCAAACATATAATGCTGGTGATAACAGCCGGTATATATTTTTTAATCACAATACTCTGACCAATATGTACTATCAGATGAAATGTGTAAGCAATAAATGCTCCCAACCACAATCCATAAAATTCTGTAAATCTAGCGATGATACAAATTACCAAACATATTAACATCTCTTCCATAACCGCTGCAGTCATTCCTTCCGTGCTATATGGATTATATGTGTTACTGATTTTTGGGTATTTTCTATCCAATAGTGCTCTATTCTTTTTTAACCACAGCCCAAATCCCATAATCTCTTCCATATCATGTACGATAAACAAAATAGGGAATATCCAAATAATTTCTTGCATTTCTTCCTCCTTGTCAGAAAGTAGACTCTTGTGTCACTTCTGTGAGAATGATATAATACAAATACCTAAAATACAATATTTCAAAAACAAGTGACACTAATTTGCAAAAAAGTGTCAGAAAGGATAATAAAATGAATCCGTCACAAAATCCTAGTGCTATTCGTTCTAAAAAAGAAATAACCGATACACTTTTGCAATTAATGAATACATATTCCTACAATGATATAACGGTTAAACAAATTATTCTGGAATCCCAAGTCGCTCGCAAAACTTTTTATCGGAATTTTCTTTCAAAAGATGATGTTTTAGATGCCTACATTGACAACATTATGCATCAATATATATATTCGCTTCAGCAATTACCAAACTGTCAGCTCTCCAATATTTTAGATGTAATTTTTACTTTCTGCTTTCAAAATCAGGAATTGCTAATTAAACTTAAGGATAATAATCTTATGTACCTGCTTTTACATAAATGGAACATTTTTATTCCCATGATACATAATCAAATTGTAAGTCCGGATCATCCAATGTTTCAATCATTCTCCCCTGAACAAGTTGATTATATTATATCATTTAATATAGGTGCTATTTGGAATGTAATCATGAAATGGATTGAACATGATATGAAAGAGACGCCGGACGCCATAAAGACAACATTACTGAAATACTTAGCTAATTTAAAGTTTTTCACTTGACAAGTATTATCTAAATATAAAATGTAGCTGACAAAATGCCAGCTACATTTTATATTTACCATGCATCCAAACAATCAATCACATCCACCCATGCCTGCATTTCACCATCTAGGGCAAGGCGAGCATATTCCAATGGATTATCTATTGCAAGAGCATTCAATGCACACTCTAAATTAGGAGTAGTCTTTAATCCTTCCTCTGCCTTTGCACAATCAATCCGAAGAATATATCCGGCATAAGTGCATATATCAATGCTGTTGTGGTAAATGTTATAATCTGCATATATTATGTTCATCCACTCAATCCTTTCTTGAAAATGTATTATAAGCATTTCATCCAGTCCCAACCGACATTTTTATAATTTGTTATAAGTTGTTACCTGATTTTCTTTCCCTTGTTTTTTTCCTTATGAGGGTTCATAAACAAGGGTAAAACGATATAACACGATACAAGATGTAATGGAAAAGACACCCACGAAAAGTTTAGTGTTTTCAAGGGTTTGACGAGATTTCTATAACAAGATATAACAGTTATTAAATCCTATAAATTTCGTCATTTGAGAACTGAAATTTGTTAGTGCGATTGAATATCCATTTAATACTCAATCCCTCTTCTTTATACAAATAATGACCGCCATAACAATCAGCGGAATCATACTGATAATACCGATATATGCCGGTCCCAGTATTGCCATATTGGAATAATCAGGTTTTACCAGATATGCAAAAATAGTAAATGCATTGGTAGCACCATGCATAAGAGATGGCAACCAGATGGTCTCTGTCTTTTCATATACATAATCAAATAATATACCCATCATAATAGTAGCGACACAGAACACAATCGGACCAAGTACCGGTGCGCCAATATATTCTTTACCATACTCATATCCAGCAAAAATCATAATCGGCCAATGCCAAGCCCCCCAAATAGTACCACCTACAATTCGACCCTTAGTAACACCCAGCTTCTTCTTCAAATATGGATACAGCGCACCTCTCCAACCGACCTCTTCGCCTAATGCAACAAACATATTCATAAATGGTGCAACAGTTACCGCCTGAATGCTAGTAATTAACAAATACATTGGCATAGTGATACCTTGTGCTTCAAACTGTTCCAACGCTCTCGCTTCCTCTAAAAGACCTCTTAACGTCATAAATTCAGAGTCAAATGTATCCGGGAAAATCACAAAAAACAAGCCCCCTCCAAAGATACTTAATAACGCCGGCATCCAAAGGGCAAAGAATACATAACGAAGTTTCCCTTTTAAATGTGGTACCCATCCCATACCTTTTAGTGGGATTCTGGCTATCAGTACTCCAAGAAATGGCATAAACATGGTAATCATCAAGATAACAGCAAACACCATCTGATTTCCATTATTGCTAAAAATACTTGCTATCATTTCTAAAATCCAGGCCAACCCAAATGCGACTGCCATGTATATCACAAATTGTTTCTTACTCAAATTAATTGTTTCCATTATGCATCCACCTCTTTTCTATATACTTCCAAACTCCAGATTCTCCTCCTGCAGGTAGGGCAAGTTAGCTTTCGCGTCTTTGGCGTATGATTTCCAAAGAATGCTTCTAATTTCTTTGGCTGAAATCTGGTATGGCATTCCGGACAGAGATACTCTACCCGCTTGTACCAATAGCCAAACATAATTGCTACACAAATAGGAATCACTGCCATGGCCACAAAAAATGGCAACCAGATTCCTTTTAATATACCAATCACAAAAGTAACAATTTCGACAATTTCTAACGGAATTGCTATGATCAGCATTTTTTTGTACATTTTCTTTCGCTTTTCTTTTTCCTCCATAATCGATGATATGTCATGAATTGTTTTTTGCGACCCATCCTTGAAAGAAGCCAAAGAACTTCTTATGCCTTTAATATTTTCTAATTGTTTCTTTTTTTTCTTGACATCCACCTGAATATTTTTTTCTTGCTCATCAAGCAAAAGTTCGATTACCTTTTTTGACTCTTCGGATTCCAATATTTCAGCAATATCTTTTATAGAGATATCCAAATCTCTTAAAAAGCAAATCGTTTCCAATGTGGCAACATCCTCTTCGGAGAACAGTCTTCGTCCCCCTTCCGTCAAATCTGTTGGCACCAAAATACCTCTTTCATCATAGTATTGAATCGTTCTTACTGAAACGTTGCACTTCTTTGCAAGCTCTCCTGTTGTGTATAATGACATATCCTGCCTCCTTTCAAGGTCCATATTAGTACATAACGTAGCGTGACAAGCAATATATCACGCTACGTTATTTTTTGATTTTTT
>JAGBBZ010000002.1 GCA_017938215.1 Eubacterium sp. | reverse complement strand
TATAAGGCATAATACAAAAAAGATATCCAAACGAGACTTGTTTCACGCCGGTGAGAGCATCATGTGTTTTATGATGCCTCACCGTTGCGCGAAACGCTAGTGCAAACGGTCTCGTACTGGATATCTTTTATTGTATATGCCTATTGGAAAGTTAACCAATCACTGTCGCGAAACGCTAGTGCAAACGGTCTCGTACTGGATATCTTTTATTGTATATGCCTATTGGAAAGTTAACCAATCACCCTTTTTTTAAAGTAAATATAAACTCCGTCCCAACCCCTTCCGTACTTACCACATTGATGGTCTGGTTGTGGGAGGTAATGATTTCCTTTGAAATAGCTAGACCTAAGCCGGTTCCGCGCTTGTCTTTTCCGCGAGAGATATCGGTCTTATAGAAACGGTCAAACACTTTATTGAGACTTCCTTTCGGAATTCCGATTCCCGAATCCTTAACTGAGACAAATATTTTATCTCCTTTTTTCTTTGTGCTAACTTTAATCTCCGAGTTATTGTTGCTGAATTTTACAGCATTATCCAAAAGGTTGTACAGTACTTGATGGATTTTTCCTTCGTCTGCATTTACGATGAGTTGGGTATCAGAATTAAAATCCAGCGCGAAGGAAATCCCTTTTTTGGAAGCCGTTCCTTCCAGTGTATTTACCGTCTGGATGATGGTGTCGTGAATATCAAAATTGGTCAAGTCCAAAACGATCTTGTTCTGACTAAAGGAATTCAGCTCCAAAAGATTAGAGGTGAGATTTGTCAGACGTTCCGTTTCGGATAAAATAATATTGAGATACTTTTCTTGTGCTTCGTAAGGAATCGTCCCGTCCAGCATTGCCTGCGTATATCCGTGGATGGAAGTCAAAGGCGAGCGAAAATCATGGGAGATGTTGGAAATGAAAGCACGTTGATAAGTGTCAAAGTTATTCAGGTCACTTCCGATAAGGTTCAAAGCTTCCGCCAAATCCTGATACTCATCCAGCGTATGAAGGCGGATGGGCTGATTGGTGGAGTGAATGGAAAAATTCTTTGCGGCATTATTGAGCTTTCGCAATGGAATAATATTCATCAGATAAATGATGAAAAATGCCACCGCCAGCACGGCGCCCATGAGAAAAATAGTGGCATCCAATAAGTCAAAATAATACCACACCCGAGAGGTTGACAAGGAAATGTCCAGATCGGGATTTGTGATGAACTCCGCTAACACATGATTTTGAATAATGGTAAAACCCAGTGTGTGAGTGGTCACATAAGCGCCAGAAAAAATCAATATATAAAGAATTACTAATTTTTTTCCAAAGGTAAGTCGAAACCCTTTCATGGTAAAGCATTATCCTTTCTTTGTCTCAAATTTGTAGCCAATGCCCCACACAGTGGAGAGACTCCATTCGCTGTGGTCCTTGATTTTCTCTCGGAGACGTTTGATGTGAACGTCCACGGTTCTTGTATCCACCACATATTCGTAGCCCCAGATGCGATCCAAAAGCTGCTCTCTTGTAAACACCTGATTTGGATGGGTGGCGAGGAAATACAAAAGCTCCAGTTCTTTCGGTGGCATCTCAATGGAATTTCCCATATACGTCACAGAATAGTTGGAAAGGCTTACAATCAAATCCGTATAGCTTACGGATTCAGAACCAGCATCGTCTACGTCGTCTTGGGCGGTTGTGGTTGCCACTGGAGTGTAGCGACGAAGCACTGCTTTTACACGAGCCACCAGTTCTTTCGAATCAAATGGCTTGATGATGTAGTCGTCGGCACCAAGTTCCAAGCCCAGAACTTTGTCAAAGACTTCTCCCTTTGCAGATAGCATAATGATAGGAACCGTAGAAGTTTTGCGAATTTCCCGGCATACATCGTAGCCATCTACGCCGGGAAGCATGATGTCCAAAAGGATTAAATCCGGTTGAAAGGAAGCGTGTTTTTGCAAGGCAACTTCGCCGTCGTGGGCTTGCTCACACTGAAAGCATTCCTTTGTTAGATAAAGTTCAATCAGTTCCGCAATATTTGTATCATCGTCAACAATCAATATTTTTTGTTTTTCCGCCATAGCATTTCGTCCTTTCTGAGATATAACGATTCAGAAGCTCGGAATCGTTACCTTTTATTTAAAGTCTACAACCGTCACACCATAACCACCTTCGCCGTATTCGCCCAGGCGGTATGACTTGATGTAATTGGTCTTTTTGCAATGCGCCTGTACCGCATTTTTCAATGCACCAGTACCGATGCCATGTATAATAGTTACTTGGTGAAGACGTGCTAAGTAGGCATCGTCCAAATATTTATCCAGCAAAGCAATCGCTTCATCTACGGTTTTTCCAATCAAATTAATGCTGGAAGACACACTGAGAGACTTGGACATTTTGATTTTTCCGGCATTGGAGCGCTCTCGGATTTTCTCCTTGCGAACTTGGATGGTTTCTTCCTCCAAAAGTTCCAAATCCTTGATGTCCACCTCAGAACGCATGATGCCCATCTGCACAAAGAGCTTGCCTTTGGCATTAGGCAACGTACTTACAGTACCCTTAACCCCAAGGGAATGGACCATGACCATGTCGCCAATGGAAAGCTTGTCCGGTGCGTTGGTGTTTCGTTTCTTTTGCTTGTGACCCTGAACAGCGTCCAGCTTTTCACCTGTTTTCTTCAACTGCTCACGCAATGCACTACGCTGGTTTTCCATGTCCTTCGCGGTGCCACCATTTTCCATCCATTTGTTGTATTTGCGGATGGACTCATCTGCCATGTCCTTTGCGTTTTGCAAAATCTCATTGGCTTCTTCAGTGGCGCGCTGCAATATTTTATCTCGAGCGTTGTCAATTCGCTCGTTCTTTGCTTCTAATTTTTCTTTCTGTCGCTCAATCTCGGCGCGGTATTTGGCAGCCTTTTGACGCTCTGCTTCCAGCTCTTTTCGAGTTTCTTCCAAGCTACTTACCACGTCTTCAAAGGACTTGGCATCCTCGTCCACCAGTGTGTTGGCGTGGTCGATGATTTCCTTTGGAAGCCCAAGCTTGCTGGAGATGGCGAAGGCGTTACTTTTGCCCGGCACACCGATGAGCAGACGATAGGTTGGTTGCAAGGATTCCACGTCAAACTCGCAGGACGCGTTTTCTACCTGATTCGTGGAAAGGGCATATACCTTCAGTTCGCTGTAATGGGTGGTTGCCATGGCAGTCACCTTTCGATTCAGGAGGTTGTCGAGAATCGAGATGGCAAGAGCAGCACCTTCCACCGGATCCGTACCGGCTCCCAGCTCGTCGAAAAGGGCCAGGGTATTTTTATTGGCACGTTTCAAAATCGAAATGGTATTGGTCATGTGGGAAGAGAAGGTACTGAGGCTCTGCTCGATACTTTGCTCGTCGCCGATGTCCGCGTACACTTCTTCGAATACGCGCAAATGGGACCCGTCAAATGCCGGGATATGAAGCCCCGCTTGTCCCATGAGAGTAAAGAGTCCCACCGTTTTGAGAGAAACGGTCTTACCGCCGGTGTTCGGTCCCGTGATAATGAGGAGACGGTAATCCTTTCCTAATGTAACATCAATAGGAACCACTCGATCTCTCGGAATCAGTGGGTGGCGTCCTTTCTTGATTTCAATGTAATTTTCCGTAAATACCGGCTCGCTTCCCTGCATTTTCTTCGACAATTTTGCCTTGGCAAAGATGAAGTCAAGCTCTGCCAAAAGGATGACATTGCGCTCCAATCCTTCGACTTCCGGGGCGCACAGGCTACTGATGGAAGCCAGGATTTTTTCAATTTCATCCTGCTCCTTCATGGCAAGCTCTGCCAGCTCATTATTTAACTTTACAATGGCCATAGGTTCGATAAAAAAGGTGGAACCCGTGGCACTTTGGTCGTGAATCATACCTTGAAAAGCGGATTTGTATTCTTGCTTCACCGGCAAACAGTAGCGGCCGTTTCGTATGGTGACGATACTGTCCCGGAGCATTTCCCCAGAGCTGTTTACCGTGGCATTTAATTGTTCCCGTACTTTGGCATTGGTGGACTTCATGGCACGGCGAATTCGTTTCAATTCGCTGCTGGCGTCGTCACTGATTTCATCCTCGGCGAGGATGCAACGCTTGATTTCTTGGTTGATTTCGGGAAAGGTTTGCAGCCCCTTAAATCGACCGGAAAGGAAGTCCTCGTCTTCGTCCTTTTTGTCAAAGAGAACGGCACGCTTTGCCACGTCCAAAAGGGCACCGATGCGAAGCAATTCTCCGGCCCCCAGGGTTCCTCCTTTTTCCAATGGAACCAAACTAGGGCGAATGTCCGCCAATCCGTGAAAGGACAAGGCACCATGGTGGAACAGTCGTGTCAGAGCATGGGACGTCTCCGCCTGCAAGGCGATGATCTCATCTCGATTGGAAAAGGGACGCAATCGTGCCGCACTATCTTTTCCAAGAGGTGAATCCGCTTCCTCTACCAACATGTCTATGATCTTATCAAATTCTAATGTTTTGCATACTTTCTTATTCAATGGAAAATATCCCCCTGTTTTTGAAAAAGTTATTTCTATCATACCACAGAAAGTGCCGAGAAACAAGGAAATCCTTGCGATTGCTATGATTGACATTGGATGCATATGCGTTTATAATAGACATATGGAAAAGATGGATTCGTACGAAAGGAGAGATTGGTATGGCAAAGGAAAATGGAGCACAGAAAGTGGAAGTGATTCCAATGAGAAAAATCGTACTTTCCACAGGTACAGGAAAGACAAACATTGATGAGTTGAAGTGGTTGACGGAGACAGTATTGGAAGAGGCTTCTGCGTGGAAAGCACAAGGATGGGCATATGTAGCGGATTGTTCCAATATGCGTCCGGTAAGTGCCTCAGAGAGTGGAGAGTTAGTAAAGATGACAAAAGCTTTTGTGGAAGCTGGTTGTAAGGCATTTGGCTTTATCGAAGGAACGTCTATGATGTTGAAGATACAGGCCCAGAAAAATACCGAGCGTTCGGAAACGGGTGTGTTGGAAGGACATTTTGCAACACGTGAAGAAGTGTTGGATTGGTTGAAAAAAGAAGTACAGATATAAGATTGTCTGTGAAGTGCCACGGAGGAAAGACGCTGTTATGTCATCCTTCCGTGGTCTTTTTATGCAAACCTACTTGATTTTCTATGAAGAAATCGTTACAATGAGTAAGAATGATGCATCGCATCGCAATAGAAAGGATGGAGGAATCATGAAAAAATGGATTAGCGTCATGCTGTGCCTGGCACTGGTTGCAGGCATGCTGACAATTGATACAAATGCGACAGCTTCGCAAGGGGCTGAAAAGAAGGAACAAGTTACTACGGAAATGAGTGGTGGCAGTGGACAGGCGTCTTGGGTAACACCATCACCGGAAACGGCTACAGTAGAAAGTGGAAGTGTGGCGACGGCGGCGCCTACCATCACACCGACTACAACCCCGATGCCTACACAGACCCCTGTATTTGCCGGCAACTTGACTGTAAATGCGGAAGATGTATTTGTGACGGCGGACGGTACCGAGGAGGGGACATGCATCATTACCGGCTATACTGGAGATGTGGCAGCAACGACGATCTATGTTCCGGCGAAGTTAAATGAGAAGACCGTTACGGCTGTGTCCGGCGCTGTTTTTGCCAACTGTTATTTCTTAAAGAACTTAGTGGTAAAAGGCGATACCGAGATTCAGGGAAGCGGAACATTTCACCCGGAAGCAAAGGTTGAGATCTGGGGCGTGGCAAATGGAAAAATGTCTGTATTTGCCGGAACTGCCAGTCTTACTTTCCATGCCATCGATGGTCCGGCTACCGTGAAAGGAAAGAGAGCGAAAAACTTCAAAAAAGCAACTCTGAACTGGGATGCAGTAGAAGGTGCTATTTCGTATGATATTTCTCGTAAAAAAGGTAAGAAAGAATACGAAGTAATTACCAATGTAACCACCACCACATACACCGATGGTAAGCTGAAAGCGGGAACGAAATATACGTATAAAATAGCTCCTGTGTTCATGGCGGCAAACGGAGAAACCATCGTCGGAAACAATTCCAAAAAGAAGGAAATTACACTTGCTCCGGCAAAACCACAGAAGGTTCGTGCCAAGGGAATCCGCGGCGGTGTTCAGGTGCGCTGGAAACGTGACAAGAGCGTGAGCGGATACCAAGTATACATGAAGGTTCACGTAAAAGGATTTAAGACAAAATTCAATCGAGTAAAGACCATTAAGAAGAATAAAATTACAGGCTATCGTTGTAAAATGTTAGTACGTGGCATGAAATACAGTTATCGCGTGCGCACGTATAAAAAGGTGAAGGGCAAAAAGGTTTACAGCCCATTTGTCAAAGTGACAACGAAGGCAAAATAGAAAGGTTAGGGTAGGATATTATGTATTATCTGAGTGATTATCGTGAAGGCCAGAAACTGGTGGGAACGTATCTTTGTAAGACAAAACAAGTGTTGAAAACGAAAGCGGGAAAGACGTATTATTCCTTGACGCTGCAGGATAAAACCGGCACGGCGGATGCGAAAATCTGGGAATTGAATATGGGCATTGCTGAGTTCGAAGCACTGGACTATATTTACTGTGAAGGCATGGTGACAAGTTTTCAGGGAAATATCCAGATGAATATTTCTCGTGTGCGTGTCAGCGAAGAAGGGGAGTATGATCCGGCGGACTATATCCCGACGACAGAAAAAGATATCGAAGAAATGTTTGGCCAGGTTATGGCATATGTCAATGGTGTAAAAAATCCGTATTTAAGCAAATTATTGAAGAAGTTTTTCGTGGAAGATGCTGAATTTGTCAAAGAATTCAAGCAACATTCCGCGGCAAAAAGTGTGCATCACGGATTTATGGGCGGCCTTTTGGAACACACCCTTAGTGTCACCAACATGTGCAACTATTTTGCTACGGCATATCCAAACATCCAGCGAGATCTTTTGATCACGGCGGCGCTGTTCCACGACATGGGTAAAATCGAAGAAATCGCAGGATTTCCACGCAACGATTACACCGACGACGGCCAGCTTTTGGGCCACATCTTCATCGGTGCGCAGAAATTGTCCGTGGCAATCGCTTCCATCGATGGCTTTCCAAAGAAGCTGGAAAATGAATTGTTGCATTGTGTCCTAGCACACCACGGAAAATTGGAGTTTGGTTCACCGAAAGTGCCAGCTCTTCTGGAAGCAATGGCACTTCACTTGGCGGACAATGCGGATGCAAAGATCCAAACCTTGACAGAAGTGTTTAAGCAGGCGGGGGACAACATGGATTGGCTTGGATTTAATCGTATGTTTGAGAGTAACCTGCGCCAGACTAGTGAAAGCTAGTCTGTGACTTCCGACGGAGGGCTGTGACGAGTGAGAGTTAGGATAAATGAGAGGGCAGTGTGAAAAATAACATTCGCTGCGCTTCGGAATGAGGAATTTTATGGAGTTTAAGAAGAATCAGGAAATTGAATTGACAATAGATGATCTTGGAAATAACGGAGAGGGCATAGGCCATGTGGATGGCTATGCTCTTTTTGTCAAGGATGCCCTTCCGGGGGAACGGATTCGCGCAAAGATCATGAAGTGTAAGAAGAATTATGGATTTGCGAGATTGATGGAAATATTGCCGGAGGCGGGGGATGGCTCGACTGCTGGTGATGGATGTGGTGAGGCGACGACATCTGCCGGATGTGCGGCATCGGATGTGGGGCGTGTGGAACCGAAGTGCCCGGTGGCGCGTCAATGTGGTGGCTGTACATTGCAACACCTTTCGTATGAAAAGCAGTTGGCATTTAAAGAGAAGAAAGTGCGTGACTGTCTGGAGCGCATCGGCGAAGTGGATATGAGTCAGGTGGAATGGTTGCCAATCCTCGGGATGACCGAGGACGCGGAGCCGTGGCACTATCGCAATAAAGCCCAATTCCCTGTGCGCATGCAGAAGGATGAAACGGGAACAATGCATCCGGTGACCGGCTTTTTTGCGGGGCGAACACATTCTGTCATTCCGGTGACGGACTGTGGCATCCAGGACAAGTGCATGAAGGAGATCTTGGAGCTTGTGCTGACTTGGATGGAGGAGCAAAATATCCCTGCCTACGATGAGGAAAAACATCGTGGTGTGGTGCGTCATATTTTTATTCGTCGTGGATATCACACGGGAGAAATCATGGTATGTCTCGTGGTAAATGCCAAGGGGCTGAAAGGAAATTCCGGAGAAGCTTTGGTGAAGAAGCTAGCGGCGGTACCTGGGATGACCAGCATTAGCCTCAATGTAAATATGGAGAAAACAAATGTAATTCTTGGCTCGCAGATGGTATGGCTCTGGGGAAAGAGTTACATCGAAGATAGCATTGGTGATATTCGCTATCGTATTTCGCCACAGTCCTTTTATCAGGTGAATCCGGTGCAGACGGAAAAACTATATCGAACCGCGCTGGAGTTTGCGGATCTTTCTGGCGATGAAGTGGTGTGGGATCTGTACTGTGGAATCGGCACCATCTCTCTTTTTCTCGCCCGGCAGGCGAAGAAGGTCTACGGTGTGGAAATCGTGCCGGAGGCCATTGAAAATGCTAAGGAAAATGCTCGTCTAAATGGCATAGAAAATGCGGAGTTTGCTTGCGGACCGGCGGAGGAAGTCGTGCCGAGAATGGTGGGCGAGAATGGCGTTGGTTCTGGTGGGGCGGGTGCGAATTCGGAGAATCTGGCGAAGGCGGATGTGGTTGTGGTGGATCCACCGAGAAAGGGCTGTGATGCGGTGCTTTTGGACACCATCGAGAAGATGGCTCCGAAGCGAGTTGTGTATGTGAGCTGTGACCCTGCGACACTGGCACGGGATGTGAAGGTGCTGGGGGAGAAGGGGTACCAGGTGGAAAAGGTGCGGGCGTGCGATATGTTTCCGCATGGGGGACACGTGGAGACTATAGTAGGACTACAGAAGCAAGATATGTAGAAGTCCTTGAATTTTCGCACTTTGTGACAATTTATGAATTTGACCGAAAAAAGCAAAATGGTGGTCAAAAGAGAATGATTGACCGAATTACTGTTTCGGTGGTGCTTGACCTCGACTGCGGGAACACAGAAAAGGGATATACAATTGAAGATTTGTCAGAAGCCGACAAAGAATAGGCTTGTAAGAGATATTTTCAGAAATGAAGGTATCTCTTTTCTTTTTTCTATAGAAGTAAGAAAGGTGGTGATACAGATGCTAAAGGTCAGAATGTCAGGAACGAAAAAAGAACTCCGAAGGTTTGTAAAGAAGATGAGTCGGAGTAAAGATTACGATATAGAAACGACATCAGACTTTAAGCCTTACAAAGGTAACCCCAAATTTCGCATCTTGTATGTGAATCTGAAAATGAAACAAAAAGATTAGATTATTGAGAATACGGAGGGTCAGAATTATGTGTAAAGTGATAGCGATTTGTAATCAGAAAGGTGGCGTTTCCAAGACCACCACAACAGTAAATCTTGGAGTTGGTTTGGTAAGAGAAGGAAAGAAAGTGCTTGTGATTGATGCGGACCCACAAGGGAACTTATCACAGAGTTTAGGAGTGGAAAAGCCGGATGAGTTAGAAATAGCACTTCCTAGTATCATGGAGAAAATCATCATGGATAAGGATTTTGATGCGACAGAGGGAATTATTCATCATGAAGAAGGAATTGACTTAATGCCTTGTAACATTGATTTATCCGGTGTGGATGTTTCTCTTGTCAATGCCATGAGCAGAGAGTTTGTTCTGAAAACTTATGTGGAGAGCGTGAGAGAGCATTATGATTACATTCTTATTGACTGTATGCCAAGTCTTGGAATGATAACCGTAAATTCCCTTACAGCGGCAGATAGCGTACTGATTCCAGTTCAAGCGGCGTATCTTCCGGTAAAAGGTTTGGAACAGCTGATTACTACAATTTTTCGTGTGAAAAAGCATTTGAATCCCAATATTCAGTTTGAGGGTATCTTGATTTCGATGCTGAATGCCAGAACCAATTATGCGAAGGACATCATGGATTTGATAAAAGATTATTATGGAGAATCTATCTCTATATTTCAGAGTCGGATACCTTTTTCAGTAAGAGCTGCTGAGACATCAGCTGCTGGAGTAAGTATTTTTACATTGGATAAAAAGCATCCGGTGGCTAGTGCATACGAAGAACTGACAAAGGAGGTAATCGCTCATGAGTAGAACAAAATCCATGGAAAAAGTGAAATTAACAAGGTTTGATGACCTGTTTGGTACGAAAGAAGAGAAAGGCAGTGTAGAGGCTGGTGAGGTTAGGAAAATAGCAATTTCAGAACTACATGAGTTTCATAATCACCCGTTTCTGATTCGCTCCGATGAAGAATTGGAAGAAATGATAGAAAGTGTGCGTCAACATGGTGTGTTGGTGCCGGGAATTGTAAGAAAACGAAAAGAAGGCGGTTATGAGATAATTGCTGGACACACAAGAAGACATGTCTGTGAAATACTTGGTTTAGAGACAATGCCGGTATTTGTAAAGGATTTGGATGATGATGAAGCAAGCCTGATTATGGTAGATTCCAATATCCAACGAGAAAATATCCGTCCAAGTGAAAAAGCAAAAGCGTATAAAATCAAGTATGATGCC
>JAGBBZ010000016.1 GCA_017938215.1 Eubacterium sp. | reverse complement strand
GCTTGCCTTGATGTCCCGGTGAATGACGGGCGGAGTCCTTCGATGCAATGAAGTAAGTATGCGGGTGAGCTGATTCAAAATGTCAATTGCCAGCTTCTCCGGTAGTGGACCATTTTGGAGAAGAGACTGTACGGTCTGACCATTGACAAAATCTTCGATGAGAATCAAAGTTTCTCCATCCCGCAAAATGTGTTGAATGGTAGGAATGCCTGGAATCTGTGCTTCTTTTAAGGTTGCAAAAATTGGTTCGTCGTATTGAGCCAACACTTTTTTCACAAAAAGAAGTCCCGTGGATTTCTCGCGAATGAGAAAAACGTGGTTGCAGTCGTTGATATTTGCCAGTTGTTCGTACAGTTCCAGAGTACACTCTGTTAATAAGCGGTCGGTCATTTTCTTACTCCTCTTGAAATTCCGAATATTTCTATTTATAATTATACATAAATTTGGAAAAGAAAAAAGGGGAATCGTGATGAAATTGGATGAAAAAACCACAAATGAATTGAATCAAATGTTGAAATCCTGTGCCACTTTGTCGCATCTGGAAGATACGCTGACAGAGTTGCCGGACAAAGATCGATTGACATTGAAAGCATATTTGGAAGAAATGTTACAGAAAAAAGGATGCAACAAAGCGGATGTGATTCGGGAGGCAAACCTTGCTCGTACCTACGGATACCAGATTTTTCAGGGAGAACGGCTGGCCAGCCGGGACAAACTAATTGCCTTGGCAGTGGCAATGGGGATGAATCTGGAGGAATGTAATCGACTTTTGACCATTGCCCAGGCTGGGATTCTGTATAGTAAAAATCGACGGGATGCCATTTTGATCTTTGGGTTCGAGAAGGGGTTGTCTTTTATCGACATGAATGAGCTGTTGTATGAGATGGGAGAAGATGTGTTGGAGTAGAGGAAGTGTCTTTTAAAAAGCAATGAAAAAAACGGAAAAATTTTCGTTGACTATTTTTTTCTAGAGACCAATCTTCCCTTGAAATTGCACATTATTCAAATTATAATTATGTATATACAGGCCTAAGGATGTATGGAATCCATCAAAAAATAAGGCAGCAGGAGTGACCCCACATGTACATAAATGATCACAACCTTTGTATCGGCTGCATGCAGCCGCTGGATCAAGACGGCGGTTGTTCTTTTTGTGGGCTGAAACAGGACGAGTATAGTCCGATTCCCCGATGCCTCACCCCGGGGACAGAGCTAGCCAGTCGCTACGTGACGGGAAAGGTGTTGGGAGAGGGAAGCTTTGGTATCACTTACATGGGGTGGGACAAGTTCATGGATATCCCAGTGGCCATCAAAGAATATTTCCCTAGCGATATGGTAAGCCGTGATGTGATTTGTGGTTCGGGAAACAGTGTGTATCTGTATGAGAGTGGGAAAAAACAGGATTATGATGAGTATCTAAAGAAATTTTTGGAGGAGGCAAGGTGTTTGTCTCGATTCAATCAGGTGGAAGGTATCGTGTCTGTCTTGGATTTCTTTTATGAAAATAATACCGCGTATCTGGTGATGCAGTACATCGCTGGCATCAGTGTAAAGGAGCACATTTCTAAAAATGGGAAGCTGCCAGCAGAAAAGGTAATGGCGGCGATGCGCCCAGTTCTTTTGGCATTGGAACAGATCCATAGCACGGGCATTGTTCACCGCGACATCAGTCCGGACAATCTGATGATAAAAAAGGACGGAAGCCTTGTGCTCATCGACTTTGGCGCGGCAAGAATGCGTAACATTGACAATACAAAGACCATGACGGTTATGTTTAAGCGGGGATTTTCACCAGAAGAACAGTATCGGTATCGGGGGAAATGGGGATCGTATACCGATGTGTATTCCATCTGTGCTACGATGTATTTTATGATGACGGGAACTGCTCCCGTGGACTCGGTGATTCGTGCATTGGGAGATGATATGCCGTCCCTTATCTCCATGAAGGAGCTCGGAATCTCTATGAAGCAGCGAAAAGCGGTCATGAAGGGAATGGCAGTAACTGCGAAGAATCGTTGGCAGACCATGGGGGAATTGTGCCAAGCGCTATATGAGGAAGAGACGAATGGGATTCCTAAAACATGGTGGAGTAAATATAAAAAAATCGCAGCAACTGCTGCCGCAATGATATTGGTAGGAACTATTGGGGTGGGTGTAGCTTATGGTTTCTCATCGAAGAACTCTGATAAAGTGGTTGGTAATAGAGACGTGGTAGAGGTAGTTTCCACAAGTGCAGTGACAGGTACAGATGTAGAAATAGCTGGGACCTCAGAACCGACGGCAGTGCCAGTTGTACCAACGCAGTCGCCCATTATAAAAGTAGATATGCCGAAGATAATAGGACTTCGCGCCTCGGCAGCGAAGAAAAAGTTGAAACAACTTGGACTTAAATATAAAGTAAAACGTGTGGAACATAGTAGGGAAGCAGGCACAGTAGTAAAGCAAAGTGTCCGTGCCGGGAAAAAAGTGGAGGAAGGAACCAAGGTGACGCTTACGGTTAGCAAAGGTCTGCCACCGACACCTGCGCCGACGAGGACACCGATTACAACTACCACACGTAATTCATCAACGAAGAAACAAGGGAAGAAAAACAGCGGTTTTGCGGGGGTTATCCAGTAAGGTGAAACGTATTTTGGAACAAATGCGAGAGGAACACAAATTTCAGAGGTTTGACACGTTTTTTATGGAATATCTTGGATTTTCTCAAGAAGAGGCAGCAGAGGAAACAGATGTCATAAGAAAGCAGGCATATCACAAATTTCTGAATCAGATTGGAGAGGAAAGACCAGCTTCGCTTCCAACGATGCGAAGGTGGTTTGGCGTTCGTGACTTCAAATCGCCTTCCAGAGAACAGGTGATACGAATTGCATTTTCGCTAGGATTGGATGTGGTAGCTGCAGAAGAATTTTTGCAAAAGGGAATCAGCGAACCATCTTTTCAAATCAATGATTATACGGAGCTTATCGCCATGTATTGTCTGGAGAATCACCAGAATTACGCAAAGTACGAGAGCATGGTGGCAGAGTACGAGCGAAACCTAAGTGCGCAGCAAGAGATCAGCCATGAGTTCAATACCCAGTGGATCTATCAGCAGTTTGAGCATATCAAGCAAGTTTCTGAAGAGGAATTTATGTACTGGATGTGGCAGCATGCCAAGCTTTTTAAGGGATACAGTAAGACCGTGCAGGAATATCTGAACAAATACCGTGATTCGGTGCTGGGCTATGTGCGTCAAGATGCCAAACAACGTCTGGATCTTCTTTTGTCGGAGACAGGATATGAAGAATGGCGAAAAAGAAAGCGTCTGGGAAAAGGCTCAAAGGAAGTGGAATGGATACGAAAGTATGCCAGTCGTCACGTGTCTCAGAATTTGTATGAAAACATATTGGAACTTGCAAAACTGGCGTACTCGGAAGCTGGGCAAAATACAAAGCTTCTGGGAGAGCTTTACACCAGAGTCGCTACAGGCAAATACTTGTCGGACTTGTTTAATATCCCGCAACGTCATGAGATGGACATTCACGTGAAGCAAGCAATCCGGGAACTGGAGCAGATGGATGGAGAGGAACTTTGCCCGGCACATGTGACAGAGCTGATACAAAATTATAACCGTGGCGAGCTGATGTTGGAAAATGCTGGGGAAGCCCTAGAGTGGTTGAAGGAATTTGACAGGGAAAGTAAGCGACGTCGGCTGGTGGTAAAACGTGGTGACTTGTTGCCAATGATTTTGTATGTGGCGCAACAGAGATATCTGGAAAAGATGAGAGAGGAAGAGGATTATAACCAACAAGAGGCATTAAAGATGTTTCGAAATCTAGCGGATGCCACCATGATTGCTTGTAACATGGCACCATTGGATGAAAGTTATATGTTTGATATGATGTTGATTTCCTGCTATCAGGAAGAAGAAATGTATGACTACGGCGATGTGGTGGGATTGTAGGGTGGAATGATAGATCACAGGAGTTGAGTAAAGATGAAAAAGGAAATGAAACAAAGAATCGCATGGATACTTGTGTGGGTACTGCTGGTGCTGTGCATGGTGCCGGAGAATGGTGTGGCTGTGCGTGCGGCGGAAGATGTGGCGGTAGCGGAGGGAGATATAGAGAGTGGGTCGGTGGAAGAAGAGATATGGAAAGAGGAAGTAAAGGAATTAGATGCCAACAATCTTGATGAAGATGGTTGGGAGTATGAACTAGATGAAAAAGCACAGACAGCATGTCTAATTAATTTTCATCAGGGAGAGATGTCGGGTATATTGGAATTACGAGTACCGGATTACGTAATCGAGGAAGGGGTGGAGTATCCAATTATTGGAATTGATTTTTCAGCGGGAAACGAATGGTCTGAAAAACAGAAAGCAGACATATATCTGGGAAAATTTATCGAGAGTGTAAATTGGTCCTACAGCAGAAGTTGTAATATTGCTTATTATGTACACTCGGATAATACACATTTGGTAAGTGAAAACGGTAGTTTGTATGATGATTCTAAGACAATTATGTATCATTTTAATAGCAGATGTTATGGGAATACGTTCACTTTTTGCCTTCCAGAAACGATAGAGAAGGTAGAGGAGTGGGCATTTTATTATGCAACCATACAGGAAGTGGTGTTACCAGAAAACATAAGCGAATTGCCACAATATGCGTTTGCCAATTCATATATTAAGAGAATGGATTTGAAAAACGTGGAAAGGATTGGCTACAAGTGTTTTTGCCAATGTTATTACTTAGAAGAATTGCGAATAAACCGAAAGAATACCGTGATTGAAGAGTTAGCATTTTCAGAAAATACATCGTTGCAATATATGTACTTGCCAGAGGGAACCGACATCGGACATCGGGCATTTTATCGATGTTACCAGTTAAAACGAGTAATTATGGAAAAGGGCTGCTTGCTGACGGGAGCAGATATTTTCCATGGGTGTTATAATCTTGAACTATGTGTATTACCAGAGGATTTGGTGGAAATTCCCGAAGGAACCTTTGTTTCTTGTGTTTCTTTGGAGCAAATCTGTCTTCCGGAAACAGTTCAATCTGTTAGGGAAGAAGATTTCAAGGGAGCAGAGGTTACTTTGCTCAAGGAAAATGGTCTTGAAGAGCTACAGGAGATAACGGAGCGAAACAGTGACATATACATAAATGTATGGTTTGGAAACAAAGGGGAGTGTGGTTGGAGGGAAACCACTTTTTTTGCGTATGATACATGGGGTGTAACAGGTATGTATTGTGAGAAGTGTAGAGGGGGGATTGATTTTCAACAAGTGGAAATAAGTGAGAATTCTTCTATGCCAGACGAACTTTCAATTCCTGTATACAATACGACTGGACAAGAGGTGGAACTAGATGAAAATAGTATGGATTTGAGAGGCTTGTTCTATGAGTTAGATGACGAGTCTGGCACGGCTTCGGTTGTTGACTATGACGACGGACAAGGCTATCGATATGGGTATGTTGAAATTCCGTTGAGTGTACAAAAGGATGGCTTTATTTATAAAGTGCGAAGCATCGGGAAGAATGCCATAAGCAATGCTCAAATCGTAATTTTATCGGATCATATTGTGACCATCGAAGACCATGGAATCGTATCTGTAAAGGAAGTGGTTTTAGGAAAGAAGGTACAAAACATAGGGGAAAATGCGTTGGGAGATGTGGGAAAAATAACGGTGGATGAAGAAAATCCATTTTTTGTATGCAGAGATAATGTATTATACGATAGTTCTATGACTCGTTTGGTGAAGGCAGGAAATCAGAATATCAAAACGGAGTTGTATGTGGCAGAAGAGGTAACAGGAATCGTTGGGTATTCCTTTTGGGGATATGCCAAGGAACGGGACACCGAATTTCTGAAAATCTATGTTCAAAATGCGGATTTTGTTCAGATTGATGAGGAAGCGTTTACGGATTGTGGGGCACAGCTGGTAAATGTAAAATCCGGTGTGATGTTAGACGAGGAATGTCAAGACAGCCAGGGGAGAGTGTATGATTTATATCCAGCATCATATGATGACTCCTATGCCGTATTTCGTGGATATGCTACAGATAAACAAGAGGAAGTGGAGAGCTCTTCGGAAATCCATCTTCCAAAGCGAGTGGAGAAGGATGGTGTGGTATATGCTGTCAGCGAGATTAATATTTTGGAAGAAGATGTAATTCCAAAAACAAAAGATACGATCCTATGGCATATTCACAAAGGGATAAAAAACGTTTCTTTGACAGGGCTGTGTAAGAATCGAAACATATACTTTGAGACAGAGGAGGACAGTGAAAATTTTATAACAAAAGATGGCTCGCTGTTATCGGGTGATGGAAAACAATTCTATTACTTTTATGATGGAAGCTGTGCAACAGACACGATGTATGAGATGCCAGATAGCGTGGAAGAAGTCAAAGACTATGCGTTTTATCAGTCCCAGATTACATCCATTGACTTAAAAAATGTAACGAAAATCGGGAGATATGCTTTTTATGAATGTATGTATCTGAAAGAAGTGAGATTGAACCGGGGTGTTTCGATTAACTGGAACGCATTTACCCGCAATATTTCGCTGGATTCCATATATCTTCCGCCAAATTCAAAACTGATGAATCCCAACGTGTTTTACCAATGTTACAGCTTGAAGGTTATAGTGGCAGATGCAGGGACAACATTTGACAGTGATACTTCTTTTATGGACCATAGCTTTGCCTTTTGTAATAATTTACAATGTATGATATTGCCTGAAACATTGGAAGTCATACCTTCCTATATGATGTACCACGATTTTTCGCTGCGCAAACTTTATGTGCCGGATTCTATAAAAGAACTTGGGGAACATTGTTTTCAAGGGATGCGCACCGTCCTATATGGCAATGAGGATTCTGTCGTAAAACAATATATGGAGCAAGGGGACGCGACACTTCAATGGAAATCGCTGTCAGACCACATTCATGAGCTAAAAGAAGTTAGTTATATCCGGTGTGAAACTTGGGCACTAACAGGGAAATATTGCGAAGCTTGTGGGTATGGAACGGATTTTCACATCGTAGATATTTTAGGTGACAGTATTTCTCATGCGTTGCCTGCCATGATTTCTCTGGAAGAAACCATAGAGGATTGTGTGGAACTGGATTTAGAGAATCAAGATGTGTATGGTTTAGTTTACCAACTTGATGAGAAACAAAAGACGGCAAGTGTTATTGATTTTGTAGCAGAGACAACGCCGGAAGGGACACCAACCACAAACTTGTATGTGCATGTACCGTCCAAAGTGCTAAAAGATGGTGTGAAATATATTGTGACAGCCATACGAGAAGATGGAGCGAGGAACGCACAAGGGCTGTGGCTACCAGATAGTATTCAAGAGGTGGAACCCAATGCTATCGGTGGTGGGATGGACTACTTATATCTAGGAGCTAATACACAGATTACCCAACTAACGACTACGTCATATAGCAAGGGTTTTTGGGAAGTTCCCATTCAGAAAATCGAAGTGTCCGAGAGAAATCCATACTATATGGCAAGTGGCAATGCATTGTTAAGTAAGGATGGCACCACATTCATGAAATATGGAAATTGGTTGGAGCCACAGGAATCGGGAGGTGTATATGTGGTTCCGAAAACAGTAACAAGGATAAAAAGTGGAGCATTTTCAGGTTCGGGTACATATTTGAATGAGATATGTATTTATGATAGACCAGACCTTGTAATCGAGCCGGATGCCTTTGAAGATTGCCAAGTGCCCGTAACGTATTTGGAGTATGTGGAAGAAGGTTCACCAGAGGGTACATTCTCTCCAACACCGACACCACAAGTGGTGCAGACACCTGCTCCCGTGGTAAGGCAAGAAGAAACCGACACTTCTGTACCAAAATCGGAGATGCCTATGATTACAGAATCGGAGTATGAGAAAACAGAGACAGCAAAAGAAAAGTCATCTGCCAAATCATCTTCAAATACCAAGTTACACAAGCCAAAAATATCCGTGCGAAAAGGTGTTCTCAGAGGTACGAAGTATGTGGAAGTGAGACTGAAAAAGTACCAAGGAAAGTATGTGGAAATATACATTTCGTTAAAAGGGCGCAAGTTCAAAAAATTGAAACTTGTCTCCAGTAAAATATCTAAGTATAAAGGTAGGTTCAAAATCCGATACATGGTGAAGAAACAAACGATACGTTTTAAGGTACGAACTTACAAAAAGAAAGGTAAGAAAAAGATATACAGTAAATACTCGAAGATAGTTAAGATTCGGGTGTAGAGGAAAATCCTCGCTCCATTGTGAAGAAATTCGTGGGAGCGGGGATTTTTTAGTTATACACAAAACTGAGCGAATCGTAACTATTCAGGACTGTCCCGGCCCCAACATTCGCATTTCGGACACAGAATGAAAAAAACGGAAAAATTTTTCGCCCCTCCTTTTTCTACAATATCCATATTATAAAAGTTTGGAGAATGGTATGGCTAAGAGACAAAGGAAAAAGGACGACGAATTATTTTATCAGGTGTTGACAGAACTGGCAGATAATCATTATTTTTTAAGCTTTGACACGTTTCTCATTCAGCAGATGGGCTTTGCTTTTGAGAATAAGACGGAACTGGAAGACGTACGCCGTAAAGCTTTTTTGGAATTTCGCAAGCAAACGAAACATTACGAATTTGCCACCTTGCCGACGCTTCGCAAATGGTTTGGGATCGGAGGTGTGGCAAAACCAAAACGGGAACAGGTCTTTGAAATCGCGTTGATACTTGGATTGAATCGGGAAATTTTGAACGAGTATCTTACGTTGGGACTGGGCGAAGTGCCAGTGCAGATTAGTGATTATCGAGAAATCATATACCTTTATGGTTTGGAAAATCAGCTTTCTCTTGAAACGTGTGAGAAGATGGTTCGACATTATGAGGCGAATATGGCTCATGATGTACCGTATGAACATGAGGCGGTGGAAGATGAGCTTTGGGAGCAATATGAAGTGAGAAAAATGCAGGGGAAACAGGAGTTTATGATTTGGATGTTGACAAAAACAGAAAAATTCAAAGGCTATAGTTGGGAGGTAATGGAGAATATTTATCAATTACGCCGAAATGTATTGATACAAGTTCGCAGGGAAGCGAAGGAACGTTTGGACAGCCTGCTGGCAGAGACGGATTATGAAAAGTGGGCAAAAAGTCGGCGAAGTGTCGACAGCAATGAGCGGGAAATCATAAAGAAATACGTGGGGAATCGGCGACATGCCCGCTATTACAAGACGTCGAAAAACATGGGTGATAACATCATTGAGCTGTCCAAGTTGGCATATTCAGAGTTGGAGGCGAATTCAAGAGTGTTAGCAGAGGTGTTTGTTTCTTCTAAGCGGAGGGGAACAGAGGGAAAACAAAGGATAATGTTTCAGGGGATTCGGAGCATGACAGCAAAACATCTGTCAGATCTTTTCAATATTCCGTTGCAAAAGGAGCGAGCAATGCGTGCCTGTGCAGCATGGAACAGCATGGACGAGTTAGCCGCCGTGGATAGTTGCCCACAGTGGATTGTGGATATGTATACGACATATACGCGAGGCACAAAACAGATTGAGGATGAAAAAGAGGCGAAAACTTGGTTGCAGACATATATTCAAGAGCAGCGTCGCCGTTGTGTCCATATTTGTCGCAACGACATTTTGCCAATGGTTCACTATGTGGCACAGCATTTGTACACGCAGGAGCTACTGACAACAGCAGAAGCATATGATAGGACAAAAGCACGTCGCCAGTTTGTGTCTATGGCGAATCGCACCTTGAAGAGCTGTGGCATGGCACCAGTAGATAAGAAATTTGAGATGGATGCGGTGCTCTTGACATGTTTCCAGCCGGAAGAGATGTATTCCTATACTGAGGTGTTGGATATGGTGGAGGGGAAGTGAAAAAAACGGAAAAGTTTTTGGACGGTTGAGTTGGTAAGATAAAAAAGTGAGATTTATGTCATCAAACCAAGAGAAAAAGCGAAAAAGGAGGACTTTTATGAGAAAGGTAATGAAGCGAGTTATCGTTGGCTTGATAGCCCTATCAATGATGATGGGGACCACAGAAGCATCGGCAGTTTCCACATCTAAAGTGAAGAAAATATATCAAGGATTTTACGAGCACGAAACGTAGCAACTGGTGGCAGAGGATCCAGATAGCTACCCCATGGGACTAGATTCCTTTTCCTATGCGTATGTGAAGCTTCTTGGTAAAAAATATCCGTATTTTTTTAAGAGAGATTGCTACAATTACAGCATCTGCGGAATATCTGTTTTTTGCTATAACAAAGGACAGGTTGAGAGTATTCAAAGTTTTTCAGGGCAGGATGTATACCGCTACAAGAAGTATATCTTCGCGGAAAACTTTGCTGGTGGTGGTTGCGGAGATGCGACCATGTTTAAAATTCAAAACGGAAAAATCAAGAAAGTAAAGGGTGGCTCCAAAACCTTTATGCTAAGTGAGCAAGAACAAGTGCACAAAGCGAGCATGAAGTTTGGGAAGAAAGTGGCGAAGAAGCTGGGAGTGAAGTTTAGTAAATTCAAGAAAGTGAAGTGGAGACAGTAAGGAAAACTACGAAGATAAGGAGGTTATAAGTATGCGGAAGATACGAAGAAGGGTACAAGCGATAGTGTTAGTTTTTGTTTTGATGATGTCAACAATAGGTGAAATTCCAGGTATCCCCAAGAATGTTGTTCAGGCGGCAGCAACATCTGGAATTATGGGGAATGGAACTGGTGGAATCAGTATTAATATTAATGCATCTCCATATACAGACTATTCGAGAATTCCAACACACGGGAAGTTTGCCTACGGAACGTCGGGATGTGCGTGGTTTGCTTCTGCAAGAGCGAGACAATTGACAGGAAAAGGTACAACGATTTATAGCGGGCAAAATTGGTGGAATAATCAATACCGTACATATGGTTTTTCACGAGGGTCACAGATAAAAGCACCTGCAATAATGTGTTGGTCAGGACACGTGGCTATTTTGGAAAAAGTAGTAGGGAATACAGCATATATAAGTGAAGGAGGATCATGGCGGTCGGATGCAAATCACGGATATAGTATAATAAGAACATGTCCAACATCAACTATGACGATTGCAAAGGATAACGCTGGTAATGTGCAAACGTTCTATGGTTATGTTTATTTATCAGGAAGCAGTAGTGGTACCGCCACTAACCCGGCCCCTGTTGCTAATGCCCAAGTAAAAGCCGTATCCTGTGACAAATATGATACCAATCTTGTTCCACGGGCAAAAGTATATAATCCAAGCAAACGGAGAGTTACAACAGTTGGAATAAAAATCAAAGATGGAAATAATGTGATTGGTAGCAAAGAAGAGATGATGGATGCGAAAGCGCAATATTATTCAAGTTCCAATATTTGGTTTGATTTAACAAAAGAGCTGGGACTTACATTGCGTCGTGGTCATGTGTATAGCTGGCAGATATATGCAGATATCGGTGGAAAGCGATGTTATACCGATTGGATAAATGACAAAACCACAGGAACAGAGAAACCAAGTGCACCATCCTTTAGTATTGCAAAAAAAGATTATGCAGTTGGTGATGCCGTTACTGTAAACTGGGGCGCAGATGCAAATGCAGTAGGAGGATATTCTCTTACGATAACACAAACCAGAGGTGGAACGTACTCCAAAACATTAACAACTGCTTCTGCAAGTGCAACTTCTCTTGCGTTTACATTACCAAATGTTGGTGAATACAAAATTACAGGATTTGCAAAAGGAAGCGAGAATAGTGAAACGTCAACGTTAAATAAGACAATTGTGGCACATGCTCCAAGTACGGTACGGTTTGTCGAATACGATAAAGATGAAAATGAGAATTTGCTTTGCGAGCAGACAGTTCGTTATGGATATTCCGCTACCGCACCGAATGGAATTAGTCGAAAAGGGCATACATTTACTGGTTGGAAGGGTGAATATAGCAATGTCACATCCGACCGTACGATTGTTGCCCAGTTCAAAAGAAATACATACAAAGTAGTTTTTTATGATAAAGATGACAATATCATAGATACGCAATCGGTATTATACGAGGATGATGCTACGGCACCAGAACCACCTGCGGCAGAGTCAGGTTATGTCTTTGCAGGATGGGATAATGAAGATTACAAAAATGTACAAGGCAATGTAAAAGTAAAAGCTTGTTATGTATGGGCAAATGAGGATTTGCCAGTATTAGTAGAAATTAACAGCTGTGAGTATAATGAGGATGGATATATTGTAAACTACAATATAAAGAATAATCCGGATAAAAGGACTAGATGTCGAGGAATCTTTTCTTTGAGAACATCGAAAGGAAAATTAATCAACTCCACGGAATCGGGAGCATTTTCCCTGGCAGCAGGGGAATACAGAGAAAATCAGGAGATGTATATCCCATATGATGGTGTGGCAACAAATGTAAGTTTGTATATCGTAGACCGATTTGCATCTGGTATTCCATATTCTCAGACCGTTTCGTATGAAATCGAACGTGAGTGGAGCGACTGGTCAGAGATGAATCCGGGTGAGGAGGTAGAAGTTGAAGAACGAACAGAATATCGTTACAGAAATCTTTTATCTGCAACGACAAGAACTCCGGTGAACGAAGGTTGGGATTTGGCAGATACTATATTTGATACCTCGTGGAGTTTCGGTGCATGGAGTAGTTGGTCAAGAACTGCGTACAGCGCAATCGAGACAACAACAACCAAGAGGGAAGTACAGTCTAGAAGTGTTTCTGATAATAACGGATATACAAGAAACACGTATTATTATTGGAAAGATCCAAACAAACTTGCATTCTCGTATTATAATGAGGGTGGAATGATATATTATGAATATACTCAGTGTAGTAACGATAGTCAGCCAAGAATGTATGTGTATGGAACATATAATGGACAAACGATGTATCGATTAAATAATAACAACAATGGATATGGAGTGAATTTCAATTCTGAAGTTTGGTTCTTGAAGAGTTCCACCAATGTACCAGCAACAACTCATAAAGAATATTCTTATAGAGATGGGTCGAAAGGTTATACATATAAGTGGACAAGGTGGGATACTTGGTCAGAGTGGTTAACCAATGAAGTTACAGCAAATTCGTCAAAGGAGATAGAAACAAGAACGGCATATCGTTATCGTGCGAAGATGGAGGACTTGGAAAACAACGATGGAAAAGAATATTCTGTTTCCGGTAAGGTGGATTCATCTCTTGCAGGAAAGGAAGCGCTCATCCAAGTATATAAAGGGGATGAACCTTCGGATTCGAACAACGAGTACGTAGGAAAGGTTGAAATCAAAGAAGATGGTTCGTTTGCACATAGCTTTATTTGTCGTCAGGAAATCAGTGAAAAGACTGGAGATTACAAAGTGATGATGGCAATCGAAGGAGGAAGTGAGCCATTTTATCTAGAAACCATAGAAGCACCAAAACCAGTTTATACTGTTGTTTTCAAAGATGTTAATGGAAATATTATTGACACACAGAAGGTAACAGAAGGACATAGTGCAACTGCTCCAAAAGTTCCGGAGGAGGAAAATTATACGTTTGTTGGTTGGGATTTTGGAGTTACCAATATCCGCGATGATATGGAAATAACGGCACAATATGTAAAGAACAAATATAGTGTCGCATTTGTGAATTGGGAAACGGAAGAGGTTATCACAGAAGTATTCGACTATGGTGATCCAGTTACATATCCGGATGTAACGGAAATTGAAGGATATGAATTTGTTGAGTGGACGACTACGGATGGTGAAAAGTGCGACACGGTAACAGAAAATACGGTTTTAATGGCAAATTATAAAATTAAATCCTATGATATTGTTTTTTATGATTATGCAGGCGAGAAGATAAGTACACAAAAAGTAGAATACGGAAAAGACGCGCTGGTACCGGAAACGGTTGAGATAGAAAATATGGTTTTTGAAGGCTGGAGCAGTTACGGATTTAACAATGTAAAGGAAAGTTTGGATATTTATCCAATATACAAATACATTGAAACGGCAGCAACTCCATCCTGTGATACAGAGTCGGGTGTATTTACCAAAAGTCAAGAGATACATCTTTCTGCTTCCAACGGTGCAGAAATATATTACACAATGGATGGCACGATTCCAACGAAGGCAAGTCAGCGCTATGAAGGTAGCATCACAATCGACAAGAATACATACTTGCAATTTATTGCTTCAGAGCCAAATAAAAATACAAGTGATGTTGTAAGTGTATCGTTCCTCGTTGCATCAGGAGAAGATGACGAAGGTGCTTTAGTAGTAAAGAAAGAAAAATATGAAATGAATCGTGGAGAAAATTCACAGATAACATATTTTCTGAGTCATGAGGATCCTGATATCGAAGTAAAATTCTATAGTTTAAATGATAAAATTGCGACGGTGAACGAGGATGGAACAGTATATGCAAATAATGTGGGAAAAACACAGATATTTATAAGTACAGCAGATAACAAGTATGCGGATTATTGCGATATAGAAGTAACAACAACGGATATTGATGTTGAAGAAATCCAATTGGATAAAACATCAATAATTGGAGTGCAAGACGAAAAAATCCAAGTAAATGCAACGGTTTATCCGGAAGATGCTACGGAGCAGGAAGTAGATTGGTACACGGACGATGAAAGTATCGCTTCTGTATCAGAAGATGGTGAAGTTACGATCAAGAAAAAAGGTATTACGATATTGCGCGCATATGCTAGTTCTGGTTCATGTATCGCGGAATGTCAGGTAAAGGGCATCGGCGAATATGCGGACAGTAAAATGCAAATGTCTGCGCCGTATCTGTTCTTATACGAGAATGACGTAGACTATTTATATGTGTACTATGATGATGCGGATGTGCAGTGTAGTTGGGAAAGTAGCAATGAAGAAGTGGCTACCGTTGAGGATGGAATTGTTACAGCCAAAAAAAGTGGAACAGCACTTATTGCAGCAACCGCAGAGGATGGAACGCAAGTGACTAGTTTGGCAGTGGTGAGCAAAGCGGTGAGTGATCCTAGTGAAAATGGGGAGGAAACACCAGCACCAACCAGCACTCCGATGCCTGTAGCGTCTCCAAATGCAACGAATACTCCAACTGATAAAAAGGATACGCAAGCAGAGGCAACTGTTTCCCCAGAAAACAAAACGAGCAATACAAATTCTTCTGTAACTACTTATAAGCCAACAAAAGTTACGATAAATAAAGTAGTGAAATCTGGAAAAAAGAAGTTGAAAGTAACATGGAAATGGTCTGTCGAAGCGGATGGCTATCAGATTCAGTATGCGCAGAACAAAAAATTCACAAAGAAGAAAAAGACAGTAAAAGTAGCTAGTTGGAAATCGAATCAGACGTTGAAAGGTTTGAAGTCCAAGAAAACATACTATGTTCGCGTGCGTGCATACAAGAAAGACACTGGTGGAAAGGTGTATGGAAGCTGGAGTAAGGTGAAGAAATGTAAAGTGAAGTAGTTTAAAAGGACTTAGAATGTGGCAAGGGACAATCTGATAGGATATGGGTGGTCTCTTGCCACTATTGTAAATGTTTTTACGAGCAGAAACGGAGGAATGTTATGAAACGGATAGCAGCAATGATTTTTTTCTTTGTGGCACTTGCGATGATGCCATGGCAAGGAGCCCAGGCGGCTACCATCGAGTACAGTGGTACAGATGGTGATTTGGAGTGGAGCATCGATTCGGATGGACATTTGAAGATAAGTGGGGAGGGGGATTATGAACCATGTTATTATCATGGATATGGTCCAGCATGGACAGATTATGCAGAGTATATTAAAACAGCGGAGGTAGATGTGACAGGGATAACGAGTACAGCTTATATGTTTGATGAGTGTACTCGCCTGACTAGAATAAATGTAAATAGATTTGACACGTCTCAAGTTATGGATATGAGTTATATGTTCTGCGAGTGTAGTAATTTAGTAGATGTGGATGTAAGTGAATTTAATACATCGCTGGTTAGAAATATGAGTCATATGTTTTATCAGTGTAAACAGTTGATAAATTTGGATATAGGTGGATTCAATACATCGCAGGTCACAATGATGGATTGTATGTTTTCTGATTGTATTAATTTGACAAAGTTGGATGTAAGTCAATTTGATACATCTCACGTTGTAAATATGAGTGGAATGTTTAGCCATTGTAAAAATTTGAGTAGCTTGAATGTAAGCAAATTCAACACGTCTCAAGTAACAGATATGAATTGTATGTTTTATTTTAGTCACGGTAGCAAAATAACAAGTCTGGATGTAAGTGGATTCAATACATCGAAAGTTACAAACATGTATTGTATGTTTAGTGGTTGTTCAGGTTTAACGAGTCTAGATGTGAGTGGATTTGACACATCACAGGTTACAGATATGTATGCTATGTTTGAGGGGTGTGAAAGCCTAATAAGTTTGGATGTAAGTGGATTCAATACATCGAAAGTTACAAATATGTATTGTATGTTTAGTGGTTGTTCAGGTTTAACGAGTCTGGATGTGAGTGGATTTGACACATCACAGGTTACAGATATGGATTGGATGTTTAGCGACTGCTTCGGCTTAACGAGTATAAAAGTAGGGGCATGGACTCTTGAGTATGGAACAATAATTTATTTACCTACTGTTTCAGGTTATCACTGGATTGATAGTGATGGAAATACTGTGACGCAAATTTCAGAATCATTGGAGTCAGCGATGACCTACACACGCGTAAATGATGGATACGAAATATACGGTCTCCCTACCTCCTTCATCTGCCCACGCATCCCATCCCTTATTACCTACCAAAATAAGATAAACTATTACTACATATGGAATTCTCCATTTTACCAAATTCTAAATGCAGACAAAGCATTAAATGGAACATCATTTCCGATACCGGGATTGGCAACGACGAATACGATTGTTGATTCCGGCGATACAACACAGTATGTGAACAACGACACTTATGTTCCACAGGGAATATGTAGAATGGAAGATTACATACTGATTAGTGCATATCAGGAGTCTTATAAGGGAGTGGACGCGAAGAAAAAACAGATATGGAAAGCGGATTACAATTCCGTTATTTATGTGTTAGATGGAAGCAGTTTTGAATATGTGACAACGCTTGTTTTGCCAAACAAGTATCATAATGGAGGCATTGCCTTTGATGGCGATAATGTATGGCTGACGAACACCAAGGATGGTGCGAAAGAAGTATATTATATCAAGAAAGATGTAATCGAAAGCAAAATTGCTGAGACAAGTTTTTCTGGACCATATTCGGCGATGATTCGCGAATCGGAGTTGGGAACTTCGTTTCAGATTAAAAATGTTCCATCCTGTCTTACCTATCATGACGGAAAATTATGGGTAGGAACAAATGGTGGAAATGGTCAGATATGTGGCTATATGGTGACAGAAAGAAGTACGGATAATCCAGTATTGACAACGTATAAATGTGACACCATTACGACGGCTTCTATTTCCGGTATGAGTGCATCTGCCGCCAAATACATCAATGGAATCGAGTTTGACGGAAGTGACCTCTATATCTCTGTGTCCAGTGGACGACAAGGTGCTTCCAAGCACATTATCCGAGCGAAAAAAGTTGACACTGCGAACATCGGAAGCTCCTATAAAGTAGCGAAAAAAGTGTTGGTTCCAGACATGGGTGAGGAAATGTTGATAGAGGATAATACCCTTTATTGTGTGTTTGAATCTGGCGCAAACCATTACAATGGAAGTTATGGTAGAGGACCAAGTATCGTCACGGAACGAGTATTAGCATTTGACAAGAGTTTATGGGAGGACTGATGTTATGAGAAAGAAAATAATTGCATGGGTAGTTGCGCTGGCATTCCTTGTGTCCAGCGGTACATATTTGGTAGTGAAACCATCAGCAAAGGTAGTGAAGGCAACGTCCGTACAGGATTTTGATGATTCCCTATCAACTGCTTATGAATTGGGAACAGATACGACCATTGAGTATGCCATGAATGCGGAAAATGAGCAATACGATGTCAATGTTTTGTACAAGTTTGAGGGTGAATCAGACAGCAAGTATACCATTCATCTTGAAGAGATTGCAGAGGACAATGACACATATGTAAATGTAATGGTCATGGACGGCGAACTGAATGAATATGCATTGTTTTCTACCTGCGATTGGGATGCAGAAAATGAGACGGTTGTGTACAAGACAGAGATGGATTATGAGGTAGAATTGTTGGGAGAAGAGACATACTATGTGCTGTTGACATGTGCTTCTCATGAGTACAAGGATACGTATTCGGGTACCTATCGTTTTTCCATGGCGCAAGAAGAAAGCCTTGAGATTAGCGAACTTGCGCAAGATACTACATCGCTGGATGTGTCCACAGATCAGACAACTTACAGAAAAATTTCTGTGGAAAAAAGCGGTTGGTATGAGCTAAGTGCATTGTTTAACGAATTGATGGAAAATTCAGAATGTGTCGTGCAGATTGATTTGTACGATGCCAATGGAAATCTCATCATCATAAATGAAGGAAAGTGCTATCTGGAAGCTGGGGTGGAGTACGATGCATTGATGTATCTGATTGGTGATGATACCAGCAGAACGGAAACGGTAAATGTGTCGTTCCAAAGTGTGGAGTCAGACATCATTACGAAAGGAGAAGAGTGTACTTTCACAAATGATATTTCTTATGAATTTACAGCCGAGGAAACGGAGCAGTTGATGATTTATTCTTGTTCAGAAGCGGCAGACCCTCAGATTACTGTCGTAAAGGGCGAGGAGGAGATAGCAGGAAACGAAGACTATTCATGGGGAGAAAGCACCAATGAAAAGGACTTTGGCGTTGTAGTGTCTGTGGAAAAAGGTCAGAAGTATGTATTGCTGATGAAGGACAACGCGGAATCAGGTGAGGAAATAATAGTACGAATGAGTACCTATAGTGATGCGGAGTCTACGCCAATGCCAACTCCATCTCCCACGCCAATGGTGACGCCACGTCCGGTTGCCAGCCAAACGCCGACTGCTAGTGAGAAACCAATGGTGGTAAGACCGGTTGCCAGTGCAAAACCAGTAGTCACTGTGAAACCGACAACGGCACCAAGTCGAACCGCTACACCAGAGACTCCTACACCAAGCATCAACGCACCTACACCTTCGCCAACGGATACAAGTACAGAAAAAAGCAAAGCATTGAAACTATCAAAAGTAAAATGTAAGAAAAATACTAAGAAAATCTCTGGAAAAGTGTCTGTCAAGAAGGCTACAGTAAAGATTAAAGTTGACAAGAAGTCATACAAGAAGGCAAAGGTAAAGGGAAAGAAATTCACCTTAAAATTGTCTTCAAAGCTGAAAAAGAAAACAAAGATTAGAATTAAGGTTACGAAAAAGGGCTATAAGTCTTTAGTGAAGTCGTACAAGGTGAAATAGAAAATATGAGTTAGAAAGTCAAAGGAGGATTTATCATGAAAAGAAGAATTGCAGGTTTAATGGTTTTTGCACTGATTTTTGGGTTGTCAGACAACGGCGACCCAAGTATGCAGGCAGCAGCAAAACCCAAGTTATCCAAAAAGAAACTAACCATTATTGTTGGGAAAACGGCAAAGATAAAAGTCAAGAACAGTAAGGCAAAAGTAAAATGGTCTTCCAACAAAAAGAAGGTAGCCACGGTTACTGGGAAAGGTATAGTGAAGGCAAAGAAAGCGGGTAAAGCAACAATCACAGCAAGGGTTGGAAAGAAAAAGCTAAAATGTAAAGTGACGGTGAAGGAAGAGGAAAACAAAACACCAGTAATAACCCCAACAGTACCACCTATGGATGTGTCATGTCCAGCACCAACGCAAGCAGCTAGCATAACTCCAGCACCAACAGCCAGTGCTGTGCCAACGCAGATACCGACCACAACACCTGTGTCAGTGGTGAAGAATGAAGAAGATGTTGCAGAGCTACAAAACATTATCGTTACCCAGAAAGAATTGGGAGCGACGATTAGTGAAGATTTGGATAATACACAAGAGTACACATGGAACGAAGAAGGACGTTTGACGGAGATTACATGGGATGGGAAAAATCTAAGTGGAAGTCTTGCTTTTTCTGATTTTCCTTATTTGAGTCGGGTAACATGCGCAAATAATCCTTCATTAACCTCATTGGATATGAGTAATTGCGACAAATTGTGGATGTTGCTTTGTCACGATAATAGTTTAACGTCATTAAATGTTAGTGGTTGTAGTAAGCTACAATACTTCTATTGTTCTGCAAATCAATTTACTACGTTGGATGTTAGTGAATGTCCACTTCTGGTAGACTTAATGGTGGACTATGATGTTAATGTGATTGGAGATTCGAATGGGGCAAATAATAATAGTCCAGTGTAGTAAGTTTGTGTGTGATTCGAGAAATGCTGTGGAATTGGGTGCTTAAACTGGTTCTACGGCATTTTTAATAAGTGCTAGTATATCATGATGAAATCTCGCACTCCTGCATCAATTCCTCAATTGCTTGACATATATTGATCTCACCTTTCTGTTCGTATTGTTCCTTTCGAAATTAGGAGATAGAGTATTCTCTCATTAATTCTTCCAAGATGTTGCAATCTTGTACTACCTGTTCAAGAATGTTTAGGCGGTTGTCCTCCGATAGTTTTTGGATTAGACGGGCAATTCGTTCGCGATCCTCGCTTAGCCCAGCCGCATGCCCCTCATTCCAGTTATCCTGCATCAATTCCTCAATTGCTTGACACATATCGATCTCCCCTTTCTGTTCATATCGTTCCATTCGGATATCCAGTCCTTTTATATTTCCCAATGCTACGATGACATCATATGCATCTTCCTTCAGATGGTGAAAATTCTCGTTATTTCGTATGTATGAATACAGTTGAGTTTTGTCCTTTTGGTGTATGAGGAAGCCTATGACTTCCCGCAAGTCACTTTGAAACATATCACTACTTTCCAAAGTATTGACGTCCAAAACATGAATCTGATAATCGTTGCAGTTTCCTTCAACCTCATTCCGAATTTCATCTGGAAGCTGGTCAAAATCCAATAACTGCGACAAGTGACACGGAGCGTCCCAATGTTCTTTGCCGAGATATAAAACCATGGATAGAACAGGACACAATGTGTCCTTGTAAGAAAACCCAGACACATACTCCCTTTTTGGTAAATCCTTCTTTTTCCTGTGCTGCGCCTTTATTTCCTGTATTTCTTGGTGTAGGGTCAGCGCATCATAATTCATCATCCGTGCTGGCATGGAATACTGGATGTTTTGCTCGGCTTCGATGCCAAGAATCACTTTCGTTTCACCAAAACGCCAGCATTTTAACTGATCTCGTATATACTCTTTGGCATTTTTATTCCAACTTTTTGTATCCAATTCGTGAAGGTCATTGGCACATACAAATTGCTTCCCATGGAATAGTCCCACGTTAATTGCATCAGCAAAGCGCTCCCTGTTAGCTAGATAATTGTTTACTTTAGCGTTTATTTCTCCCAATGAATCACCTTTCCTTTAGTATACTATTCTATAATAATTTGTCAAGTTATTTTGGAGTACCCCCATCATAGCACAGTAAGAAGCCAAAAACAACGATCGTTTTTGCCTGAAAAAAATCGTATTCCGATCAAAAGGGATTCAACCTCCCGATTCTTCGTTGCGTTTCTTCACGCCTTGCGATAAAATAATTTTGTGTGACAATTTACTTTGCGCACGATCAAAAACCCAACCAAGAAAGTGAGACAAAACATGAAGAAAAATAGATTACTTACCCTACTTCTTACCCTTGCTCTTACCCTCACAGCATGTAGTGGAGAATCCATGCAGCAGCTGGCAGAGACATTGCGGACAGAGCAGTCGCAGACGGAAGAATCAGAGGAAACGAAAATAGGGGGCGATGACTATACAGGAACCCCATACAAAACTCTAAATGACAACCAACCTGAATTTACGGAAAAGGAAAAAAAGAAGAAAAAAGCCTTTGAAAAATACAGCAAGCTGGATTCTCTGGGGCGTTGCCAGGTGGCATTTGCCAACATCGGGCAGGAACTTATGCCCACAGAAGAGCGAGAAAGCATCGGTATGGTGAAGCCTTCCGGGTGGCAAACCGCGAAGTATGACAACGTGGAAGGGAAATATTTGTACAATCGTTGTCATCTCATTGGTTTTCAGCTTTCCGGGGAAAATGCCAATCGTAAAAATCTCATTACGGGCACGAGATACATGAATACGGAGGGGATGCTTCCCTTTGAAAATGAAATCGCGGAGTATGTGAAAAGTACAGGAAATCATGTATTGTATCGGGTGACACCGATTTATGATGGCGACGATCTGGTGGCGAAGGGCGTGCAGATGGAAGCGTATTCGGTGGAGGATAAAGGAGAAGGCGTGTGCTTCAATGTGTATGCTTACAATGTGCAGCCGGGTATTAAGATTGATTACGCCACGGGAGAAAGCCGGCAGGATACCGATACAGCAGCATCCGAGAAAACCAGCACAAACTACGTCCTTAACACCAATACAAGAAAATTTCATAAACCAGCCTGCGAAAGTGTCAGCGAAACCCAGGCAGAAAATCGAGAGAATTTCAAGGGAAAACGTGAGGATTTGATCCAGCAGGGGTATGAGCCTTGTGGGCGATGTCATCCATAGAACGAAAAAAATTTAAAAACTTTGTAACGAAACACGCCTTTTCTGTATTAATAAACAGAAGCAAAGAAAGGAGAGCAGTTATGCAAACAATGGATGAAATCTATCGAGAGCATTCACAAATGGTATATCGATATCTGCTTTCCCTGACAAAACAAGCAGACTTGGCGGAGGAACTGACCCAGGAGACATTTTTTCAGGCACTGAAAGGGATAAATCGGTTTGATGGAAGCTGCAAGGTTACTACATGGCTGTGTGCCATTGCGAAAAATCAGTGGTTGAACTATTTGCGGAAAAATCCATTGACGGAACAATTGACGGAAGCCAGTGCCACGGTGAAAAGTGCAGAGTCAGAAGTGACCGCCTCCATTACTCGGGTGGATTTGATGAAGAAAATGCATCAGATTCCGGAGCCAGGGAGGGAAATCCTACACCTTCGGCTATTTGGAAATCTTTCGTTTCGAGAAATCGGGGAAGTGATGGGGAAGACGGAAAACTGGGCGAGAGTGACATTTTACCGTGCCAAGGAGCAGTTGCGAAAGGAGTGCAGAGAGTATGAGTAAACAGATTCCATGTGAGATTATTCAGGATCTTATGCCATCCTATGTGGATGGAGTTTCAAGCAAAGTTAGTAACGAAGCCATTGAAGAGCACGTCAGGGAATGTAGAGAGTGTGCGTCGGTGCTGGCGGACATGCAGGCACCGGAGGAGCGGGTGGTAGAGCAGGAAGAGCAAAAAAGAGAGATTGACTTTCTAAAAAAGGTAAAGAAAAGAAACCGTGTGATCATCAGTGGCGTGGTGGCATTGGCGGTGGTTGGTCTGGTGTTCGCCATTCGATTTTTTATAGAGATCTATGGTGGCGAATATGTATTGACAAACATTGACTATCATGTGGAAGTGACAGGAAATAAGGTGCAGATTACAGGAACAGCGCCAGAGGGGTTCGTGGTTAAAGAGCGCAATATATATATGGAAGATGATGTTGTTTATGCGGGGATATATTGTGCGCCGGAAACCATTTTGAACAAAAAACAGACCAAGGAAATCCAGTTGGAAAGCAAGTTTGACGAGCCATTTCAGTGCGTAGAGATTAATGGTGATATCCTGTGGCAGGATGGTGTGGAAATTGATGAGTATGTGGCAGGTGTGTATCAGGAAAAACATGCGTACATCGGGGATGCCAGCCAAAATGATTGTCTCGCCAGTAAAATCGGAGTCTACGACTCTTTCGGTAATTTTACATCGGAGTTACAGACGGCACAGGAACCTTACGGATGGAAGCTTTTACTGAAAAATCCGGTGAAGGGTGATGTGGAAAAGGCACAGGAAAAAATGAAGAAATACGCCTATGTCATGCTTGCGATGATTGACAATGCAGGAGAGATTTCATGGGAGTATAAAGCAGAAGGAGTAGCCACAGCTATTACTTATACCGTGACTACAGAAGGCGCAAAGGAAGAGCTTGGTGTAGATGTGAAAAGCTACAAGGAGTCCGCGGCAAAATTGCAAGAGCTGATGGAGAAGCTGGAATTGGTAGATTAGGGAAGACAAAGCAATCAAATAAAACAAACAGACCACCGACTGAGCGAGCCGGTGGTCATTTTTATAAGCTCGGAACTCCATCCGGCACTACAAAGTTCAAGCAGCGTCGTTTGAGTTCAATGGTTGTGGTCATATTTTCTGACGTGATCCAATCACTATCCCCATAGAAAGTAATCGGAGCCTTTCGATCTTTTTGGGTGATGGAAAGCTTTTTTGCTTCCAAAATGTAAAACTCAGAATCCAGACGTTCCAAGTGATTACGGATAAACTTCTGGTAGAATCGTAGTTGCCCGATCAGTGACATTTCTTTGGCTAAGATTATGTTCATGACGCCGTCATTCGGCTTGCTTTCCGGAAATGGTTCGTATTTTCCGAATATATGGGAACCATTGAAGCAGGCAAGAAAGGCATAATCTCCACTGTAATTTCTTCCGTCGATTTCGATCTCGTATTCTTCGGTTGCCTTAAAAAACATGTTCTGCGTGCCAAATCCAGCGAAATTTAGCAGGTAGGAACCACCGACGGCCATTAGATCGAGGGGCTCGGACTGACCGCAGATTAGATTTTTAATAGAAGCAAATTTTTTAAACTGCCTTGTGCCATAGCATTTGATAAAATCGTTGTTCTTACCACATGGATAGTGAGCAACCTCCACATGCTGAAAATTGTCAATGCCGGAGACGATTTGTGATAGAGTGCCAGAGCCTCCGCAACAATACAGTCGAATGTCTTCATTGGAGAACAGGGAGCACATTTTATTGGCCATTTCACGTTCGTAGCCAGCGTATTCAGACACGAAAATCAATGGCTGAATGTCGTACTCGTCACAGGCGGCAAGAATCTCGCGGCGAATTCGTTCACTTTGGTCTTTTTTTCCGGCTTCCGGATTAATGATAAATATGTGTCGCATAGGCAATCCCTCTTTCGCATAGTCCCAAATAGTTACTTCTATTATAATAACCCGGACGGAGTTCGTCAATAAAGCATCCGAAAAACATTGCCATTTTCTCCTAATCAAAGTATAATTAAAGTATGGAAAAGTTACGAAAAAGGATGGAGGGATGCCGATATGAGTAACCTTGTAAACAAGGCGGCAGAGGAAGAGATAATCAATGGAAAAAAGAAGATGGGACGGATCGTATATTATGTGCTTGCTTTTTTCTGTCTTTATTTTATTGCAGCCGGATTGATTGGTCGTGCACCGATGTACATAAGTGTGTTTTGTGGAGTGATGTTTGTTGTCATGATCTATCCTACCTTTAGCCAGAGGTTTCCTGTGACAATACAGTCTGTTATGGCGACGACAGGATTACTGGTGTTATCCACGTTGTACGGCGTGTACAATGAAAATATCGGAGAGATTCAAGGAACCCTTTTGGCAGTTATATGCTTGGGCGCCTTGTATCAGGATTTTCGATTAATAACCTTTGAAAATATATATGTGGTGGTTTTATACTTTGTATGTTATTTAGGCTACCCAGAATTGCTGTTCAATGAAACCCATGGTGGATCCGAACTTTTGATCAAATCCATTACCTACAGCCTTGGTGTAATGGTAATCGTTGTATTGCTTCGGTGGAATAAGCAGCAGATGCAGATTGCGAAGCAAAAGACACAAAATGTGGAGTATTTGCTTAAGGTTGTGGAAATCAAGAAGGATGAGGCGGAGGTTGCGGCCCAGGCGAAATCAGACTTCCTTGCGAATATGTCCCATGAAATCCGTACACCGATGAACGCGGTGTGTGGTATGGCGGAGCTTTTGTCAAGAACAGAGTTGCCACCATTGAGTACGGAGTATGTGAACACTATTCGCACATCCGCAAATAATCTTTTGGATATCATCAATGACATTTTGGATTTTTCAAAAATTGACGCCGGGAAGATGGAATTGATTGAGGACAATTATAATATTACGTCCACCATCAACGATGTGCAGAATCTGATCAATGCCCGTATTTCCAGTAAAGATGTGGTGTTCGTCATCGACGTGGCGCCAGACATTCCGGAGCTGATGCAGGGAGACGAAGTGCGAATTCGCCAGATTCTCATTAACCTTCTTGGAAATGCAGTGAAGTTTACCCAGAGGGGAAAAATTGAGTTAAAGATTTCCTATCAGAAAGTGGAGGAAGATACGGCGAAGCTTACCTTTACCGTATCGGATACTGGTATTGGAATTAAGAAAGAAAATCTGGACAAGCTCTTTGAAGAATTTACGCAGGTGGACACGAAGAAAAATCGAAGCATCCAGGGAACGGGACTTGGGCTTGCGATTTCTAATCGCTTGGCACATATGATGCGGGGAGATATTCAAGTTGATAGTGTGTACGGAAAAGGAACAACATTTACACTGACGATCTTGCAGAACATTGTCAGCGAGATGCCGATTGCTTCCATCGATCAGGTGGAAAAATATCATTTATTTATATATGAAGATAATGAGGATTATCGTGGTAGCATGGAGAAGTTGTTGCAGCGTTTTGACATTGGGTACACGATGCTGGATACCATTGAGGAATTGACGGAACTTCGGGAGATTCCAGAAAAGAAATGTTACCTTCTCTTTGATTATCGGACGTGTATGGATTATGTCCGCACAGTGGTGAAGGAGCTTAAGGAACAACGCATACATATTGTAGCTATGGCGGATGTAAATGAATTTGTGGATGAACCGAATTTTGAGTCGATGCAGTTTATCCACAAGCCGATGACGGTATTTTCGCTGATTGCGGTGTTTAATGGTACTGCGAATCTGGGAACGCAGGGAGGAACGAAGCACAAAACCAATAAGTTCTACTGTCCGGATGCGAAGATTCTTATTGTGGATGATAACTTCGTTAACCTGAATGTGGCGCGAGGGCTTATGGCGCCGTACAAGGCAGATATTACATTAGCTTCTAGTGGTTTTGAAGCAATTGACTATATAAAATCTGGAGAAATGTACGATATAATATTTATGGACCATATGATGCCGCATCTTGACGGTGTGGAAACGACTCAACGAATTCGTAATCTGGGTACGGAATATGTCCAGAAAGTACCAATTGTTGCACTGACGGCCAATGCCATCAAGGGCGTGGAGGAGATGTTCTTAGAGTCAGGGTTGGATGATTTCCTTGCGAAGCCGATTGAATTGAAGCGATTGGCGTCGATATTACATAAGTGGATTCCGCAAGAGAAGCAGTTAAAGACTCTTCCAGAAGAGGAAAGTGAAAGGGAAAGGGAAGAAAGCATTTCCCATGATGCAGGAAAGATGACCATCCAAGGTGTGGATGTGGAGAAAGGAATTGCACTTTTTGGTGGAGATCGAAATGCTTACATGAACATCTTGCAGGTGATTTATGAAGATGGGCAGAAGAAAGTAGAACGTTTTTACGAGCTTTTGATTAAGAAGGATTATACCAATTATACGATTGAGGCTCATGCGCTAAAAGGTGTGTGTGCCAGTGTGGCAGCGTATCCGTTGTCGGAACATGCCAAAGCCCACGAGATGGCAGGAAAGGAAGGACGCTACGAATTCATTGAATCCGACGCAGAAGCGTTGCTGGGAGAGTACAGAGCGTTACTGGATGCTATCGCACCATATGTATCCGTGGAAGAAGTGGTAGAGATGCCGAAGGAAGAAGCACCAGTGATTGAGAAGGATGCATACATTAAAAAGTTGGAAAATATCATGCAACGAATTGATGAATTTGAAGCAGAAGAAGGATTATGCATCATCGATGAGTTGACGCAGATGCAATTGCCGGAAGGACATTTCAATAAGTTGATCAATATGAAGGGGCTTATTGATGACTTCATGTATGAGGAGGCAAAGGAGCAGGCGTCCCGAATGATTCGAGAGATACGATAGAAAAGAGTGTGAATGCTTATGAAACATATTTTAGTGGTGGATGACAGCAAGACAAACTTGGCGATAGCGAAGCAGGAGCTGTCTGAGGATTATCAGGTGACGCCGGTAATATCAGGCTTTCAGGCGTTGCAATTTTTGGAAAAACGAACTACTGACTTGATTTTGTTGGATATCAATATGCCGGAGATGGATGGGAAAGAGACGTTGCGGAGAGTGAAGCAAAATCCACTTTGGGCAAAGATTCCGATTATCTTTTTGACGGCGGATTCTACACCGGAAACGGAGTCGGATTGTCTGGCTCTTGGGGCGGATGATTTTATTGCGAAGCCATTTGTGCCAAAAGTAATGAAACGTCGCATTAGCCGAATCATTGAGCTGAATGAGCTACGCTACGATTTGGAAACTCGTCTGGAGGAAAAGACGAGAGAGGTGGAGCTGGTAACGATTCAGTCCATCATGGCAATTGCGCGAACCATTGACGAAAAGGACAAATACACCAGTGGACATTCGTCTCGGGTGGCGAAATGTTCGGTGGCATTGGCGAAGCGTCTCGGATGGAGTGAAGAGGAATGTCAGAATCTTCACTATGTGGCGTTGTTGCACGACATCGGTAAAATCGGTGTGCCGGACAATATTTTAAATAAGCCGTCACGTCTAACAGATAGTGAGTTTGCAATTATAAAGAAGCATCCAGTAATGGGAAATGCGATTTTGAAAGATATTAAAACCATCGCTCATGTGAATGAAGGTGCGTTGTATCATCATGAAAGATATGATGGAAGTGGTTATCCGTGCGGATTGAAGGGAGAGGAAATTCCTATCACTGCGCGAATTGTGGGAATAGCAGATGCCTATGATGCTATGACATCTTCTCGTATCTACCGTCCAAAGTTGACGGAGGAAAAAGTTATCCAGGAATTTGAAACGGGAAGTGGAACGCAGTTTGACCCTGAGTTTTGCCGGATTTTCGTGGAGATGCTGCGGGAAGGATTTTCGCTGGAAGAGGATCTGGTGGTTAAGGCAGCTGAAAACCATGAAGCAGCGAAGGATGAAGCGGGATACTTGAAGGAGATTCACAGTATTCTGGAGACAGATCAGTTGACAGGATTATTCAATCAAATTAGCATTGAGAAGCAGGTAAATCAGGTGCTTCAGACGAAGAAGAGTGGCGCATTTTATTTGGTGCAGTTGGATCATCTGAAGGCCATTAATATGGAAAAAGGTCACATTGTAGGGGATGCTCTGCTAAAAGAGATTGCTGATGTGTTGAAGGAAAATGTAGGGGAAGGAGATTTGCTTAGTCGTATCAAAGGCGATCAGTTTGCAATCTTTTACCCAAATCTCGAGACGCAAAAAGAAGCAATGAACCAAGCAAAACGGATTTTTGCTACGGTGCTTTCGAAGATGGAAGAAAAAGGCGGTGGGGAATATTCTTCTGTATCCATTGGTATTTCATTGGTGGAAGGACGACGAAAGACATTTGAGGAGCTTTTGAATCGCGCGGACCGTGCCTTGTATCACGTGCTAAGTAGCGGAAAGAATGGTTATCATGTGTATTACGACAGTCAGGCGGAGGTGATCAATCGCTCCACGTCTGCGGACTTGGATGATATTCGCCGATATGTGGCGCGAATGCTGACTTCTGAGGAACAGGCACAGATGATTTTGTTTACCATCGAGGAGCGAAAAGCAGATGCGGTTACGTTGGAAAAGGCGATGTCAATGCTCAACACGGCGCTGATGGATTCCCTGCGTCAGGCGGATGACATCACAAAGTATAGCACCAGTCAGTATGTGGTGGTGCTGAAAAACGTGGAAACGGAGAACGCGAAGGAAATTGCGGAGCGTATTTTGAAGAAGTTCTACTGCATTAATACGCAGGAAGGCATGGCGTTGTCCTATGATTTGCAGACGGTGACGTTGCTGGAGGAATAAAAGAGAGAAAAGCATTTTGAGTGGAGAAGTCTGCTTGAAATGCTTTTTTGATGGGGAAATTGCAAGGTTGGAATTTTGGGGTGGGTGTAGTATAATGGAGTGAGGGATATGAAAGGAGATATGTTATGATACTGAGTAACAAGCTGGGAATTACGGATTCGGTAGAACTTGCTAGGGAAGAAGAAAGACGTAGTAAGAAAAAAGCGTTGGAGTTGTTTGAAAGTGGATATCTGGATAAGTTAGAAGCAGGTTCCTTACAAGCTTTGGCAGAAATTCATTGTTATCTATTTAGCGAAATATACGAGTTTGCCGGCGTGGTGCGAGATGTAAACTTAGCAAAAGGGAATTTTCGGTTTGCTCCTGTGATGTATTTGAAACCGGCACTTGATAATATCGAAGCGATGCCACAGTCTTCTTTTGATGAAATTATCGAAAAATATGTCGAGATGAACATTGCCCATCCATTTCGGGAAGGAAATGGTCGAAGTATGCGTATATGGCTGGATTTGATGTTGAAGAAAGAGTTAAAAAAAGCCGTGGATTGGAGTAAGGTAGATAAGAATGATTATCTACTAGCGATGGAGCGAAGTCCCATTAAGGACATCGAGATCAAACATATACTGCGAGAAGAGTTGACAGATGAGATAGCGAGTCGGGAGATGTATATGAAAGGCATCGATGCAAGTTACTCTTATGAAGGATATACCGTTTATAAGACTGAGGAGTTATAGAAGAATGCAAATCAAGAAAAACTCTACCGAAACCGCCTAAATCTTACCAAAAAATTCAAAAACCAGTTGACAAACGCCAAAAAATGTATTATTCTCAATATAGAGTTAGCAATATCTAACAACAATTAGTGCTGAGTACGTATGGTTTGACGTAACGGATCACTATATATAACGGAGGAGATTGGATATGAGTTTAGTGGATGCTAATATTGGAGAAGAATACGTTATCAAAAATATCGGGACCGGCGACGAAGAGTTAAATTCATTTCTCTTTTCTCTGGGATGCTATAGTGGAGCGCCGATTACGGTGATTGCCCAGAAGCGTAGTGGATGCATCGTTTCCATTAAAGATGCTCGCTATAATATGGATAAGAATTTAGCAGCAGCCATTTCAATATGAGAAAAATAGTGATGCGAGGTCACTATTTTTTATTACAAGCGGTTAGTCAAGACTAACAAAGAGTGGCAAAGAAGAGTTTTAGGAGGATTGAAGATGAGAGTCGCATTAACAGGAAATCCAAACAGCGGCAAGACGACGATGTTCAACGCCCTGACTGGAAGAAGCGAACGAGTTGGTAACTGGGCGGGTGTTACTGTAGATAAGAAAGAGAGCCCCATTAAGAAAAGCTTTTATGATGAAAGTGACGAATTGGTTGCTGTGGATTTGCCGGGTGCATATTCCATGTCGCCGTTTACATCCGAGGAGAGTGTCACAAGTACATATATTAAAAATGAAAAGCCAGATGTGATCATCAATATTGTAGATGCTACCAACCTCAGCCGTAGTTTATTTTTTACGACGCAGTTGATGGAACTCGGTATCCCGATGGTAGTTGCATTGAATAAGAGCGATGTCAATGACAAGAAAGACACAGAAATTGATATTGAACTTTTGTCGGAAAAATTAGGATGTCCAGTTGTAAAGACTGCAGCTGTTTCTTCCAATGAAAATGGTCTGAAGGACGTGGTAGAAAAGGCAATCGCTCGAAGAGGTTCCGTACAGAAAGCACCATATGAACAAGGGGATGTAAATCTTCAGGACAAAGCAGAAGTAGAAGAGAACGACCGCAAGCGTTTTGCCTTTGTCAATGACATTGTCAAAGAGGTTGAGAAGCGTAGTGTGTTTACCAATCAGAAAAATAAGCAGGATCAGGTGGATGCAGTGCTTACCAATCCATTTGTTGGTATTCCGATTTTTGCGGGAGTAATGTTCCTTGTATTCTGGATTTCCCAGACCACATTGGGAACCATCATTGCGAATTGGCTTGTGGGCTGGATCGAGACATTTCAGGAGTGGGTTGCTGGCATGGTAAAGGGCGCCAATCCATTTTTGCAGTCGTTACTGGTGGACGGTATCATCGGTGGTGTAGGTGCTGTAGTTGGATTCCTTCCATTGGTAATGGTAATGTATTTCCTGATTGCTTTGCTGGAAGACTGTGGTTACATGGCGCGTGCCACGGTTGTGCTGGACCCGATTTTTAAGAAAGTAGGGCTTTCAGGTAAATCCGTGATTCCGATGGTGGTTGGTACCGGATGTGCCATACCAGGCATTATGTCATGCCGTACCATTCGCAACGACAGAGAGCGTCGTGCCACAGCAATGTTGGCGCCATTTATGCCTTGCGGGGCAAAGTTGCCGGTCATCGCTTTGTTTGCGGGAGCCTTTTTCCCAGAAGCGACATGGGTAGGACCTGTGATGTACCTTGTGGGTATCGTGTTAATCCTCCTTGGGGCGTTGCTTGTAAATGCAATTACTGGAAACCAATTTAAAAAATCGTACTTTATTATGGAAATTCCGGAGTATAAAATACCAAGCTTAAAGAGAGCCACCCTGTCTATGCTTTCTCGTGGTAAATCCTATATCATCAAAGCGGGAACGGTCATTTTGGTATGCAATACAATCGTCCAGATTATGCAGGCGTTTAACTGGCACTTGCAGCTGGTAGAAGAGGGACTGGAGAGCACATCCATTCTTGCAACCATTGCGGCGCCAATTAGTGTAATCCTGGTACCGATTGTAGGTGTGGCAGCATGGCAGTTGGCAGCAGCTTCTATTACTGGTTTTATCGCAAAAGAGAATGTGGTTGGAACATTGGCAGTATGCTATGCGCTGACAAACTTCATTGATACTGAGGAATTGGCACTTGTGGGAGAGGGAAACAAAGTGGCAGTGGCTATGGGAATTACAAAAGTGGCGGCCCTTGCGTACTTGATGTTCAACCTTTACACGCCACCTTGTTTCGCAGCATTAGGTGCGATGAATGCGGAGATGCAGAGTAAAAAATGGTTTTGGGGCGGTATCGCGTTGCAGCTGGCAACGGGTTATACAGTGGCTTACTTGGTATACACTATTGGTACGTTGCTTACAGACCCAGCGAAATTGAACGGCAGTGCAGCCATTGCTGGCTTGATGGCGGTTCTTGTGATGGGAGCAATCGTAGTTGTACTGATTGCTAAGGCGAGAAAGCGTTTTGTAGCGGAATATAAGTTGAATTAATTGTCTTAAAGGAGTATTGGTATGGAAAGTTTCATCGTTGCAGGAATTATACTGATTATCATTGCGGTGGCGGTTATCTACATCGTGAGAGAAAAGAAAAAGGGTGTGAAATGCATCGGTTGCCCGATGGCGGGCAAATGCGCCTCCCAAGGTCGGTGTAGTGGTGGATGTCATTCTGATACACACGGAGAAGGGTAAATATATAGGTTTTTGAGTAAGAGGAAAATGGGCTCTCGCTTTGCGGGGGCTTATTTTTTATGGAAAAAAGTGCAAATAATGTCATCAAAAACACTGCTAAAGGTGCAAAAAATTCTTGGAATTAATTGATAAATGGTGCAAATTACGATATAATATTTTTATTAAATGCTTGGAGGTGCTTCTATGGAACGAATTGCTTTACAAAAATTAATTGCTTGGAATGAGAATAAACGTAAGAAACCTTTGATTGTTTGGGGGGCTAGACAGGTTGGTAAAACCTATCTCATTCAAGAAATCTTTGCCCAAACTTACTATAAGGACAACCATATTTATGTGGACTGCAAAAAAGAGGACGAGATTCGAGAATTCTGTTCCAGGACAGCAAATGCCGAAAAGATTATTGAATACATCTCGTTGTTTAAAGGCAAACAGATAAATGAAAATACTCTTCTGATTTTTGATGAGGTGCAGGAATGTCCGAACATCATTTCTTCACTTAAGTATTTTTGCCAAGATTATAGAGAAATTCCGGTTATTGCAACTGGATCAATGGTGCGTATTAAACTTCAGAGAGAAACACATAAGAGAGGATCAAAGGAAAATGACAAATTTCTCTTTCCTGTAGGAAAAATAAATCAGATAACAGTTTATCCTATGTCTTTCGACGAGTTTTTGATGAATAGCAACAAGATCCTTTATAATGCGATTAGGCAATCCTATGACAGTAAGCAACCAGTAGACACAAGAATTCATGAGCTGGCGATGGAGCAGGTATACAAATACTTGCTTGTAGGCGGTATGCCGGAAGCAGTGGAAGCATATATTGATGGGAACAATCTCTTTGAATCTAGAGAAATTTTGAAGGTTTTATATGATAATTACCTTGCAGACATGGAATTGTATCAGGCAAGTCAAGAAGCTGTCTTGCGTTCTCGCACATTGTTCCAAAACATTTACCGAGAACTAAACAAAGAGTCCAAAAATTTTTCGCCGGGACTTATTGAGAAAAAGAGCAAAACAAGAGATTTTGCAACATCAATTCAATGGCTCACGATGGCGCACGTTGTCAATCAGTCTTTCCAATTGAAGGAGCATATTACGATGCCGCTTATGCCGGATAACGACAGTAATTTTCGGCTGTTTCTTGGTGATATTGGTATGTTTTCATATCAAAGTGGTATCAATGCTGCCTCATTTATATCAAGTGAAAGAGAAAATACTTTGTCCGGTATATTTTATGAAAATTTTGTTGCAAACGAGTTGATTGCTAAGGAGCATAAGTTGTTTTACTGGCGTGGGAAGACATCTTCTGAGCTTGAGTTTATTATAGAATCGGATAACAAACTATACCCGATTGACGTTAAGAAAGGAAGAGGTACGCTCAACTCGCTAGAAAAGTTTTCCAATCATAACAAATTTGAATATGCCATTAAAATATCAAAAAATAATTATGGATATAATGCAGAGCAAAAACTGCTTACCATACCGTTTTATTTTATTCCGTTTGTAGCCAGAGATCTTGCGGACGGAACGATGGCACTATAACACCCTACACTCTTATTTTGAGGAGAGAGATTTGTTTACAAATTGTTTACAATTAAAATGAAACTTTTTGGCCTTCTAAAACGTCATATATATAGAGACAAATGAAGAGTTATGTAAGGAGAATGGGATGGAGAGTGATATTATAAAGCATAATACTTTTACAAAAAAAGTATTTGACAACAAATATTGTCTTTGATATACTTGTGAAAGAATTATGCGAATAAGGTAAGGGGGACAAAAGAAAATGAAACACAAACGGATGAAAAAGATAGTCGCTAGTTTGTTGATACTGTCTTTTTTAGTAACTAGCTATGGAAACATAGGTGCGGTGAAAGCAAATGGAGGTACAAAGGTAAAGGTTCCTGGGAGAACATGGTGAAGCAGACAGAGGACGACGATACTTTGCATAACTATGTTGTTCATGTAAAAAATGAGGACGAGTTCGGTGACATGAAGGCTGAACTAAAACAACAGGGAAAGCTTGTAAGCCGACATAAGAAATCAGATGATAACTTGCTTTATGAGAATCAAAGTGTTACAGCAGAAATGACGGCAGATGAGGCAAAAGAGTTAAAGGATGAAGAGGTTCTTGTAGAAAAGGATATCGAACTTCAAGCGTGTGAAGCTACAAAATGCGTAGCCGTGGAACCGGATTTGCCAGAGCATCAAAAAGGAGAACACACAGATAATCCTAAAAAGTTCAAGCCTTGCAAGGCAATAAATGATCCGAAGAAGAAAAATGAAGTGGTGTCGTGGAATATCGCCTGTGTGGCTGGAACCCCACATGAAAATAAGTACAAAGGAAAAGGGGTAAAGGTTGCGGTCATTGATTCCGGAATTGACACACACGATGAATTGAATACAAAAGATTGGGTGGATTTCTCGGACAAGGTAGATGGTTATAAACCGATTGACAGTAGTGGTCATGGAACTCAGATGGCAGGTGTTATCGCAGCTCGGATTAACGGCCTGGGAATGGAAGGAATCGCAGAAAAGGCGGAAATTTATTCTGTGAAGATATTAGATTCCGAAAATAAAGCATCCATAAGTGCAGTGGTGAAAGCACTAGAGTGGTGTATTCAAAATGATATTGATATTATCAGTATGAGTTTTGGGACCAATGAGTATTCTGAGATTCTGCATGATGTTATTAAGAAGGCAGAACAACAGGATATCTTAATGATTGCTTCTGCGGGAAATAATCAGCAAACAATCCAGTATCCGGCACGGTATCCGGAAGTGATTTCAGTTGGAAGCATTAATGAGAAATTAGTGAACTCTGACTTTAGTGCTAATTCCGAAGTGGACTTGGTGGCTCCCGGAGAAGACGTACAGACAATCGGATATTTGGGAACTTTTACAAAAACAGAAGGAACGAGCATCGCGGCAGCACATGTAACAGGAGTTGCAGCAGCAGTAATGAGTGCTAAAAAGTCCATGAAGAGTACAGAATTACGCTCTTTGCTGGAATCATCGGCCATTGTACTGGAAAATGGAACAAACCTTGTAAATTATGAAAATGCTATTAACCAAATGAAGAAGAAGGGTGCTAGCCCGATCAAAGCGAAAGAGATTCAGGTCATCGCTGAAGAGAAGGCGTCGGATGAAGATTCTATTGTAGAAGGGTCGTGGAATGCTAGAGATTGGAAGAAAATTGATAATACAGGGCATTTTACGATTATTAATAATCTACCTTTATCGTATTTTGGAAAAGGGAATGAGAGTGATACCCAAAGGACATATAATCGATGGATTACAGCGAGGGCATCGTATCAGACAGACAAATTACCGTACCTTAGTGCTTCAAGCAAATTGGCGAAATATAATCGAAATGCTGTGGGTGAGGTAGATAGTACAATGGGGGGACACTGTTATCCACCATATCATGCCAATGCACATCATACATTAACAGAAGTAACAATGGAGCACTTGCAATTTTTGTATGAATTGGCGAGAAGACGTTTGATTCTAAACAGTAATCTGGATTTGGTGGCGACAAATTATAACGGGGATTACTATTATGGCGTGTATATCGGGAGAAAAATGAAACGTAGAATCATAGTGGATTTGAAAACCGTTCATGAACAATTGAAGATAGATTGTCAAAATAACTCAATTAATATGAATACGATTCAAAGTAAAGGATACATGGTACTTGGTGTGTTTTTGCATCTAGTAGCAGATATTCAGGCCCATCGTGCGCAAGTAAGTGTGGATATGATGTATGCAAAACCTGATGGAACGATATATTATCCATACGATCATTTTGTTGCCAGTCGGGAGGAAAGTCGAATTAACCTGGGAAATCTAGACGGTGTACCAAGCACATGGGATACATATTGGAAAGTTTACGGACTGGTTAAGGCGGGAGAGTTGTCTATGAATGAATTAAAGCAGTATATGACGACAAAAACCATTACGATAACATGTAATGGACAGACGTATACGTTTGAGAAAGAAAAATCGGCTAGAGCTTATGAGGATAACCCTTATTTTTGGGGGGATCGAATAGATACAGCACGTTGGTTTGTGGGTTCTTATATTGACCGTATGCGAGGAGATACTGGCACAAATAGTGCGCATACAGGATATTTTTATGCAGTTGGGAGGGTTCCATTATGTTAATAATTCAAAGTTTGATGCAACAAAAATTTATGGCAATGATTCTATGTTTGGCACTGATGCTACCATCCATCAATGAAGCAGAATTAGAAAAGGCATATCCTTATCACAAATCAGGAATCTATACATATCAGATTGTGAACGAGCAGGAAAAGCAGATAACACTTTGTAATATCGAGTCAACCGAGAGTCGGATTGTGATTCCCACGGAGGTGGATGGATACCAAGTGTATGCGTTGGGTGACGCAAAAGAGGAGTACGAGGGTGATATTGCAGGAGAAATTCCTAATGCAATGGAAGGGATCCGAAATACAGTAGAAGAGTTGGTAATTCCATCTTCGGTAAAAAGAGTATATGAGCACGCATTTCTGGATTGTATGAAATTACAAAATGTGGTTTTGCCAGAAGGAATATATCTTCATAGTGGAAGTTTTGTAGGATGCAGCAATTGGGATCATATTGTCTTACCGGCTAATACACACTATGAGGACGACTCGCTTCCTGTGGGAGATATAACTACACTAGAAATAGGGGCAAGAATAGTATCAGAAAGCCTCTTCAAAGGTGTAATCCAGAAGATAATTATAACTCCAAATTGTCTATCAAATATGGATGTAGCTTCGGGTTGGGTTTTTGTTACAGCAAAAGAAGTAATCGCTCCAGTTAATTTGAAAGAACTCGCTTTTAACGATGTTTACGGCGATTGCAGAGTTGAAAAAGTTTACGTAAATGGAAAAAATACCAAAGTAGAAGCGAATCGTCTGTATGGGGGTCGGCGTCTCGGAACTGTCACCTTCGGAGAAATCTACACCGTAGACAAAGCAAAAGCCATTTCTTTCGCAAAGAAAGAGAAAGTTACCTACCATGTCAAAAAGATAGTGGCGGTAACGAAAGTAACAAGCAAAAAGCAAAAGAAAAACTTTGTACACAAGTGGAAAAAGGCGAAAACCACTGTGACTTCTTTCCAGTATAAGGCAAAGAAAAAGAAGTGGAAGAAAAGCACAAAAAATGCACCAACCGTTTACGAAGTGTACGGAAAGAAAACAAAGAAGGGTAAGTACCAGCTGCTTACTACCACGAAGAAGACGAAGTGGAAGACAACTTATAAATACGTGAAAGTGAAGCCGGTAAAGACCTGGTAATTGTTTAGAAAGTAAAAAATTCTCCTTGAAACATTCACTGAATGAGTGGTTTTTTAGGGAGAATTTTCAATATGTACGATGTAAACAATTACAATGTTTTTGACACATCCAATTGATACGATGTATTCAAGTTGAAAATACATGGGAGGGTTCCATTATGTTAATAATTCAAAGTTTGATGCAACAAAAATTTATGGCAATGATTCTATGTTTGGCACTGATGCTACCACTACCATTTACGGATGAAGGATTAGAAAAGGCATATCCTTATCACAAATCAGGAATCTATACATATCAGATTGTGAACCAGCAGGAAAAACAGATAACACTTTGTAATATCGAGTCAACCGAGGGTCGGATTGTGATTCCCACGGAGCTGGATGGATACCAAGTGTATGCGCTGGGTGATGCAAAAGAGGAGTACGAGGGTGATATTGCAGGAGAAATTCCTAATGCAATGGAAGGAATCCGAAATACAGTAGAAGAGTTGATAATTCCATCTTCGGTAAAAAGAGTTTATGAGCATGCATTTCTGGATTGTCTAAAATTGCGAAATGTGGTTTTGCCAGAAGGAATCTATCTTCATAGTGGAAGTTTTGTAGGATGCAGCAATTGGGATGACATTGTTTTGCCTGTGAATGCTTCGTTCGAAGATAATTCCCTTCCTATTGATATTAATACGGTAGAGATTGGATGCCATATTCATGCAGATGACCTTTTCGACGGAGTGATTCAAAAGATAACGATAACTCCAAACAGTGTATCAACCATTAATGTGGCTGCGGGATGGTTTTATGTTACAGCAAAAGAAGTAATCGCTCCAGTTAATTTGAAGGAACTCGCTTTTAACGAAGTTTACGGCGATTGTAGGGCTGAAAAGGTTTACGTAAATGGAAAAAATACCAAAGTAGAAGCAAATCGTTTATATAATGGGGGACAACTCCAAGGAACTGTCACCTTCGGAGAAATCTACACTGTAGACAAAGCAAAAGCCATTTCTTTTGCAAAGAAAGAGAAAGTTACCTACCATGTCAAAAAGATAGAGGCGGTAACGAAAGTAACAAGCAAAAAGCAAAAGAAAAACTTTGTACACAAGTGGAAAAAGGCGAAAACCACTGTGACTTCTTTCCAGTATAAGGAAAAGAAAAAGAAGTGGAAGAAAAGCACAAAAAATGCACCAACCGTTTACGAAGTGTACGGAAAGAAAACAAAGAAGGTTAAGTACCAGCTGCTTACTACCACGAAGAAGACGAAGTGGAAGACAACTTATAAATACGTGAAAGTGAAGCCGGTAAAGACCTGGTAATTCATAAAAAAAAGGAGCTTGCTCACGCAAGCTCCTTTTTTCGTTGTAAGCTTTCTTCTTATTAATGTGTCGGATCTTTGCACGTGGACAATATTTGTCGCAGTGCTGGCAGTAGGTCTTGTGGATGGCCTTTCGGCCCTTCTTGCAGTTGCCATGTGCCACGTAAAACTTACATGGTGTCTCTCGATATTTTGCCATGATTCATTCCTCCTATTCATGCAAACGTCTAGCGTTTTCCCGCTTTATAATTGTAAATGGGGCGAAGTACCCGATTGATGTGTACCGTTTCTGAAATAGCCTCCTGGATTTCTTCCAAAGGGCGATAAGCAAATGGCGCCTCGTCCAGGGTATCCTTGCTGATGCAAGACGTGTAAATCCCTTTCATCTCAGACTTGAAAGCAGAGACGGTGAAGTGGGACTTTACATCTTCCCGTTTATAGATTCGCCCGGCGCCATGAGGAGCAGAGCAATTCCATTCCTCGTTGCCAAGTCCGGTGCCAAGCAAAATGCCATCCCGCATGTTGATGGGGATAATGACAGGTGTGTCAGCGGCGGCAGCAATGGCGCCTTTTCGCAGAAGCGGTACTTCTCCAGAGAAATCCACGTAGTTGTGGATGCAATGTTCCATGTGAGATATTTTCCACTTCATGCCCTTTGTGATTTCCCGAATCATAATCTCGCGGTTAAGTGCCGCATAGTCCTGAGCAATCTGCAGATCATGAAGATAATCTGACATCAACTCTCCTTCCAGATAGGTTAGCTCATAAGGGACATCGTTGCCCTGCGCTTTCAAATGTTTCTGCCCCTCTCGCAGATAATATTCAGTCACTTCCACGCCCAGATGTCGACTGCCGGAGTGAATCACCAGATAAAATACGCCGGAGTCATCCTGGTCTACTTCGATAAAATGGTTGCCACCACCGAGAGTGCCGAGGCTACAAAGGGCTTTTTCCTTTTGGATGGCATGGGCGCAACGGAGTTCCGACAGATCCATCTCATTTGCTAGATGATGTGCTTCCTTGCGGACTTCACTCCCTGCCGGAACCTTGGTCTGGACGATGCGGTCCAGTTTTTGCATCTCCATTTTCTTGCCTTGGATGGATGCCAATGTCATGCCACAGCCCATGTCAACTCCCACCAGATTCGGGAGAATTTGGGTGCCAATAGTCATGGTAAGTCCGATGGTACCCACCTTTCCCGGATGCACATCTGGCATGACACGAATCTTGCTCCTCGCTGCTACTGGGTTATCGCACAGCATCTGAATCTGCTTGCGGGCATACTCCTCCAAAGCAGTTTTTTCATTATCGGTTGTAAAAATAGTCGCCGAAGCGTAGTTTCCACTTATAATTTGTGTGTTCATACGTAATCTCCATTCTAAATCGGTAAATTCGCGCACACAAAAAGCACCCTACACAGGTGCCATCAGGAAATCCATTCTCTTTTTATGGGTCATGGGAATAAAATTCTAGATCAGACCTCGATCATTAGAAGGACAACCAGACTGTGTGTTTCTTGCGAAATATGTGTTTGTGTGAAAAATTTGATAATGGGTCATAGTCATCCTCCTTTCTTTATGATTCGAGGTTAGTAGTGTCGTTCGTATTGTATATCGGAAGAGAGGAAATGAAACTTTATAGTAAATTTATAATTTTTTTCTTATTTCTTCCAATTTTTCTTTATTGATTCCATTTTCGTGAATGGTTTTCTCAACCCATAACTGAAGAGACTCCACTGCCACTGAAATATGTTCCAATTCATTTTGGATATGTGCAAAGTCGTCCAGTTCGCTATCCGAGATTGTGCCGTCCGCCACAATCTCGATGAGACGGTCTTTGTTTTTCTCCACGGAGTTTAGTGATGCCAGAATCTCCAATGTAATCTGGGATAAGTCCTTCATTGTGATTTCCGGTATGTAAGTTCTGCCAATTGGACAGTCGTGGGAACAAAACTGATTTCGAAGGTTTGGCATTTTGTATTTGTCAGCCATAATCAGCACCTCATCCGGATGGGGAAGAGACTTGCCACTTTCGATTTTTTCGATGCGGCTATCGGAGATGCTTTCCAGCAGTTCGCTGGCTGCTTCCCTTGTAAGCTCCAGATTTTCGCGGCATATTTGATAGATGTTTTTGTCTTTTTTCGTAGATTTTTTTCCCATTTAGCGTTCCTCTCTTGTTATTTTTCCCTTTTTGAGAAAATAAGCCTTTCTATTTTGTACTAGTTATACTTCACGTACAACTCATCTCATTATATAATGAGGTTACAAATTTGTAAAGAACATTGCGTCGACGGACGTAGAATGGAGGTTACCATGAAGAAACAATTGCTTATCGTCGGGGTAGTGAGTGCATTGCTTCTGTGTGGTTGTCAGAAAGGAACAACAGGAGATGCCACACAGACAGTGGATAAGATAGCGGATACCAAGACGGTTGCATATCAGGAACAGGCGATGGAATTTGCGCCAACCGATATTTATGGTGAAAATCGAATGATTCATTATAGCAATGTGCGGATGGATCCAACCGGAACCTTGTACATGTTGGTGCAGGAGTTTGATACAGAGGAAGACTTTTGCATCACAAAATGCGAAGTGGTGGATGGTGAGTGGAAACAAGTGGAGGCACCGTGGATACCGGAACTGAAAAAATGGTTCAAGGAAAAGAAAACCAAGTTGGAGCGCTTGACGCTTTTCGACTATCAGTATGGGGCGGATGGATGTTTCTACCTACATGTGAATGAAAATTCCATGGCACAGAAGGATTACTACAAGGACTCGGAAAAGTACCAAAATGATTTCTATCTTACAGAGCAGTATGTATTGAAGGTGGATGAGAAGACGAATCAGATTGCAGGACTGATGTTGCCGGAGCTTTCAATACAGGCATTGTATGAGAATTTGGGAATTGAAAACATGAAAAAAGCTCGGGAAAACGAACAGATGTCATGCCGAGTACATGTTATGGCGAATGGGGATTATTATCTTTGGTGTGGGGATGTGGAAACCACAGGCTTATATGGGGGCGGTAGTGGAGAAAAGCTGACCACAGGAATTGATCTTCCAAATCTGGGAGTGACGTATACGGATCTCGTGTTCGGCGACGGTTTTTGTGCCGTGGGCGTTGGAAACGAAGAGACGAAGCAAATTGAAGTGAATGTGTATGATGAAAACGGAGATTTGTTGTACGAAGTGCCGACGGGGGTGGCATTCGACGAAAAGAATCTTGACCAAAAGGGATTTAACATCATGCAATTAGGGGTAAGTGACAATACGATTCTTCTTGCCACACAAGACGGGATATATGAAGCAGACTATGGGAAGAAAGAATTCACTCCGGTGGTGGATGCCAAACAGGATCCATGTTACTATCTGTCACCAGAGTACCAATTCTACTCGGGCGCCACAATTTTAAAGGGAAATGATGATGACTATTATCTTCAAATGTACAAAGCAAAGATGAGTGACATCGATAAGCCGTATCTTTGCCATTACGTGAAGAAATAGAAACCAGAATGAGACGGAAAGAGATACGCATAAATGAAATGCCTCGGCTTTCATGGTCTGGAATGCTCCAGATTACATGGTTGCCGGGGGATTTCTGTATGTTCCGGGTGTTACGCCGTATTTTTTCTTGAAGCATCGGTTGAAGTAAGATAGATTGTCAAAGCCGGTGCGCACGGCGATTTCCAAAATATTATCGGAGGTTTGAAGCAATTCTTTTGCGGCGATTTCCAGTCGGTAGTCATTGACGTATTGGATAAATCCCATTCCCATGGTTTGTTTGAAAAACTTCATAAAATACGATTTGCTGTAGAAACAATATCCTGCAATTTCCTCGATGGTGATGGGGTGTTGGTAATGGTCGGCGACGTAACTCAAAATCCGTTTTAGCTTTTCCAAGGATTTTTGGCTGACATAGGCTGACCGGTCGGAGCAAGTATTGCCGCTGGCAGAGAAAAGGACATACATAATCTGGAATAAATATCCCTTAATGGCAAGCTGGTAGCCGTGAGGGCGCGCGTCGCACAACTCGTCAATGCGATGAAATAGGACAGATAATTCCCGGTGAAATTGGCAGGTGTCGACGATAACCGGAAAGAGATTTCTTTTTCCAGAGAGAAGCGGTTGAAGGAAGGCGTCATTGCAAAAGTCCTGCCCCAACGAGCGCAGAAGACTTGGTCGAAACAGGATATTTTCGTATTCCATGGTGGCAGAATCTTTTTGCTCGATGGAATGAAGTTGACCGGAAAAGACCAAAATAATATCGCCGGCTTTTACGGTATAGGGAGTTAAGTCAACGGACACAATGCCTTCTCCTTTTTTAATGACGATAAATTCTACCTCGTCGTGCCAATGGGTCTTTACGGATTGAAAGTCCAGAGGGATGGAGCAGAGATAGGTGTTGTAGGGAAAATCATCGGGTGTGTGTTTCTTGGTTTCGTGATACCATTCGTGTTGATTCTGGTCCATGGAAAAACTCCTTTCAAGGATAGTATTGTGCAAAAACAAAGCATAATAATACAAGAAAAGTACATTTTATAAGTAGTATAATACAAGTCATAATATATGTAAAGGAGTAGGTATCTATGAATTTGTTGGAAATCACTCAAGCAGAGTTTCATAAAAACATATCCGAATGTAGCAATCAGGAGATTTACTATGGGCTTCTGAAAATGGTTCAGGAGATGGCACAGCAGAAAAAAGCGGCGCCAGCGAAAAAGAAATTGTATTATATCTCAGCGGAGTTTCTTGTGGGGAAATTGCTGTCCAATAATCTTATCAATCTGGGAATCTATGAGGAAGTAAAACAACTTTTGGAAGAAAATGGGAAAAAACTCAGTGAGATTGAGGAACTGGAAAAGGAACCGTCTCTCGGAAATGGCGGACTGGGACGACTGGCGGCTTGTTTTTTGGACTCCATCGCGACGCTGGGATTGAATGGAGACGGCGTGGGACTAAACTATCATTTTGGTCTGTTTCGTCAGGTCTTTGAGAACCGCGCCCAAGCCGCCGTGCCTGACCCATGGATTACGGACCAGAGTTGGCTCATTAAAACCGACGTGACTTACCCGATTACCTTTGGAGATGGAACGGTTACGGCGAGAATGTATGATGTGAATGTGACAGGGTATGATAGCACCACCAACAAACTTCATCTCTTTGATGTCGAGAGCGTGGACGAGTCCATCGTGAAAGAGGGCATTTCCTTTGACAAAGAGGACATCGAGAAAAATCTTACGTTGTTTCTCTATCCTGACGACAGCGACGAAGCGGGACGTTTGCTTCGAATTTATCAGCAGTATTTCATGGTGTCCAGCGCGGCGCGGCTCATTCTCGATGAAAGTGTTGCCAAGGGATGTAAGCTGTATGACTTGGCAGATTATGCGGTGATTCAGATTAATGACACCCACCCGACTATGGTGATCCCAGAGTTGATTCGATTGTTGGTGGAGCGGGGGCTGACCATGGACGATGCCATCGAGGTGGTGAGCAACTGTTGTGCTTATACCAATCACACTATATTGGCCGAGGCATTGGAAAAATGGCCAATGGAATATCTTGGGAAAGTAGTGCCGCAGTTGATTCCGATTATCGAGGTGTTGGACAATAAAGTGCGGAGAAAGTATGAGGATTCGTCTTTGTATATCATTGACAAAGAGGAGCGGGTACACATGGCGCACATTGACATTCATTACTCCTACAGCGTCAATGGCGTAGCGTCTCTGCATACGGATATTTTGAAAAATGAGGAATTGAACGGATTTCATAACATTTATCCAGAGAAATTTAACAACAAAACCAACGGAATTACGTTCCGACGCTGGCTTTTGCACAGCAATCCACAGTTGACGGAGTTAATCACATCGTTAATCGGCGACGATTTTAAGAAGGACGCAAAACAGTTAAAGCAGTTGTTGGCGTACAAAGAGGACAAAGTGGTGCTGGAAAAACTGCTTGCCATCAAAAATACGAAAAAACGCGAGCTTGCCAAGGCGTTGCAGGAGAAGCAGGGAATCGCTCTAAATGCCGATTCGATTTTTGATATTCAGATTAAGCGTCTCCATGAGTACAAACGGCAGCAGTTGAATGCGCTTTATGTCATTCACAAGTATTTGGAAATCAAGGCGGGAAAGAAGCCAACCACGCCGATTATGGTGATTTTTGGAGCGAAGGCGGCACCGGCATATATCATTGCTCAGGACATCATTCATTTGATTTTGTGTTTGCAGGAATTGATTCAAAAAGACCCGGAAGTGAGCCCATACTTGAATGTGGTTATGGTGGAGAATTATAACGTGACTTGGGCAGAAAAACTTATCCCGGCGTGTGACATCTCGGAGCAGATTTCCTTGGCGTCGAAGGAAGCCAGCGGTACGGGAAACATGAAGTTTATGCTAAACGGTGCGGTGACTCTTGGTACCGAAGATGGCGCAAATGTGGAGATTCACCAGCTGGTGGAAGATGAAAATATTTATATTTTCGGAGAGTCCAGCGATACCGTTGTGAAACGGTATAAAGATGGCAGTTACAACGCCAAAAAGTATTATGAAGAAAATCCAGCCATCCAAGAGGCGGTGGACTTTATCACAAGTGAGGCGGTGGTGAAGTTGGGAGATAAGGTTCGCTTGGAGCGACTTTCCAAAGAATTAATTGGAAAAGATTGGTTTATGACTTTCCCGGATTTTGACGAGTATGTGAAAACGAGAGAGCAAGCCTATGCGGATTATGAAAATCGCATGGAATGGGCAAAGAAAATGCTGGTAAACATCGCGAAAGCGGGTTATTTCTCCTCGGATCGAACCATCGAGGAATACAATCGAGATATTTGGAAATTGTAATTCTAACATTTGCACGAAAGAAAGGGGGTGCCATGAAGCGCACCCCTTTTTCGCTACTATCGGAACGTAGCATTCTGTCAAATTTTCTTGCAACTGTGTCGTTCCACGAGCTTGTGTGGAACGATGATTTTTGTGGCAAGAAGATTTGGATTCTCAATGTGATTGATGACTTGCGAAGCCGCTTCGATGCCCAACTGTACGGAATTGATGTCAATGGACGTCAGCGGTGGCGAAGTTAGTCGTGCAAAGAGGGAATTGTTGAAGGATAGGATAGATAAATCCTCTGGAATGGAAATTCCCATCTCAATGCAAGCCCGCTCCAAGGCAACGGCAAATATATCATCGCTGACCAAAATAGCACTCGGCCGCTCTCCACGGCTCAAAAGTGCGTGTACGGCGACGGAATGTTCTTCCGGAATAAAGGGAAGTTCAATGATGTTGTCGGGATTGACAGCAAGTCCGCTGTTCAGGAGGGCAAGCTGATAGCCGGCTTTCCGGTCGGCGGAAAACATAAGGTTGCTGTCACTTCCCAAGTAAGCAATGTTGGTGTGACCAAGCTGAATGAGATATTCGGTGGCTTCCTGTGCGGCAAGCACATTGTCATTGTCCACGTAGACCGTCTGATTGGCAAATTTGTATGCTTTTCCAATTACAATGTATAACAAACCCTCATTATAAAGATAATCAATAATAGGGTCATCTTGTTTGGAGTATGTAACGATAAATCCATCCACCTTTTCCCGTTTTACGAGGGAGTTCAGAACGTGGATAATCTCCTCCTCGTCCTGCCCGGTGATAATGGTATTCATATAATGATGTTGGTTGCAGAACTGGCTGACACCCCGTATCACTTCCAGATGGAACGCGTTTTCAAACGATTCCTTGGGAGAGGGGGGCAAGATAATTCCGATGGTTCGGTTTCCGGCAACTTCCTCTTGGTCGGATTGGAAATTTGGTTCATAGCCAAGTTCTTCGATGGCTTTACGCACTTTCTCCTTGGTTTCTCTGCTGATGGATGGATTGTCCTTGCAAACACGGGAAACTGTGGAAGGAGAAACACCAGCCAGGGCGGCGACATCTTTTAATGTAACAGACATATATGCAACCTCCTTTTGTGTATTGTCTTTCATTATATCGTTTTTGCATAGGAAAGTCAACGGATTGCGGAAAATGGCGACGATATGTTGCGCTACATTTGTGCAACATGAGTGCAAGAGTGTGCAAGGCGGGAAAATATTTGGAAAATGCGTTGTGAAATATGCACAAGAGAAGTGAAAAATTGCTGTGCAAAACCGACAAAAATGACATAAAAACAGATCTTTTTCATGCAAAAGGCTTGCAAAAGCAATGCAAATGATGTATGATGGTTGCATAAGATACGGAAATGAAATTTCATAAGGAGGGTTTGACAATGGAACATGTAATTGGTTCTCCATTAAATGGAACGGTAGTTCCGCTGGAACAAGTCCCAGATGCTGTCTTTGCAGACAAGATATTGGGAGATGGCTGTGCTGTGATTCCAAAGGATGGGAAAATCTACAGCCCGGTGAATGGTGAAATCTCCTCGGTAGCAGAAACACTACATGCCTATGGCTTTACTTCTGAGGACGGATTGGAAGTGTTGGTGCATTTTGGGCTGGAAACGGTGGCACTTGGTGGAGAAGGGTTTACGGCTCACGTAAAAGAAGGTGACATCGTTAAAATAGGCGATTTGGTGGCGGAAGTGGATATGGAACTTCTGAAATCCAAAAACATCAACAGCATTACGCCGGTGATTGTCTGTGATGGGGCAGAGGAATGGAGTATGCGTGTGGTGGAAGGGGAAGTGAAGGCGGGAGAAACGGTGCTTTCCTTCTCAGAGGAGCCAGAGAATGTGGCGGAAGAACCGAAGAAGAAGCGCAAGGGTCTGAACTTCGACTTCCTTCAAAAGCTGGGTAAGGTTCTCATGGTGGTAATCGCCGTTATGCCGGCGGCGGGATTGATGATTAGTCTCGGAAAACTGGTAGCTATGGCAGGTGGTGACCTTGGTGCCATCGTAACCATCGGCGGTGTGATGGAGAACATCGGTTGGGCGATTATCAACAATCTTCACGTACTTTTTGCGGTAGCCATCGGTGGCTCTTGGGCGAAGGAACGAGCAGGCGGTGCCTTTGCCGCTTTGATTGCCTTTATCCTGATTAACAATATTACGGGAGCAATCTTTGGAGTTACCAGCGAGATGTTAAATACGCCGGGGGCAGTGGTAAACTCGCTATTTGGAAAAGAGATGTTGGTGGAGAACTATTTTACGTCGGTTCTCGGTGCGCCCGCGCTAAACATGGGTGTTTTTGTGGGAATTATATCCGGTTTTGTAGGTGGTGTGGTTTACAACAAATTTTACAATTTCCGAAAATTGCCAGACGCCCTTTCCTTCTTCAATGGAAAACGATTTGTGCCACTGGTGGTCATTGTGTGGTCGGTAATCGTATCGTTGGTGCTTGCGGTGGTATGGCCATTTGTGCAGGCGGGAATCAATTCCTTTGGTATCTGGATTGCTAATTCGGCAGACACATCGCCGATTCTTGCACCATTTATCTATGGAACACTGGAGCGATTGTTGTTGCCATTTGGTTTGCATCACATGCTGACCATCCCGATGAATTATACGTCCTTCGGTGGTACTTACCTGATTCAGACAGGTATCAATGCGGGGACAGAAGTGTTTGGACAAGACCCGCTTTGGCTCGCTTGGGTAACGGACTTGATTAACTTTAAGGGAGCAGGGGATATGGCTTCCTACAATGCCTTGATGGAGAGTGTTATCCCGGCACGATTTAAGGTGGGACAGATGATTGGTGCTACGGGACTTCTTCTGGGAATCGGCGTGGCGATGTACCGTCGCGTGGACAAAGACAAGATGAAAAAGTATCGTTCTATGTTTATCTCCACAGGACTTGCGGTATTCCTTACAGGTGTAACAGAGCCGCTGGAATTTATGTTTATGTTCTGTGCGTTGCCACTTTATATTGTATATGCCATCTTGCAGGGGTGTGCCTTTGCGCTGGCCGGGGTTATCGACCTTCGTCTTCACTCCTTTGGCAACATCGAGTTTATCACGAGAATTCCTATGTCCGTCAATGCAGGGCTGACGGGAGACATTATTAACTTTGTCATTAGCGTGATTGTGTTCTTTGTCATCGGTTACTTTGTGGCGTATTTTATGATTGGCAAATTCAAATTCGCCACACCGGGTCGTCTTGGAAACTATACCGTAGAAGGCGCAGAAGACGGGGGGGCGTCACAGAAGAAGGCAATCGCCGGAGATAGCCAGCCGGAGCGAATCATCGCCCTATTGGGTGGACGAGAAAATATTATGCTGGTGGATGCGTGTATGACCAGACTTCGTGTCACAGTAAAAGATTCATCGTTGGTGGCAGATGCCGACGCGTGGAAAGCCGAAGGAGCGCTGGGACTTGTGAAAAAGGACACAGGAATCCAAGCAATCTATGGCCCGAAGGCAGATGTGCTGAAGTCGGACATTTTAGACATATTGTGAGAGAGGTGTTGACTTATCCGATTGTTAACCTTAAATACCCACAGTCTTGTGGAGAAAAATTATATACGGAAGTTAGCTGATTTTGTAGACGCAATCTCGCTGGAAAAACCGGATGTTATCGCTTTGCAGGAGGTCAATCAGACTTGCTGTGAAGCGGAAGTTCCGGCAAAGGAACTGAGCGGCTATTGCACCTGCCACGACGGAGTTGTCATACGAAAGGACAATCACGTGTGGAATGCGGTGAAACAGTTGCAGGACAAGGGTGAGACCTATTACTGGACGTGGTTGCCTAAGAAAAAAGGATATGATAAATACGACGAGGGCATTGCGCTGATGAGCCGCAGTCCCATCCGAAAAACCGATGTGGTGCAGGTAAGTGAAGTCGATGACTACAACAACTGGAAAACCCGCAAGCTTTTGGGAATCTGTACCGAAGCATTGTCGGAGGAATGGTTTTACAGTGTGCATTACGGCTGGTGGAACGATGCAGAAGAACCGTTTCAGGGACAATGGGAAAAGACCAATTCTCATATGAAGAAAAAAGAAGCTGTTTGGCTTATGGGAGATTTTAACAGTCCCGCGGAAGTGCGAAAAGAAGGCTATGACCAAATAACCACAGCGGGCTGGATGGACAGTTTTTTGCTGGCGAGCCGGGCGGACAATGGAATTACGGTGGGAGAAGTCATCGATGGTTGGAAGGAAAAGATTACGGACACCAATGGTATGCGAATTGACCAGATATGGTGCAAAAGGCGTGAGAAGGTGACACGCTCTCAGGTGATTTTCAATGGTAGAAACTACCCGGTGGTGTCCGACCATTATGGCGTTATGATTGAGTATGAAAGGTGATGCGTATGGAAAGAAGTGCAGGAATTTTGCTTTCGGTATCCAGTCTCCCTTCCCGGTACGGAATCGGTAGTTTTTCCGAAAGCGCATACCGATTTGTGGATTGGCTGAAAGAAGCTGGGCAAAGCTATTGGCAGATTTTGCCGCTGGGTCCAACCAGTTACGGCGATTCGCCCTATCAGTCCTTTTCCACCTTTGCTGGCAATCCTTACTTTATCAGTCTAGAAGAATTTGTAAAGGCTGGATTGCTTACAAGAAAAGAGTGTGACGAGGTTGACTTTGGGACGGAACAATCTCATGTGGATTATGAAAAATTGCATAATGGACGATACCCATTATTACGAAAGGCGTATCAAAACAGCCATATCCGAGAAGATGCCGAATATGGGAAATTTTGCAGGAACAATGAATGGCTCTCGGATTATGCGTTGTTTATGGCGGTAAAAGATACATTTGCAGGTGACGCTTGGAGTGAGTGGGAGAAAGACATACGGTTGCGAGAGCCGGTGGCGATTCGGCGGTACACCGAAGAACTGGCAGAGGACATTGAGTTCTATAAATTTTTGCAATATCATTTTTATTTACAATGGACAAAGTTGAAGCAATATGCTAATAATAATGGTATACGGATTGTTGGTGACATTCCGATTTATGTCGCCTTTGATAGTGCCGATACGTGGGCAAATCCGGAATTGTTTCAACTGAATGAGGAAAATGTGCCGAAGGCGGTGGCAGGGTGTCCGCCGGACGGTTTTGCGGCAGACGGACAGTTGTGGGGAAATCCTCTGTACGACTGGCGGCAACACAAAGCCGAGGGCTATCGTTGGTGGATTGGACGCTTGGCGCATTGTTTTCAGCTGTATGATGTGGTGCGAATCGACCATTTTCGTGGGTTTGATGAATATTTTTCCATTCCTTACGGCGATGAAACGGCGAAAAATGGACATTGGGAAAAGGGTCCGGGTATGGATTTGTTCCGAGCGGTGGAGCAGGCACTGGGCGAGAAGGAAGTAATCGCAGAGGATTTGGGATTTGTGACCGATTCGGTGCGACAGTTGGTGCAGGAAAGTGGATTTCCCAACATGAAAGTGTTGGAGTTTGCCTTTGATTCGCGAGATACGGGAAGTAGAAACGATTATTTGCCACACAATTATACGGAAAACTGTGTGGCGTATACAGGAACTCACGACAATCAGACCATTGTATCGTGGTTTGAAACTATTACAGAAGAAGAGCGGGAGTTGGCGCGGGAGTATTTGTGTGACCAATATACACCAGCTTCGGAGTTGTACAAGGCATTTATCTGCCTGATTATGCGTAGTCGGGCAAAGGTGTGTATGATTCCCATGCAGGATTATCTTGGATATGATGACACTTGTCGAATGAATAAGCCCTCCACGTTGGGTGACAACTGGAAATGGCGGTTGAAAGAAACGGATTTGAGCAACACGTTGTGCCAAGAGGTGCGACGAATCACAGAAACATATGGAAGGAGAAATGAATTATGAAAACATTTGAGTACACAATTAAGGACGAATTGGGAATCCACGCAAGACCAGCAGGATTGTTGGTAAAGGCGGCAAAGGCGTATGACAGCAAGATTACCCTTACAAAGGACGGAAAGGTAGTGGACTGCACAAAACTTATGGTTCTGATGGGGCTTGGTGTGAAATGTGGTGACACCGTTACCATTACAGTAGAGGGCTGTGACGAAGAAGCAGCCGAAGCGGGAATAAAGGAATTTTTGGAAGCCAATCTGTAAGGACAGACAGAGGGATTGGTGTACCATCTGCACTTGGAAGTGGAGGTTTTCGTATGACAACATATAGTGGAAAAGGTGTGTATGGGGCCATTGCCACAGGGAAAATATCGGTGTTCAAGCGCCAGGACATAAAGGTGAAGCGGGAGAAAATCGAAGATGTGGCGGCAGAGATTGAACGGCTGGAAGCGGCGAAGGCAGAGGCGGACAGTCAACTGGAAGAAATTTACGAAAAGGCATTGAAGGAAGTGGGAGAAACCAATGCGCAGATTTTTGAGATTCACAGAATGATGATGGAAGACGATGATTACAATGAAGCCATCGTGGAGATGATACAGGGGCAGGGTGTCAATGCGGAGTATGCGGTGGCGGTGACGGCGGATAACTTTGCAGAGATGTTTGCTTCCATGGACGACAGCTATATGCAGGCGAGAGCGGCAGATGTGCGGGATATATCCAATCGAATCATTGCCTGCCTGACGAATTGTGCCGAGGAGGGGGCAGACACAGAGGGAAAGCGGATTATCTGTGCGGACGATTTGGCGCCTAGTGAGACGGTTTCTCTGGACAAAGAAAAGGTGCTTGCCTTTGTTACCGCCCATGGTTCTTCCAATTCTCACACAGCGATTTTGGCAAGAAATATGAATATCCCGGCGATTATTGGTGTGGGAGAGGACTTTCTGGACCAGATTCGGGACGGTGACATGGCGATTGCCGATGGGTTTACGGGAGAATTTATTGTGAATCCAGAGGAGGAGACGCTGGCAGAGTATGAGAAAAAGCAAGAGGAAGAAGCTGAGAAGAAGGAGCTTTTGCAGAAACTAAAAGGCAAAGAGAACATAACGCTGGACGGCACGAAGATAAACGTATACGCCAATATCGGCAGTGCAGACAACATCGGTGCGGTTCTCCTAAACGATGCGGGAGGAATCGGACTTTTCCGAAGTGAGTTTTTGTATTTGGAAAAGGCGGATTATCCGACGGAAGAAGAACAACTGGTGGTTTACAAAAAAGTGTTGGAAAGCATGGCGACGAAAAAAGTCATTATCCGCACTTTGGACATCGGAGCAGATAAGCAAGTGGATTATTTTCAATTAGATAAGGAAGAAAATCCGGCTTTGGGACTGCGGGCGATTCGCCTGTGTCTGTCCAGACCAGAGGTATTCAAAACACAACTGAGAGCTTTGTATCGAGCGTCGGTATATGGAAATCTGGGAATTATGTTTCCGATGATTGTGAGTGTCAGCGAGCTGGAAGAGATTCTGGCACTTTGCGAACAGGTAAAGAGGGAATTGGATTCGGACGGAATTCAGTATTCCAAGGAGATTGAGCTGGGTATCATGATTGAAACTCCGGCATCTGCCATAATCAGTGATAAACTTGCTCCTATGGTGGATTTCTTTAGCGTGGGCACCAATGATTTGACCCAGTACACCCTTGCCTGTGACCGACAAAATCCCAAGGTGGAGCGGTTTTGCGATACCCATCACGAAGCGATTCTTCGTCTCATCGAGATGGCGGCGAAGAATGCGCATGATCATGGTGCGTGGATTGGTATTTGCGGAGAATTGGCGGCGGATACCACATTGACAGAGACATTTTTGCGAATGGGAATTGATGAACTTTCGGTATCGCCGTCCTTTGTGTTGAAGGTGAGAGATACGGTACGCAAGGTGGATTTGTCCCAGTTGTAAACCGGTGTATGCTTATGGACGAGTGCCCGTTTTTGTCGGTCGCTCGTCCATAGTGTATATCGTATAAATTCCATCACTTTATCAATTCGTCTGTTAGACGGAGTATCTCCGGTGCGATGCGTTCGCACTCTTTTTTTGCTTTATAAGAAACTGCTTATTTCCTATAAAGGAAGGATAAGAACAAAAAATACCCATCAGGAAAGATGGGCATAGCAAACAGATGCTAGTGGATTAGAAGATGTAGAAACCGTCTTCTCCAAAATCATCAAGGTCATCATCTTCGTGAAGAAAATAATCCATATTCAGAAGATCATTGTCTGACATGTTGCGGATATCGTCCAATGTATTTCATAACAACAGATGGTTTACATTTGTTTGGTAAAGACAATTAAAGGGTAAAAGGCGATAAAATAGCAGAGTAGTAATGAAAGGGAAACATTACCACCCTGCTTGTGTAGGGGATTAAGTGTAAGTCTTGATAATTTCTTCCGCAATGTATCTTTTGGAAACACAGCGGTCCATTGCCTGTTTTTCTATATAGCGATGAGCATCTGGTTCGTTCATTTTAAGTTCGCTGATTAACAGCCATTTGGCTTTATTAACCAATCGAATTTCAGCCATTTTATC
>JAGBBZ010000015.1 GCA_017938215.1 Eubacterium sp. | reverse complement strand
GATAGAATGGTAGATACTAAGTACAAAATTGTGTTAAATAATATTCCTTAAGGAGGCAATTAGATTATGGATTTTGAAAGTATGTATAAAAGCAAACTAACCACAGCACAAGCTGCTGCAAATGTGGTAAAATCTGGAGATTGGGTGGATTATGGTTGGACAACCACAACTCCTGTCGCCGTTGACAAAGCATTGGCTGCACGAATGAACGAATTGACCGATATTAAATTTCGTGGCGGAATCTTGATGTGGGTGCCAGAGATTTTTAAAGTAGAGAATGCTGCCGATCATTTTGTATGGAACTCATGGCATATGGGCGGAATTGAAAGAAAAGCAATTGCAGAAGGTTTTTCCTTCTATGCACCAATTCGCTATTCCGAACTTCCGAGATATTATCGCGATTCTACTTGTCCTCCAGACGTAGCCATTTTCCAGGTGGCACCAATGGATCAGCATGGATATTTTAACTTTGGTCCAAGCGCCTCTCATATGATGGCATGTTGCGAACGCGCAAAGACAATTATTGTAGAAGTAAATGAAAATATGCCACGTTGTCTTGGTGGTCATGAAGCTGGCATTCACGTTTCTAAAGTAGATATGATTGTAGAGGGTGACAATCCTGCCATCGCAGAGCTTGGTGGCGCTACTGCTGCTACCGAAGTGGATCAGGCAGTTGCCAAACTCATCGTATCCGAGATTCCAGATGGTGCATGTCTTCAGCTTGGTATCGGTGGTATGCCAAATGCGGTAGGAACCATGATTGCCGAATCCGATTTGAAAGATCTTGGCGTTCATACCGAGATGTATGTCGATGCTTTTGTGGATATCACAAAGGCTGGAAAAATCACAGGTGCTCGCAAAAACATCGACCGTTTCCGTCAGACCTATGCTTTTGCAGCAGGTACAAAAAAATTGTATGACTTCTTGGATGACAATCCGGAATGCATGAGCGCACCGGTGGATTATACCAATGACATCCGTTCCATCGCTGCTCTTGATAATTTTATTTCCATCAATAATGCGGTAGACATTGACCTCTATGGTCAGGTGAACGCTGAAAGTGCTGGAACAAAGAATATCAGTGGTGCCGGCGGACAGCTTGACTTCGTTCTTGGTGCTTATCTATCGAAAGGTGGAAAGAGTTTTATCTGCTGTTCTTCTACTTTTAAAAACAAACAAGGCGAACTGGTATCTCGTATCCGCCCAACCTTGGCAAACGGTTCTGTCGTAACCGACACTCGTGCCAATACAAACTATTTTGTTACTGAGTATGGTATGGTGAACTTGAAAGGACTTTCCGGTTGGCAGAGAGCCGAAGCATTGATTTCTGTTGCGCATCCTCAGTTTAGAGATGAGTTAATTAAAGAAGCAGAGAAAATGAATATTTGGAGACGTAGTAACAAATAGATGTAAGATTGAATGTGAACCTGTTGAATTGATAAAGGATCTAAATATTTCGAAAATAATAGCCTTTTATTTCACAAAGAAACTTTGTAATCACGCAAAGGTACTCAGAATATGTATTATGTATTCTGAGCACCTTTGCGTGATTACTCGAGCGAAAGCACGTTGTTTCGACTGCGAAATAAAAGGCTATTATTTTATATATATTAGATTCTTATCAATTACAACGGTTCAACAACTCTTCCCATCTACGATCTACTTCCTGCTGGAACGCTTCGATGAGATGCTCATTTCCTGGCTTAAATAAGTGTTTGAATCGTCCTTGACGTTTCAAGAAATCTTCCACTGGAAGTTTGTTTTTCGGCTCATAGCTCAAAATCCACTTGCCATCGATCACTTCAAAAAGTGGCCAATAACATGTTTCTACCGCCGACTTACATACATCGATGATGTCTGGTGCATCGTAACGCCATCCACGTGGACATGGTGCCATGACATTAAGGAAAGCAGCCCCCTTGGTATAAATTGCTTTTTCAGCCTTTGTATAAAGATCTTTCATGTTACCGATGAAAGTTGTCTGTCCCACATAAGGGATATTGTGCGCAGCCATAATTGCTGCCAAGTCCTTTCGAGTCTGTGGTTTTCCTTTTTGCACCTTTCCGGCAGGGGTTGTCGTAGTATCCGCGAACATTGGTGTCGCCGAAGAACGCTGGATACCCGTATTCATATAAGCACCATTGTCATAGCACACATACACCATATCATGACCACGTTCCATCGCTCCGGAAAGAGACTGGAAACCGATATCATAGGTACCACCATCACCACCAAAGGTGATAAATTTATACTCTTCTTTTAATTTCCCTGTCTTCTTCATGTAATTATAGGCAGCCTCTACACCGCTCAATGTGGCGCCGGCATTCTCAAATGCATTGTGAATGTAGCTGTCTTGATATGCCGTGTATGGATACATAAACGTAGACACTTCCAAACACCCGGTCGCATTACCTACAACCGCCTTATCGCCTGGATGAAGTGCTTTCAGCACGTTTCTTGCCGCGATTGTTCCACCACATCCGGCACACATACGATGTCCTGGTGCAAGACGCTCTTCTCTGCCCTGTATTTCTTTAAAATCAAATTTCTGTTCCATGGCATTATACCTCCTTGTCGCGCAAACCGATGTAACGATATTTCTTATCTTTTACACCATTTTCCGCCGCTTCACTCAACTCTTTGTATACGTCTGCAACTTGATCTACCGTCAGATCTCTTCCGGACAAACCGTATACATAATTGATTACTTCAGAAGTATTTTTATATCGATAGAAGGCTGCTGTCAATTCCGCACCAAGTGGACCTCCGTTGGCACTATAACTTTCGCAACGATCCAAAATCGCAACCGCTTTGCATTTCTTTAATGCCTTTGCCATCTCCTTTGCTGGGAATGGACGGAACACACGAACTTTTAATAGTCCGACCTTCATGCCCTGTTTTCTCAACTTGTCCACGGCATCTTTAATGGTACCGCATGCAGAACCGATGGCTACGATGGCATACTCGGCATCCTTTAACTTATATTCTTCAAAAAGACCATATTTTCTGCCAGTCATTTCTTCGAATTCTTTTGCTACATCTAGAATGACCTGTTTTGCATTGATCATGGCTTCCGCTTGCGCCTTTTTCGCTTCCATACAGTAATTTGATACTGCATAAGGCCCCACAGCCATGGTTTCTTCCGGGTTCAACAAATAATGCTCTGGTTCATACTCACCCACAAAATTCTTTACAGCTACCGTTTCTTCCAATGTGATGTTTTCAACAGCATGACTGGTAATAAATCCATCCTGACAAATCATGATTGGAAGCATTACATCTTTGTGCTCCGCAATGCGATACGCCTGAATAAAGTTATCGTATGCTTCCTGGTTATTTTCTGCGTAAATCTGCAACCACCCGGAATCTCTAGCTCCCATGCTATCCGAGTGCTCACTGTTGATATTCAAAGGCCCGGAAAGAGCACGGTTAACCACTGCCATACAAATTGGCAAACGGTTGGATGCCGCTACATAAAGTACTTCCCACATCAAAGCAAGACCACAGGAAGATGTCGCTGTCAAGGCTCTGGCTCCAGCAGCAGATGCACCAATGGCTGCACTCATGGAACTGTGCTCACTTTCCACTGGGATAAACTCTGTGTTAATTTCCCCATTTGCAATGAAGTTTGACACAAACTGTGGGAGTTCTGTGGAAGGAGTAATCGGAAATGCTGGCATAACATCCGGTTCCACCTGTTTGATGGCATGAGCAACCGCTTCATTTCCTGACATTCTTTCTAAAATCGCCATTTATTTTCCCTCCTTCATTGTAATTGCACCAAACGGACAGGCTTTCACACAAATTCCGCAACCTTTGCAGTGCATCAGATCAAACGCTTCGCGCTCTCCATTACGCACCGGAATCGCACTATCTGGACAGTATGGTACGCATAACAAACATTGTTTACATTTTTCTTTATCAAACACAGGAGTATTTACTCTCCACTCTCCTGTTTCAAAACGTTTGGAGGTGGCTGGTTCATAGATCTGTAGACCTGGTGTAAGGTCCTGCCACGCTGTTTTTTCACTTATTTCTTTTGCTCGTAACATATTAATGCACCTCCTGCAACGCCATGCGAAGAGCCTTCATATTTCCTTCCAGCATCTCCGGTTTTTTTGCAAATTTATGACTTAAGGAATTCTCCATCTCACGAATAAACTGATCTTCATCCATAATACCTGAAATCTTTACAATTGCAGCAAGCATTGGAGTGTTTGGAAAATATTTCCCCAATGTTTTCATACAAACTTTTCTGGCATCAATGGTGTACACACGTCCTTGGTACCCTCTCAAATATGTATAAATTTCTTCACTGGATTTTGAGGTGTTCACCAAAATTGCTCCATCCTTCTTTAATCCTTTTGTCACATTAACAGAATTCAAGAGTGTCTCGTCCACAACTACAACAAAATCCGGCTCATAAATATTTGAATGAACACGAATCTCTTTGTCGCTAATTCGGTCATACGCTGTAATTGGCGCACCCATTCGTTCAGGACCATATTCTGGAAATCCCTGTACATGCTTTCCGGTTTTAAATGCAACATCTGCAAGAAGAAGTGCAGCAGTTTTGGCACCTTGACCGCCACGGCCATGCCAACGAAATTCAGTTAATCCGCTCACTGGTATTCCCCACTTTCTAAGTAATAAAATAGTGCCGTTTAGCTATAAAACGACACTATAAATTATAATATGTTTCAATTCTCTTGTAAAGTATTTTGTTGTAAAAAAGTAACTTTTACGTGGGTTCCAACGCCCACTTCACTACTCAAAGATATTTCCGCATCATGCTGGGCAATAATGTGCTTAACAATCGCAAGACCAAGCCCGGTTCCTCCTGTTTGCTTCGAACGACTTTTATCCACTCGATAAAAACGCTCAAACACATGTTTTTGACTTTTTTCAGGAATTCCAATTCCGGTATCCTTCACTGATAAAACCACCGTATCTCCCTGTTGTTCGATCAAAACTTTTACACTACCGCCTTTATTATTGTATCGAATGGCATTGTCGCACAAATTGTACACCAATTCTTCCATCATATTCTTATTGGCATAGACAATACTACTACTTCCCTGAAGGGATATATGAACGTTATGCTTTTCGGCATTGATTTGGAGCATATCGACACAACTTTGCGCAATTGCACACAAATCCACCATCTCAAACTCAATGGTTTTTTCGGTGGCATCCAATTCTGCTAAACGTATCGTATCATTAATCAATGTCAATAATCGATTGGAATTGCGATGAATTTCTCCCGCAAACCGTACCACATCTTCATCTGTCGCCATACCATTTTCGATCAATTCGGCATATCCCGAAATAGATGTCAATGGTGTTTTTAATTCGTGGGAAACATTGGCAGTAAATGCCTGTCGCATACGAGCACTTTTTAAAATATCATTGTGCTGTTCTTTAATTTTGTGAATGAAAGGTATCAATTCTTTATATCCGTTTGTAGCATTCACAGAATCCATATCATCTGCCATCTTTTCAATCGGTCTCAAAATACTCTTAGCAAAAAATTGCGTCAGAACATAACTTAATGCAAACAAAAAGATTGCAACCAATATAATTTCTGGAAATATTCCGATGAAAATGCTATACAAACTATCGGATTCTTTCGACACTCGCAATACACATCCATTATTTAACAAAATTGCATAATAATACGTGTCTTCTTTCATTGTAGTCGAATGTCGTACCGATTTCCCCTCCCCCTGTCGAAAAGCTTCCTTTATTTCAGGTCGAGTTTGATGATTGTCTAGTTTTTTTACATCCACCTCAGTATCATAGCACACAGTTCCATCTGAATCCACTAACGTAATACGCAAATTCGTCAGCGCCTTATCATATACGATATGATCTTTATTCTGAAAAATCTGAGCATTTTTCAAAAGTTCCGCATTTATCTCTAGATTTTCCGTTACTTCCGATACAAATAGCCGATAAAATACCAATGACGAAAACGTAATTGTCAAGATAATCGTCAAACTTGCAATAATCAAAAATGTCCGATTAAGTTTTGTTTTCATTCTAACATGTACCCCACATTTCGAACCGTTTTTATCCGCTTTCCTTCCTCTCCTAATTTCTTACGAAGAGTTTTTATGTGCATGTCCAATGTACGGGATTCACCTTCATACTCAGCTCCCCATATACGCTCCATAATTTTGTCTCGCGTTAGTACAATTCCTGCGTTTTGGAGCAATAATTTCAATAACTTAAATTCTTTATACGTCAGTTCACACAGTTCGTCATTAAGAAAGGCACAATGTTTTTCTCCATCGATATAGATATTTCCATTGGAAAGAAATTTCTCTTCTTCCATATCCTGACTTCTTCGAAGTAACGCCTTTACACGGGAAATGAGTTCCATTACACCAAACGGCTTTGTCAAATAATCATCTGCTCCCATGTCCAATCCCTTCACCTTATCCAATTCTGACGTTTTTGCAGACACGAAAATAACCGGAACCTTTTTGGAATCCGGTATATTTCGAACTTTTTTTAAAATAGAAAGTCCATCTGTGTCTGGAAGCATTACATCCAACAAAATCAAATCCGGCACTTTCTCTGCAAGTCGCGTAAAGAAGTCCTTGGCATTGCCAAAGCCTTCTACGCGATAACCACTATTTTTTAGAGCAAAGCTCTCAATTTCCTGTATGTTTGTGTCATCTTCAACGATATAAATCAATGCCATTTACATTCATCTCCTTTAAATACTATTGTAACAGCACCATGTAAATTACAAACCATATCGGTGTAAAAAACATGTAAAATTTCTATCGTTTCTTATAACGTAACACCAAAACCGAGAATGGTAAATAATTTCTCCTCCTCGCCAGGATGCATAACAATTTTCACTGTATGTTCCTTGCTTTCTCTTTCATTCAAAATAATTTGAGGGTTACAGTGATTCCAACCATTCACGAGTGGATCTGCCGTAAGTGCCAGCTTATCATCCACATAAACATCCGCTTTACCAAACTGTGGACTTCCGGAATCCTTAGATACCAAAACAATATTCTTACATGTAAGAGTCATAACAAACTCTGCATCTGTTACGTTTTCCGTCTTTGCCCAATGATTTTCGAATTCTGGAGATGGGAAATTATTCAAATCTCTCTCTACATATTGGATTTCTTTGTCGCTACCTTCAAATCCACGTGTTGAGATAGTAGCAAATTCTTCAAAGTTAGCACGATCAAGTAAAACAACATCTTCGAAATCAGCACCAATAGCAGGCTGTCTTGTAAAGTCGCTATCTTCTTCTGGCATCTCTGCCGCATCCGCTTCTTCAAATAAATGAATCAAGCAATCTGCCATAACACGATGTCCATCATTGCTTGGATGGAAGATATCATAGAAAAACTGGCGTTTTGTAATAACTGTATTCTTTCCAAACTGAGGTACCACCGCTTGCTTTACGCTCACCATCGGAAGATTATAATTTTCTCCAACGGGAACAAGACGCGACTCCAAATTCCATTCATTCATAAACACCGCAAAATTTAAAATAATAGCTGGTTCATTGTCTGCTTTCGCAATTTTACGAACCAAACTTTCGTAAGACACACCTTCCGTTTCGTCTCCTTCATCATTAACAGCGAACTCAACAATTACCACATCTGGTTTAATTTCACCAAAATTCGTCACATCTTTGTCATAACGAACCATGCCAAGCTCGGAAGGCGTTCCACCAACACCGGCTTTCACAAATGTCACATTTGCTCCATCATTATCCGTAAATCGTTCGCAAAAGCCACGATAAGAAAGATACGCATAAGACATTTCATGGATTGGTTTTGCCCCAGCTCCTTGGGTAATGGAACCACCGATATATGCAACAACAACCTTTTCACCACGTTTTGCTTTCTCAATCGCCTTTTTCAAACGTTTTACATTTCCCAAGTTCAAAAGTGAACGTTCAATCATCTCGTCATACGCATTCGATTCGTAATCAATCGGTGGATCCACCTCGATTTCAGGAACAGAATACCCATCGTTTAAGTAAAAACGAAGGGTGACGCATGCTCCCTGACAATTTTCCGGAAAATCAAAATGAAATGCACCAATGATATCATCGTTTTCATTTATATTCATCTCATCCACTGGAATCATAACTTCTTCGCCATTACATGGACACTTCGCAGTCACCTGTGTTCCTGAGCCATACTTATCAGCTTTCCCATAACACTGCATTGTAAAAGTAATAAAAGAATCCTTTTCTTCATCCTTTTGCGCAGTGATGCTTACACCAATACTATGTACCAGCTTTGTGAATCCATCCATGTGTTCTAACAATTTCAGAATATCATCATCAATTTCATCACAGATCCCTTTAATCTGCTGCAACAGACGTCCTTCCATAAAATTGGTATCTCTACAATTTCCATAGTTATCCGGAATTCCTGCAATATTCTTATCAAGCATAAGATATATACTTGGTCTTTTTTTCGTTGGGTCTTTTGGTGCTTTAGGTCCTCTCATATTCCGTTCCTCCAATATAACATATTCGACAATCTCAAATCGCCCTAGCTACTTAATAGTATGCACTAAATTTCTACATTTTGCAAGCAAGATTCTGTATTTTATTTTTCTTTTAGGAAACAATAATAAAAAATCAAACGGAGGTAATAATCATGACAAATTTATCCGAAAAAGAGTTATCCGCAGTACAGGACATTCTTAACGAAGAAGATTTATTAATCAAAAAATTCAAAAATCTTGCAAACCAGTGTGATGATCCTGTAATTAAAGATAAACTGATGAACATCTCAGATCGACATCAGAAACATTTTAACTCAATCTATTCCCAATTGAACTAACATTAAAAAGGAGAACTATCATGAATTATACTGAAAAAGAAATTCTTGCGGATGCTCTCGCTTCCGAAAAAGCTGCCACAGAGCACTACAATACCTTTGCAAACGAATGTGTGCATGACAAAGTTAGAGGTGCCATTTTGAAATGTCTCGATGAAGAACACGACATCCAGAAAAGTGTATTTGACGAAATGCATGCCAGAGGCTACTATCCTACACCGGCAGCAGATTCCACAAAATTGGAACAAGTAAAACAAAAATTCCAACAATGCGTAAAATAATGTATTAGAAAACAAACTCCAGCCAGAAATTGTTAAGCATTCATCCTGACTGGAGTTATTTTTATGATTGTTTTTTTATATTTACCTCTAATTGATTATACGGTATCACAATGCCTTCTTTCGCAAACGTTTCTTTGATTTCCTCTAGCAACGCCCAACGCACCGAAGCATACTCTTCTTTCTTTACCCACACATGAATCGCCATATCCACCGAATTCTCTCCCAAGGAATCTACCACAATATCGATTCCATCTTCACGAAGAATCTGTTCTTTTCCTTCGATAATACGACTCAAAACACCACGAACTTTCTTAATATCAGATGAATAGTCAACGCCAACAGTAATGTCGATTCTTCTTTTATCTTGCTTCGTAACATTGATAATATCCGAATCTGCCAATTTTCCATTCGGCATAATCACAGTACGATTATCCACCATTTGTAATTTGGTATAGATAATATCAATATTTTGTACTATTCCTTCTTTATCCCCAACAATAATGTAATCTCCCACTACAAATGGCTTCATGATAAGAATCAAAACACCACCTGCAAAGTTTGCTAAACTACCTTGGAGCGCTAAGCCGATCGCCAAACCTGCCGAACCAAGAATAGCAATCACGGAACTAGTTTCAAAGCCAAGGAATTGGAAAATCACTAGGAAGAGAATAAAATAAAGCGCAAACTTGATTATTGAACACAAGAATGTAGCAACGCCCTCTTCCATGTTGCTTTTCGCAAAGGTTTTCTTGACAATACCAAGAAGAAAACGAATCAATCGCTTACCTATATAATAAAGTAAAAATGCGATTGCAATTCGAATCAAAAAATTACCAAGTATAGGTAATTTTCCTTCAATAAAACTCATAACGGTTCCTTTAAAATCAAAAGTGGCAACTGCTTGTCCATTCATACTTAATTCCTCCTGCGTATTTTTATTTGTGATAAGGTTCCTTTTTTATGATTCGATATGCTCGATATATCTGCTCCATCAAAATCACTCGCATCAATTGGTGCGGGAACGTCATCTTCGAAAAGCTTATCTTCTCGTCTGCTCGATTTAAAACTGTTTCCGACAAACCAAGCGAACCACCAATCACATACACAACATTACTTTTTCCTGTTATGCCATATTGTTCTATTTTTTCTGCAAAAGACACGGAATCGCACTGCTTCCCGTCAATCGCAAGTGCAATTACATAATCGTCATTTTTAATGTGTCTAAAAATCTTCTCTCCTTCTCGTTGACGAATCTGTACCTCTTCTTTTTCCGAAGCATGATCCGGTGTCTTTTCATCAGGAACCTCAACAATATCCAGTTTCACATATCGCGTAAGTCGTTTCTGATATTCCGAAATGGCATCTCGCATAAAGCGTTCTTTTATCTTTCCAACACACAAAATCGTTATTTTCACTTCTTATTCCCCTTATTCCTTTGTTTTCTTGTATTGAAAAGGACGTTTGTAATCAGGAATTTCATACAAATACAAAATACCATTTTTCACTCGTCGTAATTCTTTCCCCATAAAACCAAGTCGGAATAATTCATAGATAAAATTGAAAATGAGAAAACCGTGGGACACAATCAACACGTTATCCTTCGACCAATCAATTTGGCGAAAAAACTGTCGAACTCTTTTTCTGGTCCCTCGAATATCCTCTGGTTGACTTTTGGATTTAAAAAACCAAGCAAGTCTTCCGCAAAAATGCCAAATCGGAAATGGTAACTTCAAACGCTCCGTATGGATAAACGGAGCATTATCGACCTCACGTAACAATTTGTCCACGTAAATATTACCACTATAGACTTCTTTTGCTGTTTCTACCGCACGTTCTAAATCACTGCAATAACAAACATCCCATGTAATCCCGGACATATTTACTTTTTTCTTTAATATACGGGCATGTTCATATTTTTCTGACCACTCACGAAACTCCTCTGATGTCATCATGACCTTATGTGGACAATCAACTTTGAAATGCCGAACCAATCCTATTTTCATTTGTACCTCCATACATCAAAACATAAACTCACTCAATAACAGTATAACAATAACCTTGCCACCAATGCAATAAGATTTTAAAAAAAGTATTGATCTTTCTAATTTTCAAAAATTGACACATTTTTGACATAATTTAAGAGTATCATAACAATCGGAAAGTATAAACTTTCTACTCCCACCCTATTATACGCTTAGGTACCCTCGGGGTACCACAGAAAACACCTCCTCCCAGAGGTGTTTTTTGTATGCAAAGCATATTATTTGTCATATGTATCCAACGCAAGACTCACTTCCAAAGCTTTATTTATCTTCTTCAATACTGTCTCATCTAAATGACAAACCTTCTCTTTCAATCTAGATTTATCAATGGTTCGTACTTGTTCCAATAAAATCACAGAATCTTTTACAATCCCATAACTTTCCGATTCCAACAAAATATGCGTCGGCAACTTTGCTTTATTTAATTTTGATGTGATTGCCGCACAGATTACCGTCGGACTATATCGGTTTCCCATATCATTCTGAATAATTAAAACCGGTCGCACGCCACCCTGTTCGGAGCCCACAACCGGTCGTAAATCTGCATAATAAATATCGCCTCTTTTAACTACCATCGTCTTACTCCCATATATTTTATTTCACCTATGTAATGCATACGCTACAAGGATTTGTAACCTATTATTACCAATATACGAAAGTTTATACGAGAAGCAACTAATTTCCTACATATTTTCGTGGAACACGGGGACTAATACCACACACATATTCATAATTAAATGAGTGAGACAACGCTGCCACTTCTTCCACTGTGATAAAAGAATCCCCATCCTTACCTATCAATGTAACAACATCACCAATCTGAACATCGGCAATATCCGTTACATCCACCATGAACTGATCCATACAAATACGCCCTAAGACAGGTGCGAATTGGCCACAAATAAGTACTCTTCCTTTACCAGACAAATCACGCTTAACCCCATCGGCATAACCAACAGGAATCGTTGCAACTTTTGTTTCTCGTTCCGCTACAAAAGTACCACCATATCCCACAGAAGTACCTGGGTGAACTGTTTTCACGTTGGAAACAATGGATTTCCATTGGAGTGCCGGCTTCAATTTCACAATATCCTTTGGAACCAATTCGGAAGGATACATCCCGTAAGTTGTAATCCCAGATCGAACCATATCCAACCAAGATTCCGGGAAATGAATAATCGATGCACTATTCGCTGCATGTTTCAGCGGAATCACAACACCTCGATTTTCCAATTCACTAATAAAAATCATATATTTTTCAAAAGGATCACGTGCTTCTGCAATGGTAGATTCATCCGCCTTAGCAAAATGAGTAAACGCACCCTCTATCTGTATTCCCGGCAATTCACTGATCGAGTAGATAACTTCAATATTATCTTTTATCGGTAAAAATCCAATACGACTCATTCCTGTATCGATTTTAATATGAATTTTTGCTTTTTTTCCAAGTCTTACAGCTGTATTACTTAATTCTTTTGCCATTTCATACGTGTACACAGTCTGTGAAATTCCATATTCAATCACTTCTTCAAAACATTCACTACCTGTATAACCTAGTATCAAAATTGGTTTTTGAATCCCGTATTCACGCAATTTTATTGCCTCTTCTATGATCGCAACTCCGTAAGCATCCACAAGATCCTTTAATGAATCTGCAACCTTCACATCTCCATGCCCATATGCATCCGCCTTTACAATCGCCATAAGTTTCACATCGTTTCCTACTCGGTTACGCTCTTCTTGAATATTGTGTCGAATCGCATTCAAATCAATTTCCACATAAGTACGATTGTATTTTTTATTCTCGTTCATAGTTTTAAGCCTTTCCTTTTTTAAGAACATATTTCAACCCATTGATAAGCCCTGATGCACTCAGTGAATATTCGTTATAGGCTTCTGTATACCAGTCTCCCGCTAATCCATGTACATATACACCGGTTTTAGCAGCATCAAAGAGAGTAAGACCTTGCGCAACAAATGCAGCAATAATTCCTGATAACACATCTCCACTTCCGCCAGTTCCCATTCCCGAATTACCGGATATATTCACATATACTTCTTTTCCGTCGCTTACGATACTTCGTGCATCTTTCCCTACTACAATACTCTTTATCTTACGTGCAAAGGCAGGAACTTCTTTATACATGAATTTGCGCAATTCGGTAATTTCTTTTCCTGATATTGCTGAAAATTCTTTCGGGTGCGGTGTAATAATTACTTGTTGCGCCTTTACCAAAAGTTCTTTATCACAAATCGTGAGACCATCACCATCCAAGATCATCGGCTTCTGACAATGTTCCAACATGAAGTCAACAATTTTCTTTGACAGCTCAGTGATTCCAAGACCAGGTCCAACAACAAAAACATCTCCATATCCAATTGCTTGTTCCAAAACCGAAAAATCAATTTCCTTCCCTTCATCACCATAAGAATCAAACAACGCTTCTGGAATTCCAATCTGTAATATGTCGCGATTGGACGTTTCTGAAATCACCTTTACAATCCCAGCCCCCGACTCATATGCAGCTCGAGCCGCCAAAAGTGCCGCTCCACACATTCCAGTACTTCCACCAATGACGACAACACGCCCAAAATTCCCCTTATGTCCATCCGAATTTCGTTTCGGAAGAATATGCTTTAAATCTTCCAATTCGTAAAAATAGGCTGGATTCTTAATACTTTCATAACTACTCTTAAAATATCCGATATCTCCTACAATTACCTCTCCAGCATACTGACATCCCGGATACAACACAAGCCCTTGTTTATTGGTTCCAAAAGTTACTGTTACATCTGCTTGAATTGCAAAATTCATAACTTCACCCGTCTCACCGTGTATACCAGAAGGCATATCAATGGCATATATTTTCTTTTTGCTTTCATTCATAATGTGAACAATCTTTTCATATACACCAGATATATTACGTTTTAATCCCACACCAAAAAGACCATCAACCAAAATGTCATACTCTGGTTCACTAATACTGGAAGAACTTACAAATGGAACTTCGCAAGCTGCCGCTAATGTCAGCTGTTTTTGTGCATCTGCTGACAACTTGTCAGCTTCACCAATCATTGTTACCGCAACGGAATATCCTTGTTGATGCAAAAGTCTGGCAGCAGCCAGACCATCCCCACCATTATTTCCAATTCCACATACAAATAAAAACTTATGATGTGTATTTTCGCGCTCCATCAATATCTTTGCCAGTGTCATCGCTGCTTTTTCCATTAATACAAGCCCCGGAAAGCCAATTACATCAATCGCATGATGATCTAGTTCCTGTGCCTGTTTTCCCGTCAACAAATATCTCATGTTACCCCTCGCTTTCTTCAACACATGTTCCATTTTAACCATTAATCTCGATCAAACAAATTCATCACTTCTCTCCCCAACAACGCATGCATTAATGAATATGTGGCATCTACGCTTTCTTCCAAATCAACCTTGTATGCCACTTTCTCCTTGAGTTCTTCTCGCATGGTATCAATAAGCGCAGTCAATTCCAGTAACTCTTCTCTACGATTCTTCCATTCATTGTAACAATACCGAACACCGACAATCAAAAGTTTCTCATTTGCATCTTTAATTTCATAAGGCAGCTCCATTAAGCGATCCGATTGCTTTTCAATGCGCTCATTGGTTTCTAGCAAAAGTTTCTGTTGCTTTTCCTTTTTTCGTTCATTCCCTTCTGTACTCATACCGGATACAATAGCATCCATTAATTTCTTTTTACCAGTTTTTAAACTTTTTACTTCATTTACCAATTTCCCCTGCTCTTTCAACAATCCATTTAGTTTTTGTTCCAATACTCGAATTTCCGCCGGCTTTTTTCCACCCGGAAATAGCTTATGCCATCGTTGATCCAACACAAGAATTGGCAATTTTTTCCCCTTAAGCAACTCCTCCACCGGTATTTTTTCCGCTTCGTTTCTCTTCATGGCGATCCATCCTTTCTCTAGGAATGCTTCTCCGATAATTTGTAAGATAATCTCATCAAACTTTCTGCTAAGTGAACATTTTCCACCACCACATGTTCCGGAAGATTCAAATCAGTTGAAGCAAAATTCCAAAATGCTTCCACCCCCATTTCTGCTAATTTTCCAGCAATCCGTGATGCCTGATCTTTAGGTAAAGTAAGCGCTGCAATATTTACGCCCTCTTCTTGAACAAAAGTTTCTACTGTATCGATAGACATCACTTTGATTCCATTGATTGTTTGTCCAATCACACTTGGATTCACATCAAAAATTCCTGATATTCGAAATCCTCTTTTTACAAAACCAGCATAGTTCGCAAGCGCCTGTCCCAAATTACCTGCACCAACAATAATCACCTTGTAATGGTGTTCCAAACCAAGAATCTTCCCAATCTCATCATGCAGATAACTAACATTGTATCCGTAACCTTGCTGCCCAAATCCACCAAAATTATTAAAATCCTGACGAATCTGAGACGCAGTAACATTCATTTTTTTACTTAATTCCTGGGACGAGATGCGATCAATCCCTTTCTCAAGCAACTCGCTAAGATATCTATAATATCGTGGTAATCGTTTGATCACCGCCGATGAAATTTTCTTTTCTTCCAATGGTTTTCCCTCCATATTTTAAATCCACTCCCATTATACAACACTTTTTTCTAGAATGAAAGATGCAAAGTCAGATTTTTTGTGGTACAATATATCAGAATACATATCTTATTTGGAGGTTATCATGTTATTTGCATGCAGTCATATCAAAAAAGAATTTAATGATGAAGTCCTCTTTTCGGACGTTACCTTTCATATAAACGAAAATGAATGTGTGGCTTTGGTGGGTAGTAATGGTACAGGAAAGACCACTCTTTTGCGTATTATCATGGGCGAGTTAAATGCAGAAGCCGGCGAAATTACGTTGGCAAAGGATAAAACTGCCGGTTATCTTCCCCAGCAACAAGGCTATCATTCCGAAAAGAGCATTTATGAAGAATTATTGGAAGTAAAAGCAGATATTATTGAACTGGATCGCAACATCCGAAATATGGAACAAGAAATGCAGCACGCCTCTGGTGCCGAATTAGAGAAAATGTTAGAAAAATATCATCGCATGCAGACGGAGTTCGAAGCAAAGGATGGCTATGCTTGCAAAAGTCAAGTTATGGGAATTATTAACGGTTTAGGGTTCGCTGATCACGACATAAACCAGTGCATCAACACACTCTCCGGCGGACAGAAAACTCGTGTTGCATTGGGAAAACTGCTGTTAATGGAACCCGATCTATTGATTTTGGACGAACCCACCAACCACTTGGATTTGAATTCCATTCAATGGTTAGAAACCTATCTTTCTAACTACAAAGGCAGTGTTCTCATCGTATCCCATGACCGATACTTCCTTGACAAAATTGCAGATAAAGTTGTAGAAATTGATCACGGAAAGGTTACTACCTTTCGTGGAAACTACAGTGATTATGCGATAAAAAAAGAACAATTACGCAATGCGGAACAAAAACAATACGAAAACTATCAACGAACAGTAAAGCATCAGGAGGCAGTCATTGAAAAACTTCGCTCCTTCAATCGTGAAAAATCCATCAAACGTGCTGAAAGCCGCGAAAAAATGCTTGAAAAGATGACTCCCGTAGATAAGCCTAGCGAGAATACAAGAACCATGCATTTTGAACTTACCCCCGAAAAAGTCAGTGGTAATGATGTTTTGTTTGTCGAAGGATTTTCTAAATCATTCAGTGATAATACGCTTTTTAAACAGATTGACTTTGACATCAAACGAGGGGATCGTGTAGCTATTATAGGAAAAAATGGTACAGGAAAAACGACTCTTCTCAAAATCTTGTGTGAAATGGAATCCGTGGATGCCGGTAATGCACGATTGGGTACGAATGTTGAAATCGGTTATTACGATCAGGAGCACAACGTGCTTCATGAAGAGAAAACCATCTTTGATGAAATTCATGACGATTATCCCGATCTTAACAACACGAAAATTCGTAATGTACTAGCCGCCTTTCTGTTTACTGGTGATGATGTCTACAAAACCATCTCCTTATTGAGCGGAGGCGAAAAGGGGCGTGTCTCTCTTGCCAAACTGATGCTTTCCAAGGCAAATTTTCTTTTATTGGACGAGCCAACCAACCATTTGGATATCGAATCCAAGGAAATTCTTGAAAATGCATTGAATCGCTATACCGGAACTGTTTTGTATGTATCCCACGATCGATATTTCATCAACAAAACGGCCACTCGTATTATGGAATTAACACAGAATAAGCTTCTCACCTATGAAGGAGATTATTCTTACTATTTGGAAAAGAAAGAAACGGTAGAAAATCTTTATCTATCACAAACACAAGAAACAACTTCCGTCCCAAAAACGGACTCCACAGCAAAGTTAGATTGGAAAGAACAAAAGGAACGTGAAGCAAAACGTAGAAAAATCGAGAATAATTATAAAGCAGCAGAAGAAAAAATCCAATCTTTAGAAGAAAAAATTTCAGAAATTGATGCTGAAATTTCCCTTCCTGAATACGCTTCTGATGTAGGAAAATTAACCGAACTCACTCGCGCCAAAGAGGCCTTAGAAGTCGAACTAGAGACTGCTATGGAGCAATGGGAAACATACGCGGAAGAATTAGAACAATTATAAATTTAAAGATGCAATCCAGATGATAACGCTTCTGAATTGCATCTTTTTTATTTCATTCGCTGTATAATCCCATTTGCTCTCGCATAAATCTCTTCTACATCATCATTCACAAAGAAACATCCATTCTCATACAGGATTTTTCCATCAATCATAGTCATTTTAACATTTTCTTTGCTACCACTGTATACAAGATTTTTTTCAATGTTATTTTCTGGTTGCATATTCGGGCGATGCATATCAATCATGATCATATCTGCGCACTTTCCTGCCGAAAGTGTATCACATTGATCTAAGCCCATCGCCTTAGCTCCACCTACTGTCGCCATCCGTAATACAGCCACGGCATCCATGGCCGAAGCATCCATTTTCGTCACCTTTTGCAACACTGACGCAAGATACATCTCGCGAAACATATCCAATGCATTATTACTAGCCGCGCCATCTGTCCCTAGCGCTACATTGATTCCTTGTTCCAAAAGACCACACAAATCTGCTATTCCACTGGCGAGCTTAAGATTGGACGACGGATTGGATACGATCGAGATGTTTTTCTCTTTGCAAATCGCTTTATCCTTTTCGGACATCCAGACCCCATGAAAACCACCGCCACCATACTCAAACATACCAATAGAATCCAAAAATTCAAATGGTGATACATCATACCTCTCATAACATTCATCCACCTCTTTCTTCGTTTCAGCGATGTGGGTATACACCGGTTGTTTCAACCGATTTGCCAACTTCGCCAATGATTTTAATGTTTCTCCCTTTGTTGTATATTCTGCATGAAATCCTATTTTAGAAGTAACCAATGGGGAATACTCATTCAAACGATAATACTCCTCTTCCGTCTCTTCTACAGTTCCTCCGAAATCATTCATACTTCCACACAATACGGTTCGGAATCCAATCTGTCTTGATGCTTCTGCATGACATGCATTGTCCAAATACATATCAAAATTCGATGTAATTCCACTGGTCAGATACTCTAACATTCCAAGCTTGGCCAAGAGAACCTGATCCTCTTTCGTTAACTTTGCTTCCATCGGAAACACTTTATTATATAACCATTCCTGAAGTGGAACGTCATCGGCATACGAACGTAAAAATGTCATCGCTGTATGGGTATGTGCATTTTTAAAGCCTGGCATAAGTAGATTGTTGTCACAATCAATTTCTCGATCCCATACAACATCTGTGGCAGTTGATTTCACGCTACTTCCCACATATGAAATCAACCCATTTTCGACATGTATTTCTCCATCACATATAATATCTTTGCCAACTTCCATTGTAAGTATTCTACAATTGTATAAACGAATTTTCATATTTGCTCCTTATATTCAGAAAAATGTAGCACCATGCAGTTCCTATCATCTACATAGTGCCACACATCATGTATTTTACAAATCGTCGATAATTACACTACTTGGTCCCGTTGGTTGTTGTCCCAGATTCATATTTGGCATCATCGTTGTCATAACTGGTGGTGTATCTTGCGCAATATCTTCTGTCATCTTACTAATCGCTTTATAAACCAACAATCGGAACAATGGCGCCATCTTCTCTCCAACTTCTGTCACGTCCATATGATTTAATGGCGTCTTGCTAATTCCACATGCCATATTGGAAATACAAGACAATCCACATACCTTCATTCCCATGTGACGAGCGGCAACTGCTTCAATGGCAGTACTCATTCCAACAGCATCTCCACCAAGAGCCTGACACATTTTTACTTCAGCAGAAGTTTCATACTGTGGTCCTTTCATCTGAATGTATATCCCTTCACGCAATGGCACATTACATTCACGCGCAGCCTGACGAATAAACTCGCATAGTCTAGCATCGTACACGCTATCCATCGATGGAAAACGCGTTCCCCATTCAGCTACATTTTCGCCAATCAATGGAGATGGCATAAAACTACTAATATGATCTGTAATCATCATAAAGTCCCCAGGACGATACATCGTGTTCAAACCGCCAGCAGAGTTTGTCAAGAACAAAATATCTGCTCCCAGCTTTTTCATAACACGAATCGGTAACACTACATCCTGTGTGCTATAACCTTCATAGAAATGAACTCTTCCTTGCATAATCACAACGGGAGTTTCCTCGATATATCCAAACACAAAACGTCCCTTATGACCATCTACTGTGGACACAGGGAAACCTGAAATATCGGAATAATCAATGGTATCCACTACTTTAATCACTTCTGCAAGAGCACCAAGACCACTTCCTAAAACAATTGCTACTCTTGGCTCAAAATCCACCTTTTGGCGAATTTGTTTATAACACAACTCTACTTTTTCGTATACTGAATTCAAATCTTCCACTTCCTTTACAAAAAATCACTATTACCATTGTAACTGTTTTTTATCAATATGTCCATAAAAAAATTTGCAAATATTGTTATTTCTTAGAGAAAATGCTGAAAAACATAATTGCTTACATCGATTCCCGCCTCTGTCAACGCAATCTGATTTTTATCCACATCTTGTAAGAGATTCATCTCTTTCATACGACGAATCGTATCGCCATATTGCTCCTCCACCGTCTTGGCAAATTGCGCTTCAAATTCCTTTCTTGACACTCCTTGCATTTTTCGAAGCCCTAAAATAAAAAACTCTGCCATTCGATCCTCTTCAGTAAGAACCTCTTCGATTTCATGAATGGCATTGTTTTGCTTTATTTTTTGCAAATACAATGTCATATCCGCTTCATTTTTATATCGGACATTTCCAAGCTTCGATGCGGCTCCCAAGCCCAACCCCAGATAATCTCCCCCTGACCAATATTTAAGATTATGCTTACAAGCAAAGCCAGATTTTGCATAATTGGATATTTCATATCGATGATATCCATACTGCGCAAGAATCTCCTTGGTAAGTTCATACATCTGACGATCGATATCCTCTGATACCGGTGGCTTTTCCGCGTACTGATCATAAAATGGCGTTCCTTCCTCCACAATCAGACTATAAGCAGAAATATGCTCTGGTGCCAATCGACATATTTCGAAAAGTGTCTTCTCATAACTTGCCATAGACTGTTCCGGAATTCCACTCATAAGATCCAGATTAATATTTTCAAAACCAGCTTCTCTCGCCATATGATATGTCTGAATCGCCTCTTGGGACTTGTGAATTCTTCCTAGTTTTTGTAGCTCCCGATTCTGTAAAGACTGAACACCAATGCTCAATCGATTGATTCCCAGTTTTTGATATTGTTTTAGCTTTTCCAGCGTGGCTGTACCTGGATTACATTCCACACTAATTTCTGCCATGGAATCAATCTCAAAACTGTGATGAAGACCTTCAAAAAGTTGATTCATCTGTCCTTCACTAAGAATACTAGGCGTACCGCCACCAATGAAAATCGAATCCACGTTCCGGATTTCTGGAAAAAAATCAGCAGCACGTCGAATTTCTTCATTCAAACGCATCACATACGTTTTTCTTTCCTCCTCATTCGCGGAAAAAGAAAGGAAATCACAATACTGACATTTTCTTACACAGAAAGGAATGTGGATATAAAGTCCTGTCTGTTCCATATGTGTATTATTCTTCATCTAACTTCAAAACACTCATAAACGCCTTTTGTGGAATCTCTACATTCCCCACCTGACGCATACGTTTCTTTCCTTCTTTCTGCTTCTCCAACAGCTTCTTCTTTCGCGAAATGTCACCACCATAGCATTTTGCCAACACATCTTTTCGCATGGCCTTTACTGTTTCACGGGCAATAACCTTATTTCCAATAGCAGCCTGAACCGGAATCTCAAACAAATGTCTCGGAATTTCTTCTTTCAACTTTTCACACATCTTTCTTCCGCGCTCATAGGCTGTGCTTTCATGCACAATAAAGGACAACGCATCCACTTCTTCTTTGTTAATCAAGATATTTAATTTCACAAGTGTGGATGGTTCGTATCCCTTTAATTCATAATCAAAGGATGCATAACCACGAGATCTGGATTTCAACGAATCGAAGAAATCATAGATAATCTCATTCAATGGAAGAATATATTTTAACAATGCACGTTTCTCTTCCATATATTCCATACCAAGATATACACCACGACGTTCTTGGCACAAAGTCATAATCGCACCAACGAATTCCGTCGTTACCATAATTTCAGCTTCCACAACTGGTTCTTCCATATGTTCAATTTCTGACGGATCTGGAAGATTGGATGGATTTGTTACCTCCACCATCTCACCATTGGTTTTATACACATGATACACAACGCCCGGCGCTGTCGTTACAAGATCTAAGTTATACTCTCGCTCCAATCGCTCTTGGATTACTTCCAGATGAAGAAGTCCAAGGAAGCCACAACGGAAACCAAATCCCAAGGCAATGGATGTCTCTGCTTCAAACTGAAGCGCAGCATCATTCAATTGTAATTTTTCCAACGCATCACGCAAATCTTGATATTTGGCTCCATCCGCAGGATACAATCCACAATAAACCATCGGTTGCACCTTCTTATATCCAGGAAGCGCCTCCGCACATGGTCGATCGGCATCTGTAACGGTATCACCAACACGAGTACCCTCTACATTTTTCAAACTAGCTGTAATATATCCAACCATGCCAGCGGACAATTCATCACACGGAATAAACTGTCCTGCCCCAAAGGTTCCAACCTCTACTACATCTTCTTCCATACCAGTAGCCATCATATGAATTCGTGTCCCTTTTTTCACTGTACCATCGAAAATACGACAGAAAATAATAACACCTTTGTATGGGTCATAAATAGAGTCAAAAATCAATGCTTTTAATGGCTCTTTCTCCTCACCACTTGGGGCAGGGATTTTAGCTACAATCTGCTCCAATACTTCTTCTATATTAGTCCCCATCTTAGCTGAAATCAACGGTGCATCCTGAGCTTCAATTCCGATCACATCCTCGATTTCATTCATAACACGCTCTGGCTCTGCACTTGGCAAATCAATTTTGTTGATTACCGGCATAATTTCCAAATCATGGTCGATGGCAAGGTAACAATTTGCCAAAGTCTGGGCTTCAATTCCTTGCGCCGCATCCACGATCAAAATCGCTCCTTCGCAAGCGGCAAGACTTCGGGAAACCTCGTAGTTAAAGTCAACATGTCCCGGCGTGTCGATCAAGTTAAAGATGTACTCTTCCCCATCTTTTGCCTTATAGACAATTCGTACCGTTTGAGCCTTGATCGTAATGCCACGTTCTCTCTCAAGTTCCATGTTATCCAAAACCTGAGATTGCATCTCTCGCTCAGTAAGAAGACCTGTTTTTTCAATAATACGGTCTGCTAATGTTGATTTACCATGATCAATATGTGCAATAATACAAAAATTTCGAATTTTATTTTTATTCATAGCTGACATAATTTTGTGTAATCCTTCCGCTAATATATATTACATGCAGGTGTCAAAAGCCACCAACACGGTTTAGTATAACACAAAGTCTGTTGTTTTTCCACCGAAAAATTGTTATATGTTAGCAAAAACTGTTATCTCGTGGCTCTTGCACTTTTTCTTGGATTGAGGTACAATATACCCTAGTTAGGGAATCAGAAAAGAAAGGATATAAATTATTATGAAAAAGATGAAAACATCTATGGCGTTGGTTTTGGCAATAACATTGTTGCTTTCCGGCTTGATCGTTCCTGCAAAGGAGGTACAAGCTGCCAAACCGAAACTAAACAAAAAGTCCGTTACCCTTCGAATCGGGAAAACCGTTCGTTTGAAAGTATCGGGAACAAAAGAAAAAATCACATGGCGTTCCTCAAAAAAATCCGTCGCAACTGTGACTTCAAAAGGTCGTGTTAAAGCGAAGAAAATTGGGACAGCTAAAATTTATGCTTCCTTTGCCGGTAAAAAACTTACTTGCAAAGTGACGGTTACCGGTTCTGTTACAGATACAAAATCTGGTGGTAAGCTGAATCCTCTGTCCGCTTATGACGAACATACTATTAATTATTATGAAGATGGTCGTAAAATTGGGACTTTTAAAATTCAGCTCCAAGCGTTTGAGTCCGGTAACAAAGCAAATCGTCTCGTTCTTTCGAATGACACAAATCCAGTTCCTACCAGCACACAGGAATACATATACTTCCAATTCCAGATTAAATATGTATCTGGTACAGAAGTTGTAGAAGCAAAGGATTTGTTCAGTTATTATTACAACATTTACGATTCTACCGGAAATACGCAGTTAGAAAACATTGATTGGGGCTTTTACTTTGAACTTTTAGAAGATCTTAGTGATGTAACATTGGCTCCTGGAAACACAAGTATTTGCTCAAAAGCAGTTTTAGTAAACAAAGGAAACACACCGGTTCTGTACCGCATTCGTACTGGTAAAAATTCCTACACTTGGTTTACAACCAAAAAATAGCATATATATAGAACAGACCACATATATTTTGTAATGTCTTCTCAAACAACTACCGAATATATATGGTCTGTTTTTTATTCCGTTCTGTTCAATCTAATCCCATATCCCTATTTCGCCTTTTGACGAATCCCTTATACACCTTCCAAGCGAAGGATTTCCTTTTTCAAACGCTTCATAATTTTCTTTTCCAGCCTTGATATGTAGCTTTGGGATATCCCCAACAAATCTGCTACTTCTTTTTGCGTCTTTTCACCTCCTTCATATTTATCAAGGCCAAATCGCATATGAATGATCATTCGCTCCCTATCACTCAATGTCTCCAATGCTTTTCGTAACATCTTAATATCCACCTCACGTTCAATATCCTTGTAAATAATATCCTCACTTGTTCCAAGAATATCCGAAAGAAGAAGTTCATTTCCGTCCCAGTCCACATTCAATGGTTCATCAATAGATACTTCCATTTTTACTTTGCTATTACGTCTTAAATACATCAATATCTCATTTTCGATGCACCTGGAAGCATAGGTGGCAAGCTTGATATTTTTATCCGGCTTAAATGTGTTGATTGCCTTTATCAACCCAATTGTCCCAATGGAAATAAGGTCTTCTACGCCAACACCGGTATTATCAAACTTCTTTGCGATGTAGACTACCAGTCTTAGATTATGTTCCACCAGCTTATTTTTAGCTGAATCCGAATCTTCTGAACGCAGTCCTTCAATGCACGCAGCCTCTTCTCCAGGTTCCAATGGAGCAGGTAGAATCTCTGCACCTCCGATGTAATGAATATCTCCTCCTTGATGAAAAAATATATTTTTCCAATCAGGAATCATACGAAACTGAAATCGATTTGGCATTGATAACCGTAAAAACATAATTTTTTCCCCCTTATTATTTGCTTATTATCTTGCTGTTTAACAGCACTTCATACTCACTATCCGATGAAAGAAAGTCTTCACAAATTCCAAGCCATGTTCTACCAGTGTGAATTGTCTTCGATTCATCGACCTGAATCTCCATATCCTCCACCCGAACCCCCAGAATATAATTTCCTTTCATCCCTAGTGAATGATATGGTATATACCGCAAAAGCAATCTACCAAATAGTTCCGGCTCCATATTATGTATCGCTTGGGTAAAGTCAGCATTTTGTTCATCCGACAACATGCCGCGAAACAATTTGTACTCAATGATGCTCACCGGTTCCTGGCTTATTGGTTCATAAAGATGATTCCCCGTATCCAAAAACGCGGTTCCTGATACACTTTTTCCGTTGTACGTAATTCGAACTGGAAAAATTCCTCTAGCTTTTGTCACCTCCTGTTTCAACGAGGAATATATCTTTTGTACGATGCATACCAACAGAATCGCTGTCACCAAAAGAAATATCAATGGTAAATCCGTGATGCCAATGAGACTTTTCAAATACAGAACGCCTCCTGAAACAAACACTCCGGCTCCATAAAATCCTAGGACACGTCGAATCATACCTAGAAATGTCATTTTCCCGTAGGCAATCCGAACCATAAGGCCACTGACAACTATGTACATAACAAGAAACAACACAAGGTAGTTTTTAATACTACAAACAACCACAAGCACTGCAAACGTTGCTCCCGTCAAAGATGACCATATTGTTCGAAGCGAAACAGACGTTTTCTTTAAGAAAATGTTTTGAACTGCCAGTACCAACAAATTCAAAAAGAAATTTGTAACGTAAAAAATATCCAGATATACTTTCATGCGCCTGCTCCCTGATATTTCTTTTCTTTCTTTTGCTTTGCTTTTGCATAGTGCAATCATACACCTTTACCCTTTCTTTTTTTGTCAAACCAAGGAACGAAAAATACATTTTTTTCCTCGTAATTTCGACATCTTTTAAACATTTAAAACGAAAAAAGAGACCTTTTCCCAAATTTGGAAAAAAATCTCTTAATTATCATGTTGTATTTTGTCGAATAGCTATTCCATGAACTTCAGATCAAGTTCGGATTGTCCATTCTTGTAGGTCCATGTTCCGATTGCACCATTTACTACTGAAAACTGTGGCGCCTTGTGTCCAATATCTGCATCAAATACAATCGGTACATGAAGCTCCGCAAGCACCGCTTCCACCGCTTCTTGATACGTGTGCTCCGTAAAGCTTTCAAAAAAGCATGGGCGTCCAAAGACAAATCCCTTGGCATGCTCAAACCATCCTGCATGCTTCAACTGCCAGAGTCCCCTTGTCAAAGAATCGCTATCCAGCGAAAAACTCTCCAGATACCATAAAATACCATCTTCTTTATATTTTTCAACAAAGCGCTTTGTCTCATCAAAGGAAGTTCCCACAAGATTCAGAAGAACATCGATGCATCCTCCCAACAGACGTCCGCTCATCTGTACCTCATCCACTCTCTTGCCTTTTACAATGGCATATTGTTCACATGGCTTATCCTGACGATATCCTTCTGCCGGATTCTCGCGATCGTAAAAACAATCTTCATAACCTTCAAAGGTTTTCTGTGTTACCAAATTTCCTGTCATGAGTTCCATGTTATTTTTTACTGCATCATGCCACGGTTGCATGGCAAAGTCATTGAAGTGATTTCCATAAACCGTTGCTATATCACATCGTGTCGTCAAAATGTGAACGAGACTTGTATTATCAGAAAATCCCTGAAACCACTTAGGATTGGAACGAATCACATCAAAATCCAATAGCGGGAGAACTTCCATCAAAAAATCTCCTCCCTTCGCAGAAAAAATATAGGAAATTCCGGAATCCTCAAAGAGACTCATAAGTTGTTCTGCCCGTTCCTCCTTGGAACTGCTTCGTCCCCTTCCATCACTGGTTCGAACATTTTCCGTCTCATGAACCTGATAACCAAATCTCATAATATTTTCCTCTGCCAGTTCCAATCTGGCATAATCCATTTCTTTTCGATTCCCGTCGGAAGGAGCCGTGATTCCTATGGTTTGTCCTTTTTGCAAAAATTGTGGGTATATCATCTTTATCACCTCATTATTTTTCTTGAAAAAAATTCCTTTCTTCGGTATACTTGTATACAGTACTATTTTAGAAAGGAAATAACAATTATGGCTGAAAAAAATCCAATTGTAACAATTAACATGACATCTGGTGACCAGATTCAGGTGGAACTTTATCCTGAAATCGCACCAAACACAGTAAACAATTTTATCTCTCTCGTAAACAAAGGTTACTATGATGGACTTACCTTCCATCGTATTATCAATGGTTTTATGATTCAGGGTGGTTGTCCGGACGGAAACGGCACCGGTGGTCCCGGCTATAGCATCAAAGGCGAGTTCGCTTCCAATGGCTTTGAAAACAATTTGAACCACACTGCCGGTGTAATCTCTATGGCTCGTTCCATGATGCCAAACTCTGCCGGTTCTCAGTTCTTTATCATGCACAAAGACGCACCACACCTTGATGGTGAATACGCTGCATTTGGTAAAGTAGTAGAAGGCATGGATGTGGTAGATAAATTCGCTACCGTAGAAACAAGCTATGGCGATATGCCAGTGGTTCCTGTGGTAATGGAAAAAGTAACCGTAGATACTTTCGGTGTAGAGTATCCAGAACCAGAAAAGCAGTAACATCCACATCGTTACGTTATTACTAAAAATTTGTAGCTTGTGAATCAATCACAAGCTACTTTTTTATTGCACAATCTCGCCCATGAAATAAAAGCCCTTGCTTTCCGTTAATTTCACTTGACATATTTTACCAATCAAATTTTCATCCCCCTTGCAATGAACCACTGCATTGGAAGACAACCGTCCTGTGATCAAAGATTCATCATGATCATTGACCTCTTCCATCAGTACATCTACTACCTCTCCCACTTTGCTATCTGTAATCTCATGAGAAATGCTCTGTATCGTCTGCAGCAATCGATTAAATCGGTCCTTCACCACATCTTCCGGTACTTGATTTTCCATTGCAGCTGCCGGAGTTCCCGTACGTTTGGAATAAATAAAGGAATATACACTTTCATATCGAACTTTCTTAACGACATCCAACGTTTCCAGAAAATCTTCTTCCGTTTCCCCCGGAAAACCTACAATCAAGTCTGTCGTCAGGGATATATTCGGCATTTTTTCTTTGATTCGATCCACCAAACCAAGATAATCTTCCTTCGTATATCGGCGATTCATTTTCTGTAATATATCCGTACTTCCCGACTGAAGTGGCAAATGTAAATGAGTACAAACTTTTTTGCTTTCTGACATTGCCTGAATCAGCTCGTCGGACAAGTCCTTTGGATGAGACGTCATAAATCGAATTCGCTCCAAACCTTCGATTTTTTCAACCTCGCGCAAAAGCTCTGCAAAGGTCATTGGCTGCTCCAATGTCTTTCCATAGGAATTCACATTCTGTCCCAAAAGCATGATTTCAATAACGCCATCTGCAACCAAGTTACGAATCTCTCGTAAAATCTCTTCTGGTTCACGGCTTCGCTCTCTGCCTCGCACGTATGGAACGATGCAATAACTACAGAAATTATTACAACCATACATGATATTTACTCCGGCTTTAAAGGAATATTTACGAACACTTGGCAAATCTTCCACAACACCTTTTGCCTCCTGCCAAATGTCGATTACCATTCGTTCCGACTCAATCTGTGTATAAAGAATTTCTGCCAACTTATATACGTTATGAGTACCAAAAATCATATCTACAAAAGAATAACTTTTCTTAATCTTTTCTACAACAGTAGGTTCCTGCATCATACATCCACACATCGCAATCTTCATCTGTGGATTTTTGCGCTTCTGATTTTTCATATAGCCGAGTCTTCCGTATACTTTTAAATTGGCATTTTCGCGCACTGTACAAGTGTTATACAGCACAAAATCCGCAACGGTTTCCTCCCCTGTCTCATAGCCAATATAGGTTAAGATTGCTTCCAATTTTTCGGAATCTCTGGCATTCATCTGACATCCCATGGTTTGCATGGAAAGTGTCAGCTTACGTCCCATTCGCTTCTCTTCTTCCTGCGCCCATAGACGACATTTTTTCATAAAATAGTACTGTCGTGCCGGTTCACATTCTGGCGCTTCCCCTGAAATATCAGTATTTTCAATCAAATTATAGTCAAACATCACTTACTCTCCATTTATTAACATTTAAAATTTCCAAGAACTCGGACGCTTTTCGCTTCCTCTTGGATTCCTCGTAACGCGTTTTGCACCGCAGGATCTTCCAAATTCCCTTCAATATCAATAAAGAAACGATATTCCCAGTTCTTGTCTTTCATTGGACGTGACTCAATCTGCGTCATATTCAGTCCGTTAAACAAGAAATGAGATAGAATACGATACAAAGAGCCACATTCATGAGACAATTCAATGCACAGTGCAATCTTATTGCTATCCTGCACAAATACAGATTCTCGTCCGATAATAATAAAGCGAGTGGAATTGTTCTTTTCTTGATGAATGCTCTCTCTCAACACTTGAAGTCCGTATTCCTTCGCTGCTCGTGGTGCCGCAATCGCTGCTTGATGTATCTTCTGATCCTCTACCACCTTTTGGGCAGCAGCTGCTGTATTGGAGAATTCAATCTGCTCGATCTGTGGGTACTGATCCAAAAACTCACTGCACTGTAACAAGCCTTGCGGATGGGAATACACTTCCTTGATATCTTCGAATTTTGCTTCCGGAAGCGCCAACAAACATTGATTGATTCTATTCACATATTGTCCCACAATGCTATTGGAATAATTTAGTATCAAATCGTAATTTGCAGTAATACCACCAGTGGAAGAATTTTCGATTGGGAGCACACCATAATCTGCCTCTCCCTTTTCCACTGCCTCCATCACACTCTGAAACGTCGGGCAACTAATTCCTGTAATCCCTTCGCCAAAGAAATCTTCCATCGCCTGCTGAGTATGGCTACCTGGGACACCGAAATAACAAACTTTCGTATCTGAATTTACCGGTAATTCGTCCACTTTTTTAAACTCCGTCACATCCGTGGTTGTGGACAACACACTATACTGGTACTTACGGCTAATGGACATAATCTGACTAAACAACTCCGGGATTGCTCGTTTGTTGAACTCATTGCTTGCCATTTTTCCCAATGTGCTAAGCTTCTCATCCTCTCGTTCTTTGTCAAAGACCGCTTTTCCAGTTGCTCGTTTATAATTGGCAACCTCATTCGCCTGTATCATTCGTTTTTCGAAAAGATTGACAATTTGGCGATCAATTTCATCAATATTTTTTCTTGCCTCACTCAAATCCAACATGTTGTTATTTTCCTTCCTCTATTCGTTTTCTTTCTTCCATTCTTTAAATAACTGAGAAATGGTCTTATCAAACACCGGATGCACCAAAAACGGTGCCACTTCATCCATTGGTTCCAACACAAATCGACGTAACTGAACTTCTTTATGAGGAATGATCAAATCTTCCGTCTGAAGAACCAAATTTCCATAGAACAAAATATCCAAATCAATGGTCCGAGGCCCCCAGTGAATCTCACGTGTACGATCTCCTGACTCTTCCAATGTTTGCAAAAATTTCAACAACTCTTGTGGACTATATAACGTTTTAAAACAAATAACACCATTTAAGAAATTATCCTGCTCTGTGTAACCATACGGTTCTGTCTCAATAATCGTGGACATATATGCTTCCTTACATAAACGATTATTTCGAATGCCCGCAAACGCATCATCGATATATTTTCTGCGGTTTCCAATGTTTGAACCAACACCAACATACACCTCTGTCCATTCTCTCTTTATTGTCACAGAAACCGTATCTAACGGTAACATAATCGGTGCCCATGGTTTCTTGATGGTCACTTCCACGGAATGCAAAGGTTTGTACTTCAACAAAATTTCTCTTGCGATTCGCTCTGCTACTGCCTCAATCAAATGATACTTATTTTCTTTCATTAATTCGTCAATGGTGTGTGCCACATCCGCATAATCCACTGAAAACTGCAATGCATCATCAATTCCCGCCTTTCTTGTGTCCATAAATAAGCTGGCAGACACCAAAAATTTCTGACCTAATACATTTTCTTCTTTCAACACTCCATGATGGCAATAACATACCAAATCTTTAATTTCAATTCGATCCATCCTGCATTCTCCTTTCCTACCTCGTTCTTTGTATCCCATATCAATATTCTCTACACGTGTAGTATCGCCTCTGTCATACGTAATGCACGTACATTTTCTTTGATATCATGAACTCGAACAAAATCACATCCCTTTATGGCTCCCACCACAGAAGTAGCCAATGTTCCCTCCACTCGTTCTGTCGCCGGCAAATCTAGTGTAAGTCCTATCATACTTTTTCGTGAGGTTCCCAGCAATACCGGGTATCCCATTTGACAAAATCGTTCCAAATGCTTCATCATAAGCAAATTTTGCTCATAGGTTTTTCCAAAACCAATGCCAGGATCAAGTATGATTTTATCCCGTTTCACACCATGCTTTTGGGCTACTGCGATACATTGTTCCATATCCTTCAATACATCTTCCACAAAATCTGTGTAGTCGGTATTGTTCCTATTGTGCATCAAACACACAGGAACGTCGTGTTTCGCCGCCAACTCTGCCATACGCTCATCATACAAAAATCCCCATATATCATTTAACATGTCGGCTCCTGCCAATAATGCTGCCTCCGCCACCTCGGATTTGTATGTGTCCACAGAAACCGGCACATCAAACTCGGATTTTATCATCTGAATCACAGGAACGATACGTTTTATTTCTTCTTCTTCCGAAATCTGTTCATGACCGGGACGTGTGGATTCACCCCCTACGTCAATGATATCTGCACCTTCTTCAATCATTTTCTGAATTTGTACCTTGGCAGCTTTCCGTTCATTATATTTTCCACCATCCGAAAAGGAATCCGGTGTTACATTTAAGATTCCCATGACATATGTGTGTTTCCCAAGTTCGAACTCTCGATTCCCAATTCGCATCAGACACTTCCTCCTTATCCGCTTATGAATATTACCTATCGAATAAAATTGAAAAAGTCATTTTTCAACGAGTCATTTCCCTCTGCAATTCCACGCGTACAAATACTCACCGTTTTAGAACCAGGCTTTTTAATACCACGCATGGTCATACACATATGCTCTGCTTCAACCATTACAATCACGCCTTTCGGCTGTAATATCTCCATCATGGCATCTGCAATCTGCCCCGTCAACTGCTCTTGAATCTGCGCACGACGTGCAAACACTTCTACGGTTCTTGCCAATTTACTCAAACCAACCACTTTTCCGTCCGGCACATACCCAATGTGTACTTTTCCATAAAACGGAAGCAAATGATGTTCACATACAGAATAAAACGTGATGTCTTTCTCCACCACCAATTCTTTTTGTTCCGAAGAAAATGTTCTACTCAAATGTGTTTCCGCATCGCTAGTATATCCCGCAAAAAGTTCCTCGCACATCTGTGCAATTCGCTCTGGCGTATCCTGTAGTCCTTCTCTTGTTGTATCTTCACCGATTCCTTCTAAGAATAAGGAAATCGCTTGTTTGATTTTTTCTTTATCCATCTTTTTCAGTCCTCACTCACTTTTCTAGAGCCAATAAATTTACCACTTATTTTACCACGATTATACGATAAGGTCAATAAAGTTCGTCACTCATCCTTCTGAATCATTTAATACTTTGCTACGTTTGCAAGTAAAAACACTCACAAAAATCACAGGGTGGGAAAATACAAAGGACAGAACCTAAAACTGGTCCTGTCCTCTGAATGTAATGACATCGTAATGCAATATTTTCATAGTCCCCAAAAGAAACCATACTCCATTAACACCACAATCTTTTAGGTGGTTTAATTACATCTCTAAATATTTTTTCTATCCGACTAGTCCGAATTGCCCCTGCCTCTGTATCTTGATACACAATTCGGATAACCCGAATAATATCTTCGAACTCATCATCTGTAATTCCAAACATCTGTGCGAAATCACAAACCATTGATAAGTGTTTTTCCGCGTCCGTCTTTTCAACCGTAAGAATCATCAGACTCCAAAAAATAAATTTATAACCTTCAACAACATTTTCATTCATCTTACAAAATTGGACAAACTCTTTCGAATATCTAATTTTCTTTTCTTCATCCGCAAATCCTCTTTTCTTCTGTCCTCGAACCCAAAAATTATCCTCATTCATATAGCAATGAACGCCACACTCATACGTTGACTTATCCATTATCGCTTTTGCATAATCGTTCACTAAATTATAATCATAAATCAAATCCAAACTCGGATTTCCTTCTTTTAGTTCTCGGGAATTAACACCTACGGTCGGCATTGAACTTCGAAGTCGTCCATTCTGATCGATATGTTTCAGATGACTCTCTATCTCCTCGATTAATGTCTCAAATTTTATGACTTTTGTGTCTCTCATGATTTTTCCTCCTTTTTATAATTTGCTTATATATTCATTCGCAACCCCAACTACACGTCCAGCCAATAAATTGTCTTGCACAAGATTTTTCTTGGTTTGAACATCTGCTTCTGCATCATAATTTAAATTTTCAATTTTCAACTTAACATTCTCGTATAGTTTTTTAGAATTTTCTCTTTCTATATGGGAAAGTAGTGAATCCAATTGCGATATATTCGGACGGCTTGCTATTTGTTCTTGAGGCATCTCGTCCAACTGTTCCTCTTGCATTTCCATCAAGTCCACCTCTATATCTTTCTCACGCGGTACTTCAGGACTTTTTGTCACATTTTTTTCTGAGCTCACTTCTTCCTTATCACATTGTTCTAACTCTGCGATTTTCTGGTTAAGTTTCGCTTTTACTTCACTTTCATATTGTTCAATTATACAATTCACGAGCTTTACTGCCCCTTCTTCAATGTCACTGGACATATAATTAATTGCCCATTTCAAATCGTCAATATAACTTTTTGCAGCAGTATTAAATCCAGTAAAATACCACACCTTTTTATATTTTGATTTTCCAAACCTTCCCTCTCCAATGTATTCTTCATCATAATCCACATCAATGTCTGAAAGGTAATCATTAATTCCCGAGATGTTTTTGAGTTCGTGAATAATTCCAGAATTTGTACTACGTTCTTCAAAGTTTTTTAATACTGAAACTGTCAATTCTGCCACTTCAGATTCTTGTACAGATATTGAAAAATCCTTCCACGATTGTGGAAGTTTACATTCTTCCCCTAAAACATCCAGCAACTCGGCATATGTATTCGCTAGCACCTCTTTCATCTTCTGATTATACGGATAAAAAAAACTATTCTCTTCATTTGTACTTGTATAATAAGGTTTTAAAATATTTAATTTGTATTCTACAAAAATCTTTTTTAATATCGGTCTATAAGCTGATTCCGAATAACAAAGACGATTAAATTCTTCTCTTGCCGCAGATTTTGCCGCATTTTCCGAAGAATACTTTTGTACATAATCCTTGACACTGTATGGAGTTGAAATATAATAATCTTCTGCTTTCAATTTTATATCCGAATTACAAACTTTCGTCACACGAAAAGAATCACATTGTTGCTTTAATGCTTCGATAATCTCTCTAACACCCGCTTTCCCCTTGCTGACAGCATTACCCGTTTCTACAATTTCCAATGCGTTTTCCGGGCACCCAGCAACTATTTTTTGAACCATCTTCATATCCGATTCTTTAATAGACACCCCTGGAATTGCTTCTGCATCTCCCTCTGCATTTTCTTTTAAGTACGTACTTTCTACTGTACATAGTCCACATCCAGTACATTTGTCATTAACCTTAATCTGCTTCATAATAAAACCTCCATTTTTAATTATTATGGAATCATAACTTTTATGATTCCAGCACCTTATTCATCTTTTTCAAATATTGTTCACCTGTTTCAATCATCTGCATTGCACTCTCACAAAGTTGTCCCTTCGCATCTACTACTGGAACATTAACAATATCAGATAATGCTACCGCAATATTTACACAAGTCATTAGAACACCTTTTTCATATTCATTATAATCTTTTACATCAATTCCATTTTTATCGATTACTCTTTTCGTTTCATCAATTGATTTTGTAAACAATATATTCATCTTGACAAGCAAATCTGCAATCCGATCAGCTCTTGCAACAATCGCATCATAGACTTGTGCAATGGATTGGCATTGGGAATACACTACATTAGATACTCGCATCTGGCTTTTGGCCGCTGACAAAAAACGTTCCGAATCCATTTCTATCATCTTGGGTAATCCCTTAAAGAGCCAACCACATATTAACTCTTTATCTGTAAATTCCTGTTTGGCTGATATTGCTAATGAATCAATTGATTTTAATTCTGTTTCACTCCTAAGGTACCTGATTTCATCAACACAACTTGTACTTTCCAAATCGATTCGTTGAATTTTTTCATACACTTCAACAAATTTAGGTACAGTTACTTTGATAATTGCCCTTTTCTTTTTAGCAACATTTTCCAGCCTTTTATCCGTGTACTCTGCTTTTTTTTTGACCAATAACTCTGCTTCTTCGCTTTGTTCAAATGCCTTAGCATATTTTTTTAATGCCTTCTCATCCATTTTAGAAGCTTTATCTGCACTATATAGTGCTTTTGCCACACCAGCACCTATAAGAATTTCAGTAATCATAAGTCATTCCTACTTAATTAAGTTTAATTAAGCTTTTCCTTTCATTCGTTTTCATTCAACTAAAAACTTAACTTCAATGGTTGGTCTAACTGTTGTTCGTATTCTTCTAAATTTTTGAATGCAACTTCCTTTCCAAACAATGAAAGGATTTTATCCAGCCCTTCTGTCACTCCCTGAAGATTATATGTCACCTCACAAGCATTACTTAAAATCATATCAAATCCGAGCATAATCTCATCATCCCAATGCTGACACTCTTTTTCGACGATTGCACGAAAAATCCTTCTTTGATTTTCCATCTCCTTTAATGCCTCTGTCTCTAACTTCTTTAATTGTTTATCTTTCAATTTATAATTATCCAAATTTTTAGAAACGTGATAAATAGAAATAATACCACTACATGTTACAGTAGTAATCATGGCACCCAAAATCTGTCCAATCACTTTTCCGACAGTAGCACCAACTGCTGTACCTGCCCCAGGCATAAATGCGGTCCCAATGGCACCGCCTATCAACACCCCAATTTCACCTCCTACTTCTCCTCCTATCATTCCTGCCACCATCATTGTCCCATTTTCGCCAACTTCTTCGATAAACTGTTTTCCATCAATTTCTCCATTGATATATTTTATTGCCGAATCTTGGACAACACTGGCAACCATAACTATCTGTGAAATCGTGTTGCTGTTCGCTAAGTTATTTAAAACGGTATTTTTACTTTTTTGTAATGATAACTTAGCCGCATTTAGTATCAATTTATTAGTACCTCCCGCCACAGCTACACCTACTACCTCCTTCCCCATTTCCTTTGCAGCTTCTTTTATTTCTTTCTCGCCACTTGCCACAGCACACATTTTTTTTACTGCTTCTACAGTTAATGGAATTGCAGAACTAACCAATGCATCTGTTGCTCCGGCGGAAAACTCTTTTCCCATATTCTTCGCAGTTTTTGATGTAAATTTTTTATGCAAAGCAACATCTGATTGAATCTTCTCTTTCGCCATCTGTTTTTTTGCACTAAGAGACGTATCACTTTCTTTATCAAAAATGATTTCCCAATCGCTTTTTTCTCCCTTCGACGCATTATCTTTTTTGGAGAGCAATCGATAATTTTCGTCTGAATTCATAATCTCTCTAAAATCATCATCTGATAAAAAAGGATTATGTTTTGCTTTATCATGTGCATCCTTAAGGGCAGTAATGTGGTCTGTCTCTGCCGAATGTTCTGCCCATATTTTAGAAATATTTTCACCATCTTTATTCTTCATATGATACTTGTTTTGAGCAGAATTTTGATTTTTATGTAAAACTTTTCCACTAACAGGGTCTACGTATGTATTTTTGTCACCGAATACTTTTTCTTTATATTCTCTTTTTCCTTTTGTTGAATCCCAAAGTTTATCTCGATTTGCTTTATTATATTCTTGTGTAATTCCTAGATTATCATTCGCTTTCGCACTTACCATACTTTTCGCAGTGCTGGCTCTTACCAGAATCTTACTGCCATCTCTTTCATCACTCATATAATACCTTCTTTCTTGGATTTAAAAACTTTACTGGTATATTAACCCAGCACTTCTACATTCTCGCCCTGACTTCTCAGCCACATTTCTATCCCTTTGCCAAACACTTCGGCGCGGACAGTATAAACACCTCTTTCCTCGGATAATATTTGTGCCGTAGGGAGCCTGTCCAAAATGGCATCAATATCAGTTCCTAAGTATTTAAACGTTACTTTTTGCAACTTTCCACCATACATAAATTGAATTCGTTTACGAAATTCTCCTTCTTCAAATCTATCTCTGTATGGTATATGAAATTTTTCCTCCAACACTTTGAGTTTTTTAATTCGATCAACACGATAAATAGTTGGGAAAGAATCGTTTAACACATCAAAATCCCGCCTCACATCTTCATCATCAATAAAAGCAGTAAGGTAAAAATAGTACTCCGAAAACATAATCGCCACTGGCTTAACCTTGCGCTTTACCGTCGCCTTATCTTTCAATCTGGTATATTGCATCTCTATATACTGACAATTTCGAATTGCCTGACCAAGATTCCACATTGTATCGATAAATCTTGTTCCGTGTCTTGGTTCCACATAATGAAAAGATTCGTTGCCAATAAGTTCCTTTACCATTTTTTGATTACTTTCAGGCACACAACACGCAACTAACTTATCTAGTATGACTGTCATCTCCTCTTTACTGAAAGCACGACTATCCAGAAAAATCTTACACAACGCCAACACTTCACCATTTGTCAGCTTTGACTTATACACCTGTTCTAGACGATATCCCTTTTCACTTCGGTCATACACAACAGAGTTGACTATTCCGGAATCCTCCAAATCATTTTCCAAAAAAACTCGAATATCATCAATATCTCTTTGGATAGTACGCTCATTCACCCCATAATTATTTGCTTCTTCTGATTTATTTACCAAATATCCATTCAACAGCTTCGTATATATAGCAAGTACTCGCTCTATTTTGTCTTTTCTCGTCTCGTCCATAGGCACCTCCTGAAAGACCATAGCACTGTTTTTCTTTCCTATATTTTATCATACTTGTCATTTTTCAACAATAAAATCCTTTCTTTTACATATACAATGTTGTGAATTTGTTCACAATAATTTTTTTATCTTTTCCTACTTATAATTTAGTCATGAAATTGAAATAATTGAAAAGAGGTGATTCCTATCATAGATTACAGCCCACTATGGGAAACCATGAAACAAAAAAACATTTCTCAATATCGTTTACTTCAATCTGGTATTGACAACCGAACACTGGATTCTTTGAAAAAAAATAAAAATATTACTCTTCTCACGCTTGAAAATCTATGTGATATACTGGATTGCACACCAAATGATATTGTCGTTTTCACAAAGTCCAGCTCTGCATAACTATTCTTTTCTGTCTTCGCAAGGATTTTCTTCTGGTTGTTCGGTATATTCTATCATGTTTTCTGCCACATAGTAGTATGAAACAGGTTTTATCATTTTTTGAATCCGTTCAGAATAATAATGTATTGTTGTACACATGTAGTTATTGTTAAATTCTTCAATCAATGTTTTCATCTTGTTATACACATCAATTGAATAAATTATACCACAATCGAGACACACACATTTTTCCTTCGAAATAGGATATAATATTGACCAAACATGCCCAATCCCAAATCCAACACTATACCCCTCCCAATGTCTGCAAACTCTTATCTTATGTTTTGAATAAGGCTTACCTGCCCTTTTTTCTGCTTCAATCCTTTTTATCTCTTTTTCTTTTTGTATTCTTCTATACTTTCTTCCATTCTTTTTCATAAAAACACCTCACAATAATAAAGTTGTTACATTCACAAAGTTCACCTTAGAATAATCTCTTTTCTTCGTCAGTTGTTTCCTTTATATTCAAAAGAAATTCTGGGCTTATTCCAAGAACAATAGCAATTTTTTCGATATCTTCTACTCCTAACTGCGCAAAATCTGCATTTAGCCATTGTCTTATCTTTTTATCACCTAATCCAGTACGTTTTGCCAATTCTTTTTCAGACACTTTACTCTGTTCCATATAAAATCGAATTTTTCCACTTACCTTTTCATAAAATCCTTTCTCCTCTGTTCCCATATCCTATCCTCTCCTTATCTTATTTTCTATTTTTCAATATCATTTTACACTTTCACAATGACAGAATCTGTCCTTCAAAATTCTTTTTAAACTTTTTCACAACTAAAAGAGGTACCTTGTTAACTACAAGATACCTCTTAGTCTTCCTCATTTACTTATCATTCTTAATACAAAGGATACTTATCTGTCAATGTCTTAACGATTTCCATTGCTTTTGCTTTGTTTGCATCCACATCATCAATAAGCATTGCAATCGCCTCTGCAATCTGATCCATGTCATCTGTGTTCATGCCTCTTGTTGTAACGGCTGCTGTACCAAGACGGATACCACTTGTTACAAATGGGCTCTGTGGATCATTTGGAATGGTGTTTTTGTTTGCTGTGATGTTTGCCTCATCCAACCAAGCCTCAACCTGCTTACCAGTTAAGCCTTTCTTTACAAGATCAACAAGCATCAAATGGTTGTCTGTACCACCAGATACGATGTCGATACCACGGCTCATCAAACCTTTGCTCAATGCCTGAGCGTTTGCTATGATGTTTTTACCATACTCTTTGAAGCTTGGAGCCAATGCCTCTTTGAAGCAGACCGCTTTCGCTGCGATTACATGCATCAAAGGACCCCCCTGGATACCAGGGAAAATGGATTTATTTAATTTGTACTCATTGGCAAATTCCTCGCTGGAAAGAATCATACCACCACGAGGTCCACGAAGTGTCTTATGTGTTGTAGTTGTTACAACGTGAGCGTATGGGATTGGGCTCTCATGTACACCTGCAGCGATCAAACCTGCGATGTGAGCCATATCTACCATCAAGAATGCGCCTACTTCATCTGCGATTTCACGGAATCTCTTGAAATCAATCTTACGGCAGTAAGCACTTGCTCCTGCGATGATCATTTTCGGTTTGCACTCTTTTGCAATGCGCTCTACTTCATCATAATCAATAAAACCTTCATCGTTTACTCCATAAGGAACGATATTGTAGTATGTTCCGGAAATGTTAGCTGGACTTCCATGAGAAAGATGTCCGCCGTGGTCGAGATTCATACCCATTACTGTCTCGCCTGGTTTTACCAATGCAAAGAATACTGCCATATTTGCCTGAGCACCAGAGTGTGGCTGTACGTTCGCATAGGTACATCCAAACAACTCTTTCGCACGATCTCTAGCAAGATCCTCTACCATATCTACATACTGGCAACCACCATAATAACGTTTTCCTGGGTAACCCTCTGCATATTTGTTTGTACAAGTACTTCCCATTGCTGCCATAACTGCTTTACTTACAAAGTTCTCAGACGCAATGAGCTCAATGTGATCATTCTGTCTTCCTGTCTCCAGCTCCATTGCTTTCGCAAGATCCGGATCTGCTTTAACTACTTCTTCAAATGAATACATAATCTATCTCCTTTTCTAAATTATTTTACAACTTTAGGCCTCATCTATGGCATAGGCGATTCAGTTTACTATCTAGAACTTTAGACCTCATCAATCGCCGAAGCCATTATGTTCTTACTCTAGAATATTAGGCCTCATCTATGGCTTTGCCGATATCATTTCTCATATACTTATTCTCAAATGAAATCCACTCGGTTGCTGCATAAGCATTTTTACGAGCTTCTTTCAAGTCAGCCCCCTTTGCTGTTACACCAAGGACACGACCGCCATTTGTCACGATATCATCACCTTCGAACTTCGTTCCGGCATGGAATACATAGTAACCATCTTTGTTATCAAAGTTCTCGAAGCCGGTGATTATTTTACCTTTTTCGTAGCTTTCTGGATATCCATCTGAGGCAAGTACCACACATACCGCTGCATTGTCTTCAAACTGCAGATCGATTTCATCCAGTTTTCCATCGATACAAGCATTCATTACATCCACAATGTCATTTTTCATACGTGGAAGAACAACTTGTGCCTCTGGATCACCAAATCTAGCATTGTATTCCAGAACCTTTGGTCCCTCTGGTGTCAGCATCAAACCTACAAAGAGAATACCAACAAAATCTCTTCCCTCTGCCTTCATGGCATCCATCGTAGGCTGATATACCTTCTCTTCACAGAATTTCTGAACCTCTGAATCATAAAATGGGCTTGGGGAAAAGGTTCCCATACCACCAGTATTCAAGCCTTCGTCATTATCCTTCGCACGTTTGTGATCCTGTGCACTTGTCATTGGTTTGATGTGTGTACCATCGCAGTAACAAAGCACCGAAACCTCACGACCTGTCATAAATTCTTCAATGACAATCTGATTTCCTGCGTCACCAAACTGCTTATCTAACATCAGAGTCTTTACACCCTCTTTGGCTTCTTCCAATGTATTGCAGATCAATACACCCTTACCAAGTGCAAGACCATCTGCTTTCAATACGATTGGCATTTTCGCTGTCTCAAGATATGCAAGGGCAGCTTCTGGTGTATCAAAATTCTCATATGTTGCTGTTGGAATGTTATACTTTTTCATCAAATCTTTGGAAAACGCTTTACTTCCCTCGATGATTGCTGCATTTTTTCTTGGTCCAAAGACACGAAGTCCTCTTTCCTCAAATACATCCACAACTCCACCAACCAATGGATCATCCATACCAATGATAGTAAGATCTATGCCCTTTTCCTGTGCAAAATCTGTCAATTTATCGAATTCCATAGCGCCGATGTTCACACACTCAGCCACTCCTGCGATACCAGCATTTCCAGGTGCACAATAGATTTTCTCTACCTGGCTACTCTTTGCTACGCTAGTGGCAATCGCATGTTCACGTCCACCGCTACCTACTATAAGAACTTTCATGTCTAACCTCATTTCTTTACTTATGTTTTACAATTCCATCTACAATCTCGATTCTACCGTTGGCAATGTCATCAATCGCCTGGGGAAGAATATTCCATTCCGCCTGCTCCATTACACGAAGTTGCAATGTCTCTGGTGTATCATCATCCTGTACCTCCACAGCCTTTTGGGAAATAATCGGACCACCATCTGCAATCTCATTTACAAAATGTACCGTAGCTCCTGTTACTTTATTGCCTCGTGCCAAAACACTTTCGTGAACCTTAAGACCATAATACCCAGGACCACAGTGAGACGGAATCAACGACGGATGAATGTTGATCATCCGGCCTTCATAATGTTTCACAAAATTTTCTGGAAGAATCACAAGAAAACCTGCCAGTACAACCAAGTCGATTCCGTAACTTTCTAAGCACTGAATCATGGCTTCACCGTATTCTTCTCTTGTAGAATATTCTTTCGGTACAATCACCTCACCTTTGATTCCATGCTTTGCAGCACGCTCCAATGCATATGCACTAGGTTTGTTGCTGATTACAACTTCTAAACTTGTATTGGTAATCTCTCCTGCCTCTGTGCGATCAATGATCGCTTGTAAATTTGTTCCTCCGCCAGAAACAAGAATCGCTGTTTTTGTCATTTTGACTCTATCCTTTCTTACTGAAGTGTAATGCCTTTTTCGCCATCTTTAATCTCACCAAGAATATATGGAGTCTCACCAGCGCTCTTAATAGCTGCTACCGCTTTGTCTACATCTGCTTTATCTACAGCTGTAATCATACCAACACCCATATTGTATGTATTATACATCGCTTCTTCCGCCACGTTTCCGTCTTTTGCAAGCATCTCGAAAATCGGTGGAATCACAAAACTATTTTTATCAATCACTGCATGTGTACCATCTTTCAACATACGTGGAATATTCTCGTAGAATCCACCACCTGTGATGTGACTACATGCTTTAATTACCACACCAGCTTCCTTAATGGAACGAAGTGCTTTTACATATATTTTTGTCGGAGTAAGAAGTGTCTCTCCAAGTGTACCAGAAAGACTTTCATAATTGCGGTTCAATGCTTCACTGTTCATACTAAACACCTGACGAACCAATGAATATCCATTACTATGGATACCAGAAGAAGCCATACCAACCAGCACATCACCAGCCTTCAAATCTTTCCCTGTAATCATATCTTTTTTGTCTACAATACCCACAGAAAATCCTGCAAGATCGTACTCATCCTCTGGATAGAATCCTGGCATCTCTGCCGTCTCTCCACCAATCAATGCAGCGTCAGACTGACGACAACCTTCTGCCACACCACTTACAATCTTAGCAATTTTCTCTGGCTCATTCTTTCCACATGCAATATAATCCAAGAAAAATAATGGTTCTCCACCAGCACATGCAATATCGTTGACACACATCGCAACACAATCGATACCAATGGTATCATGCTTGTCCAACAAAAATGCCAGTTTCAGCTTGGTTCCAACGCCATCTGTACCGGATACAAGGGTTGGTTCTTCCATGCCCATAAAGCGTTTCAACGAAAATGCACCAGAAAATCCTCCGATATCGGTCAGCACCTCTGGTCTCATAGTAGACGCAATGTGCTCCTTCATGAGGGAAACCGCTTTGTATCCTGCCTCAATGTCAACTCCTGCTTTCTTGTAATCCATTGTTTTCTTACCTCCGTAATGTTTACTTGTTCTGTCTGTCCCTCGTACACCACCAACGTTTTTTCGTTCTTTGTGGCACACGACGAAGTTATTATATCACACTTTTTTCTAATATACAATTTTAATTGTAACTTTCTTTGTGTGTTTATAATTTCCTTTACCTTTTAACGTGAAAGTAACTTTCGTTTTCTTTTTGTTCTTTTTCACTTTCACTGTATAGTCCTTGTTCTGGCGAAGTTTCTTTCCATCCACCTTCACAACCATACGTTTTTTTAGTTTTGAAATTTTCGCCTTTAACTTCTTGCGACTTTTCAGTTTATACTTTTTCGCCACCTTAGAAACTTTTGCTTTCTTAATGGACTTCTTCATTGTTGTGATAGAACTTTCTTGTGAATTCTCCTTCGGTGACGTCGTTACTTGTGGTGGCGCTGTCGTCTGGTTTGACTGCGCTTGTTGTTCTTTCAACGCCTGTGCCGCATTTTGCTTCAATGCTGTCACTTGCTTTTCTGCCAATGTAAGAAGAATCGCATTATTCACATATTGCTTGCTCCGTTCACCAAGAGAATCGTATGCTTTTCTTGCATTCACTACATTCTGCTCGTCTGCCAGAGTAAGCACAAGCAATCCATTTAATGTCTCGCGCACCGCATCGGCTTGCGTAACATCATTATTCAAAGAATACAACAACGTATAATTATACACCATATTTTGTATCTCTGTTGGCAAATTTTCATAATCTTCGATTGCCTGCTGAATACGCGCCTTGTTCTCACACATTTGGGAACTATGAACCTGCAACAACTCTTTGATCTTTTCGATCAACTCCTTCGCCGTTCCATATTGATCCAATCGATTCCTGTTCACAATCCAGTCAGCCCCCTGTGGGTACGCAAGCAAATATGTATCATATGCAGCCTTTGCCTCATCATATTCATTTGCAAAATCCACATATGTCGCATCATCAATTGGTGCCACAACAGCATCAATTGCTCGAATCACTCCACGTATCATTTCATCCAAAGAAAGAGCACGTTGCAATTTATCTACATAGGCTTGAGGAACAAATGCCTTTTCCTCTGATGTCAACACATCATTATAATATGTCTTTGCTTGCTCCACCACTTCTTTTTCTTCTTCCGTCTGTGGAGCATCTGTCATATTATCACACATGGTAATAAACTGTTCAATGTTAGTAGCGATAATCTCGAATCGACGTAATTCACTTCCAGCAAACATGGTGTCTGTTTCCGTATCTTCACCTACGATACTAAGATATGCTTGCCACGCTTCATGAATCATCGAAATCTCTGGTTTATCCATAACAGTCATAACACCAACGCCATTATACACATCCAGAATCTCTTTTCGCTCCGCCTGAACATTCAACTCATCTTCATAACTACGAAGAGCTTTTTCCGTCATCTCCGTCAAACAGATTGAACCATCATCCAAGGCTTCGAAGTCCTTCTGCACCTGCGCAAATTCTGTTAAAAACGCTGTGTCACAAGACAATATATCATCAAATTTCTCAAGAAACGCCTCTGCATTTTCTTCCTGAGACAAGTCAATATCCCCGGCCAAAACAATAGCATCCGATGTCTTCTCAGCCAAAAGCACGAGGGTGTGCAATGCCTCGATTTTATATTTTGACAAATCGCTTAATTCCTTGCTTGCTTCCTCGTATTCTAAAGCACGTTGATAAAGACGATACACCGATTCAATTTCCTGCGCACTTATGAACCCTTTTTGATTTCCTTCCATTGTAACAAGCTTTTGAATCGCCACCTCTGTCTCTTTTCCGATATTTTGTTGCAAATACGCGGTTCTTTCTGCCGCTTTTGAAATAACAGATACAACATCACTGGTTTCACACTCCGGATCCACCAGCGTCTCACTTAAGGTCTCTTGATCCGCTGTCCCCACATACATTGTCAACCACTGGTAAGCGTATTCTGTCTCTTCTGCATATTCCAGTAATGATTCCGAAGACAACAATGGATAAAACTTAGTAGCCGCTGTCGTCATATAACGAAGATTCATGGTTTGATACGTTTTTTCCATATAATCCAAATAAGACAACGTAGTAACATGCTTTTTCTGAGCCGAAGTCAAACTATCATATGTTTTTCTAGCATGAATAATAATGGCATCCGCCGCCACAAGATTCGTCTGTACCACTTCTGCATCATTTTGCTCCGCATCTGCACAACTCGGCCATTTCATATCGTATAATTTCCAGAAATCCTCTTCGATCAGCTTCGATGCCTCAATAGCAGGTACCACAATTTTGTTGTAATATTCGAGATTATTTTTATATTTTTCTCGAAGAGCCTGTAACATGTTTCGGTTAACAATCTGATCCTGAACCTTTTGTGGCAACATCGCATACTCATTTTCAACTTCGGAAATCTTTACATCATCCGTGGAAAGTGTCGTATAATCCATGGTCGAATAAATCTCTTCATAAAGATCATCAATTCGCTTTTCAAAGCCAATTTTCTGACAACGAGTCAAATATGTATCATAGAAGTCCGCCAATGTCATATATTCATTCGAAGTAATTTTCGCAACGCGACGATCCAATGCATTTTTTTGACTGCCGCTTCCGTTGACTTCAAACTCTTCTTTCCACGTTCCTAACGCTTCTACTTTCGGATTAATATCCTCGTAAGTCGCTTTTACAATATCTGTCGTCTCCGGTGCAGCTATTAACACTTCACTCACCAAAGTCACACCTTCAAAGACAGTTGCATTATTTTCCACAAACAAATATACCGCTTCTACTGTTTTTCCTAATTCATTGTTATCTGTCTCGTCGCTAACCGCTGTTCCTTCTTTTCCAAAGAAAGCAAGAACTTCATCACTAGCCCCCGTAAAGTGACCAACAAACTTTGTCAAATCACTATCTGGATCCTGACTTACTGCTTGAAACGCTGAAAACTCCTCCGCTGTCACATCAAAATAGTCGGTCAAGCCCTCAAATGGCGCGATCTGATCATAACACCCATCCAAATATTCAATCATAAGATATGCTTCTTCCATCTGAGAAAGTACATCTTCGTTACGAACCGAATCTACAGTTGTAGTCTTTTCATACATCTGATCCCAATAAACATATTGTTCATAAGTCGTACGATACTCTACCAACTTCTCCTTCGTATCTGTATCATAGGCAAAACTCTCCGCCAGGGCATCGATGTTGTTGCTCAGCGTATCACACATTTCTAAGGTGACTTCCTGCGCTTCTTCTGCTTGTACCTCCTGCATTGGCAACATCGTCAACACCAAAACAAGTGCCATCACCCCACTGACATATCGTTTTATTTTCTGAAATCCTTTTCCCATAATTGCCTCCATTCTCGCGCATCTATCCAGCTTACTTCATCTAGCGTTCGCGCCACGACATTCTTAGTTATATTTTACATGGTTTCCACTATTTTATCAAGGATAACCTTTGAATCTACAATTTTTTATATTTTTTTCTTTCCATATTAAGTTTTTTCTGTTACAATGTTTCCTAGGTGCGTTTTTTTGTGCCAAATGTTAGTGTTCGAAAGGAGATAAAGAAAATGGAAAAAAAGGGAACACTCTTATCTTATCGTCCCGATGTACGGGTATTTGATGCAACATTACGTGATGGTGGTTTGGTAAATGACTTCCGATTTACCGACGAATTTGTAAAAAACCTCTACCAGGCTAACATTAAAGCCGGTGTTGATTATATGGAGTTTGGCTATAAAGCATCTGCTGATATTTTTCCAGAGGAAGATTTTGGTCCTTGGAAGTTTTGTAAAGAAGAAGACATCCGTCGTATCGTCGGCGACAATGATAGTGACTTAAAAATTGCCGTAATGGCTGATGTGGGACGTACAGACTTCCGTCGTGATATCATTGACCGCAACGAAAGTGTCATTGACATGGTTCGTGTGGCTACATATATCAATACGATCCCTGCAGCTATCGAAACCGTGGAATATTGTCATGAAAAAGGGTATGAAACAACCATCAATATCATGGCGATCTCTAACGACAAAGAAAAAGATATCGACGAAGCATTGGAGCTCATCGGACAAAGTAATGTAGACGGCATCTATATCGTAGACAGCTATGGTTCCATCTACCCTGAACAGATGAGAGACTTAGCAGACAAGTACTTGGCTGTCGCTGAAAAATATGGTAAATACATCGGTATCCATGCACACAACAACCAACAGCTTGCTTTCGCAAATACCATCGAAGCCCTGTCCCGCGGTGTCAGCTTCCTTGATGTAACAGTAAGTGGCATGGGACGTGGTGCCGGAAACTGCGCAAGCGAAATGATGCTTGGCTTCCTAAAAAATCCAAAGTACAACATCCTTCCTATCTTGGATTTCCTTGAGAAGGATATGTTGGCAGTAAAAGAAAGTGGCGCGATCTGGGGATATGATATCCCATATCTTCTTACTGGTCAATTAAACCAGCATCCTCGTTCTGCCATCGCCGCTACGAAAGCAAAACGTACCGACTACCGCAAGTTTTATGTGGACCTCTTTGATTACAAATAAAAGCAAGTAATATATGAAAAATGACCATGTCATTCTTTCTTGAATGATATGGTCATTTTTCTTTACTCTTCTACCAAATCCATCAAAAACGCACCAAAGCTTTCTGCCACTTCTTCCACATCTGCATAATCCGAAGACACTCGCACCACCGGACATTCTCCCTCGGTCATCTGGCTGGTATCCAGACAATATAGACAATCCTCGAAGGCGTTGTAGAAAATTACTACCATGTGCTTTGGCATTTTGTACTCATGCTCCACCTGGGTTATCTTTAGCATATCAAGATCCGAGTTTTCCTGTTCATTTTCCAGTAACCCGAATACCACTTCTCCACCCACATCGCCGGCACCAAATTCCTTTAAAAACCTTCGATAACTCTCTGGAAAGGTGAGATTTAGTGTACGTTCCGCTTTTTGAATAACTTCCTCCGATACTGCACCAGTAAATTCCACTGCATCCATATCGAAAAGCTCTTTTGCTTTGTTATAATGTTTCATCCAACGTATCCTCCTTCTTATCTTTTATCGGGACCACTAGCATCAAGATAAAAACCACGATAGCACCACCGATACCAGTCAAAAGACAGCCAACCATAACCTGGATGCGAAATTCTTTCAACTCATCCAAACCGTCTTCAAAGGTTGCCCACCATTCAGAAGCATCCAGATAGTAAATGTCACCTGTGGAATCTGTCTGAATTCCCAATTTATCTATTATGTAATCTTCATCTTCTTGTGCCAATGCCAAATATCGCTTGGACGCAAAGGGTAATTGCCACTTCCCGTTTCTCGGAATTTCAAGAGCTGTATCGTTGAGAAGAACCAGCACCTCATTACCATCTGCTAATCGCAAGAGATAATACTGTCCATATATGGCTTGGGGGCGATTCCACAAAGTTTCCAGATAACATTCTGTATCATAATTTATCCCTTGCGTTATCACTGGTCCGCTGGAACGTGGTGTCCATTTGGAATGAACGGAAGCACCCGAAAAACCTGTTTCCATCCGCCGAACAACCGTATACATCCCGGTAGGCTTCAAATCTTCCACATCAATCTCCAAGCAAATGGGTTCCGAACTTTCTTCCAGAAATTGTGCAAAGCTGGTTAATTCCGTCTTCATTCCTTCTGTAGGATATCCAACAAAGTCCAGATGCACGGTTCTTTTGTCCTCTTCTGTAGCTTCCGCCAAGGCTTGTTCGTATCTTTCCCATGTGACGTTCTGTGATTTCTCATATACATTTTTCTCGTAATGTGGCAGGTATGCAATTGGCCATGCGCAGAGCGCCAATAAAACGAACATTATCAATAGTGTGGAAAAGAGGTAACCCATGACATCACGCCTATTTATTTTCGTCTTCCTCATAGAACACTCACCAACATACGTTTCAATTCCATCACAAATTCCTCTGGATCATCCAGCTGCGGCACATGTCCACACTCTTCCACTAGCACCAATTCTTTCCCCGGTGCTTCAATTTTCTCCCGATATTCTTCAATGCATGGAATCGGGGTTACCCAGTCTTCTGCACCAGAGATAAACGCAACGGGAACCTCATACTTCGTCCCATAATCTGACACATCCGCATCCGAAATATAATCAAACAACGCTTGGTTCAATGAAATGTATCGCTGAATCCCTTGGCATTGCTTTAAAAACCACCGAACATCTTGGAGGTTCATGTATGGTGACGAAAGTCCAAGCCAAATTTGATTTGCTTGCTTGGTTGGCAAATGATACGGAATCACCTGACGTCTTAATGCAATTCGACTCTCATCGTTGCTCTCTTTACAATATGCTTCGTAAGCCTTTTCCATTTTTCGGGTGTCATGCCCCTTTTCCTTGGCTTTTGAAAGAGCATGCTCATAGCTACAGCGCTCGCCCTTATCCATATTGATAAGTTGTCCAATTCCCACATAAACCTTCACTTTCTGTGGTTTTGTCAGCGCATATTTACTCCCTATCATGGTTCCATAAGAATGCCCCATCAAGATAACCTTTTCCTTCTGAAAACGTTCCCGTATGTAATCCACCAATTCATCCAAATCCGCAATAGCGCGGTCAAAGGTAGCTGTCTTGTTTTTCGGATCCTGTTTTTTATTACGATAATATGTCCGTCCGCAACCACGCTGTGTCCAACAAACAATCGTATAATCTTTGGCAAGATATTTGATAAATGGATAGTTTATGAATGTATCTGCTCCTGCCGGTCCACCATGCAACCAGATGATGACCGGATTGCTGACGTCCGCTCCTTGAATGGACAAATACTGTTCCTGTCCTCCAAGAGTGACATAAATTCGCTCATCAATCCCTTTTTTCAAATTTCTCCGCATGGATACGTAATTCACGATACGCGCAATAACAATCGCCATAAGTGCAATAGCTAATAATACTGCCAGCACAATCCCTATCCATTTTAATATTATAAATCCCATACTACTCGCCCTTTCCTAACTCTGTAAATACAACCTGTGAGCCGTCCGCCACTCCTACATAGGTTTCCTCCTATATTCTGAGGCATATATAGCAATAAGTCCCCCTGAGATGACTAATCCTAGCACTGCAAATAAAACCATTACCGGAATGTATGGATACGTATCTTCATGTGCAGATCGCACCTCTCGATAATTATCCGGTGAAACTAAGATCTCTATCTTACTTCCAACCTCAAGCGGGCGCTGTTCCTTGTGATTATCTGCTCGATACTTCACTTGTGTAATTTTCCCGTCTTGTCGTTTATATTCGATTACACATTGCTGATTCCAACCAGTCGCATATCTCGCCCTAGTTTCTTTCACTTCTCCTGCCTCTATAACGATTGCTTGTGTTTGAACATAAGTATCTCGAACTTGTTTCCTTTCTTTTTCATCTTCGTAGAAGGAACCTACTCCCACCACAATAAATACAATCCACCAAAGAATGGAAACAATTATAATAAGTATTAATTTCTGTTTTGCACTTATTTCTCTTTTCACATCTCTTCCCTTTCTTTTTTGTTCCCCATGTATCATGTAAATATTTGGGTCATAATCCCACAAACAACAAGTGCCAAAAGCCCTGCACCTACTGCTAAGAATATCTTCTGATAAATTCTTTTGCCAGATTCTCTTGCCTTTTCGATTTCATCGAGACTCTTACCTTCCATAAACGCGGTGATTTCTTTGTATGTCTGGATGTCGAACTTTTTCTTATGCTTCTCCACGCGAACGGCAAAGAATAAACCAATGGCACAAATCACCAGATATACAGCCATTCCCCACCATCCTAAAAAATGCGCCAATGGTATCGGGGTGACCAACATTAACAAAAAGAACGCGGTCATAATTGTGCTATCTTTCTGAAAGCCTACAAGTTCCTGCGTACTAATTTCGTTTTTCATAATTTCTATATCTCCTTTGATTAATTGATCAAGGGACACTTGGAAAACTTCACTTAAGAGCAACAAACTTTTAATATCCGGATAAGTCTTATCGTTTTCCCAATTAGATATGGACTGTCTTGAAACAAATATTTTTTCTGCCAGTTCGTCTTGGGACATGGATAATTCATTACGATATTTTTTGATTTGTATACCAAGATTCATTTTCTGCATCTCCTTTCTACTCCACTGTATGGCAGCAGAGTTAAATTATCAATCAAAGAGCTTTTACAACAACGTTTTTAGGGATGTAAAAGATGTTTGACATAGCGAAAAAGTGTGTTTTTTCAGCCATCATTTTTCATTCACAGTCGCATGGCTCTCCTTCTCACTATCATTCAATATTTCTTGCGGTTTCTTATCTTCTGTAAGCTCATACCTGCACCCGCAGGTATTGCAGAAAGTATCATTCGAACTAATATTTCTGCTTCCACATGCTCCACACTCATATTTGCCATCATTAAGCTTAATTTTTACATTCCTATGCTTGCTATAGTACTTCTCTATCTTCTTGTCCTGATACAACTCAATGAATAAATGCATTGTAAAACATATCAATATAAAGGCACCTATGATAAAAGACACTCTTGATATCAACCATATTGCCTCATGTTTTAATATCGTATTTATAAGCATCAGCATCCCTGGTATAACAAACATAATTATTAAGCCGACACCAATTACCTTTCCACCATAATTAATTGAATTGATCTTTTTCATTGATTCTCCATAGTATTCGTCAGTATCTGTTCTGTTTCTGCAAATCATATCTCAAAATCCGGAATAACTCCATTTTTCACACATCTGACGATATTCAATGCCTCTCCCCTTGCTCGTTCCATTCCTTCGGATGAATTCATCCAATTTTCACGTTTTGTATTCTCATCATCCGCCGAACAAGGAACGATATCTATGTGTACCGGAAATAGATATCTTGCAATCATCAAACTACGTCTCATATGATATGTGGTTGTTACTAACAGCACTTTCTGAACTCGATTCAACCAAAACACACGCTGCAACTCTATCAATGCACACAAAATATTTTCCATCGTGTTTTGTGACGTTTTCTCCAAAATGATATTTTCTTTCGGTACACCTAATTCCACAGCCCGTTGATACATATGCTCCGCTTCCTTACTTTTCCCATTGGGAAAATCTCGTAGTGCACCACCGCATAGCATGATTTTATTTGCTCGACCTGCATGATAAGCATTTACCGCCACAGGAACTCGGTACTTTGTCGCCTTTATACTTCCCAGGACAATGATACAATCTGCATTTTCCCCTGTATCTTCTAAACCTTCAAATAGTAATCTATCTATTATTTCATTGGTTAAATCTTCTTCTGATATCTGGGATACCCACATTTTTCTTCCTCCGCGAATTCCAATCTATGATTCCACATGCTTTTTCAGTAATGCAAATAGCGCGCTTCTATCACCATTCACAACGTTTTATACTTTGCACCTTCGAACTTCCTCTCACAGAAAAAAATGGCGAGGTAAAATCCTCGCCGGTAGATGGGCCATGACCACCGGGTCAGCCCAAACCGATAACAAATTGCCGTCATATACTACACATATCATACCATAAGTCATCGTTTCTTTCAATAATATTTCAACTTCCTTCTCTTATTTTCATAACTACCATTGGTGCAAATAATGCCGTCAAAACCACAAACAACCACGTATTTCCAGTTAAGATGTTGTACGATTTTAGCAAGTCAATAAATCCTTCGCCATCTCTTATGTACGCAACCAAATCAAACAAATTTGTCAACACAAACCATATGATACCGAAAAGAATATAGTCTCGCTTAACACAATTTTTAATTCGGGGTACTAAGAAATACGCAACAAGAAAAATACAAACACTTAAAATGATACCACTTAATGGACGTGCGAATATACCAAGTTTAACAAGCACATATTCTCGAAATCCACCATTTAGTATCGCTATCGGTATAATCATAATCCAAATCAGTATCGCCATTACATACTTCTTCATAAATTCCTCCACAATTACATTTCTTCCACATAATTCAATATCGGCTCCAAGTAAGTTATATCCGTCCAATCCCACTTCTCTCCTGTTGCACATAGTAACACTTTTTGCCAAGGTTCATATTCATTTGGGTTTTGTTTTGCAACTACTTTTTGTAACATCCTACAAAGTGTTCTGTGTACAAAAGTCATTTTTTAAATCTCCTTCAAATTGTTTTCTATCTTTACAATCGTTTGTATCGTTGTCTGCAATTCCTCCTCGGAGACACCCGCAAACATTTTTTTCATAATAGCAGTAGCCATTTCATCATTGGTCGTACAAAAATTCCTGCAATACTCAGTAAGTTCGATGCGTTGCTTTCTTCGATCATATTCATCTACTGTAATGCATACAAACCCTTTCTTTTCCAATTTCAACAAAATTTGTTTTACATTTTGGTGAGAACTGCCCATGATCTCTGCCAATTCTTTCACCGTTGGTCTGTCTTTGCACAAGTTAATACATATAATGGCAAAAAACTGTTTCCAACTAATTTCCTTCATTGTAGCATCTGCCACTGCCTGAAATCGATTTTCAAATGCACTTAATAAACCAAGTAAAAAATAAGAGGATTCAATACCTGTAAAATCTACTTTGTCACTCTGGATTACTTCTTTGATATTCATCTTTCACCTCCAATAGGTAATATATTACTTTCTATATGGTAACATATTACCTTTTTGTTGTCAATAGAAAAAGACGGACTCTTATCCGTCTTTCTGCTTTCTACAATATACTATATCATCTCTCACAAATAGAATGTTTATTCTTTCTTCCGAATCGGATGACGAATTACCGTTTTCCACTTTTCTGAAGGAACTCTTCTTGCATCTGACATATAGATTTCATGATGCAATCGTGTTTCATTGATATCATTTACATAACCATTTTCCTGTAAATATTCATCCATCATCGCAACCGTCCCAGGTTCATCATCAAAAGAACCGTGATGCATAATTTGCACACATAGACCTTCCTCTATTGTAAGAAACTCTGCCATGGAACAATCCAACTTTTTCTTCTTTGTTGCTGTTTCGATCGCCCATTCGAAATCTTTTTGTGTCACAAAATCTGGCAAACGAATCACAGAAATCCAACGAAAAGTTGATTTGTTCGAATAATCCACCCCGACAACACCATCTCGCCTACCAGATCGGTCAGTCTGCATCTCAGCATCCACCGGATGTTGCTCATCTTGCCACCAGAATCCTTCCAAAGGTGGAACCACATATTCAAAAAATCCCTCTATTTTGTAATCTGTTTTATAACTCATTTTCAACGTATATGCCACAGCATACAACACTCCAATTGCCTTCTTATATGCACCATCTTCTTCGTTAGGATCCCCCGCACCACGAACAGCGATATAATTCATTTTGGGAATCGTCACGATCTCTGGTTTATTTTTTGGCATATAAAACTCTTTGTATTCTTTCTTAAAATCAAACGCCATCACTTACCCTCCTATCTGTGTTCCCAAAATACTTCAATCAACATTGTCAAGATTCAATATCGAGATTTCCTTTTCAAAATATTGTAGATATATTTCATCAAACGCTTTAAAATACTGCTCTTGCATTTCACGTATCATCGCTTCTACATCTGTATTTCTTGAATACTTAAATCTATCTTCTAAACAAGCAAATTCGCGCCTATATGTATAATCTTCCAAAATAACATACGCCGCCAAATTCACATTAGAAGTTGCGTAATCATATACAACCTCTCTGCGTTCACACACTTTAATGTGATAATAATCTCCAATAATATCAACAAATGGGTGCATATCAAATGAAGTTCCTAAATTGATATACCCTTTTTGAATTGTTTCATCCATATGATCAATTACTATCTTGCCAAGTTGCCTTTTCACTTCCTGTAGCAATACCTCATGCATAACTTCCATTTCTCTCACTAATTCCATTCTCCTAATGTATCATATCACAAAAATCATCTAATCGCAATTTGCGTTTTTCATAGGAACTTTGCAAATTACTCGTTCCAAAACCCTTTCATTATCGTCTTTGCCTCGTCATCCACGGTCGCCCCAGTAATATTTACCGTATCTGGTATCACAAGTAAATGTTCGTTATTACGATATACATCTGTACTCAGATAACTCAATTCTCCTGTTGCTTCATTCTTAAATGTGTACGTCACCTTCATTCGATACATAAAAGCTTCTAAAGAAATCACATCAAAATTCAAGTCCATACAATCATATCCTAGATTTTTTAGATTTCCCAATTGCTCCGCCAGACGTTCATGATACTGATTCTTTATTTCCCAAGGTTTGTTGAGTAAGTTTTCTGTTGTAAAAAAGCTTGCATACATCTTATAGAAATTATACCCATCTTGCCAATCTCTAGGTTCACTTTGACGCGATTCATAGTCTCTTACAACTGTACTTTTATGGGATAAAATAAAACGATCGTAAAGTGCAATTGGTGCAAACAAGGATTCTTCTTTATTATAAAGCCAAGATTCGGTTCCCTCTTTTAACTCCTCCAGTGGGCAAAACAGATCGTTTACAAAGGAGTATTTTCCATCACTTTTTTGCTGAAGCCCAATCATATACTCTACCTTGTCCTGAGTATCAAACTCAATAACCTCAAAGGTTAAAGTAATAAACAATGACTGCTCTTCTTGTTCTCTCAAAATAAAGGAATCCACATCCGACTCATACCCTGTGGAAACTTTTTTTAATCTCAGTTCTCCCCCCTCAAAATACTCACTGTATTTCTCCTCTAAATGTTTTTTCAGTGCATTTCCATAAGCTTCTTCGTCATAATGATACTCTTGCAACGCATAAAAGAAATATTCCTCATTGGTTCCATACCAATCCAATTCCTTCAAAAGTGGCTCCACATTTCCTTCTGCGAATTCTTTTGCCACATGTTGAAACTTCACGTACACTGCAATGGTCTCAAAACTCTCCCCGTTTTTGGTAATCTGTCCATATGTCAAGTATCCCACACCACCCAAAAGCAATGTTGCAAATAAAATCACTGCTATCAATATCATATTCCTTTTTTTCAATTTCTTCTTATATTTTTTCAATGGCTGGATTGGTTCCGCCACCTTTTCCGCTTCCATGACAGTAGATTCCACTGGCGATTTCATCTCTTCATACATCTGAGAACATGTTTCGCACTGCTCCAAATGCGCTTGAATCTCTGATACCGTATCCGTTTCACATAGATTTTCTGCATAGGTCGGTAACAAATCTCTAACTACACAACATTTCATCCTTCTATTCTCCCTTCATCATATTCACAATCTTTTCTTTCGCCCGGAAGTATGTCACTCGTGCCCATACTTCTGATTTCTGAAAAACTGCGCCAATTTCCTGATAGGAACATTCCCCGTATACATGTAGCATAAATACTTCTTTGTACGGTTCCTGGAGTTCATGCACACACTGGATAATTTTCTTTGCCGACTCCGCATCCAACATTTGTCCTACAAAATCCGCTTCCTGGTCATTCGCCAATCCTTCTGAACCATCTTCTAACATTCCATCCAAGGACACATTTTTTCGTTCCTTTTTCTTTCGGTAGTCTCTAAGTTCATTCTTGGCTATCTGAAATAGCCACGTAGAAAACTTTGACGCTCCCCGAAAGGAATCACTTCGTTCGATGGCTTTTAGGAATGTGGTCTGCACAATATCCTCCGACAATACCGGATCATGGCATATTCCCAATAGATAATGATAGAGCATATTGGCATATTCCTCATAAAGCTGTTCAAAATCCACCTGTGCACCTCCTTTTTTGTTCTCTACTACTTATGACGAGCAAAACAAGGATCTGTTACAAACTTTTTTATTTTTTGGTAACGATTCTAAAACTCCCCTTCATGCTTCTTAAAAAATTCATAGTACGCCCTTACATTTGGCAGTTCCGTCCACTTGCATACCTTCATCGGTGTGGCATCCAGATTATAAATCTTGGCATGCTTCATGGACAACAAAAATGGTGAATGTGTCGCAATGATAAACTGGCATCCAAAGAACCGTGCCGACTCTTCGATAAATGCCACTAACTCCTGCTGACGTTCCGGCGACAAACTGTTTTCCGGCTCATCCAAAAGATACAGTCCATTTTCTTCTATTTTATTTGTGAAATACAAATAAGCACTCTCTCCGTTGGAGTGCTCCCTTACATTTTCTTTATTTTGTTCACGGATATATTGGGATTTTGTCTTCCTTCGGGCTCGATTCACTTTGACTAACTGATCGTAGTCATCCAAAGACCTCATTTGAAAATCAGAATTTTTTGCATCGAAATACTCTTCTGTCAAAACCTCTCTGCGATGATCGATTCCTTCATTGAGGCTTCTGACATTAAGCATAAAATCAAACACATCATCACTCGTAATGATGCGACTGTTGGCAGGTATTTCTCTCTCTAGATACCCATCACAAAAAGACACAAAATCGCCGAAAAAATTCGTGCGATTGTATAATGTATCTCTGTGCAATTCCAGTTTTTCTGCCATAACATTTAAAGCAGTGGTTTTTCCCGATCCATTTCCACCGTACAAAATCGTTATGGCGTCATCAAAATTTAATGTATGTACATTGTGCTCTGGCAATACTTGAAACGGATACACCGTTGTATAATAGGTTTCCTTAATATCATTTAAAAACTGTTCCTCGTCTTCAATCGAAGGAAATACAAATTGGGACAAATACACCATGCACACTCACCTTTATTCCTCTATATTGTTCGTTTCTTCCGCTTCCACATCGGCGCTACCATCCGCCTCACCCATTTCCATCAACTCGCGCATTACTTCTCGCTCCGCTTCTTCCTTGAAGTTATCGATGGTTTCCTGGTTGAGAATTGGAAGATCTTCCAGCGATTCAATACCGAAGTAACGCAAAAACTCTTCTGTCGTAGCAAAAAGAATTGGGCGTCCCGGTGCATCCAAACGCCCCGCTTCACAAATCAAATTATATTCAATCAATTTATTCACAGCATGGTCGCATTTTACACCTCGAATTTTCTCGATTTCCAAACGTGTAATCGGCTGTTTATAAGCAATGATGGAAAGCGTCTCCAACATAACGTCCGTCAACACATGCTTCTTAGGCACATGCGCCACTTTAATCAAATATTCATACATTTCTGGTTTTGTACAAAGTTGAAAAGAACCATCCAACTCGATGATTCGGATTCCTCGGTCGGACTCCTCATAGTTTGTCATCATATTACGTATCAAACGTCGTACTGTATCCTCATCATGCTCAACGGCAGCAGCAATTCTCTCTACTTCTACCGCTTCCCCCATCGTAAATAATATCGCCTCAATAACGGCTTCCAGTTCCTTTATATTCACGCTTCGTTCTCTCCTTCCGCTGGCGCATCCTTCGTATTCTCCGGCTCATTGTATGTAATCATAATATCATCAAAAATATTTTCTTGTACGATGCGCAGTTTTCCCATCTTCATCATCTCCAATATTCCCAAAAATGTAACGATGACATATGTTTTGCCCGTTCCATTTTCCAGCAAATTACGGAAACTAAAGGTTTTCTTTTCTTTCGCATATTCTTCCAAAAAGACAATATGATCCTCAAGACTGATTTCTTCCTTCTCAATCTCGCCGAATTTGCTTCGAATCGGGTCAATCTTGTCCACCTGTTTTTTCATGACAGAATTAAAAATCCCTTGAAGTTTTGCAAGCGTCACATCACTTAGGAGATCTTCAATTGGTACATCTTCTTTAAAATCTTTAATCTCATCCGGAATCGTCGGCTCTTTAAACATCATTCGTCCGGCATCCACTTGACGATCCTTCAACTCAAAGGACGCATACTTATACATTTTATATTCCAAAATACGCTCCACCAATTCTTGACGTGGATCTTCGTATTCCTCATCTTCCTCTTCTTCCACCGGAAGGAGCATCTTCGACTTGATTCGCACCAGTGTCGCTGCCATCACGAGAAATTCACTCATAACGTCCATGTCTTTGGTGTCCATTTGACGAACATAATCCAAATACTGCTCGGTAATAAGAACGATGGGGATATCGTAGATGTCAACTTTATTCTTTTCGATCAAATGTAACAACAAATCCAACGGTCCTTCAAAGACCTCCAACTTTACAGGGATTCCCACGTCCTCACTTCCTTTCTGCAAATCGTATCCGAATCCAACTTCCACGCGGACAAAACTTATTATATCCTATTTTTCTCTTTCAGGCAAGAAAGATTTCTCACTACAAATGCAAATCAATGACCGAAATCTCCGGTACGTTAAAAAAACGTAATCGGATATGATGAGTACCAAGACCTCTCGTTAATATCATTACGGATGAATCGATTTCAAAACGTCCCGCATCATACTTCGGAAACAAACGTAGCGATGGATCAATGACTCCTCCCAAAATCGGAAGTCTGGCAATCCCACCGTGGACATGACCGGCACACACCAAATCTGCTCCCCATTTTGCATAGGTTTCAAAATACTCTGGGTTATGTGCAAGCAATACAGTATAACCATCCGTGGGAGCATTTCCTATCATATCTCTCATATCTGTCACTGTAAAATTACATTTTTTCCAAAACTTATGATACCAATCTTCGGGCAAATCCAAGCCACAAATATGTAGCTTTTTTCCCCGAATCATGAGACTCATCTGCTGATTATCTAACCAATTCACACCAAGTTGTTTCAAACGCTTTCCATAGGTCTCCCATTGCGGCATACGAATCTCATGATTTCCTGGTGCATAATACACGGGACAGATTTTCATCAATTCATAACATAATGCCATACATTCTTCAATTCCCATTCCGTTTTTTACAGTCATATCACCTGCCACGCAGATTAAGTCTGGTGACTGCTGATGTATCATTTGTATCAAATGATTATTGTCTTTCCCAAAGCGACTTCCATGAAGATCTGCTAACATTACAATTCGGATAGGCAGTTCCTTTTCGTTCGTATTTTCAACAGTAATACAATATTTTTCTGTTGTTATAAAATAGTTGGATGCAAATCCATATATAAGTAAAAGGATAATCAGTACAATTGCAATTTTAACAATTAACCAAATCATAATCTTCTCTCCTTTACGATAAAAACCACGGGCATCTTGCTCGTGGTTTGCAGATTACTCTATGCAAAAAAAGTAGAATGCTTTATCTTTATCCGCTTTCATCTCTGCTTCCAACTCTTCCAAACTAGAGAATTTCTTTTCGCCACGTAAAAAACGATGAAGCTCCACACAAATTTTCTGTCCATAAATATCTTCATCAAAATTCATGATATACGTTTCTACACCAATTTTGCTCTCACCTGGAATTGTCGGTTTCATTCCCACATTTGTCACACCAATAAAGTTCCGTTCACCGATATACACTCGAGACGCATAGACTCCAAAGGCTGGCAGTACTTTTCCAGATGAAGGAATCTGGTTCGCCGTGGGCATATTCAATGTCCGTCCAATCTGATTTCCATGTTGCACTTCACCATACACCATGTATGGTCTACCCAGCAACTCATTTACATCGCAAAGACTTCCTTCTTTCAGTTCCTTACGAATCCGCGTACTGCTGACACATTCTCCAGCCATTTTTTTCTTTTCAAATACACGCAACCGGTACCCGTATGTCTGCTGATGTTTCGCCAGAAACGCCACATCCCCTTTTCGTTCAAATCCAAAGCGAAAATCCTCTCCAACGCAGATTTCTTTTGCCCCACATTGGCGGATTAGAATATTCTCCAGAAATTCCAAAGGCGACATATGCGTTAACGCTTGATCAAATGGGCACGCAATATATACGTCAATTCCCATTTGCTCTGCCAGATATTTCTTTTCCTCTGTACTATATATGTGTTCTGCTGTCTCAAAGGTAAACGTAAACATTACCTTTGTCTTGCATGTTGAATTTCGCACTGCATCAATCAATAACTGATGCCCACTGTGAAGACCATCAAATTTTCCAATACACACAGCTGTGTCTGAAAGCTGATATGGCCCTTTCTCTAAAACTATCATAAGATTCCTCTATTTCGTCCGCAATTCATTATAAAACATTTTATGATTCGTCAATGTACGTTCCTTTTCATGATATTCATATACTGCATAAAAGTTTTCTTCCTCATCCAGCATTTGTACCAATGCACCATCCTGCAAGGGGTCCGAGATCTTACACAAACTAACGTTTACAACATTTCCGTTTAGCAAATAACGCATTCCACGCTTTTCGACAATCACCCTCGGGTAGGCGTGAAAGACCGCATCCAACGGGATCAAGATTTCTTCCACTGTGCCTGTTTTTGCCATTTCTTCAATCTCTGCTAACGGATAGGCTTCTTCCAAAGAAAAACGGTCCACTTGAGTTCGTACCAAGGATGCCATCGCAGCTCCACAACCTAATTTCTCTCCCATATCCTGACACAACGTTCGGATATAAGTTCCTTTGGAGCACTCCACTTGGATTTCAAACTCCGAAGTTTCGGGATTATATGCCAGTAACTCATTGCGATAAATGGTAACTGGTCGTGCTTTTCGCTCTACAACCTCGCCTTTTCGTGCCAGTTCATACAGGCGTTTTCCATTTACTTTCACAGCAGAATACATCGGCGGTGTCTGCAAAAGATCTCCTGTAAACTGCGCAATCACTTCCTGCAACTGCGTTTCCGACACATTTACCGGACGCTCTTCCAGAATTTCTCCTGTCATATCCTGGGTATCCGTGACTACACCTAATTTTACACCAGCTATGTATGTCTTCTTTTTATCTGTCAAAAGCTCACATACTTTTGTAGCTCTCCCCAAGCATACGGGCAGAACACCTGTGGCATCGGGATCCAATGTTCCAGTATGACCGATTTTTTTTTGGTGCAAAATCCCACGTAACTTTGCCACTACATCATGAGAAGTAAACCCCTTCTCTTTTTTTACATTTATGATTCCATCCATGGTTGGACTCCTCTTACATATTATCGTTCAACTGTTTCTCAATGTGCTCCGTAAGATTGTTAATTACGTCATAAGCAGAGCCTTTTACCGTACAGCCCGCTGCGCGGATATGACCGCCACCGCCAAAAAACGTAGCAATCTTACTCACATCCACAATCTGATTGGAACGCATGCTGACCTTATATTCCACCGTATCTTTTTGCGTCAACAAAATTGCCACTTCCACACCTTCTGTTGTACGAAGCTCGTCGATGACACCATCAAGGTCGGAAGGTTTCGCTTCATAAAAGTCCATGGTATGCTGAGACACAACAGAAAAAATACATTTCCCATCCATAACACGAACACTTTCCAACAGACAACGTCCCATAATTTGCAACTGTTTGTACGTTTTCTGATAAAAACTTTCGTCAATTATGGTACCATATGGGATGCCCTTTTCCATCAACTGTCCGGCAAACTCCATGGTGCGTGCACTTGTATTGGAGTGCTTAAACACACCCGTATCATGAATGATTCCTGTATAAAATGCCTGGGCTGAAAAGAAACTAATTTTCTCCATCTCAAGCAGGCCACACAACACTTCACTTGTAGAACTTGCTTTTGCCTCCACATGATTTTCATCCCCAAACATGGTGTTGCTAATGTGATGATCAATATTCACAACACGTTTCGCTTGGTTCATAATACTTTCTGCATCCCCCAAACGATCGGAAGAACCACAATCCAGGGAAAGAAACAAATCATAAGAATTCGTCTTTTCCTCATAGGCTTCCGGTATTTCCAAATACGCAAAGGATGCTGGTATCTCTTCCAAATACACGGTTACGTTCTTTTCCGGGAACTGCTCCACAATATAAGAATACAGTCCCATACATGAGCCAACACAATCACCATCCGGGCGTACATGGCCCCCGATGGCGATTGTGTCAGCTTTCTTGATTTCTTCAACTAACATACTCATTTTGAATTTACCTCATCAATTCTCTTCGACATGTTCACACCGTACTCGATGGAATTATCAAGAACAAAAGTAAGCTCCGGCGTATTGCGCAGATTCATTCTTCTGGCAAGCTGGCCTCTGGCAAAGGATGCGCTTTTGCGCAATCCTTCCATGGTCTTTTCTTTTTCTTCTTCTGTTCCAAAAACACTTACATAAATCTTGGCAAATTTCAAATCCGGTGTCACCTCGACTTCCATTACAGAAGTCAATGGATGAACACGTGGATCTTTTATTTCTTCGCGAATAATTTGGCTCATTTCTCGTTGAACTTCACTATTCACACGAATATTTTTTACACTATTCTTTTTCATATTTCCTCCATTAATGCCTGGTTCTTCTTAGCGAGGAACCTCAACCATAATGTAACATTCTACTTTGTCTTCCTCACGGATGTCGTTAAATCCATTGAACACAAGACCACATTCGTATCCTGCCGCAACTTCCTTCACATCATCCTTAAATCTCTTAAGGGAAGCAAGATCACCCTCAAAGATCTGCTCGTCGTCACGAGTGATACGACATTTACAACCTCTCTGAACCTTACCGTCAAGGACATAAGAACCAGCAATCGTTCCCACACCGGAAGCTTTAAATGTCTGACGTACTTCTACGTGAGCAATTACTTTCTCTTCATAAATTGGCTCAAGCATTCCCTTCATCGCGCGCTCGATATCCTCGATGGCATCGTAAATGACACGATACAAACGCAAGTCTACATTCTCGCGATCCGCAATTTCTTTCGCTGTATTATCCGGACGAATGTTAAATCCGATGATAATCGCATTGGATGCACTAGCCAAGGAAACGTCGGATTCTGTAATCGCACCAACACCACCATGAATAACACGTACCGCAACCTCTTCGTTGCTGAGTTTCAAGAGACTCTGTTTTACTGCCTCTACGGAACCTTGAACATCCGCTTTGATGATCAAGTTCAAATCTTTTACATTTCCCGCCTGGATCTGATTGAAAAGTCCATCCAAAGAAAGTTTCTTTGCTTTTGTCTCTTCCAATAGTTTATCCTTACTCTGATCAATGTATGCCTGTGAAATCTGTTTTGCTTCTTTATCGCTTTCGGTAGCCACAAAAATCTCGCCTGCTGCTGGAGCACCATTCAAGCCAAGAATTTCTACTGGCGTAGAAGGTCCTGCCACTTTTACACGCTCTCCACGATCATCCAACATTGCACGTACTTTACCATGAGCAGAACCAACTGCCAAGTGATCACTGATGCGAAGGACACCTTTCTGCACCAATACTGTCGCCACTGGACCACGACCTTTATCCAATCGTGCCTCGATTACGATACCACGTGCCTTACGATCTGGATTCGCTTTCAACTCAAGTACTTCTGCCGTCAAGACAATCATTTCAAGAAGCTGATCGATACCTTCTCTTGTATGTGCAGAAACTGGTACAAAGATTGTACTTCCGCCCCAATCTTCCGGAATCAATTCATACTCAGCAAGCTCCTGTTTTACTCGCTCGATATTTGCTCCTGCCTTATCAATTTTGTTAATTGCAACAATAATCTCGACACCCGCAGCTTTGGCATGGTTAATCGCCTCTACTGTCTGTGGCATAACACCATCGTCAGCCGCTACAACAAGAATGGCGATATCCGTAGACTGTGCACCACGCATACGCATGGAAGTAAATGCCTCATGTCCCGGTGTATCCAAAAATGTGATTTTCTCACCATTGCATTCCACAACATACGCACCGATATGCTGCGTAATTCCACCTGCCTCGCCAGATGCTGTATTTCCTTTACGAATCGCATCCAGGAGAGAGGTTTTACCATGGTCTACGTGTCCCATTACGCAGACAACTGGTGGACGTTTCTGCATTTTTTCTTCTGGCTCTTCTTCCTCTTTCAGAAGTTCTGCAACCATATCCACTTTCTCTTCCAATTCAGCAATGATATCAAATTCAAGTGCGATTTCCTCTGCTTCTTCAAACGTAATATCCTGGTTCAATGATACGATCTGACCCTGCATAAACAATTTCTTTACGAGGGCTGCCGCTGGCATCTTCATCTTATCTGCAAGTTCACGAATGGTAAGATTTTCCGGAATTGTAATCTGCTTGATTGTCTCTTCCGGCTCTTTTACCACTGGCTCCGGCTTAATGAAGGCACCCTTACGATTTGGATCCTTTTTATTACGGATACGTGTCATTTCTTCTTTACTTGCCTTCTTATAAGTTCCTTTTTCCTGAACTTTCTTTTCTTTTCTCTTTCTGGAATTTTTCTGCTCCTGCTTAATTCCATCAAAACCACTCTGGGCTTTTTCGAAACGTTCAAATACACGATCGCCGTTGTTACGATTGTTATTATTGCCATTTTGACCATTTCTACGATCGTTGTTATTTCTTCTGTCACTGCGATCGTTTCCGCCAGAACCTTGTGCACCACCACGACGGTCGTTTCCATTGAAATTTTTATTGCCGTTTTGTGGACGTCTGTCACCACGATCGTTGTTATTTCTTCTGTCACCACGATCATTTCCACCATTCTGAGAACGACGCTCATTGCCATTGTTCTGAGGACGACGGTCGCCACGATCGTTGTTGTTTCTTCTGTCACCACGATCATTTCCAAAAGAATTATTTTGAGGACGACGCTCATTATTCTTTTCCACTTCTGGCTTGTTCTCTGTCTTTTTCTCTGGTTTCTTTTCCGCCTTTTCGGTCGGTTTACTTTCTTCCTTCTGCATAGGCTCTTTCTTCTCTTCTGCCTTCTTTTCTTCTACTTTCTTTACTGGCTCTTCTTTCTTCTCAGGTTTTGCTTCTTCGGCAACTTCCTTCTTCTCTTCCTGAGCTGGCTCTGCCTTCTTCAAAGGCTGTGCATTTGGATTATTGAATGTCTTCAGCAAAAATGCAATCGCATCATCTTCAATATTGCTGTTGGCACCTTTTACATCAAAACCGTTATCGTTCAACAATTGAACAAGATCCCCGCTTTTGATTTCTTTATTCTTTGATTGTAAACTTCTTGCTATTTCATATATCTTCATTTTTGCCATACTACATTTCCTCCAAATCTAAATTTTTACTAATGGATGATGCAAAGCCCTGATCCAGAACGGCAAGGGATGCACGAAACTCTTTTCCTATCGCATTTCCCAAAGTTTCCTTGTCACCTACGATAGCAAGTGGTATTTGGTAATAATGACATGAATTCCGAAATTTTTTCTTCGTGTTGTCCGAGGCGTCTTCCGCTACGATAACTAACTTTGCCTCTCCAGAACGAATCGCCTGTTCCGTCATAAACTCCCCACTTGCTACATTTCCGGATTTCATTGCCAGTCCTAATGTTCCAAATGCTTTATTTTTTTGAATCATTCACCTAACTGCCTTTCCAAATCATCATATATGTTGTCTGCTACATTCATTTTAAATGCCCGACTAAGCCCATTTGATTTACGTGCTTTTTTCAGACACTCCATATTATCGCAAAGATAAGCTCCTCTTCCATTTTTCTTTCCCGTGCGATCAATCTCAAGGATTTCTTCCTCTGTTTTCACAACACGAATCAGCTGTTTCTTTTCTTTGCTTTCTCGACATCCGATGCACTGTCTCATCGGTATTTTCTTTCCTTTCAAAAAACCACTCCTAACCCTCGAGGCTCTGAGTCTCGCTCTTGATATCAATTTTGTATCCTGTCAACTTAGCTGCCAATCGAGCATTTTGACCTTCTTTACCAATCGCAAGAGACAACTGATAATCTGGTACAACTACCATTGCCGTCTTCTCCTCGGTATCTACTGTTACGGATAATACACGAGATGGACTCAATGCATGCTCAATGAAGATAGCAGGGTTTTCATTCCATTCTACGATATCAATTTTCTCTCCACGCAACTCTTCTACAACAGTATTTACACGAATACCATTAACACCTACACATGCGCCCACTGGATCCACATCCGGATTTGCACTATACACAGCAATCTTAGAACGGGAACCTGCCTCACGAGATACATTTTTAATCTCGACAACTCCGCTCTGAATCTCTGCCACTTCAGACTCAAATAAACGTTTTACCAACTCAGGATGTGTACGACTAATGGTAATTCTTGGTCCTCTTGTTGTATCTTTTACTTCTGTTACGTATACTTTGATTTTTTCATGAGACTTGAAGCGCTCTGTTTTTACCTGCTCTGCCTCAGTCAAAACCGTGTCAATTTTTCCGATATTTACGTTATAATTTCCACCGGCATATCTTTGTACCGTTCCAGTAATAATATCTCTTTCTTTGGTGTAGTATTGATCAAAAAGAACTTTTCTTTCCTCTTCGCGAATCTTCTGAACAACAACCTGCTTTGCCTTCTGTGCAGAAATACGACCAAAGTTCTTTGGTGTTACTTCTACGCTAACAATAGCACCAAGCTCATTCACATCATATTTTGCTTCCGCCTCCACGATACTCATCTGAAGTGTTTCGTCTTCCACTTCTTCTACCACCTCTTTATCCTGGTACACATGAAACTCACCTGTTGTTTCATCTAAGGTCACACGAACATTGTCAGATTTTCCGAACTGATCTTTGCAGGCAGCAAGTAGTGAGTTCTGGATTGCATCAATCAAAATCTCTTTGCTAATATCTTTTTCCTTTTCAATCGCCTCCAAAGCTTCAATCAATTCTGGATTACCATTTGTCACCTTACTGTTTTTCGCTTTCATTTTTTCCTTTTCCTCCATTCTGCCGAATCTTCCTCGGCGCTCTCTGATCTGCTACATTTCTCTTTTCTTTAAAATTCAATGGATCTGCGTATCAACGCAATATCTTTTATCTCTATTTCAAGGGTATCCTCGCCTTCAAAACCAAGGACAATCTTACCACCTGATACACTATCCTCAGCTGGAGCATTGTACTCTTTCAAAACACCGACAAATTCTTTGTCACTATACGTTTTACCATCCTGCTCCCAAGATATCGGAGCAAATAACTTCACTTCCACATCGTTTCCAAGATTTCGAATATAGTCTCGTGGCTTCTTAAATGCACGCAAAAGCCCTGGAGAACTAACTTCCAAGATGTACGATTCTTGGATGAAATCATTCTTATCCATCAAATCACTAAGTGCATGATTCACTAGTGTCAGGTCATCAATCGTAATGCCGCCTTCCTTGTCAATGTAAGCACGTAAATGCCAGCTCCCTGCCTCCTTGACAAACTCAACATCCACAAGTTCAAAATGATTCTCCTCAAGTATCGGTGTGATCAGCGCCTCTGTTCGCTGCTCATATGTTTGATGTTTACTCAAAAACAACCCTCTTTTCTTTTTCCTAAAAACAATGAGTGGACTCGCGTCCACTCATTCTATCCTATAACAACATTTTCAGTTTAGCACACATTTCCAAGAAATGCAAGCAAAACTTTTCGCGAAGGCTAACAGCCGTGCACTTTCAGGAATGAGGACACATTCGAGCTTGCTCGTAAATGTGTTTTCATTTCTGGAAGTATAGGGCGCAGCCCGCGATGATGAGCCACAACGTGGCGAAGAATCCGCACGGCATATAGCCTGAAGCGAAGGGCACAGCACTTTCAGGAATGAGGACACATTCGAGCTTGCTCGTAAATGTGTTTTCATTTCTGGAAGTATAGGGCGCAGCATAGCGAACATAGTTCGCATGCGATGATGAGCCACAACGTGGCGAAGAATCCGCACGGCATATAGCCGTCACTGCCCTGCCACCGTGTACATTCCATAATACACCCCTTGCTTCTCCATCAACTCATCATGTGTTCCTTCTTCCTCAATTCCCTCATCCGTCAACACCAGAATTCTTTCTGCATTTCGAATGGTAGACAATCGATGAGCAATCACAAATGTAGTTCGATTTTTCGCCAATTTCTCCAGCGACTCCTGCACGACGCGTTCACTTTCATTATCCAAAGCCGAAGTCGCCTCGTCAAATATAAGAATCGGTGGATTCTTCAAAAACACTCTGGCAATGGACAGTCGTTGCTTTTGTCCTCCCGACAATTTCACACCACGTTGACCAATGTTCGTCTCGTAGCCATCCGGAAGATTCATGATAAATTCATGCGCATTGGCATTTTTCGCAGCTTCGATAATTTCTTCCCGTGTGGCATCCGGCTTTCCGTATCGAATATTGTCAATAACGGTTCCCGCAAAAAGATAAACATCCTGCTGAACAACACCGATGTTCTGCCGCAAACTCTTCAAGGAATATTGACGTATATCCACATTATCTATGTAAATAGTACCAAATGTCACCTCATAAAATCTCGGAATCAAGCTACACAACGTGGTCTTTCCGGCTCCGGAAGTTCCCACCAACGCCACATACTCGCCTTCTTTTACGTCCAGACTCACATGGCTCAATACTTTCTCCTGATCTTCTTCATAGCGGAATCCCACATCATCAAAGCATACATTGCCCTTCAAAACACCAGCATCGATGGGGCGCTCTGGATCTTTGATTTCTGGTTCCACAGCAAGAATCTCTCGAAATCTCTCATACCCGGAAATTCCATTTTGAAATTGCTCGGTAAAATTAATAAGCTTCTGTACCGGCTCGGTAAAATTATTTATATATAGAAGAAACGTAATCAAATCCGGCGCACTGAGAGAGCCATTGGTTAAAAGCACTGCTCCCGTCACAATAACTACAACGGTAATCATCGTAATAAACGCATTCATTCCCGCATGATATTGTCCCATGTAAAAATAACTATTCTTCTTACTATCTAAAAATCCTTGGTTTCCAATGGCAAATTTCTCCTGCTCCACATCCTCATTAGCAAAAGATTTTACCACGCGAATTCCCGAAAGATTGTCTTCAATTCGTGCATTGATATCTGCAACCTTCTCTCGATTCCGACGGAAGGCACGTTTCATCTTGCGATTCAAAATATAGGCAAAAACAAACATAATAGGAATCAAAAGAAATGCTGCAATCGCCAGTCTCCAATTCAACCAAGTAAGAATGCTCAATGTACCAACAAACTTAATGAAAGAAATCACAACATCTTCCGGACCATGGTGAAGAAGTTCCGTAATCTCGAACAAATCATTGGTAATTCGTGACATAAGCTGTCCAACCTTTTGATTGTCATAGAAAGAAAAGGAAAGCTTCTGATAATGATCAAAAATCTCTTTACGCATATTAAACTCAATTTTTGCCCCCATGACATGTCCATAATTTCCAATAAAATAGTTACTAAAGCACTGAATCAAAACCAGCAATGTCATGCCACCACCAAGCATCAATATCTGATCCAAAATCTGATCCTTCGGAAGATACACAACGGTTCCCGTTATGTAACGTACGATCAAGGGAATTACCAATGAAGTGGCTGCACCGAGAAAGGCAAAAAACATATCCGCCGCAAAAATCCCCTTAAACGGTTTATAATAGCTCAAAAATTCATTCCATTTAAAATACTTCTTTTCTTCCACTTTATCAAACTCCTTCCATTCCCTTCTTAAAAGTAAAAAGAACACTCCATCATGAAGTGTTCTTCCTTCGTAGTCCGTAGGGGAATCGAACCCCTGTTTCTGCCGTGAGAGGGCAGCGTCTTAGCCGCTTGACCAACGGACCATGTCAACAATCAATATTGTACTATATTCTGTTGTAGTTGTCAACACTTATTTAAGTGCTAATAGTCCGTAGGGGAATCGAACCCCTGTTTCTGCCGTGAGAGGGCAGCGTCTTAGCCGCTTGACCAACGGACCATGTTTGAGAACTCTCTCAACCAACAGTAGTTATTGTACAATGCTTTTCGACAAATGTCAATGCTTTTTTTAATATTTTTCAAATGTCTTTTTTGACTACAGCGAGGAACCTGAACACGTCCGGAATCCTCACTGTAGTATCACCATCTTCTATCCAAAGAAATCCAAAATCGACATCTGATCTGTCTCAGGAAGATCTCCCAGCAAACCAAGTTCTCCCATCTTCTCCACCACAGTTCCAGAAATCTTACTTCTCACCTTGAAGTTTTCACGGGAAGAAAATGGACCGTCTTTCGCTGCCTCCACGACACCTTCTGCCGCCTTTCCTCCCATTCCGTCGATGGAACTAAGGGCAGGCATTAATTTTCCATCTATAATCTGGAAATGATTTGCCTTAGCGCGGAAAATATCAATTGGCATAAACTCAAAACCTCTGGCGTACATTTCCTGCACAATTCTCATATCGCCCAACGTTGCCTGCTCTTTTTGCGTAAGCTCATTGGAACGCTTTTTGTAATCACGAATGTGAGCCTCCAGCTTTGCTTTACCAAGACACATTAACTCATAATCAAACGCCTTGGCACGAATGCTGAAAAATGCCGCATAATATGCCAATGGATAAAACACTTTGAAGTACGCAATTCGGAATGCCATCATAACATACGCCACTGCATGCGCCTTCGGGAACATATACTTGATTCGTTTACAAGACTCAATGTACCACTCTTCCACGCCGGCTTCCAGCATCGCTTTTTCCATATCCCCCGTCAAACCTTTTCCTTTTCGCACACTTTCCATAATCTTAAAGGCAAGACCATTTTCCACACCAGTATGGATCAGATATGTCATAATATCGTCTCGGGTACAAATTGCGGTGGACAATGTACAATTTCCTTCTTTAATAAAATACTGCGCATTGTTCAACCATACGTCTGTACCATGGGAAAGACCAGAGATTCGCACAAGGTCTGAAAAATTCTTTGGCTTTGTATCTCGAAGCATCTGCATTACGAAATCTGTACCAAACTCAGGAATACCAAGACTTCCCAAGTCACATCCCATCAAATCCTCTGGTTCTACTTTCAGCGCAGAAGTATTGTCAAACAACGATAATACTTCTTGATTATCCAGCGAAATGGTCTTGGCATCAATTCCCGTCAGATCCTCCAGCATTCGTATCATCGTCGGATCGTCGTGTCCCAGTATATCAAGTTTCAACAAGTTGTGGTCAATGGAATGGTAATCAAAATGTGTTGTTATGATTGACGTCTCCTGATCATTTGCCGGATGTTGCACAGGTGTAAACGTATAAATCTCCCAGCCGAGAGGAAGTACAATAATTCCTCCCGGATGCTGTCCCGTAGAACGTCGAATTCCAACACACCCCTCCATAAGGCGCTCAATCTCCTCTGTTCTCTTATGCTCTCCGCGCTCCTCAAAATAGTTCTTCACATAACCAAATGCTGTCTTTTCTGCCAGCCCCGCAATCGTTCCCGCTCGGAACGTTTGCCCAGCACCAAAGATAACCTCTGTGTATGCATGTGCCTTACTTTGATATTCTCCCGAAAAGTTCAAGTCAATATCCGGTTCCTTATCTCCATAGAATCCAAGAAACGTTTCGAACGGAATATCATGACCATCCTGTACCAATGGTTTTCCACATTCCGGACAGTTTTTTGGTGGCATATCACATCCGGAACTTCCTGCATACTTTCTCACTTCTTCCGAATCAAAATCCACATAATGACAGTGTTCACAATAGTAATGCGCCGGCAATGGATTTACCTCCGTAATACCTGACATTGTAGCCACAAAAGAAGAACCTACTGAACCACGTGAACCCACCAAATATCCGTCCTCATTGGACTTCCACACCAATTTCTGAGCAATGATATACATCACGGCAAATCCATTTTTTATAATGGAATCCAGTTCATGATCCAAACGATTCTTAACCTGAGGCGGCAAGTTTTCGCCATACATACTTGTTGCCTTGCTATAACAAATATTACGAAGTGTCTCATCGGATTTTGGAATAACCGGCGGACATTTATCCGGATACACTGGAGATATTTTCTCAATGCGATTCGCAATGAGATTCGTATTCGTCACCACAACTTCAAATGCCTTATCTTGTCCGAGATAAGAAAATTCTTCCAACATCTCCTCGGTGGTTCTCAGATACAACGGTGGCTGGTCATCCGCATCCTTCATTTTCTTTCCGGCAAAGATAATTCGACGATACACCTCATCCTCGGGATCCAGAAAATGCACGTCACAAGTAGCCACCACGGGCTTACCATATCGGTCCCCAAGGTCTACGATTCGACGGTTCATTTGCTTCAAATCTTCAAAACTATTTATCTTCTCAACCTTTTCACTTTCTATCATGAATTGGTTGTTTCCTAACGGCTGGATTTCAAGATAGTCATAAAAATCTACCAATTCTTTAATCCGTTCTTCCGTGGCATCATCCAAAAGCGCCCGATACAACTCTCCTGCCTCACAAGCAGAACCGATAATCAGCCCCTCCCGATATTTATTGAACATACTTTTCGGGATTCTCGGACGACGATAAAAGTAATCCAAATGCCCCATAGAAACCAAACGATATAAGTTTACACGTCCCACTTCACTTGCTGCTAAGATGATAGCATGATACGATGGCTTTTTTTTCACAATATCCGCCGAACCGGTTGTTATATCTGCCAACTTCGTCAGATCATGTACATCCTTTTCTTCCAACATTTCCACAAACTTTTCAAAAATTTCAGCCGTCGCCCCGGCATCATCCACTGCACGGTGATGGGTTTCCAATGTGATTTTCAATCGCTTCGCAATGTTGTCCAGCTTGAACTTGGCAAGTTCCGGGAAAAGCACACGAGCCAGTCCCACCGTATCCACAACGGTAAAATCCGTCTCTTTTCCCAAATGTTCCTTTGCCTTCGCCTTTATGAAGCCATGATCAAAGCCTGCATTATGTGCCACCAGTACATTATCTCCAATAAAATCAAGAAATTCCGGTAATACCGTTTCAATCGTTGGCGCATCCTTTACCATATCATCCGTAATCGTGGTCAATTCCGTAATTCGTTCCGGAATATGCATCATTGGATTTACAAATGTACTGTAGCGTTCACAAATTTTCCCGCCACTAACTCGTACTGCACCAATCTCGATAATACGATCATTTACTTGGGAGAAACCAGTGGTCTCCAAGTCAAATACAACGAAATCCCCTGTCAAGGATTGACCTTTCTCATTTTCCACTGCAAGATCATTCAGATCGTCTACCAAATACGCTTCACAACCATAAATCACTTTAAAGTCATCATCCTCCGAAAGCTTCAAATCATGCAATGCATGATTAGCATCCGGAAACGCCTGCACGACGCCGTGATCCGTAATGGCAACTGCCTTGTGCCCCCACGCATGAGCTCGATTCACAAGTTGTTTTGCCTTTGTAATTCCATCCATATCACTCATCTGAGTGTGGGCATGAAGTTCCACTCGCTTCATCGGTGCATTATCACTACGCCCCACAAGAAAGCTTTTAATTTCTTTCATTCCCGCAATACTTCCCACCTGAATCGCTTTGGCATACGTATCATAGCTGGCAATTCCTTTTACGCGAACAAAATTTCCCTTTTTCACAAACTCAAAAAGACTCAAATCTACAATCAAATCTTTTCGGATAAACATTTTGCATGTAATCGTATCTGTGAAGTCTGTAATAGCAAAGGTCACGATTACCTTCTCATTTTTTACTTCACGATCTTCTACCTTACGAATCTGACCTTCGATCACCACTTCGCCAATTTCATCTTGAATCTCTTTAATCGGCGTAATCGCACCTTCACAATTATTTCCAAAGAAAACTTCCGGATCTTTTTTGTTGTGATAATTTCCTTTGAAATTACCCGTTTGTTTCCGTTGTGGGCGCACTGGTGCTTTTTTCTCAGATGTCGTCTCTTTCTTCTCCACTGTTTTCTTAACCGGCTTCTCTTCCTCGCGTTTACTAACATTCATGTAATAAACTTCCGGTTCCGTTTCTTTTTTTCGTTCAAACTCTTTATAGCGAAACTCTACTGCGATTTCCTGTTCAAAACGTTGCAAGAACACGCTTCGCAAAAATTCCTTAACCGCCTCCGAACGCATTCGCGTCAAAAAACAATCCCGACAAGTTATGTATAATGCCCCTTCCTGAGCCTCAAATGGCTCCGAACAAAATTCAATGCCATCCACTGTGTCTCGCTCCCGTATCTCTGCTTTAAGATCATCTTCCATCTGAGACAATAATTCAGGAAGCGGCATATTTTTCAACTGTGGATAGGAAATACGAAGTCTCGCCTGAAATCCCATCTTTTTGAACACTTGCTTATATAACTCCTGCTCCATGGCCTGAATTTTTTTATATGACAAGAGCTGGTGTTTCTGACAATACACAAACACCAGCTTTTTTGATTGGGACGCACTGATTTTTTCAACCTGTACATCCTCATATTCTTTTTTCAAATTATCATTACAACTAACTTTCGAAAATGCGTGAAAAAAACTTTCCATACCATCACTCCCATTTCATCTTCACGAATTCCAATTCATCAATTCCTGACGAAGAACCTCAAGCAACTCTTCCTCCGGAACTTTCCTCACAACTTCTCCTTTTTTTATTAAAAGTCCTTCGCCGATACCACCAGCAATTCCGATATCAGCCTCTTTTGCTTCTCCTGGACCATTTACCACGCAGCCCATTACAGCAACTTTTATATCCAAATCAAATTCCTGAACCATACTCTCAACCTGGTTCGCCAAACCGATTAAATCAATCTGAGTACGTCCACATGTTGGACAAGATACGACACTAATACCACCTTGTTTCAGACCAAGAGCCTTCAAAATAATATTAGCCGCCTTGATTTCTTCCACCGGATCTCCAGTCAAAGATACACGAATCGTATCACCAATTCCCTGGTACAAAATGTTACCAAGACCAACTGCAGATTTCAAACCACCGGAAAATACGGTACCAGACTCTGTGATTCCCACATGAAGAGGATAATCCGTCTTTGTAGCAATCAACTCATGGGCCTTGATGCAATTCATGACATCCGAGGATTTAATGCTGATAACAAGGTTTTCGTATCCCATCTCTTCGATGATACGTACCTTATCCAGTGCACTTTCAACCAATGCTTCCGGTGTAACTCCGCCGTACTTTTCAAGTAAGTTTTTTTCCAAAGAACCACTATTCACCCCGACACGAATCGGTACATTTTTTTCCTTACAGACATCCACCACCGCTCGAATTCGTTCTTCACTACCGATATTTCCCGGATTAATACGAATTTTGTCCGCGCCATTTTCCACCGCTGCAATAGCAAGGCGGTAATCAAAATGAATGTCTGCCACCAAAGGAATGGAAATCTGCTTTTTTATTTCAACGATTGCCTTTGCCGCCTCCATTGTAGGCACTGCCACACGAACAATGTCACATCCCGCCTTTGTCAATGCCTGGATCTGTGCCACCGTCGCTTCTACATGTTCCGTTTTTGTATTCGTCATGGACTGAATTGCAATCGGATTTTCTCCTCCAATCGCCACGTTTCCTATAACGATTTCTCTTGTTTTCATCTATTTCCCAAGTCCTTTCTAAACCATATGCCATGCACTTAATGCGGAATCAATTTAATGATATCATTTGCCAAAATAACCACCATTAATCCCATCAACACAAGAAAGCCACCAACATTTACGGCATTTTCGAATTTCTCTGGTAATGGTTTTCTTCGAATCGCTTCAATAATAAGGAATACAAGACGCCCACCGTCCAATGCTGGAATTGGCAGTAGATTCATAACACCAAGATTGGCCGTCAACAAAATCCCCATATTAAGAATATTAAGTATTACAATACCAACCCCTTCGGACTTGCTAGCATCCACAACATTTCCTACTACTTGCACAATACCAACCGGACCAGACACTTCCTTCGGACTTACTTTTCCGGTAATCATCTGTGCCAAACTTTCAATCGTTGTACAAATCCAGAATTTCACTTCATACACAGAATATTTTAATGTATTCCACACATTTCCCTTTGTACGAGCATTGTTATAAGTGAAACCAAGACGATACGCTTCATTGCCTTCCTCGTCCGTCACCAATTTCGGTGTAACTACAGCCGTAAACTCTTTTCCATCTCGCTCAGCCGTCAACTCAATTGGCTGATCTGATAATGGATGAAACTGAATATAGTACATCAACTCACGGCTAAGTACAATCTTTCTTCCATTGATCTCTTTGATTTGATCGCCATCCTGAAATCCTTGCTCTGCCATAGGCATATCCGCCTGAACATTTCGAATCATTGGTTCATCATATCCGGCAAATCCAATCAACACCAAGGCAAATACAAACGCAAGAATAAAGTTAAATAGCGGTCCAGCCACGATAACTGCCATTCTCGCCCATACACTTTTTTTCCCAAACGCGCGGTCATCCTCGATTTCTTCCATCTCTTCCAACATCATACAGGAACCACCGAATGGAAGTATCTTCCATGAATATATCGTGTGCCCTTCAAACTCAGCATTTTCTTCAAAATACTCGTTAGAGCCAAAAAACTTAACGTGAGATCCACTCCCTGTCTTTACATAAGATATGATACGTGGTCCCATTCCCAGCGAAAATTCAATTACTCCCACTTTATTTGCCTTTGCCAATAAAAAATGTCCCAATTCATGAAACAAAATAATGGCACTAAACAAAATTACCGCAATTAAAATATTCATTCATTCTTCCCTCCAATTACAATTTTTGCAAAACTTCATAGGTCTGCTTCTCAGTCTCTAGTATATCACTCAATGATGGATTTTCTATGACCACATGTTTCTCCATAGCAAAATCGATCATACGATAAATATCTGTAAATCCAATTTTCTTTTCTAAAAAACGTGCAACCGCATATTCATTTGCAGCATTCATAACAGTGGTCATACTTCCTCCCGTTCGGAACGATTCTTTTGCCAAATCAATCCCTCTCAAAACATCTGTATTTGGCTTCTCAAAAGAAAGCGACGCAATCTGTTCAAAATTCAAACGATCCCCAGACAAGGATAATCGGTTCGGATAAGTCAGAGCATACTGAATCGGCAATCTCATATCCGGAGTACCTAACTGCGCAATCACTGCACCATCATGAAACTCTACCATGGAATGAATGATACTTTTGGGTTGCACCAACACATGTACTTTCTCTAACTCCACACCAAAGAGCCAACACGCCTCAATGATTTCCAATCCCTTATTGATCATTGTAGCAGAGTCAATGGTAATTTTATTTCCCATCGCCCAGTTCGGATGAGCCAATGCCTGCTCCACCGTAACCCTCTCTAACTGTTCCCTGGTATAGTGGCGAAATGGTCCACCAGAAGCGGTAAGATAAATCTGCTCAATCTCATCATATGCACCACTTTGTAAACTTTGAAAAATAGCAGAATGCTCACTATCCACTGGCAATAAATCGACTCCATACTCCTTTGCCAACGGCATAATGATGTGTCCTGCTGTAACTAACGTTTCTTTATTTGCAAGAGCAATATCTTTTTTATGCTTAATTGCTTCAGTTACTGGCTGAAGTCCAATCATTCCCACCATAGCAGCAACTACCACATCTACTTCATCCAAAATCGCACAAGCAACAAAACCTTCCATGCCATATAAAATCTCTGGCATTAAAAAGAATTCCTTTCTTGATTTCTCCTTTAAAATTTCGCGTAATTTTCCAGCCCCTTCTTCACTTTTCACACTTACTAACTTAGGTTGAAATTTAATAATCTGTTCTGAAAAAAGGGTTACATTATCGCCAGCTGTCATTGCCACAATAGAAAGCTCTTCTGCCTTAGACTCCACAACCTCCAATGTTTGGGTACCAATGGAACCTGTTGAACCAAGAACACATAATTTTCTTGCCATATATTTTCTCCCATTCAAATGTTTATGAAACACACCATACTAAAAGATAATACACCACTGGTGCCACATACAATATACTATCAAAGCGATCCAAGATACCACCATGTCCAGGAATTAATCGACTATAATCTTTGATGCCATAATTTCGTTTTACCGCAGATGCCACCAAATCACCAATCTGTGAAACTGCTGCTCCTATCGCTCCAATCATTGTAAACAAAACCCGAATATCCATATGAAACATCTCCACTACTTGTTCTGAAACAAAAAGTGAATACAACAAACCAAGTAACGCCGCTCCCACAACACCACCAACACATCCTTCGATGGTTTTCTTTGGGCTCAATTCAGAGAAATGATGTTTTCCTATACAAATCCCTGTCAAATAAGCAAATGTATCGGAACCAGATGCGGCAATCAACACAAGCCACACCAACCAATTTCCACATTCCATACATCGGGTCTGATATAAAAAGGATGTCAAAACTCCTGTATACATAATCGCCATAATACAAAGAGCAATTGACTTCGCATGATGCTTTGGGTACACAAAAACATACATCGCTAATATCGCCATTACAGAAAATACAATCCATGGTGCTACAGCGTCCAATCCTTTCATATGCAAAAACAGATAAAAACCAATAACCGAGACATACGTAATACATCCCGGCATGGTTTTATGCATATTGTCTACTTTTAATAATTCATACGTTCCACCTAATGATACAAGAATACTAATCACTAGCAAAAAGAGTCCGCCTGTTGCCAATGCAACTCCCGCAAGTATCAAAAGCAATGCGGCACTCATCAAACGTTTGACAAACATAATAAAGCTCCAATCTTACACATATTTTGGTTTCTCTTCTTAGACTCCGCCAAATCTTCGATCACGTTTATTGTAGTACGCAATCGCTTCTTGCAAATCCTTCTTATTAAAATCCGGCCACAAAACATCGGTAAAATAAAATTCCGTGTATGCCAGTTGCCAAAGAAGAAAATTCGACAATCGTTCTTCTCCACTTGTGCGAATCAGCAAATCCGGATCAGGAATTCCTTTGGTATCAAGGTATGCCGCAAAACACTCCTCGGTAATCTGGTCCACTGTCAATTTTCCATTCTGAACATCAAGCGCCATTTCCTGCATTCCTCGAATCATCTCATCGCGACTTCCATAATTAAGCGCTACCTGAAAATGCAAGCCTGTATTGTTTTTTGAAACTTCCTCCAACTCTCGGATACTGGCTTTCAAATCTTCATCTAACGGGGTGATATCACCAAGAACTTTTACGCACATGTTATTTTTCATGCTTCGTTTGATGCAATCTTTTAAATACTGTCTTAACAATTTCATCAACGCATCCACTTCATCCTTTGGTCGTTTCCAATTTTCTGTAGAGAATGCATATACAGTCAAATACTTAATTCCAAGATCCCATGCATCTTCGCATATCTGCTCCACGGTTTTACTGCCTGCCACATGACCGGCTTTTCGTGGCAGAAGGCGTTTCTTCGCCCATCTGCCATTGCCATCTAATATGATTGCCACGTGCTCTGGCACATTTACATTTTCATTATCCATGTCAATCCTCATTTACTTCAGAATTATACAGTCATTACCTCATCGGATTTCGCCTCAACCGCCTTATCGATCTGAGCAACAAACTTATCTGTCAACTTCTGAATCTTATCTTCTAACTGCTTCTGCTCATCTTCTGAAATCTCATTCGCCGTTTTCTGCTTTTTGATTGCATCATTGGCATCACGACGAATGTTACGAACTGCAACCTTAGCATTTTCGCCCTTTTTCTTAACGTCTTTCACCAATTCCTTACGACGCTCTTCGGTAAGTTCCGGGAACACAAGACGAATTACTTTTCCATCATTTGCTGGTGTCAACCCAATATCGGATGCCATGATTGCTTTTTCAATATCTTTGATCAAGCTCGCTTCCCAAGGCTGAATCTGAATCATTCTTGCCTCCGGCACAGAGATGTTTGCTACGCTTTGCAAAGAAGATGGTGTTCCATAATAATCCACCTGAATTTTATCCAAAATGTGAGGATTTGCACGTCCTGCACGAATGGATACATACTCCTCCTGCAAGTTTGACAATGTTTTTTCCATTTTATCTTCGTATACATTCATTTCAAATTCCATGATTAACCTCCATCATCAGTCAACAGTAATCTCGGTTCCATTTCCGGTTCCGTTGACACAATTTATAATACTGTTTTCTTCATTTAAACCAAATACATACATTGGCATTTTGTTCTCATAACAAAGTACTGCCGCTGTCAAATCCATTACACCAAGCTTCTCATCAATTACTCGTGAAATTGGCAAGGTATCATACTTCTTCGCATCTGGATTTTGGGCTGGATCCGAGTCGTACACACCATCAATGGATTTTGCAGCAAGTATTACATCTGCCTCAATCTCGATAGCACGAAGCGCCGTTGGTGTATCCGTCGAAAAATATGGATGCCCCATGCCACCAGCAAAGAAAATCACTTTTCCACTTCCAAGACATTCTTCTGCACAATCTCTACTAAAAAGCTTAGTAAAAGAACTACACTCAAACGGCGTAAATACCTGTGTCTCCAACCCAACATGACGGCAAATTTCTGACATGTAAATACAATTCATAACGGTAGCAAGCATTCCAATCTGGTCTGCCTGATTTCTCTGAATGGTCTCACTCGTTCTTCCTCGCCAGAAATTACCTCCACCGATTACGATAGCCACCTGACAGCCTTCATCTACTAATGTCTTAATCTGCTCTGCCACACCAATACATGTCTTTTCATCAAAGCCAGTTCCTTTATCGCCAGACAAAGCTTCTCCACTAAGTTTCAATAATACACGATTATATTTCATGTTTATTCTCCTTTTCTATCTTATTCAAAGAAAGAATCCAAATCCACATCTGCATATTTCAAGGAACAATTTCCATCGATTACAGCACCGCTGTTAATCTGAATGGATTTACCAATGATATTACCTTTAACTACAGCTGTAGAGTCAACAATAATTGGTCCATTTACCTCAATGTCACCTTTTACAGCACCTGCCACAACAACAGATGCACTTGTAATGGAACCAATAACAACCGTTCCTACGTCGATTTTTACACTTCCACGGCTATTCAAACTGCCTTCCAATCTTGGAGTATTTACATAAATCTCAGAAGCTGTACTGTTTCCTGCGACACGACCTGTAATTGTAAGTTTCCCCTGACAATCCACATCACCTTCAATAACACCCTTAACAATCAAAGAAGTATCGGACTTGATACCACCATTAATGGTTGTTCCTTTGGTAATTACTGTAGTTTCTTCGCTCCCATCTAATACTTCATCCATCTCGTTCATGGTATTATCCTCCTGATAAAATGCATATGAATTTGTCTCAGTAGCAGTTTCTTCTATGTCATCTACTTCGTCATCCATTTCTTCTTCGAATTCCTCTTCGTCGGACTCCACTTCTACCTCTTCTTCATTAAGAGAGGACTCCTCTGACTCATCGTAATCCGTTTCCACCGCTTCTGTCATATCCTGCAACAGATTGTCATCTTCCAAAATGGAATCAATCTCTTTCTGAACTTCATCTTTCAAAGCTTCATCATTTTCCATTTCTGTATCTGTGTCTGTTACTTTCTCTTCAATTGAATCGCTCAACTCGCTTACAGACTGAACGATATCTTCTTTTAGTTCTTTAAAAAAACTCATTTTATTTCCTCCTAAATTATATCCAAAGTCTGATACTCAGACGTTTGTTTCTTATGAATGATGGATTGAAACAACATTGGAATCCAATGGCAAAATCTCATATCCACCGGCTTGTAGTTGATCAATGATTTCGCCTAATGAATCTGCTGTCATTTTTTTATCCGCCGAATCGTACATCAATACAATTGACGTATCATAACGTGCTACCCCATCCATTACAGAACGCACCATTTCTTCTTTGCTTACATTATCTGTAGTTCCATTTGCTGCAATCACATTCCAATCTTGATACACCACACTTTGCTCTTGTAAAAAAGATGCATATTCTTCAATCGAAAACGGCACTACAGAATTACTACTTCCTCCCGGAAAACGATATATCGAAGGGCGCACACCTGTAATTTTATTTAAATGATCGGATATCCTATGAAAATCCTTCTTAAATCCATCCAAAGAACCATATATCTCTTGATAGATATGTGAATAAGAATGCATGCCTAATGTATGACCTTCTTTTACAATTCGTTTATATATCTTTTGTGAATACTCATCCTCTCTCCCAATGCAAAAAAAGGTAGCTTTTACATTTTTCTCCTTCAACACATCCAATACACGTTTTGTCTCTTTGCTTGGACCATCATCAAACGTCAGGTAGACACGCTTGACTTCGGGTTCCGTTTCAATTGCTCCACCAGTAACAACATTCTTCTTTTCTTCTGCTTTAACTACACCAGTACTAGCTTCGGTTTCAACACCAAGTTGCTTTTCTGCGATTACAGCATCCAATTTTTTCTCTAATTGAGACACTCGAATCATTAAGAACACTGACAAAATAATCGGCAATACAAGCAACAAAATACACGTAACAACGATAATTTGCTTTATTCGTTTTCTACGTTTTGCACGATAATTATAATCCTCTTTCGCTTCCTTGCTCAAAAAGCCCCCTCCTTTCGTACCTTAATCCTCATCTCGAATCACAATATCCTTTTTCATTAATTTCTTTTGTCTCTTATTTTCATACAGATGGTTATCACTTTCAACTCTAGCAGTTTCCAGCGATATATCATGTTCCTCCGATATGATACAATATCCACAACTAGCTCCCACCAAATACGGCAGACCACTTTCCTCATTAAATCTTTCTAAATAATCATTGAAGGATTGTAAAAGCACCTGCACATCATCGTTATCATACCCGATTCCTACTATCGAAAACTCATCGCCTCCGATTCTTGCACAAACATCTTCTTTCCTTGTTGCATAATCAATAGCCTTGCTAATCGTCTGTAGCGCAACATCTCCTTGCATATGACCATACCTATCATTTACAACCTTTAAATTATCCATATCGATAGAAACAATGACCATTGTTTCTTTATTGCCCCTACTCAATTCATAAATCTCTTTTGTTTCCGTTTCAAACCCACGACGGTTTAATAACCCTGTCAAAGAATCATGTACATACAGCTTATTCAATTCTTCTAACAAAGAATGTGTTTTCTGTTTTAAACGTAGATTTTCCAAAGCATTGCCGATAATCGCAATCCAACTTTGAAATGTCTTTTCGCAACCATACACGCCTTCATAGGAAATCGCAAAATAACCAAATGTCTGTTCCAAATGATGAAGTGGGAAAAAATAGTATATCATGGTCTCCTCTTGCATCGCTTCCTTCGGAAGTAATTCTGCCGTTGCAAATTCCTTGGTAGTAATCTCTTTCCGATTTAACACACTAGCAACTGCTTTCATTCGTTCCGGATACCCCTCTTGCTTTGAGTAGTACTTTGGATAGTATTGACCAGCCCCTTCACCAAGACAAAGGAAAAAGCTATTCACATGAATATCTTCATTCTCCAACAAGCGCATATGTGAAATAATTTCTCCAACATCCTCCATATCAGAAAGCTCTACCGACATATATGTGTTGTTTTGAATAAGATCCAACATTCTCTCATGTTCTTGACTCTGACGTACACGTTTTTTCATCATCGTGGTCATATCCATTCCTTCACAACCACATGAATTTCGAATAACAATATCCGCTTTTAGCTTTTGTATCTCCGGCACTGGTTCCCCTTGAATCATCTTATCCAATGTTTCAAAAGCCAATTCGCTCATATCCTTCGCCGGAATACGTACAGTGGTGATCGGTGGCATGTTAATGGATGCTTCAAGTATATCATCAAAACCAGAAATCCCTATATCATCCGGAACCATAAAGCCATGATTAATCATCTCATTACACAACGAAATCGCCATATAGTCGTTGGCACATACAATCGCCTGGGGACGTTCCGCTAATTCTTCTGTAAAATATTTCACAGCAATTTTAGCATGGTCCCTCCAAAAATTACCATAATAAACCAACTTTTCGTCGTATTCTAAGCCACTATTTATCAATCCTTGCTTGTAATCCTCTAAACGCCTTTGAGCATCTGGATGATTTTTCGGACCGTTCATGAATCCAATTTTATCACATCCGTGAACCTTCACAAAATGTTCTACAAAACGTGAAATCGCACCTTGGCTATCCGCCACCACACAAGGATACCCTTCCTGCTGTCTACGAAGTGTAATCACAGGTGCTTGGGTTCGTTCTTTGATACATTCAAACATACGTCTAACAGCTTGTTCATTTTGAAATGTATCGTGGCAAATGATAAATCCGTCGAACTTCTCATATGGAACTAAATTTACAATATTAGCTTCCCCACGACCATTCTTTGTGTCAATGCCGTAGCACAAAAAGAACGAAAAATAAGAAAGATTATATCCTTTATTTTGCGCACACAAAGTAAGCGTTCTGCACACCTGTTCCTGATAAAAATCAGCGACATCACACAAAATAACACATATGTTCTTTCTTCCGTTCATAAACATAACCATCAACCTCGTTATATGTCATCTTCATGTATAATAATACACATACATATACAGTTTTATTATACATGATTTTAACGAAAAAGCCAACATAAATTTTCGTAAGAATAAACTTTTTTACCACAAAAGAAAACTCCAGATATCAGAAGGTGATTTTCGCACCATCCCTGACATCTGGAGTCATTATAATTCTTTTGATTATTTCAACTGAGCTGCTACCTCTGCTGCAAAGTCTTCGTTCTTCTTCTCAAGTCCTTCACCTGTCTCAAAACGAACAAACTTTGTCAATTTGATATTGCAACCAACTGCTTTTGCAACTGCCTCAACGTATTTTGCAACAGTTTCCTTATTCTCAGCTTTTACGTAAACCTGCTCTGTCAAACAAACTTCTTTAAGTTCTTTGTTCAAACGTCCGATAATCATCTTCTCGATGATTTCATCTGGTTTACCAGCATTCTTAGGATCATTCTTTGCCTGAGCAAGAAGAACTTCTTTCTCTTTCTCTTTATACTCTTCCGATACGTCATCCGCAGAAAGATACTTTGGATTCATAGCTGCAACCTGCATTGCTACGTTCTTCAAACACTCAACTACTTCATCACCTGTATTATCCGACTCAGCTACGATCAATACACCGATTTTTCCACCAGCATGAATATAATCTACAACAAGACCATTGTCAACGGAAACTTTTTCAAAACGACGTACGTTCATGTTCTCGCCAATTGTAGCAATCATAGATGCAAGCTCTTCTTTCACTGTCTTAGAAGTATCAGCTGCCCATGCCTCTTCCATGAACGCATCAACATCATTTGCGCTTGAAGCATTAATCTGAGCTGCTACAGCACCAACAAAATCCTGGAACTTCTCATTCTTAGCAACAAAGTCTGTCTCACTGTTAACCTCTACGATAGAAGCGCTCTTACCATCCGCACTGATATTTGTCTTAACAACACCCTCAGCTGCGATTCTTCCAGCCTTCTTCTCAGCCTTTGCAAGACCGTTCTCACGCAAATAATCTACTGCTTTATCCATATCGCCGTCTGTGTTTGTAAGAGCTTTCTTACAATCCATCATACCAGCGCCAGTCATTTCTCTTAACTCTTTTACCATTGAAGCTGAAATAGCCATTTTCATATCTTCCTTTCTATCGTTCTATATATTTTACTCTTCTACTGCTTCCTCTGCTTCTGCATTGTCAACAAAAGTTTCGCCCTGTTTTGCTTCAATTACAGCATCCGCCATTTTGGAAACGATAAGTTTAACTGCACGAATTGCATCGTCGTTTCCTGGGATAACATAATCAAGTTCTTCTGGGTCGCAGTTTGTATCAACGATACCAATCAAAGGAATACCAAGAATATGTGCTTCCTGAATACAAATCTTCTCTTTCTTAGGGTCTACTACAAAGATTGCATCTGGAATAGACTTCATGTCTTTGATACCACCAAGGTTCTTCTCAAGTTTTGCCCACTCTTTTTTGATATTGATAACTTCTTTCTTAGGAAGAACATCAAATGTTCCGTCCTCAGCCATCTTCTCAATTGCTTTCAATCTCTTAATACGAGTCTGGATTGTCTTGAAGTTTGTAAGCATACCTCCAAGCCATCTTTCATTTACATAGTACATTCCACAACGCTCAGCTTCACTCTTAACGGAATCCTGTGCCTGTTTCTTTGTACCAACAAACAAGATGTTACCACCGTCTGCTGCAATCTCTTTGATTGCATTGTAAGCCTCATCCACTTTACCTACAGATTTCTGCAAGTCAATGATATAAATACCATTTCTCTCTGTGTAGATGTACTCTGCCATTTTAGGGTTCCATCTTCTTGTCTGATGTCCAAAATGAACACCTGCTTCCAATAACTGTTTCATTGAAATAACACTCATTTTTCTTACCTCCATTTGGTTTTTTTCTTCCGATGACCTCACTTCTTTCCAAAACCTTTTTGATTCACATGTAACTACCTGTTACATAGAATTATACAAGGCACCCTTGGAAAAATCCGTCAACGTGTTTTTTCAATCCGACTCATTATAACACAGTCAAGCACAAAATGCAAGTACATTTTATCGCACAAAATAACAAGACAGAACCTTTAGTCCTGTCTTGTTATTATTTTTGCAATAGTCTCTATATCTGCATCCGCCGGAATCTTATATTTCCCACTACGAACCATCCGTTCGTAGCCATTATCACGCAAATATTTATCCAATTCATCTGCGTCCTCAATGAAACCAGCCTCTTCCATCTCTCGAGACACCGAGCTGGAGAGAAGTCCATTGCGAACAACAAAAGTCCGATTTTTCCCGTGATAAGCAGATGCCTTTTCTATATTTTCCTTACTCTTCTCCACTTTTTCCTTTGCTTTCTTATCCTTCTCAGATTCCACGACTTGTTCTTTCCCTACAACAGCCGCTTCCGACACTTCTTTCGCAATCGTATCTTTTTTTAACACGTCTTCTGCCGTTTGCTCCACTGCACTCGTTTCGTTCTTGGGAAATACCATTCCCAACTCTTTTGCCTTTTGAATTACTGACGTATTTTCCTCAATATTTCTATATGTGATACATAAAACAAGGGCGGTCAAAATCATTCCGACACCAAGCCCTCTTAAAAACCATTTTTGTTTCATGCTTTTCCTCCATAAAGCGCAATCATAAGTTTTACCTCACCCTGACCGATATTCAGCTCTTTCGAAATTTCCAACACAGATTTTCCACTCTTATGCATTCGAATAATCTGATTCTGAGCACCACCACTTTCCTTTTTTTCTTCTGGCTTGGATACTCTTTTTTCCAAAGCAGTCGTTTGGGTTGTATTGGTTTGCTTTTTCTTTTCCGAAGCAATTGTTTTTTTCTCTTTCACTTCCTGCTTTTCTGTCACTTTCTTTGTTATGACACTTTTAACAACGTCTTCTTTTATATCCTTTTGCTTCTCCGTCAACATACTATACATAAATACGACTTCTTCATGGTTATGTCTGATTTTCTCCAATACTTGACCGGAAAATTCATCAAACTCCATAATCTTTTCGTTGCTTTTGCGATTCAATGTCTCTGTTGTCCGAGCCATAATCTCTTCTGTTTCGTCATTCAATATTGTTTGTATCCGCTCCTTCACAAGTTCCTCTTCTTTCTCGGTCCAGACTTCTTTCATTCCAACTTCCACACCTTCATCACTCAAGGATGGATTTTTCTTATTCCCAAGAAAAAAACTAACGGATATACTCACAAATCCAATAAGTAATAACACTACTTCAACTGCATTCATCTTTACTCTTTCCCTTTCAAATCATAATATCAAAGCTACTATCGGAACGCGGTGCCATAGGCGCCTCATCTTTTTTTTCTTTTTTTCTTTTCCGATTCCCCGCTTGGTATCCGTTTCCACCGGAGCCATCAAAACGATACTCTTTGGTATCACTTTTCTCCGTTTCAACGGTTTTCTGGGCTTTTTGTTCTGTATTTTTTGCAACATTAACTGCACTGTTTTCATTCACATGTTGGAGTTGTTGTTGCTCTCTCCCAACAAGATTCGAAGCTTCCGCCGAACGCGGTGCAAGTGTTGATACATCAATAGCACTAATTGGCACGTATTACACCCTCCCTCTCTTTATCATATACTGAGCGACTTAATATCCGCTCCTTCACGAACAAATTTACAATGCGAAAAATTATCATTAATAATTCGACTAATGTCTTTAATCACAATCTTAACACCTGAATTCACAACACCTTCCACCCGAACAGAAGCATTGGTACCTAATTCCAATATCTTCTGCATCGATTGGCACTGTAACTCCATACTTTCGATTTCTTTTATAAGCTTTGGTTTCGATGCCGCCGCAACTTTTAAATATTGCACCTGTTGCGGAGAAATCTGTTTCCCACTTTTAATTAGTTTTTTTATTCCAATCAACACTTGATCCATCTTTTTCAGCGTTTCACGAGCCTCGTCAATTTTATCTTGTGTCTCATTAAAAAGTTTTGCCTGCTCAATATCCGACATAATTTCCACAACCGTCATAGTTCCCATTGTCGACCCCAATTGCGTTGCAGAAATGTTTGAATAGGAACGAATATGACCACCATTGATTAAACCTTTTTTTCCAAGCACCGAGATTTCTCCCGTGCACTCTGTATCACTATGGAGAACCGCATCACACATCAAGGTTCCTCCACAACGTATCGAACTATTTTCAATAAATTTAGCAGTTATGTTGCCCTGTGCATCCAACATTCCGCGAGACATTCCTTGCATTCCTCTTTTCAGAACAATGTTTCCACCAGCGATTAATGTCGCTCCTTCCACAACACCATTGACAATAATATCTCCTGCTGCTTGGATTCGATATCCAGTATTCACATTTCCAGTCACATTTACTGTACCATTATAATCAATATCACCAGTAGATGCATCTACATTTGCAGGCACATCATAAACATCAGATACCATAACCAAATCATCTACCAGTGTAACATGCCCAGCCACCTGTGAATACAATTCACAACGATCTTCCGACATCGTAATATTTCGTCCATGACGCAATGCCAGATTAGATACTTTATTCGGAGGTAACGTAACCCCCGTTACACTCACACCCGGCTTACCTCGATCTGCCGGAGTTAATGTTGCCAATTTATCCCCTACAGCCACTGGCTTAATATTTCCTAACTGATGGAAGTCTACACTTCCGTCTTCATTCAACTTTGGTTTTGCTGTCGTATTAATATCGAAATGATACTCGATATGGGCATCGTGCCCCTGAACCGGTGGCGTAGCTACCGCAATCACATAATCCTGACAATATTCAGGATTCTTCAAAAACTGATCTACTACATCCTCTCGAATTCCATGTTTGATTCCTGCAAATTTCAAATCGCTAATAATGTCTTCTCTTGTGAGTTTTTTTCCGGATGTAGACGCAGGATAAAAACGAGCCACTGCCTGCTCGCCTTGTTCGGAAATTTTCACAACGCACCGCTCGTTTTCTGGCAAAATCTCCTTGTTTATTATCAAATATTCCGTACGAAAATCAGCCTTTTTTAAATAGTTATTTAATCCAACATTATCGTAACTTCCAACACCAATCAATTCGAAGTACTTCATAACCTCATCCACTTGAAACATATCACCATCTTTGGTCGCTGGAAATACTTTGAGCATCGTACGATTTGGTTTATGAACAATCTGAAAATATGCATTTTTCCCCATTTGTCTTCATCCCCTCTCGTCCTTATTCGGACATATATTAAAACAAATTCAGCAATTCCACAGAATTCCCCAATTGTATTTTTATTTTTTGCAATGCCTTTGTATGAAGTTGCGATATTCTCGACTCTGACACTTCTAAAATCTTACTGATTTCTTTTAATGTCAATTCTTCATAATAATACAACGTTATTACACTTGATTCCTTTTCCGTCAATGTTTTCAAGGCATCCATCAGCTGTTGCTTTAACTCTTGCTTCTCCAAGGCTTGTTCCGGTTGCTCAAAGCGTTTTGAACCTGTAGCCTCGAAATTCCCATCTCCACCTTGTTCTAAATAATCATCCAATGAGACCAAATTTGTATATTGGGCCTCATTTCTCCAAACTTCATACTCATCAAGTGTTATATTTAATTCTTTCGCCACCTCTGCATCCGTAGCTTGACGTCCCAACTGCCCTTCTAACCTTACACATGCCTGATCCATCTGCTTCTGCTTTTGACGTAATGTTCGAGGAATCCAATCCATTTTTCGAATCTGATCCAATATTGAACCACGAATTCTTAAACTAGCATAAGTCTCAAACTTCACGTTTTTTGCCAAGTCAAATTTATCGATTGCATCAATTAGTCCAAAAATCCCATAACCAACTAAATCATCGTATTCTACCGTATATCCCAGATACATTCCCATTCTTCCTGCAACGAGATTCACCAAATTTGCATATTCAATAATTAGCTGTTCACGTATTTCCGGGCTCTTTTTCTTCATGTATTGATCCCACATTTTTTTTCTTTCCGCTTCGCTAATCGCCATAGACTTCCCTCACTTACTGCTTCTCGTAAATGCGTATGACATCACGATTCTGCTGTACTTTCATCTTTTTTCTTATCCTTTTCTTCTTTCTCTGCTTCTTCCGCAAGACGTTTTGCCTCTTCCTCTGCCTTCAAACGTTCTTGCTCTGCCTTTACCATCGCTTCGTGTTCTGCAATCACTTTTCCTACCACTTGAGCTGCAATTTGACCGATCAGATAAAACACGATCAAAACCAATATCAAAATCATTAGACTATAGGTAACTGGCCATTTTTGCACAATACTCATGATGCAGCACACAAGTCCTGCCAAAAGCATGACCAAAGCCGGAATAAATCTGTACTTCACTTATTTCCCCCCATTTTCTTGTTCAGATAACACTATCACCAATTCCTACCGATTTAATGATCAACTCACCTGTTACTGTATCAAATTCAATCGTTCGCCCATAGTTGCTTCCCACATCTTCCGCAACAATCGGAATATTCCACTGTTCTAACATATGATGTACCGCTTCAATATTTTGTTCTCCGATGTTCAAATGACTATTGCTTGATTGATACGAAAACATCTTTGCTCCACCAGCAACTTTAGCCACCAAACTACTCTTTCTGACTCCTGCTCTTAAAAGTTCTTCATACATATCAGTCAAGCAAGTGTCAACAAATTTCATACGGTTAGAATTCTTTGATATTTTATTGCTATCCGGCATCATAACATGCGCCATACCACATATTTTTGTGGTTTTATCATACAATACAACCCCCAGACAGGAACCTAGCCCAAGGGTTGATATTTTTTGTGGAGAATGGCAAATCTTATAATCTGCCATCCCCACACGTATTATTTCACTCATACTGCCTTTGATTCTCCTACGACATTCTCAATGTTAAGCAAAGAAATCAAACTATCTCCATTCTTTCCAATACCTGCAAGATAAGCAGCATTATTTTCATCCAACTTAAACGATGGAGTTTCAATGGTATTCGTATCCAAATTCACAACCTCGCGCACCTCATCTACGATAACGCCTACTAAGGATTGGTCTTCTAGTTTTAAAATAATGATACGTGTTGATCCTGTGTATTCGTCCGCTTCCAAATCAAAACGCTTACGAAGACTCATTACCGGAACCACTTCACCGCGCAAGTTAATCACACCAACATAATACGGTTGTGATTTAGGGACACGAGTAATCCTCTGCATTCTTACGATATTATCTACATAACTAATGTTGATACCATAATGCTCAGCACCAATTCGAATTACAATGTACTGAACCTCATCATTCATGTTTTCATTCACCATACCATCCATTTGTATTCCCTCCTCCTAGATTAATGTGTTTGTATCAAGAATCAGCGCCACTTCACCATCACCAAGAATTGTTGCACCACTAAACAGCTTCGCATTTGTAATGTGATGTCCTAATGACTTGATAACGGTTTCCTGCTGTCCAAGAAGTTTATCCACAACAAGTCCAACTCTCTGATCACCTTTCTTAACAACAACCACAATCTCGGATTCACTCTCACTACTCTTCTCGTAATTTTGCATCTCTAACACTTCATTCATTCGAATAATAGGAATTACATTTCCACGAAGATGAATTACCTCTTTAGACTGAACCAAACGAATTTCATCTGGCATAACATCCTCAATCGTAGTGATGTTTCCAAGCGGAATTGCATATTTTTCCGTTCCAACTTCAACCATCAATGCCTGAATAATAGCTAATGTAAGTGGAAGCTGGATAATGAACGTACTTCCCTCACCACGCACTGTCTTTGCCTCAATGCTTCCTCCAAGAGATTCAATTTTTGTCTTAACCACATCAAGACCTACGCCTCGACCGGATACATCCGAAATCTTATCCGCAGTAGAAAAACTTGGACGGAACAACAAATCAATGAAATCTTTATCTGTCATGGTCTCAGCTTGTTGTGCTGTAATTGTTCCCTTTTCAATCGCTTTGTTTTTAACTTTCTCTGTATCAATTCCGCCACCATCATCACGAACCTCGATGGTTACGTTGTTACCATCCTGATATGCATCTAAGAAAATAGAACCAATCTCAGGTTTTCCTAAGCGAACACGTTCTTCATTACTCTCCAATCCATGATCAGCCGAGTTACGTAACAAATGCATCAACGGATCTCCCAGCTCATCAATAACAGTACGATCTAATTCTGTATCTTCACCAGACATATAGAGTTCCATCTTCTTATCCAATTTACGATTCAAGTCTCGAATCATACGTGGAAAACGATTTACAACACTTTCGATTGGTACCATTCGAACTTTCATAACAGACTCATGAAGATTGGTTGTTACTCGCTCCAAATACTCAATATTTTCATAGAAAATCTGATTTCCACTTACATCTACGCTACCTTCACCAGTAGTAGATGTAACAGAAACCAATGCGTTCTTCGCAATGATCAACTCACTAACAAGATTCATCAACACATCTAACTTATCAATATCAACTCGAACGGAGCGGCTAGCCACCTTGCCTTTGGATGCCGATGGTGCCTTTTTCGAAGGCTCTTTACTTTCCGCCTTCTCAACCGACGCAGCCGAAGGTTGGGCACTTTCTTGAGAACTCGACGCATTCGAAGTGTATTTGAAATCATCGATTGCAACATCTGCGATTTCTGATACATTCATAATCAATTTTTTAATCGTCTCTTTGGATTCTTTTGTGGCAAGAATCCAGCTAAAATCGAACTCGAACTCTTCATCCTCAATTTTCTCAGTATCCGGTACTGACTTGATGAGTTCACCTTTATTTTCTACAGACTTAAACACCAAAAAAGCTCGAGCCGCTTTTAGAATACATGTCTCTTGGAGATATACTGTAATTCCAAGTACATTTTGACCTTCCGCTTTGGCATTATCCATCGCAACAATCTCATACTCAGATACTGGAATATCTGCAAACTTGTCCTTTTTTCCTGCCGCTTCTTTTGGCGCATCTTCCTTCTTCGTCTCCGAAGTCGCTGACGCATTACCAGAACCACCGCCTGTGCCTTCTGCTACCATTGCATTTAGATCATTAATAATATCTTCATTATCTTCCGTGCCTTCATTTCCCGAACTAGAAATCACATCAAGATAAGACTCCAACGCATCAAGACCACGGAACAAAATATCCACCAATTTTGCATTGGCTTTCATGTTTTCATTACGAATTTCTTGGAATACATTCTCCATATCATGAGTAAGCCGTTGCATTCTTGTAAATCCCATGGTACCGGACATACCTTTCAATGTATGAGCCGCACGGAAAATCTCGTTAATCGTATCTGCATTTTCAGGATCCTTCTCCAACTCAAGAATATGTTCATTCAAGGTCTGCAGATGCTCTTTGGTTTCATCGATAAATAATTCTAAGTATTGACTTGTATCCATCTTATCCTCCAATCCGCGCAAGGTGATGCGCTTCTTACTTTTTTCTTACTTTGTTTTCGCATACATCAAATGATGTGCGATATCCTGCAAATCCGCCACGATATCAACGACACCTTCCTTTTCAGCAGAACGCGGCATCCCATATACCACACATGTCGATTCGCTTTGACTTACAGTATACACCTTTTTCATCTTCTTCAACTGAACTAACCCGTTTGTTCCGTCGCTTCCCATACCGGTCAAAACTCCACATAACACATTCCGATATCCGGAGTCCAATAGTGACTCCAAAAAAATGTCTGCACATGGTCGAAGTCCATTCCGTGGTTCATCCTTCTTCACAGACAAATAGTGTTCACCCTTCACATTCATAGAAACACTCAGCTGAAAACCACCTTTTGCAATATACACGATTCCATTCTCCAGCACCATACCATCTTCGGCCTCGATGACTTTACATGAACTCATCTCATTCAGTCGATCCGCCAAGGATCTGGTGAAACCTGCCGGCATATGCTGTACAACAACAATCGGGCAACCAATATCCGGCGAGAATTTCGGTATAACAGACTGGAGCGCTTTCGGACCACCTGTGGAAGAAGCAATGAAAATAATATCACCTTTTTCATGCTTACATCGCTCCACTTCTTTTTTTCCTGTCTTTACTGCAGAAGAATTCAAGCTTTTCTGTTTCTGCTTTTTCTCTTCATGCATCACCGAATTATTAATTTCAAATGAACAACGAATTTTTTGCATCAATTGTGTTGCAAAATCATCCTTCGCATTTGTATCTGCAATCTGACCAGGTTTTCTCACAAAATCGTAAGCTCCAAGTTCCAACGCACGTATCGTCTCTTTTGCACTTCTACTTGCGATGGAACTCACAACCAAGGTCGGAATCATACATTGCTTTTCTTTCAAAAATTGAAGGAATGCAATACCATCCATCTTCGGCATATTAATGTCCACTAATATACAATCGTATTGTCGATTTTCAACTATATACTGTGCTGCGACAAACCCATTTTCTGCAATATCAGCAACGCAAACATCAGCTTCTGATTGTATTATATCAGACATGACCCTTCTCATAAGTGCAGAGTCATCAATAATTAAAATTTTTTTCATACCTTTAATTTGATTCCTTTCTTAACCTGCGCTTCTGTTCTTCAAATACATATTTTACAATTAATTCTCGGTCTTGCTTTGATATATCTTCAAACTCACATCTTTCCTCACTGATATTCTCTCCAGGAAGATCGACACGAGAGACTACTTTTGCAATTCCTTTGAAAGGTATATTTTTAGCATCAAATGTTAGAGGAATAGCAATCTCCACAAAAACCCCTGGTTCAACAATTTGCTGGCATTGAAAACGCACACCGCCACCACTTATGTCTGTCATCAAAGCATCTTGCCAATCCCGCGAAAACTCATCCAATTTTTTTTCATATGCTTCTTCTAACGCTGGATCTTCAAACTGATTTGTCGCTAAAAAGTCACGCAATGTTTTTTCCTCGTCTGAAATTACACGATAACGAACAGAAAGCGTACAATCCAATCGATAAAACTGACGTCTCTGATATTTTTTTGGCAACGACATAAATTCCATCATTAATACATACACATTTTCCTCGCGACGTCGTTCAATTACTCTTGCTCGACAACGGTACAAAGCAGACGACGAAAAGAAACATAGTGCATATTCATCATTGACCTCTAGTGGAATAATTTTCCCACCTGATATTGGCATAGAAATTTTAGCAGTACGAAGACCGTCATACTCCAACAACTGACTCGTATATGTATGTTCCTCTAATTTACGTCTTGTTGCACTTCTTACGTGTGTCAACTCGATTTTATCTCCTACATTAATTACGACTTTCTGCATAATCATCATTTCTCCTATTTCATCTCGTGAATCGCATACGAATCACGCTTGAAAACAATTTTACTATCCCCACCCTCTCTTCTTCAACCAGCATTTGATCATCAATGGTATATGCAATTCTACGGATTGCTTTTGCCACTTCCGAATCTGGATTACTAATCGAAACAGGGGCTTGATGCATAATTGCACGTTGCATGGTTCTATCATATGGAACAGAGCCCACAAACTCTACTTTGATATCTAAAAATTTATCAACAACAACTCCCAATTTTTCAAACAACTCCGTCGCATCATTTTCTGCCCTTACTTGGTTTGCAATCATTTTCACAACTGTTTTTTCCGGACGATACGAATTTTTACGATTCAAGGTTTTTAACAACGCATACGCATCTGTAATGGATGTCGGCTCTGGTGTTGCCACCAATAGCACTTCCTCACTAGCCGCCACAAATTCCAATACAGTGTCACTAATTCCAGCCCCCGTATCTACAATTATCACATCTGCCATACGATCTAATTCTGCCAACCGATTTGTCAAAGATACAACCTGTTCTCTGGACAAGTTCGCCAACTCATTAATTCCTGAACCACCAGAAATAAATCCAATATTCTCTGGACCATACGTGATAATATCCTCAATACTCTTTCCTCGATACATCAAGTCCGCCAAATTATACTTTGGTCGAAGCCCCAGCATAATCTCGATATTAGCCAACCCAAAATCTGCATCAAAAATCACAACTCGTTTCCCCATTTTGCTCAATTGAATTGCAAGGTTCACGGACAAGCTTGTCTTTCCGACGCCTCCTTTACCACTAGTTACAGTGATGACTTTGGCAATTCGTTCCTTCTCCTCGGCCTGCAACTCTTGTTTTTTTATTATATTTCTGAGTCTTTCAGCCTGATCCACTACGACTTACCTCCTAACAATTTTTTTGCAATTTTCTGAGCATCTACTTTTCCTATGTCATCTGGTACATTTTGCCCCCACGTAACATAAGAAAGCGGACGATCGGTGTACGTACGCATATTTAACATGACTCCAGAGGAGGATGTTTCATCTAATTTTGTAAAAATCATGCTATAATCTGTAATATCAGAATACACATCAGCAATTTCTTTCAAATCATTGTATTTCGTAGCCGCATTCATTACCAAATACACTTCTCGTCGAGCGATTGGAATCTGTTCAATCAACTTCTTGATGTCTTCCAATTGCCCTTTATTTTTATGCGAACATCCAGCTGTATCCACAAGACATATGTCATATTGATTCAATTCTTCCTGCATTTCATCTAATTCCTCTGGACTATAAATAACCTTCAACGGAACACTAAGAATATTCGCATACGTTTTTAATTGTTCTACTGCAGCAATTCGATACGTATCTGCAGTAACCAATGCAACATTCATCTTCTTTTCCAATTTTAATTTCGAAGCAATTTTAGCAATCGTAGTCGTTTTTCCTACACCTGTAGACCCGAGAAAGAATACATAACACGGACCATCCTTCTCCTTCTCTTCCACAATGTATGGCTGCCCAATCATTAATATAATCTTTTGATAAATTGCCGCTAAAATTTGATCCAAAGAAGCATCCTTAGGCAACGAACGATGGATTTCTCCCATCAATTCATCTGCAATAGACTCCTCCACTTCATTCTGAATCATCTGTTTCCGAATCAATTCCTTACAAGCATCTGCCTTACTAATTTCTGGCGTAGTAACTTCAGCCTCTTCTTTCTTATCTTCCACTTTTTTTTCTTCTTGAGTTTCCTCCATTTTTTCAGGCTTTTTCTCAGAAGACATTTGTTGTTCTAACATTTTCTGAAGACTACTAAGTTTCTCCTCAATGCTGGCAACATTTTTTTCTTCTTCCTGTTCATCTGCCACGATGTCAGGCACAAACTTCGGCGTTACCAAGTCAACATTCGTCTTCTTCTGTTCCTGTTCCTTTTTGGATTCTGTGTCATATACGATATTTTCATCTAACGCAGCAGTCACTTCTACCTTGCTTTTCACAAAAAATTTAGCAAGTCCCTTGGGCTGAATTTTTTTGATATTCATAACAATCGCGTTACTTCCAAGCTCATCCTTTGCCATTTCAATTGCTTCATTTTCTGTCTTTGCTAAAAACTTTTTAATAATCATTCAACGGTCACCATCCCAACTGATTGTAACTCAACATCTGAGTCAATTTCATTATATGATAATACATGTAAATTTCTAAACTGTTCCATCGTAAGATGTTTAAAATACATACGTACAATTGGAGAAGTTATAATAATTGGTGTTCTTCCCAATTCTTCTAATTTACCACTTTCTTCTTGCAACGATGTCATAATCGCAGTGGAATACTCAGGATCTAACGCCAAATAAGACCCCTGTTCTGTCTGTTTCACTGCATTCATGATTTCCTGTTCCACCTTTGGATCTAAAGTTATCACACTTGTTGCCTCATTGTGGTTAAAGTACTTATTGGAAATCGCACGTTTTAAACTTTGTCTGACATATTCGGTTAAAATATCAGTATCGTGTGTAGTAGGCGCATAATCCGCCAAGGTCTCAAAAATTGTAATCAAATCACGAATGGAGATCCCCTCCATTAAAAGATTTTGAAGCACTTTTTGAATTTCTCCTACGCTAAGCATTTTAGGTACAAGCTCCGTAACAAGCGTATCGTTTGCCTCTTTCACATTGTTGATCAAATTCTGTACATCCTGTCTTGTCAACAACTCATGGAGATTATTTCGAATAATTTCCATCAAATGCGTTGCAATAATCGAAGGTGGGTCAACTACTGTATACCCCAGAGATTCCGCACGCTCCCGTTGCCCCTCCGTAATCCAAATAGCAGGCAAATGGAAGGAAGGTTCAAATGTCGGAATTCCAGTCAATTCCTCTTCTACATATCCTGGATTCATCGCCATATAATGGTCAAATAAAATTTCACCCTCACTTATTGGCACACCTTTTATCTTGATTACGTATTGGTTTGGATTCAACTGGATGTTATCTCGTAATCGAATCATCGGCACAACACATCCAAGTTCCAACGCAATCTGACGTCGAATCATAACAACACGATCCAACAAATCTCCACCTTGATTCACATCTGCCAACGGAATAATTCCATATCCAAACTCTAACTCAATCGCATCCACTTTGAGCAAAGATGTGACATTTTCCGGACGACGAATCTCTTCTGCTGACTCCTCTTCTTCATTGACTTCAGTATCTGTTGCTTCCATTTCAAGTTCGTTGCTCATCATTCTCGCGGTAATAATGAAGAATATACCATAAGCCGAGAAAATAACTATATTAAGCGGGGTAAACACACCCAATCCAATCAGCGAAATACCAACGATAGTCAACACCTTCGGTGTACCCAGCAACTGTTTTTGCAAAACACCACCGATATCCGCTTCTTTCGATCCTTTCGTAACAAGTATACCTGTTGCCAAAGATATCATTAAGGAAGGAATCTGACTCGTTAGTCCATCACCAATCGTCAAAATAGAGTACGTCTGGAGTGCTGTCATGGCATCCATCCCATTCATGAGTATTCCCAAAGCAAGACCACCAACAAAGTTTATCACCGTAATGATCAAACCAGCTGTAGCATCTCCCTTTACATATTTTGTTGCACCATCCATAGCTCCAAAGAACGCCGACTCTTCCTGAATCTTTGCTCGTCTCGCCTTTGCTTCATCATCTGTAATTGCTCCGGTATTCAAATCCGCATCAATTGCCATCTGTTTACCAGGCATCGCATCCAAGGTGAATCGAGCAGTAACCTCAGATACACGTTCAGAACCTTTATTGATTACCATCAACTGCACAATAATCAAAATAATAAACACAACAGCTCCGACGATAAGGTTACCTCCACCCACGAAGTCACCAAAGGTTTCAACGACATTACCCGCCTCACCTTTTAAAAGAATATTTCTTGTGGAACTAACATTCAATGACAAACGAAATAACGTTGTCAAAAGCAAAAGCGTTGGAAAGGATGACATATCCAAAGGCTCCAGTGCAAAAAGCGCTCGAAACAATATGATCATTGATACAGCAATATTAAGCGCAAACAAAAAATCCAACAATACCAGAGGGACCGGAATAATCAGACATAAAATTGGTACCAAAACAAAACATCCCAATATGATGTCCATTTTTTTCATATCCAATCCACCTCCTATTTCCTACATTTTTCCTTGTAAATTGTATACATACGCCAGAATCTCCGCCACCATCTGGTACAACTCAGGCGGAATCTGATCTCCTATTTCCACGTTATAATATAACATTCGAGCCACCGGCTTATTTTCTACGATCTCAACTTGATTTTCGTTGGCAATGTCTTTGATTCTCGCCGCAAGATAGTCAGCACCTTTTGCCAAAACCACTGGTGCTTCCCCTAATGATTTGTCATACTTAATGGCTACCGCAAGATGAGTCGGGTTGGTAATAACCACATCCGCTTCTGGTACACTTTGCATCATACGACGTCTGGATGCCTCTTGCATTTTGCTTCGAATTTTACCTTTAATTTCCGGGTTACCCTCAGCATTTTTATATTCGTCTTTCACTTCCTGCTTGGTCATTTTCATATCATTTTTAAATTTACGTTTTTGATAATAATAATCTGCCGCTGCAAGAATCATAAATACAACACTAATCTTTAGTCCAACATTTATTACCGTATTGACAACAAGCAACACGGCAGGTGTTAACTCTAGTGTATAAATATTCACTACCATTCCCCATTGATCTTTCAATGAATCGTAGACTACATAAAACAACACCAGCAATTTAACAACTGACTTAAGTAATTCAAACAACTTGTCTTTGGAAAACATTCGTTTAAAGCCTGATACCGGATTTATTTTAGAAAGCTTCGGCATCAATGGCTTCGATGTCGGTTGCCATTTTACCTGAGCAACTTCTACGACAACCACGGCAAGCAACGCAATCAACATAATCGGTCCTGCTAAAATGAGGGTTTGTACCCCACCATAAGTTAACACATTCATCGCCCGTAACGAATTGAAGTCAAATGCATATTCATTAAAACTATTGATATAAGTCCGAAACACACCGACAAAACGATCGTACATGAACCCGCCAAAAAACTTCAGTGACACAAATAGAATCAGAAGCAATACAGCCACACCTATATCTTGACTTTTTGCCACCTGTCCTTCTTTTCGAGCATCTTCTAATTTCTTGGGTGTGGCATCTTCGGTCTTTTCTCCACCTTCGCCATCTTGAGCAAAAAACTGAAGATTATATCGCAACATAATCCACTCTCTCCTTTTTATCTTCCTTACACGAAATCACCTAGGAAGAAAGGCATTGTAAATCTGAGTCACCGTCTCTTTCATAACATCAAAAATGAAATTAGAAACAGTAGACACTGTAGGAACAATGATAAGTAAAATCAATATCCCAACGAAAACTTTTAGCTGAATACCTACGACAAACATGTTCATCTGCGGCGCTGCTCTAGACAAAACTCCAAGCACAACATTTATCACAAGCATACACGCAAATATTGGTAACACAATACGGAATCCTACCAAGAAATAATTTCCCATAAACGTAATCGCAGTTTCCACAATATCTCCACGAAATACCGCTTGGCCAATATTAAAGTACGAAAACGTATCCAATATAGCCCGTAATACAAAATGATGCATTCTTGTCGCCATCATAACCAGCATTACTAAGTACATATACATATTTCCTGTTACAGTAACACTAATATTCGTCATCGGATCAAACATATTGGCCATCGATAATCCAATTTCTATGTCCATAAGTTGCCCTGCAAAACTCACAATATATAAACATATGTTACACATAAATCCGAGTATAAGTCCTACCGCCGCTTCTTGCAGAATCAAGGACGCATATCCTATGACACCAACATAGTCTAGTGTAATTACTGGTACAACTGGTATCATAACCAAAGTTAACATTACACTTAGTGACATTTTCACTCGCATCGGAATGGTGTTTGCATTAAAAAACGGCGCTGACATTATAAACGTTGATATTCGGATCAAGATAAGAAGATAAAATTCAAGACTTTCTACTGTAAAATTCATCTTCATTCCTCCACATCATCAATCGCATATCACCTTATATATAACGAAAAATTTTTGCACAATGTCTCAAAAAACTCGACACAAGTATTCATAATCCAATTTCCAGTCAAAAGCAACATAATGAATATCGCTAAAAGCTTCGGAACAAATGTCAATGTTTGCTCCTGAATCGAGGTTACTGTCTGGAAAATACTGATGATCAAACCAACAACAAGTGACACAAGTAAAAGTGGCGCTGAACATTTAATAATAACCCATATCATCTCTGCTGAAATATCTATAACGTCTGTTTCTGTCATTGATACTCACCTACTCTTTCATCGCATGCAACACAACATCTTTAATAAAATGTCTTTACAACTTGTCCAATAACAAGATTCCATCCATCTGCCAAAACAAACAACAAAATTTTAAATGGCATTGATATCGTCGTCGGTGGCAACATCATCATACCCATGGACATAAGAGTTGATGCCACCACCATATCAATTACTATAAATGGTAGATAGATCAAAAAGCCAATAATAAATGCTGTTCTCAATTCACTAATCATAAACGCAGGCAAAAGAACCATTGTCGGAATATCATCTTCCGATTTTATCTCGATGTCTTTTCCTTGTATCTCTAAAAACAACTTAATATCCGAACGATTGGTTTGTTTAAACATGAATGTTCGAATCGGCTTCAAGCCAGCATTTAACGCTTCTTCTTGTGTGATCTGCCCCTGTTCAAAAGGTTGTACACACTCTGTATTAATTTCCGAAATAACAGGTGACATAATGAATAATGTCAGAAACAATGCTAGTCCTATCAAAACCTGATTCGGTGGCGTAGTTTGTGTTCCTAATGCCGAACGAACAAAATGTAGCACCACGATAATTCTCGTAAATGAAGTCATCATTATAAGAATCGATGGTGCCAACGCTAAAACGGTCAACACAAGAAGCATCTGTAAACTCGCAGACAAATTACTGCTTCCTGCATTTGACGATATATTAAATTCAAAACCATCTGGATCTTCCGGATCCGACACAGTAGCCGTCGCACTTCCTTCGATTTCATCTACATTTGAATTCGAGCTTACTGGCGCCGCCATTACAATTGCATCACAAAAAAAGGTTAATATGCACAGTACCATAAATAGAGATATCCCTTTTAATGCAATCGAAATAAATCTCTTATGTGTTCTCATAATACCAACCTTTTCTTATTGTTTTTTTTGTTTGTCCTTAATCGTTTTTGAAACACGATTCCAAACCTCTTTGAAGGAGTCCACCGGAACAGTCTCTTTTATCGGATCAAGATTCAACTGTGTTTCTTCGACTTCACTTAAAAATGTGATATTATCTTTGGTTACACCGATCGAATAATACTTCTCACCAATTCGAATGAGCTGTATATATTTGTTCGGTGCAACCTTATAAGTTTCTATCACTTGAATGTTTCTTGTGTATGGTTGCAATGCACCCGTTTTCGCAATCCACTTTGTCACATAATATGTAGCTACTAGAACAAGTACAAATACAAATAGCGCTGCTAAAAGTTGCAGAATGTTCCCCATCGCAATTAACCAATAGCCTTCTTTACAGCTTCTAAAACTCGATCTGCCTGGAAAGGCTTAACAATGAAGTCTTTTGCACCAGACTGAATAGATTCAATAACCATCGCCTGCTGTCCCATTGCAGAACACATAATCACATTCGCTGCTGCATCCATCTCTTTGATTTTCTTCAACGCCTGAATACCATCCATCTCTGGCATTGTAATATCCATCATTACAAGATCAGGTTTTGTTTCATTATACTTTTCAACTGCCTTCAAGCCATTTTCAGCCTCTCCAGCCACTTCATAACCATTCTTTGTTAAAATATCCTTAATCATGACTCTCATAAATGCTGCGTCATCACATATTAATACGTTCTTTGCCATTGTCATTCTCCTCCATACTTTTAGTCTTTAATGATCTCTGTAACTCGAATACCGAAGCTCTCTTCGATAACAACTACCTCACCTTTTGCAACAAACTTTCCATTTACCAATACATCGATTGGCTCTCCTGCAAGTTTGTCGAGTTCGATAATTGTTCCTGGTGAAAAATCCAATATTTCTTTAATCGACTTACTGGTTCTTCCGAGTTCTACAGTTACTTCAAGCGGAACATCCATAATGAGATCAATGTTCTCTGGTGCAATTCCGTCCAGATTCTGCATTGGAACAAAATTCTGGAACTGCGCCGGCTGTATGTTCAAATCCTGCGGTGGCATTGCATACATCGGCATCGCTTGTGGCATACCCATCATTGGCTGTTGCATCTGTTGCATCGCCGGTTGAGGTACTGGCTCCGGAGCAACTTCCGGCATCGGCGCCGGAGTAGGTGCAGGTGGAGGTGTAGGCGCTGGTTCTTGCTCAGCAACCGTTTCCTCAATTCCTGTCTCCATTGTACTTCTAAAACGGGTATATATAAGACGCGCAAAATCAATCGGATATAACTGCATGATTTCGCTATCCACCAAATCACCAATTGTCATTTTAAAAGATACTGAAGCAAATATCTGCCCATACATATCCTCCAAAACATTCTCCAAACCAGCATCACTAAAATCAACTCTGGTTGAGGTTGGTGGACTAATGTCTACCATCTCATTAAGCATCGAAGACATGGACGTCGCTGCCGACCCCATCATCTGATTCATTGCTTCACAAATCGCGCTTAAGTGAAGCTCTGTTAATTCCGTCTCCGTATTGGTTCCATCCCCACCCATCATCAAATCTGTTATTACTTTAACGTCATCTTCTTTCAGAATGAGAACGTTTTTCCCTTCCAAACCTGTGCGATAAGAAATGTATATAAATACACACGGAGCTTCGTTTCGCTCTTTCAAATCATCCACTGTGACATAAGATATCTGAGGTGTGGTAATTTCCACACGGTTATTAACAAGAACCGACAAGGTCGTCGCCGCTGTTCCCATGCTTATATTTGCAATTTCCCCTAAGGCGTCGCCTTCTTCCGGAGATAAACGCTCCTCGGAAACCATTGCAACAGAAGAATCTTCCACTGCCGAAGTGTCGTCGGCACTTAATCCGCCGCCATCCATTCCACCAAGCAATGCGTTGATTTCTTCCTGCGATAACATTCCATCCATGGCATTTTACTCCTCTCTGTATACTGATTTTATCTTAACTGCATAAGCGTCATCATACGCTCCTGGTAATGCAGAAAATTTCTTTATGTTTCCTACGTAAATATCCAAATCATCTTCAACCTTTGTATCCACCTTAATAATATCACCAACCTGAAGATGTATAAAATCATTTACTGAAATTACACTTCGTCCCATGATGGCGCGAACAGGAATCTGTGCTTTGTTAATATTTTCTTCGATAATCTCCCGGTACGCATCATCATCTTTAACTTCAGCTGTAGAATACCAGTATTTCGTGTTAATCTTATCAATAACTGGTTCAACAACCGCATATGGAATACATATATTCATCAACCCTTCCACATCACCAATTTTAATACTCATGGTAACAATGGAAGTCATTTCATTTGGCGACACAAACTGAGCAAACTGCGAATTCGTCTCAATTCGTTCTAACATCGGCTCCAATTCCTGTACATTTTGCCAAGGTTCAATCAATAAATTGGTACAAACCACCATAATCCGCTCAATAATCGTCAATTCAATCTCTGTAAATTCTCTCGCCTTATCCAATGGCGTTCCTGCTCCACCAAGCATGCGGTCAACAATTGTGTACCCCAAGCCACTCGCCATTTCCAAAATAATCGTTCCTTCCAACGGAGCAAAATTCACAACTCCAAGAAGAACTGGATTTGAAAGAGAATTCGAAAACTCTTGAAACGTTGCGGCCTCAGCATGCATCACCTCTACTTGAACATTGCGTCGAAGGTACACCGGCAAGTTCGTAGATAACAAACGAGCATAATGTTCAAAAATAAACACTAACGTACGAAGATGATCTTTGGAGAACTTTGACGGTCTAGCAAAATCATAATCCTTAATCTGTCTCTCATCTACATCCTCCGCTACCGCCGGATCAAACTCTCCATTATTCAACGCAGAAAGCAAATTATCTATCTCACTTTGCGACAGGACGTCCCCCATTAATCTCACCTCACAGTTACTACTTCTTTGTCTATAATCTTGTGTCTTACAAAAATGACATCCATACAATTATATCATAAAACACCAAGAATAAAAAGTCTTTTCTTCAATTTTGTGATTACTGGAACATAAAGCCCTGCAACGAAACACGCACGATACACTTACTTCCATAAAACTCTTGAATCTTAGTAAGTGCCAACTCTTTCACAGCATTCTCATCTAATGTAGAAATCGTTTGTTCCGATAGTGCTTCCTTTACAAAATCTGTAATATAAACATCTGCATTCGCCACAGACTCTTTAATCTTTTCATAATCCTCTGCTTCCTTATTGAATGATATTGTCACACCTTCAATAACCGCAAAATGCGCTTCTGCATCCCCCGGATCCGATTTTAAATTAATCGTCTGTTTCGCATCAAAAGTAATCTTATATGCCTCAAGGTTCTCAACAGAATAATTCTCCGTTTCCTCTTTCTCCATCTCCAAATCAACCACTTCTGCCACCTTATCGATAAGCTTATTTGTCTTGTTCATTGCAGGAACGATGGAAAACACCATGACAATAGTCAAAACCAAATTAATAATCGTTGCCGCCATAATAACAATTGTTAGTATATTCTTTTTCATACAAACCTCCTACTTGTCTGTGTAAATCTTGATTTCAACACGACGATTTTTTGCACGTCCTTTTTCTGTTTTATTGGATGCCACTGGTTCATACTCGCTACGTCCAGTAGTTTCCAATGTCTCCGGGCTCAAATCCTTCTTGTTAACAAAATACTCAAACACTTGTGTTGCTCTCGCTGTGGATAGCCACATATTGTTCGCAAACTTCCCACCAGAAATCGGAATATTATCCGTATGTCCCTCTATTTTAATCATATGACTATCGTATATTTTTAAAATATCTCCAACCTTACTCAAAATTGGAAGTGCCGACTTTTTAATCTGATCCGAACCCGAATCAAACAAAATCGCTCCATTCAAGGATATCTGAACATACTGATACTGTTCGTCCATATTCACATTAATCATGTCTTGAATCTTTTTTGCTGCAGCTTTATCTGAAATCTCCTCATACAACTCTTCGGTTCTTTTTTTCAGTTCATCCGCCATCCTTTTTTGATACTTCTCCTCGTCTGTAACTTCTGACGATTCATCTTGCGATTCAACATTCTGTCCACTGTTTTCAAACTCGTTGAAATACTGCTCCATTGATATTTTCTGACTAGTTCCGCTAGCCACAAAAGCTCCTTCACCGACAGCTTTGCCGCCACCATCAAAAATGTCAATGCTTTCCGATAGCGAAGTAACCAATTCTTCATACTTATCTGCATCTACCGTAGACATTGAGAACAAAAGAACGAAAAAGCACAAAAGCAAATTCATCAAGTCTGCAAATGTATTAATCCAATCACCACTGATCGAACTTTCTTCTTCTTTTTTTTCTCGAGCCATTATCCCTCACCACCTTGGTCAGCACCATCATTCAACACTTCATCACGAAGTTTTGGTGCCAAGAAAGATTTTAATTTTTCTTCAATTACACGTGGGTTTTCTCCCGCCTGAATTGATAAAATCCCTTCACAAATCACTTCTTTTGTCATGATTTCTCTTGCATTAATCGCCTTCAACTTTGTGGCTACCGGAATACCAATCCAGTTCGCCAAAAGAGAACCATACAACGTCGTAATCAAAGCAACCGCCATATTCGGTCCGATGGAACTTGGATCATCTAACAATTTAAGCATGTTAATCAATCCAATCAGTGTACCGATCATACCCCAGGCAGGTCCCATCGCCGCAAGGCCTTCCCAAAAGCTTATTATTTTGTTATGGCGTCGTTCAATACAATTCAACTCCGTCTCCAAAATACTAGTAACCAATTCTTGATCCGTACCATCTACAATCAACATAATACCTTTCTTCAAGAAATCATCATCAATATCCGACGCCGCTTCTTCCAGCTGCAAAAGTCCTTCTTTTCTTGCCACATTGGCAAGATCAATGATCGTACGTATCACTTCTCCTTCATTACTAACTGACTTTTTAGTAATCAAAGAAATGGACTTCACCGAGTTCAAAAATCCCGGTATATCATCAGCCATTGTAAGCATACACATAAAGGAACCAACAACCGTAATCAAGATTGATGATAAATCATAAAAGTTACCTAATGCAGCCACTCCCTGATCTCCTGATACAATTCCATAAATAACGGCGGCAGCACATCCCACCAAACCAATAATCGAAGCTAAATCCAAAAAAATACACCACCTTAATATTTTATCTAAATGTTATTTCCTATCTCTTTTCGATATAATTTTACTAAATTTTTAACTTCTTGTCTACTTTCTTTTACGATTATTTTCTTACCCGTAGTTAATGTAATAACCGTATCTGGCGTCTCTTCAATGAATTCAATCAAGTGTGCATTCAGCGTAACCTCTTGCCCACCCATTCTCGTCACATCAATCATGTCAGAGCCTCCCTTTTTCAAAAGCATTTTTCGATTCGTTAACCTAATACTTATTATACCATATTCAACAAAAAAGGGAAACATAAAGTTTCCCTTTTTCGACATTTTTTTATAAATTTTATCGTTTCAAGTTAATCAATTCTTCCAGCATCGTATCCGAAGTTGTAATCGTTCTTGAATTTGCTTGGAAACCACGTTGTGTCGTAATCATATTCGTAAATTCGGTAGCCAAATCAACATCCGACATTTCCAAGGCTCCTACAGAAAAGCTACCAACTTCTGTGATATCTTGACCAATTCCATCAAACTCACCTGAGTTCAAAGTCGCTGCAAACAAACTATTTCCAACCGCTTCCAAACCAGATGGGTTAGCGAAGGATGCTACCGCAACCTGACCAAGAAGTTTGTCATCTCCATTATCGTAAACCGCATAAATTTTTCCATCTCCATTAATCGAGAAACCATTTAACTGGCCAGCAGCATTACCTGCATTGTACCCATTCTTATCGCCACGTTCTGGTTTAACACTACTTGTTCCACTTGTAGCATACATAGTAAGTCCCGAGAAATCAATATCCACACCACCTACTGGGAAGGCATTATTCTCTGTATTTCCATCATTCAATGTAAGATTCAACATACCTTCCAATTCGCCAGATACACTTACAAATTCACCAGAAGAGCCGTTAAAGGTAAGAAGCGCAGTACTTGGTGCAAACTGCACAGTACCGTCTGGATCTACGGTATAGTTCAACGGAGACTGACCTGCAAAACTTACATACTGTCCTGTTGTGGTGTATACTGTATTTCCACTAGCATCTACAGTTGCCTGCTTCAAAATTGACGATCCTTTCTCGTCCATAATATCAGTAATGCCTACTGTATACTCATTATTTGTTGTATCATTCGCTTTCATGACACTAAGCTTTGCAGTAAAATAATTACCTGTATTATCATAGAATCCAATGGATATCGGATATCCTTCCCCATCCACACTATACGTAACCTGCTTATCTTTGCTATCAATATTACCAGAAAGAGTAACATTTCCCGTGGCAGTAGGTTCTGCGTTCATATTTTCCGGAGACATCAATTTCAATGAATCTACAGTATCCTTACGAATATCTCCATTTTCATCCACGCCCCAACCAAGAACCGTCGCACCGTTCGTTGTACAATATAATGTTCCTGCCGCGTCGATATCAAAACAACCTGATTTTGTAAAATATGTATTTCCACTACTCTGCACAACAAAGAAAGCATCTCCATTGATCATCAAATCCATTCCACGATCCGTACGGTTTGTTGCACCTGTACCACTCATATTTACAGATACGGAAGCTACATTGGAACCAAGACCAATCTGAATTGCATTTCTACCCGCAGCTCCCGTGTTAGCATTTGGACCAGATGCACTCTGCGTTGTCTGATAGAATACGTCTGTGAAGTTAACGGAACTGGAACGGAATCCAACCGTATTCACATTTGCAATATTGTTACCTATAACATCCATTTTTGTCTGATGTACCTTCAATCCCGATACTCCAGACCACAGTGATCTCATCATAATGATTACCCTCCATTTCTTTTTTCCTAAGCCTCATCCAGCATTCAGAGACTCTCATGCTTCCTGTAAAGGGCCAGCATGTCTACAACTTGTATCAATTAATTATCGCTCCATCGATATTTGTAAAAACAGCATTGGATGTATCATTTACTGCAGTTACAATGGTTTTATTTCTGACATTTAGAATAAATGCCAAATCATCTACCATTACTAAAGATTCTGTCATTCCTTTTTCCATCGCCCGCTCTGCTGCATCCTCTAACCTTGCCTTTTGTTCTTCAGAAATAGAAATATTTCTCATCTCTAATCTTTTTTCAGCATGCTTAGAAAATTTCACACGATCCGCCGTATCCCACAGCACCCGATCAAACGATTTCCCAGAATCCCCATTGGTTTCCGTCTTAAGATTCGAAGCGTTTGCCCCCTGAACCTTCTGACGCATTTCATCGATGGATACAAAGTTCTTATTCGTAATATTCATTCGCTTTGTCCACCTCCTGATTATTTACACAGGTAGTATCTCATGCCGAAATACCACTATCTGTAACCTTAATGGAAACCTTATCTGTTACTGTCGTTGTGTAGGCATCATCAAAATACAAACCTACATCGTACGTTCCTATTTCTAATTTATCCAACGCTCCTGGTAAGATATATAATGTTCCATCCTGATAGCTCAACTGCTCAGATTCAACATATTCACCATTGATCATTACTGCCACGCTGGAAGCTGCATAATCGCCATCACCAAGATCAATTTTTACTTCCACAGCTTTTTTGTTGGATTTATCAAAAATACCTTGTGTTGCTTCCACAGAAGGAAGAAACTCCTGTATTGCATAATAGGAATCCTTTACTTCCACCAAATCTTCAATGGAATATAACTGACCATCCACCGAAAGATTTGCTTCCCCGTTCTTCATCGTGATATAATCCACAACACCACTGATTTCTGTTACACTTCCATTTGCACTTGTGCTATTAATCACAACAGACTTTCCTACCAATCCAAATGCCTGAGAATTCAAAGCTGTTTCATTCAGATTCTGCATCTGCTCCAAGGAAGAAAATTGTGCAAGCTGTGCAATGAACTGTGTATCCTTTTCCGGTTCCAATGGATCCTGATTTTTCATCTGACACACAAGCAACTGAAGGAATTCATCTTTTCCGAGATTTCCGCCTGCCGTCTTTGTCGTTGCTGACGCATTCACTCGATCGGTTCCAAGAGTTAATTCATCAAGACCAGTAACTAGTCCCTGTAAAGATGTATTCATAATTTCGCCTCCTAAATCCTACGCCGTATAATCCACGACACTTTCTCCATCCTGTCTTGCCTCTTCTGTTTCCACAGTTTCTTCAACATTTTCCGCAGAATCAAGACGGAATCGTCTTCCACCAGACTTTTTACGCTGGAAAGCACCTTGGTTGGAATCTTCCGGATTTTTAAATCCAAACTCAGATACGGTAACTTCCACGGATTCAACCTTCAATCCATGTTCTTCCAGGTTCTCCTTCAATACAGCAATCTGGCTTTCCAAAGCCTCCTTCGCAACTTCGTTCTGCACTGTCAATGTCGCTGTCGCTGTTCCATTTTGAGAAGTAACAGTCAAATTAACCCGCCCCAAAGACTCTGGATTCAATTGCAATTCCATGCTTGTTGTCTGTGGTAACACACGAATCCGAACATGACGTACAACCTGCTCTACAATACTATTCATTGTCACACGAGAAGCTGCCATTTCTTCGTTAGATACTGCTTCAAATGAATCGCTTAGGCGTTCTGCAAAAGATTGAATCGGACTTTCATTTTGAACCGTCGGCTCTTGATGTACAGAATCTGTTGCCATTTTCGAAGCACCTGCATTTCCATTCTCTGCTCCGGATTCATTGGACATTTCTACCACAACAGGAGTATCTTTCACCATTTCCATTGAATCAGAGATCATAGTCGGTTCTTCTGCCACTGTCGTTTCTTCCACTTCTCCATGCTGGGAACTTATCAATGCTTCCCATTTTTCTGCAAAACTCTGCATCAAAATTGTATCATCCTGAGACATTTGATCCACATTCACGCCAAGCTCTTTGGATAAAATATCTTGAATTCCTGACATGATATCATTCAGTTCCTGACACATTGTATCCGATAGCAAAAATGCATTTGCATCATCAATACCATGTACTTCCATAACAACAGACTTGATACTTTCCATATTGATCGGAGTAATCTGAACGGAATCCGTCGACATCATCAATGCCAAATCCATTGGAGTCAATCCAAGCTGCTCAAGAATATCTACAATCTCTTCTTCACTTAACCCAAACGTTTGTTGTAACAGTACAACAACTTGGCTTTCCACATTCTCCACATCCACATGCTCAAGATTGTTCGGTTTTGACGTTCCATCGTTCAATGATATCTTGTGTTTGTTAAAATCCTCACTGGACGAATTAACTTCACTTCCTGCATTCGTCGAACGTTCCATCGATGCCTTATCATTAACCACTGGTTCCTTGCGTTGAGATACATCAGATGTACTACGCGTCATAAAACGATCAAAATTCGAATCCTGTACTTTGGATGTCGATCCCGTTGTGCGAGATTGCACCGCGGACATACTTAATGATATACCTTGTGTCTGCATTGCGTTCCTCCTTTCTTTTTTTATTATACATACAGTATATATATCGACAAAAAAACATGATTCTTTATGCTTTTCGCCTATCTTTCCGTCATTTTTGTAGTAATCTGCGCCGCTGTCTCTGGTGCCATATTTTCAAGTATCACTGCACTTTTTGTCTCAGGCATACTATCCAAAATCGCAGCCACAAGTTCCAAATCTCCAGACATTGTTTCAAGAATCTCTGCCGCCTGCTCCGCATCCATTTTCGAATACATCGTAGCTTGTTTCGTAATCTTTGCTGTGTATTGCAATTCCCTTACAACGTCTTTATATATTTCCGCAGCATTATCAGGATCTATTTCCTCATAATAAGCCTTATATTCAGCAATATCCGGTGCCTTGTCATTATAAACAACATTTTCGTCAAACTCCTTAACACGTTGTTCAAACGCCAGTTGTTGTTGCTCGAATTTTTTTAGCCGTTCTATCTCCGCCTTTAATTCTTTCACCTCATCACTACTAGCTGAATTTGTACTCTTTAATTTTGCCAATTCCTTCTCCAGTTCACGAATCCTAGCATTGGCTTCCTTAATATCCGTATAACCATCCGTCTCCTTCGCCTCACCTTCCACTTCCGGAAGAACGCGATTCACCAACGGAACATCTTTCAATACCGGATATAAAACTTCACTTCCAAAATTACCCACATCCAACTTGATCAATACGCCAAAAATCCCAAGCCAAATCAACACGATTACGAGGACGATTAATATCGTAAGCAACTTGCTCCCCGCTGTTTCCTCCTGTGCATATTCTTGATTCTTTTTCTTCTTTCTTGCCATAGTTTTCCTCATTTCCGCGTGTCATCACGCATTTTTCGTCTTCGCGCCATACTTGTAACTCACAAGCTCATCCACTTCTTTTTGCTCTGCTTTTTGTTCTTCTATCAAAAAAGCCTCAAACGCTTTTTCTCTTAATTTTTCAAAGGTTTTTCGTTCCTTCATCGCTTCCGTCAGTTTATCACGAGCCACTTCAACTTCCTTCTCGCACCGTTTTACCGTCAAAAGTTGTTGCATAACATACATCTTGATCACTTCAACCGCATCCTCGCGTCGTCGAATTTCCACCACCGACAACTCTTCTTTCAAAATCATTTTCAACTTTTCTTTTGCATCTTCCAAACGCTTTTGAAGAAGTTCTAGTTTTTCTTGCTCTGCCAAAAGCCTGGCATTGGCATGGGCATACTCATTCTTCGCTTGTTCTTCTAACTTCATTTTCATGTTTAGAATATTTTCCATAGGAAATCGAAAGCGTGCCAAATCAATCCCTCATTTCTTCCGATTGTTCAAAGATTTCTGTCATTATCGAAACAGCATCTTCAAAACTAAATTTCTCTTCGGTCCCTTGACGCAAAAAAGCATTTACCGCTCCTATTTTTTCAATCGCAAAATCAATTTCCGGATTAGAACCAGACTTATACGCACCGATGTTAATCAAATCCTCCGCTTCACGATATGTAGCCAATACCTTTTTCAACATACCAGAAACCCTCTTATGCTCTGGTGACGCAATTGAACTCATAACACGGGAGATACTCTGCAAAATATCAATCGCAGGATAATGGTTTTTCTGGGCCATTGCTCGCGATAAAACAACATGACCATCCAAAATTCCACGTGCAGTGTCTGTAATCGGCTCATTAAAATCATCACCATCAACCAAAACAGTATAAAGTCCTGTGATCGACCCTCGTGCAGAATTCCCCGCACGTTCCAACAACTTTGGCATTTCAGCATATACGCTTGGCGGATATCCACGCGACACTGGCGGTTCTCCAGATGCAAGTCCAATTTCTCGTTGCGCCATAGAAAAACGTGTCAGCGAGTCCATCATCAACAATACATCTTTTCCCTGATCTCGAAAATACTCCGCAACGGCGGTTGCTGTCTGTGCTGCCTTTTTACGTATCAAAGCAGGCTTATCCGAAGTTGCCACGACCACAACCGAGCGTCTCATACCTTCTTCTCCAAGATCTCGCTCGATAAACTCGCGTACCTCTCTTCCACGCTCGCCAATTAATGCAATCACATTAATATCCGCTCGTGTATTTCGCGCAAACATACCCATCAATGTACTTTTTCCCACACCACTTCCGGCAAAAATACCAATTCTTTGCCCCTTGCCAATGGTTAACAAGCCATCCACAGCCTTAACTCCCAGGGACAAAACTTCATCAATCAATTTTCGACTCATTGGATCAGGCGGTGCCGCCTCCACAGAATAATGATAACAATCCTCTGGCAAAGGTTCTTCGTGCATAGGCTCCCCCATGCCATCCAAAGTTTTACCAAGCAAACGATCACTAACGGAAACTTGTAGCGGTGCACCTGTATTTTCCACCCAACTCCCCAACCCGACACCATCCACTGTATCATATGGCATCAACAATACTCGGTCATCACGAAAACCGACCACCTCTGCTTTTACAGCACCAGCCGCCGAATTGGATTTGATAATACATAAATCATTTAATTTTGCTACAGGTCCAATTGACTCTATGGTCAAACCAACAACTTTTGTTACTTTCCCAAGATGCTTTGCTAAACTTCGTTCCATCAAAGCATCGTATCGTTCAAAATTAATTACCGATGAAGGATTCATTCGCTTCCTCCCCCAATCCTTTTTCCTTTTTAACGCGTCAACATTCGCAAATCGCGAATCAGCGTGTCTAATTGCGTCTGAAAACTACAATCTACCATTTGTGTATCTGTCTCAATGATACACTGCCCTTTTTCCAAACCCTTTTCTTCAATAAACTCCAAATTAACTTCCTCTCCCAAAGCATCAAGTATTTCTTCTCGTTTTGTCTCTAGGAAATAGATATCATCTGGCGAAATTCTAATATTATAATTCTGCGATGGTTCTAATTCACTTGCAGTCGTGCGAATCAAATATAGAAGCAAATCTTCTTTATCCTCCAACACAACTCCTGTCAATTTCCTCAAAAGTCGAATCAAAACATCTACGTATTTAACCTCTATAGCAGAGATACATTCTGCAAGTTCTTCCTTTTGCTGTCTTGCTAATTCTGCAAGTTCCGCCTCGCGTTGTTGAAGTTCTTGTTCAGCAGCGCGCAAGCCATCCTGATATCCCTGTTGCTTTCCTTCTTCATATCCACTAGCTCTCGCCGCATCTGCAGCAATATGCGCTTCTGCTCGAATTTGTTCAGCTTCCTTCTTAGCCTCTTCCACTACTTCTCCCGCACGACTTTCTGCTTTCTTCTGATGCTCTTGGAAAAGCTTATCAAAATTCGTCACAGGAACTCCCGCTTGAAATCCCTCACCAGCCGCCCCGGCCTCCGCCATCTCTTGCGCTTGCCGAAGTGCTTTTTGCGCCTCAATTTCACTAATTGTCTGAATTTTCATGTTACGTTCCCGCAACGGTGTAAAACCGCTTTTTTCCGGATTATTATCAATCAAGACGGCATCCTTGCCGTCTAGATTTACAAACTGATATTTAATTAAATTAGACAACGATCTCGTCACCTCCACCTCTGGAAATAACAATCTCAGCAGAATCTTCAAGTTTTCTAATGATGTTAACAATCTTCTGCTGTGCTTCTTCAACATCCTTCATACGCACAGGTCCCATGTACTCCATGTCTTCCTTGATCATCGCTGACAAACGTGTTGACATATTGTTGAAAATAACATTTTGGACCTCTTCATTTGCACCTTTCAATGCAATTGCAAGTTCACTGTTCTCCACCTCACGCAACACACGCTGTATGGAACGATCGTCCAGCATAAGGATATCTTCGAACACAAACATCTTTTTGCGGATTTCGTCTGCCAATTCTGGATCGCCAATCTCCAATTCTTCCATAATGTGTTTTTCTGTACCACGATCTACTGTATTTAACACTTCTACAACAGAGTCGATACCACCAACAATGGTGTAATCTTGGTTTACCAAGGAAGCGAGTTTCTGCTCCAAAATTCCTTCAACTTCTTTAATGACATCTGGCGAAGTACGATCCATCAAAGCAATACGTCTAACTACATCCGTCTGTTTTTCCGGAGACAATGTACTTACAATCCCCGCCGCTTGCGTCGATGACAAATACGACAAAATCAAAGCAATGGTCTGAGGATGCTCATCTTGAATAAAGTTGAGAATCTGAGATGCCTCGGTCTTACGAATAAACTCAAACGGACGTACCTGCAAGGACGCAGTAAGTTTCCCAAGAACCTCTTTCGCCTTCTCTTCTCCCAATGCTTTCTGAAGCAAGTCTTTGGCATATCCAATACCACCCTCGGCAATATACTGCTGTGCCAAACACACCTCATAAAACTCATTCAAAACAATCTCTTTTTCTGCCGGAGATACACTTCGCGTATTCGCAATCTCCAACGTAAGCTGTTCAATCTCATCTTCTTTTAAATGTTTAAATATCGTCGCAGCCTTTTCTGGTCCAAGAGTAATAAGGAGTATGGCTGCTTTCTGAATTCCTTCTAAATCCGAAGAATTAACGCCCATATGTGTTACCCCCAATCTTCATTGATCCAGTTACGTAGCAACAATGCCACTGCTTCTGGATTTTCATCCACAAATTTTTCAATCATAATACGCGTCTCAGATTTCTCACCCAGCTCAATCTCTTCCAGATTTATTTCATCTTCCTTCGTTGTAGCCAAGAGATCCTCAACCGAAAGTTCCGGCTCCAACTCGGTGACTTCCACTGGAGAAGTTCCTCGGATAATCACAAAAATCAACAACGCACCAATCAACACTGCAAGGATGATCATGAGATAATTTGTAACACGATCACCAAATGTCGCATCTTCTTTCGCTTCATAAACCGGCTTCTCATATGCGACAATACTAATATTATTCTCCGCAATACCGGTAGCCGCTGCAACTAACTGAACAATCTCTTCGTTAATTTCAAGCTGAGTTACTTCACTGTTCTGATCTACATAATCCTCGAACGATATATTCTCCAATGCACCTTGCTCTTCCAAGCTTTCTTCTGAAACTTTACGGAATTTTGTAAGTACAATACCGATGGAAGACTCATCACGTTTTACCGCTCCGATTTCGCGCTCGATATTTTTTACTTCTTCATTCGGAAGATAATTGTACTTATTCAAAATCGTTTCAGAGTTTGTCGACCCACCATCCGTCAACATATAATCTGTCTCTTCGCTGTTAGAATCTGTTCCCGGTGTACCACCACTTCCGGATTGCCCCGTAGAGGAATACTCGTAAGAACTTGAATAATATCCTTGTTCCTGACCTTCGGAAACAGTGTATGTGGTGAGCAGTTCTGTGATTTTGTCCATGTTGAATTCAAGCCCCATTTCACTCACATCAACATCATCATATCCTGCCTTCAATAAAATCTTTTCTGTACGCTCAGCAAAAGTTTGCTGCAATTTACGCTTGTAATCATCACGTCCCGTAACAGCGCCACCCAAAGCGTTCTCCGTCTTTGCGCCATACAAAAGATTACCAGCCGTATCCAAGATCACAATGTTATCCGTGGTCTTGTTTCCAACCGCATTGGTAAGATAATACGCCATCGCAGTTGCCACTTCGCCATCCATTTCTTTTCCTTCTGCCAATTTTAACGTAACACTAACTGACGCCTCTTCGTTTTCTGCCATAATCGTATTATCGTCTTCCTTGCGTTCAATGATAACAGATGCGTCTTGTACACCATCAAATGTAAGCAAATTTTCTTTAATTGTTGATTGAAGCGCCAACGTAATCTTTGTATGTTTCTCCAAAGAAGATGTAGTCATATCACTCGTCAACGCATCCTCCCAAGTCATATCCGCGTCTACAATCCCATTTGCCCCCATAGCCATTACCGCATCTGAATACTGGGACTGCTCGACCTCAAACGAAGTCGTTCCAGACTCATCCGTCTGTGTCTTATAGTTAATTCCTTCTGTATCCAACGCCTCTGAAAGCGTATTCGCAACACTAGCATCTGAAAAATTAGCCAAATGCGTATACACTGGTCTCGTCAATAAATACGACAACAAAACCAGAGCAAAAAAGATTGCCAATATCACACATATAATAATCGTTTTTTGCCTGGTCGTATATTTGTTCCATATTTCAAGTAATTTATTTTTTATGGCGATCAGCTGATCCATCATAAAATTCATCGCTCCTAACTAACTGTATGTGTCTCTAAAACTCATCTAAACTGTAATACCACCGTAATTAGAACTGCATATTCATCAATGTACGATACGCTTCTAAAGCTGTATTTTTGACAGCCACAGTGTATTGCAACGACACATTTGCTTTCTTTTGTGCCACTTGTAAGTCATGGAGACTATCAGACTCTCCCATAGCATAGCGAATCTCCTCAGCTTCTGCTTGATTCGAAAGCTGATTGGTTTCTCCCACAAGATTTAACGCCGACGCAAGCAAGCCATCAAAACTCTCTTCACTGTCTGTTTTGTTTCCCGTATACGTCGTACTCCCATAACGACTCACTTCCGACAATTGATTAATCGCAGAAATATTTGTTATATCCATTTCCTTTTCCTCTTTTCATCCTTTTCTTTTCTCAATTTTTCAATCACTCATCAGCCATTTCCAATATCCAACGCCTTAAGAGCCATTGATTTTGTAGAGTTAAGCACCGTTACATTTGCTTCGTACGCTCTCGTCGCATCAATAAGATTGGTCATCTCTGTTACCGTATTCACATTCGGATACGTTACATAACCATCTTTATTCGCATCCGGATGCGATGGATCATACACCAATCTTCCCTCCGACGGATCTTCAACAATTTCCGTCACCTTTACACCTTTTCCAATATGTCCTGTCGCATGACTCAATGTCTCATCAAACGTAGGATAACTTTTTTCTTCAAACACAACCGTCTTTCTCTTATATGCATTTCCATTTGCATCACGAGTTGTATTTACATTCGCAATATTTTGCGAAATAATATCCGAACGTACCTGCTGTGCAGTCATACCAGTGGCACTTACATCCATTGCTCCAAATACTGACATACCCTTTTCTCCTTATCCTTCTCAACATCCGCGCAGCTATTTTAATCTGCTCAAATCGTTGCACATACTTTATGTAACCTTTTTCTCAACCTGTTTTCAACGCTGATTTCAATCTCGAAAATTCCTGCGTCATAGAATTCATTAACGTATAATACTTCAATTGGTTCTTTGCCAATTCAACACTTTCTGTATTGATATCCACATTATTCCCATCATAACGATAACTCAAATTAGCCTGATCGGTATAAGTGGTAGCATTCAATTCGTTCAAATCAATATTGGATATCGTTTCATCCAAAGAATCCGTTCCTGCCACTGCATTAGCAAGATACGTTTCAAACTGAACATCCTTTCTCTTAAACCCGGGCGTATCTACATTCGCAATGTTATTTGCCAGAATGTCATTTCTTGTCCAACTTGCATCCGCAGCTCGGTCGAGAACATTGATGTAGTTATAAGCATTCGATAAAACCATCCCGCATCACCCTTTCTTTCGTAATATCTTTAAAAAAACGCAAAAGGCACCATGACACATTACAATTCCGTTTGCGTTATAAAGAAATCCATTTCGTTTACTACTATTTTACAAATTCCGTGTACACACTATCATTCAAAATCTTGATATGCGTTCCTTTTACACCATAGGATTTTGTTTCTAACAACCCTGCACTCTCCATCTTCTTCAGTGCATTAATAATCACTGTTCTGGTTATTCCGACTTCTTTCGCCAAACGAGATGTCACTATCGTATCTTCCTCCGAATGAATTTCAGCAATGACACATTCAACTGCTTTACGTTCTAACGGAGACAAGATATTAATAGCAGAATCCACTCGTTGTTGCTTACGACTTGCATAATCCTTTTCCTCTGACACAGCACGCGTCATCTCAAGTCCAACAACTGTAGTGCTATATTCTGTCAAGATAATATCCTCAATCCCATACATTTGTAATCTGCGATATAAAAACAGAGTCCCCAACCGCTTCCCGGCTATGTAAACTGGCGCAATCAGCGCCTGCATATTCATCTTTTCACTCTCAGAAATTCCAAGTGTTTCCAAATTAACATTTTCCTTGGTAGATAACACTTCTAAAAAGCGTTTATTGAATTTACCATCCAATAACTTCCCTTTCGATACAGGAAGTCCTTTCAAAAGTTCATTATCACTACGCAAAGACATCCCCAAAACTTTACCCTTGCTGCTAATTACAAAAACATTTGATTCTAACAGGTCTCCAAGAACCTGACACAAATCCGTAAAAGCAACTTTTGAAACACGATTATCCCTAAGAAGTCTGTTGATTTTACGCGTCTTATCCAATAAGTCTACACTCATTTCACTGCCTCACACAATCAACTTTACATAATTTTATCACATTTGATGACATATTTCAAGCATTATCCTTTGGTTTTTCTTCCATATAACCACAACTGTTGTCTGCACACACAAGCTTATTTCCTTTCTCCAAAAGCATGTTATTGCACTTCGGACAAAGCTTATTGGATGGCTTCTGCCAAGTCATCACCTCGCACTCAGGATAATTTTCGCATCCATAATATCTTCTTCCTTTCTGCGTCTTCTTGATTACAATCTCACCGCCACACTTGTGACAAGTTACACCGATTTTCTCAAAATATGGTTTTGTGTTACGACATTCAGGAAATCCTGGACATGCCAAAAATTTGCCATGTGGTCCATACTTAATTACCATGTTCTTTCCACATAACTCGCATATGGTATCTGTCATTTCGTCTTCAATTTCAATTTTCTCCAACGCTTGCTCCGCATGGTCAATCGCCTCCGCTAAATCCGGATAAAAATTCCGTACAACACTTTTCCATTCAACCGTGCCTTCCGCTACGCCATCCAGAAGCATCTCCATTGTTGCAGTGAAGTTTACATCTACAATACTGGAAAAAGCACCTTTCATAATCTGATTTACGATATCTCCCAAATCGGACAAATAAAGATTTTTCTGTTCTTTCGCAACATAACGACGTGAAATAAGCGTTGTGATAGTTGGTGCATACGTACTCGGACGCCCAATTCCCAGTTCTTCCATCGCCTTTACCAAAGAAGCTTCCGTGTAATGAGCAGGTGGTTGCGTAAAATGTTGTTCCGACGTCAACTCTGCCTTATCAAACACAGTTCCGACAGATACTTTATGCAAAACCGCATTATTATCCACTTTTTCCTCATTATCTTGGTACACCGACAAAAACCCTGGAAACACAATCTTGGATCCCGAGCTCGTAAACCGGTATTCATCTGCATCAATCTTCACCGAAGTAGTTTCATAACGCGCCGCATCCATACGACTTGCCACAAATCGTTTCCAAACCACCTGGTATAAACGAAATTGATCTCTTGAAAGAGAATCTTTTACCTGGGCAGGTGTTAAATTCACATAGGTTGGACGTATCGCTTCATGTGCATCTTGAATCTTCTTATCGCTTTTTCGTACATATGCAGCTGAAATAATACTCTCTTCCCCGTAGTTTTCACGGATGAACTCTTTACATTCTTGATCCGCCTCTTCCGAAATACGTGTAGAATCGGTACGAAGATACGTAATCAAACCAATGGTTCCGTGACCTTTCACTGCCACACCTTCATACAACTGTTGTGCAATTCGCATGGTCTTTTGTGTAGAAAAATTCATATTTTTGGCACACTCTTGCTGCAATGTACTAGTGGTAAATGGTAATGGTGGCTTTTTACTACGTTCACCTTTTTTTATATCCGTCACTTCATACTTGGCATTTTTCAATGCTTTTGTAATCTTTGCCATCTCGTCTCTCGATATATTTTCCTGCTTTTTCGGATTACCATAATACTTTGCGATCAATGGTTTCTTCGTCCCCTTTACCGAAAAGGAAGCCTCTAACGACCAATACTCGGTCGGAATAAACGCATCGATTTCTTCTTCACGATCCGCTACAATTCGCAGCGCAACCGACTGAACACGCCCCGCACTCAATCCTCGTTTTACTTTATCCCACAACAATGGACTAATGGAATAACCAACAATACGATCCAACACACGTCTCGCTTGTTGAGCATCCACTAGGTCCATATCAATTTCTCTTGATTGTTTAATCGCCTGACGCACTGCATTTTTTGTGATTTCATTAAATGTAATTCGTCTCGTCTTCTTGGGGTCCAATTTTAATGCATGACATAAATGATATGATATCGCCTCTCCTTCACGGTCTGGGTCAGTTGCGAGATATATTTTATCTGCTTTCTTAACCTCTTTTCGAAGTGTAGCCAACAACTCTCCCTTTCCTCGAATGGTAATATACTTTGGTTCAAAGTCATTATCAAAGTCTACTCCCATCTGACTTTTCGGCAAATCTCTTACGTGACCATTCGAAGCCACCACCGTATAATTACTTCCTAAAAATTTCTTTATTGTTTTTGATTTTGCCGGTGATTCGACAATAATCAGATTTTTAGCCATGGCAAAACTGCCCCTTTCAATTACTTTTTTCGTTCGGAATTGAATTCCGTATATAATAGTGATTTCCTACTTCTTTAATTAATCCTCGTTTGGAAAGTGCGTAAATGCACTTCATCAGTGGGGTTAATTCCATTTTTAGTTCCGTCGCCAGAGCACTCACATGTTTAGGCTCAAGACGTAAACTAGCATACACCATTTCTTCTTTACTTTCAAGAAAAAAATTTAAATTCACAAAATTTTCTTTCTTTTTCTCTTGAAAAACCCCATAATGTTCCATTATATCTACTGGGGTTGTTACAAGATACGCTCCTTGCTTTATCAACGCATTACAACCTTCGCTCAATTCATCTCCAATTCGTCCCGGAACAACAAATACATCCTTACCTTGTTCCAAAGCTTCCTTCGCCGTGATCAATGATCCACTTTTTCTCTTTGCCTCCACAACTAAAATTCCATCTGAAAGAGCGCTAATGAGACGATTTCTCATTGGAAAGAATCCTGGTCTCGCCTCTGTCCCTGGTGGATACTCTGACAAAACCCCTCCACGTTTCAGAATGCTTTGGTACAGTTTTTCGTGTTCCTTAGGATAACAAATTTCTGGACTATTTCCTAACACAGCATAGGTATTCCCCCCACCTTCTAATGCCCCTTGATGGGCCCAGCCATCAATTCCACGCGCCATCCCACTAACAATTCCGATCCCCGCTTTCGCAAGTTCATAGGCAAAACGTCGTGCCTGCTCTCGTCCATAATGTGAACAATTTCTTGCACCAACAATTCCGACGCATTTTTTCTCCATGGGCATTTTCCCTATATAATAAATCTGTTTCGGTGGCGTATATAAATGCCGGAAAGGTTCTGGATAATTCTTCTCAAGATAACATATATTTCGTATCCCATGTTGCTCCAGCACATTTTTTTGTTTCTCAAACCATCCAGAACATCGATTCTCTAATATGATATGTAACTCCTTATCACCGATTCCTTTCACCTTCCTCAATTCCTCTTCGGAAGCTTCATAAACGGCTTGAGGAGTAAAAAACACCTCCAACAATCGTTGAATCTTTTTTAAGCCAATTCCATCCAGCCCACACAACCATTGCTCATAGTCTCTCTGTCGCATTTTTCACACCCCTCCCCAGTACTTTTTATTGATTATTTTATAAAGAGATGCCTGTAATAAATGATCTTCTTTTATATCATCACATTCTTCCATATCCGCTATTGTCCGTGCCACTCGTAGCATTCTTTGCGCACCTCTTAATGACATAGCATTTTGCAATACCAATTCTTTCCAAAATACCTCTTCGCTTTTCCCCAAATAACAATATTTGGTTAATAAACGCCCTTGTAACTCACTATTTGTTTGAATTCCTTCCTTATGATATCGAATTCTTTGTATATGACGTGTTTTTTCAATTCGCCGACGAATCGTCTCACTGGATTCTCCTGACTTTTTTGTCATTAGCTGCTCTGTAGATTCCATCTCTACTCCAATATCCATTCGATCCAAGAGGGGTTCACTTAATTTTGCCAAATAATGTTGTATCTGTGCCGTTGTACAGCGACAACGTCTTAAGTTTGGATATAATCCACACCGGCATGGGTTCATCGCAGCCACAACCATCATCTCGGAAGGATATCGATATGCATTCCCCAATCGTGAAATTGAAATTGCCCGCTCCTCCATCGGCTGTCTTAAAATTTCCAAAGTCCCCCGCGAAAATTCAGGTAACTCGTCCAAAAACAAAACACCTTGATGTGCCAATGTGATTTCTCCGGGGATTGGACGACTTCCACCTCCCGCCAATGCCGTCGGCGTTATCGTATGATGTGGTGCTCGAAAAGGACGCTGTGTAATAATCGGCATCTCCTCGCTTAGCATTCCAGCAACACTATAAATCTTCGTAAGCTCCAACGATTCCTCCCTTGTTAATCTAGGCATAATTCCTGGAATTCTCTTGGCAAGCATTGTTTTCCCGGTTCCCGGGGCACCAACCATAAGCACATTGTGACCACCACTTACTGCAATCTCCAAGGCGCGTTTCGCATTTTCCTGTCCATAAATTTCTTGAAAATCTAATGTTGAACATTGGTTTTGGGATTCCATTTTCTTGTAATCAATCTGCACCCTAGGTATTTCTTTTTTTCCTTGCAGCCATTGAATTACTTCCTCTAACGTATCTACGCCGATCACCTCAAGTTCCTCTACTAAGGCCGCCTCTGCCGCGTTCTTTTTTGGCAACACAAAAGTATCAAAGCCTTCTTGCTTCGCTAACATTGCCATTGCAAGTGCTCCATGAATCCCGTCGACTTTCCCATCCAAGCTCAGTTCACCTGCAATCAATATTCGTTCTAATTTGTTATGTGGAATTTGGCCGAATGCAGCCAATAAAGATACAGCAATCGGAAGATCAAACCCCGATCCATCTTTTCGCAAATCTGCTGGTGAAAGACTCACCGTGATTCTCTTTGCTGGGAATCGATATCCCGTATTCTGGAGAGAAATCCGAACTCTCTCCCTTGCTTCTTTTACGGCAGAAGCAAGAAATCCAACCATGCAAAAAACCGGAAGACCATTGGAGGCGTCTGCTTCCACCTGAATGATATGCGCCTCCAAGCCGGTAATTCCCGCACTAAAAACTTTACTATACATAGTTCCTCCTTCCTGCCAAAAGGAGAAATTGCCTGTTCAAAGTATAGCATTACGAATTACTGATTGTCCAGTATTTTTTTAATCTCATCCATAAATGTGTTCACATCTTTGAATTCACGATAAATCGATGCAAAACGAACATATGCCACTGGATCCAATGACTTGAGTCGTTCCATAACAATCTCACCGATCCTTTGGCTGGAAACCTCTTTGTCTCCCAGATTAAATATCTCTGTTTCAATACGATCCACGGTTTCATTAATTTGATCTACAGAAATTGGAAGTTTCGTGCAGGAACGAAACAAACCACGTTCGATTTTTGCACGTTCATATGGTTCACGGGTCATGTCCTTTTTTATAACAACCAAAGGAATTGTCTCTAATTTCTCATAAGTCGTGAAACGCTTATCACACTTATCACATTGTCTTCTTCGACGAATGGAACTATTGTCATCTGCCGGTCTTGAATCAATTACTTTTGTATTTTCTTCTCCACAAAATGGACATTTCATAATTTTGTTACCTTCCCTTATTCACATATTTTGTTCTTTACTAATCATAATCGAAAATGCAAAATTCGTAAAGTTCTTTTTAACATTTTTTTCGTACTTGATCCAGATTTACTTCCACTAAAATCACATCTGCGCCAATTTGTCGTATTGCACGTAGATCAATCACAAATTCTTCTTCTCTTCCAAAAATACCAAAAAATCGACAGGGTCCTGGAACAACAATATGACTGATGCAGCCTTTACAGAGATCAAATATCATATCTTCCACACATCCCAGTCGCTCTCCATCACATATATTTATCACTTCTTTTTCTCGCAACTCACAAATATTCATAATGCGACATCTGCCTTGATGATTCTTTTTACAATCTATGTACAACAAGAATAAATCATTCTTATTCTGCGCAAAATATTAACCATATTCACTACCACTTTTTAGAAATGGAGGTTCCATATGGCACAATATAAAGTTGAAATATGTGGTGTAAACACAAGTAAATTACCACTTTTAACAGAGACCGAGAAAGAGGAGCTTTTCAAAGAAATCAAAAAAGGAAACCGAGACGCCAGAGAACGTTACATCAAGGGAAATCTGCGTCTTGTTCTGAGTATTATCCAACGCTTCAACAATTCGAATGAAAACATTGATGATTTATTTCAGATTGGATGCATTGGCTTAATCAAAGCAATTGACAATTTTGACATTACTCTCAATGTAAAGTTCAGCACCTACGCCGTTCCCATGATCATCGGAGAAGTTCGCCGTTTTTTGCGTGATAACAACACCATCCGTGTGAGTCGATCTTTACGCGACATTGCCTACAAAGCAATCTACACAAAGGAAGCAATGATGAAAAAATCCGACCACGAACCAACCGTTGAAGAAATTGCAAAGGAGCTGGATGTATCCACAGAAGATATCGTATTTGCCTTAGATGCCATCCAAAGCCCGGTTTCCCTGTATGAACCGGTATATTCCGAAGGTGGTGACACCTTATATATTATGGATCAAATCAGCGATACCAAAAACAAAGAATCAAACTGGGTAGAAATGCTCTCTCTCCGTGAGGCAATGAAAACACTTCCGGAACGCGAAAAAAACATTATCAATCTGCGATATTTTCAAGGGAAAACACAAATGGAAGTTGCTGAAGAAATTCACATTTCTCAAGCCCAAGTATCTCGATTAGAAAAAAACGCATTGGGAATTATGCGCGCAGAATTAGCCTAGTTGATTGTTTCAAGTTCTAGTTGCTTAATGTTGAAGACTCAATCGAACACTTCGAAATTCAAATTCAAAATTGTAGAAAGGCAAAAAGTTCCTCCTCTCCCCAAAGAGACTTGTGTGTCCGCCGATGCCTGAATTGTGTTCTTTACAATTCAGCATCGTTGCGTGACACATATAGTGCAAGCGGTCTCTTACTTGGAGTGGAAGAACTTTTTGTATTTATCGTACAATTTATGCTAAATATTTCTTCAACGTTGCACGTACCGCACCAGGACCAGCAATCAATTCCCTAAACATACCTTCGACTTTTTCACCAAGACCTGCTTCATACAAGTTTACAGCAAAAATTGTCTCATCCTTCAAAATTGGTTCCAAAACTTTATGTGCATCAACGTCTGTACCAAGAGTAACGTCTGCTACATATTTCTTCACTTCGTCCAATCTTGGGTCTGGACTCTGTTCGAACACTTCACCTGCATCATTTACTCCCATGAGGTAACGGCACCAACCCGCTAAAACAAGTGGCACTAATGTCAACGTGTTAACATCCAATGCATCACTAGCTAAATATGACTTGATGGTTTCTCCAAACCGAATTGGCAATTTCTGAGAAGTATCACAAGCGATACGTTGTGGTGTATCTGGCATAAATGGATTTGGCAATCGGAGTTTCAATACCGCATTGGCAAAATCCTTTGGATCAATAATACCTGGATTTACAACCACTGGCATTCCTTCCTCGTAACACATTTTTTCTACAAAAGTAGACAACTCTGCATCTTCCATCTCGTCATGAATGGTTGTATGAGAAAGAAGACATCCATAGATTGCCAACGCTGTATGCAATGGATTCAAACATGTACATACCTTCATTTTCTCTACTTTATCTACTGTTTCACGGTCTGTAAAGAGAATTCCTGCCTTATCCAATGGTGGTCTTCCATTTGGGAACTTATCCTCAATTACAAGATAACCTGTCTCCTCGGAGTTTACGAATGGAGATGTATAAGTATTGCGGCTTGTAATGATAAGATTCGTATCCTCAAATCCATCCTTCTCTAACATCGCCTTTACATTCTCATCTGGTCTAGGGGTAATCTTATCGATCATAGACCATGGGAAGGACACCTTGTTTTCATCCTTCATATACTCCTCAAACGCTTTATCTACGATACCATTTTTCACCCACGCCTCAACAAATGCCATTACTCCAGCTTTTAATTTGTCGCCATTATGAGAACAATTATCCATACTTGCCAATGCGATTGGAGCCGCACATGCCTGGAAACGTTTGTAGCACAATGCCGCTACACGTCCCATCAAATGCCCTTGCTTTTCAGGTTCTTCGTGGAAGCCAGTTTCCACAACCGGAAGAATATCTCCTTTTCCATCATAGATACTATATCCCTTCTCTGTAATGGTAAAACTTGCCATCTGCAAAGAAGGATTCGCAAAGATTTCAAACAATCTTGCAAAATCTTCTGGTTCTGCCTGATCCGCAACCAATGCTTCTACTACACTTCCGACCACTTTTTTCTCAATGGTTCCGTTTGCTTTCAATACGACAGAAAGACTAAGGGAATCATATGGTTTATATGCCTTTGTGATAATCTCATGGTCAAAACTTTCTGCCACGATTACACCACGGTCATACTCTCCACGATTCAATACACGCTGCAAGCACTCTGCCGGAAATGCACGAAAAATATTTCCAGCTCCAAAATGTACCCAAGTCGGATTTTCTTTCGTCTTTGCTTTTACTTCTTCACGGTCGTAAGAAGGAAGTTCATACCCCTTCTCCTGCCACACCGCTGACACTTCATTTTGTAAATCCATCAGTTTCATGATATCGTTCCTTTCCATTCCGCTTTATTTATTCTTTTGAATTGCTTCCCAAAGTCCGTTCAAGTATGCTACACCGAGAGCACGGTCATACAAACCATAACCTGGTCTTGCCTGCTCATCCCAAATCATACGTCCATGATCCGGACGAATCACACCGTCAAAGCCTGATTCGATCAATGCTTTTACAATCTCATACATATCAAAGTTTCCATCGGAAGAAAGATGAGATACTTCATGGAACAAATCGTCGTTTTCATACTTGATGTTACGAATGTGCGCAAAGTGAATACGCTCTGCGATTTTCGGATTACGAATGATGTTCGGAAGATCATTGTTCAAATTACTTCCCAAGGAACCTGTACAGAAGGTAAATCCGTTGTAAATACTATCATTCAAAGCCGCAATCTTCAGCAAGTCTTCTTCGCATGTAACAATACGTGGAAGTCCAAATACATCCCAAGCCGGATCATCTGGATGAACTGCCATTTTAATCTGATATTTCTCACATGTTGGCATGATACCATCCAAGAAATACTTGAAATTCTCACGAAGTTTATCCGCAGTCACATCTTTATACTTTTCAAAAAGCTCCATAATTTCATCTTTACGATTTGGCTCCCAGCCTGGCATTACAAAACCACCACTTGCCTTCTCGATACGATCAAACATCTCACTAGCGTCAATACCATCAATAATGGAAGAATCATAGGCAAGTGCTGTAGAACCATCCTCCAAAGGCATTGCAAGATCTGTTCTAGTCCAGTCAAATACTGGCATAAAGTTATAACATACCAAATGAATACCAGCTTTTCCTACCGCTTCCAAAGATTTGTTGTAATTCTCAATCAATTTATCTCTTGTTGGCAAGCCAATTTTAATATCCTCGTGTACGTTGATACTCTCAATACCAACCAATTTCAAACCTTTCGCTTCTACTTCTTCTTTTCTTTTCATTACATCTTCATATGTCCAAGGTTCTCCCGCTGGAATATCATGAAGTGCTGTAATTACACCTGTTACGCCTGGAATCTGGCGAATCTGCTCCAATGTTACGCTATCATTTCCTTCACCATACCATCTTAATGTCATTTCCATGTTATCATTCTTCCTTTCCTATCTAAATTATAAATAAATATTTCTGTTTTTTTCATCTGCGATACCGCATTTACGATAAAAGTAAGTATTTACTCGATCGCGCCACTCTTTTGCATTTTCTAATTGGCGTGCCAATCGTTCTGTAACACATTCAAACGCTCGATCCGATATTTTTCCGTTCAAGCTTGTCCATTGCTTTTGCATTTCTTCTACTTCTTCTACACCTTCAAAATGAGTGTCGTAAATATGCTGAATCAATGTTTTTCCTGTCTTCAATACATACGTATATGGCACATAATGGAAAAATAACAAAAGTTCCTCCGGACATGTTTCTTTTTTTGCATAAATCGAACGCCAAGGTTCATTATACTGGGTTACATATCCTGTACCTGCTTCCGTACGATCCACACCAATTCCATGCAAGTCTGCACGATGATAGGTTCCCCAACGATCGTATTCGTATCCATCGATATCTGGTCCATAGTGATAATGTGGAGTTACCATCCATCCAATTCCCAGTGGGGCATTGTATTTTTCATAAGTCGACCAGGAATTACAAAGCATCGGAACCACCACATCCGTAACTTCTTTCTCTTTTGACAAAGAAAGTTTCGACCATTCTTCTGCAATTTCTTCTGCTGTTAAGGACGGTTCCATTGACAACCGTCCGAATCCATACAAATTCGCTGCCGCCAAGTCATTTCCTGTCCAGTTTTCATCGTCACCGGTATTGATAACACCTGCCATGCCGCATACACTCTGCCCATAGCTCTGTCCAGACACGATTTTCTCCACCGTGGTCCCTTCATCATCCGCATACGTATCAAAGGCCAAGATTTCTTTCCACATTGGAATCAAGTAACAAAGGTCAATTTGTTGTCCTGTATACTCCTGGGCAATCTGCACCTCTAACATCATATTGGTCTTTTTCAATCCACCAAACAATGGAGAAACCGGCTCGCGAACCTGGAAATCCATCGGTCCATTTTTAATCTGCAGAATCACATTGTCATCAAATGTTCCATCCAACTCCATAAAATGGTCATAAGCAGCTCTGGCACGATCTGTTTTCCGATCTCTCCAATCCTGACCACAGTTGTAGACAAAACATCTCCACACAACAATTCCACCATGAGGTGCCAATGCCTTTGCCAGCATATTTGCTCCATCCGCATGAGTACGTCCATAGGTAAATGGCCCCGGACGTCCTTCCGAATCGGCCTTTACAAGAAATCCTCCAAAATTCGGAATCACTTCATACACATGCTTCACAGCTTTTTCCCACCACTGAATCACATCTGGATTCAACGGATCCGAAACTGGAATATCTCCAAGTTCCATCGGGGCCGCAAAGTTTACGCTCATGAAAAGCTTAATGCCATATTTAGCGAACAAATCTGTGTACTGCTTCACCTGTTGCAAATATACGTCTGTAATAAGATATGTTTCCTTCTCGTGCACATTGACATTATTGATAACAATTGCATTGGTACCAATCGAAGCCATCATTCTCGCGTACATTTCTGTTCTTTCATTGTAAAGAATTTCATAATCATCATAAAAGAACGAACGCCCAGAATAGCCACGCTCAATACTTCCATCCATATCATCCCAATGATTCATCATACGAAGGGGCATAACCGGAGTACAAGTATATGGCATTTTCTCATCAATCTGGTCCAACGCTACCATACGCAAAAACGTGAATACACCTTGCAACAATGCTTCTGCAGACTTTCCGCTGATGATAATACTGTCTTCTTCCTGATGAATTTTAAATGATTGCTTTGCCAGTGCATCGTTTGTCGCGTCAGTTTCCATATCCTCCACAACTTCTAGACACACACTTGGTTCTTCAATAATATCATACAACAAATCCACCGGTTCTCCCAGCATCTCACTCATAGCAATGCAATACTCTTCACCTGCTGTCTTTGCCACTACTCCCTCTGCCATGAGAACTGGATGACAATAACAGGATTTCTTTTTCTCTTCCAAGATTGGCTGATAATCCAGCCAGCATTTTGTATAATTCATAGTTTGCCTCATTTCATACTTGTCTATTCTTCTCTTCCATAAAGATTGCTTATTCTGGAATTACAACAGCAGTTCCTGCATGTTTTACGCAGAATTTCGCTGGTGTTTTTCCTGTAAGAGCGACGCTTCGTGCATCTGGAAGATTCGTTCCAACATATACTTCATAATCACATGCATTCAACATTTTCACGCCCTCTTCGTTGTAAAGTCCGAAATCTTCATCCTTCAAGGACACCGTGAGTTCTGCACTCTCACCTGGCTTCAAATCAACTTTTTTCAAAGCTTTCAACTGATAATTTGGCGCGCCCTCCAGACAAGCCTTAACATATACCTGAAGCGTCTCTGCACCCTCCATTTCACCTACATTCTTTAATGTAGCACGGATGGCAATGTTCTCACCTAGATCTATCGTATCTGCTGAAAGTTCAACATTGGAAACTTCAAAGTCCGTATAGCTAAGACCATATCCAAATGGATACAATGCTTCATTTTGCATATAGCGATAGGTTCTATTCTTCATTGAGTAATCTTTAAAATCAGGAAGCTCTTCTGTGGTGCGATAGAAGGTTACCGGAAGTTTTCCTTCTGGAGAATAATCACCAAAAAGAATTTCTGCAATTGCCTTTCCTCCACGTGCTCCAGGATACCATCCTTGGAGAATTGCGCCTACGTTTTCATCCGCATAAGGAACTGACAATGCACTTCCTGACAGCAATACCAATACCACTGGTTTTCCTGAATCTACAAGCTCTTTTAACACTTCTTCTTGAATTCCCGGAAGATTCAAGTTAGGTTTATCACCACTAGCGAATTCATTACCTTCATCGCCCTCTTCGCCTTCCAAACTTGCATCCAAACCAAAGCAAGCAATGATAACATCGGACGCTTCTGCCACTGCCCGAACTTCCGACATACGATCTTTCTCTTGTGCCAAGAACTGACAACGATTTTTGCAAAGATGACATCCTTCGGAATACATCACTCTCACATCGTCACCCACATATCTTTGGATTCCTTCCAATATTGTAATGTACTCAGATGCAGTTCCTTCATAGTTACCAACCAACGCTTTCCGATTGTTCGCATTTGGACCAACCACACCGATAGTAGCTATTTTAGATAAATCAAGTGGCAACATATTGTCAGCATTTTTCAGCAAAATTGTACTCTTTCTTGCTGCACGCTCATTCAATTTTTTGTGTGCATCACAATCCACCACACTATAATCAATCACATTAAATGGAACATTCTCCTGTGGATCAAAAAGTCCTAACTTCATTCTCGTTGTAAAAAGTCGTTCAACTGCTCTCGTAATGGTTTCTTCTGTAACAAGTCCATCCTGCACTGCTTTCAATAAATTACCATAAATATTTCCGCAGTTCAAATCGCATCCACGATTCATTGCAAGAGCAACGCTTTCTACAGGCGTGGATGTAACCATATGGAATTCGTGGAAATCCTTGATTGCCCAACAATCCGATGTTACGTGTCCTTTAAATCCCCATTCGTCGCGAAGAATGTCCTCCAACAGACGTTTACTTCCACAACATGGTTCATCATTGGTACGATTATAGGCTCCCATTACAACTTCAACATCGGCTTCCTTCACACATGCTTTAAACGCAGGCAAATAAGTTTCTCGCAAATCCTGCTCTGAGGATATCGCATTAAAGCTATGACGCTCATCCTCTGGACCTGAATGTACTGCAAAATGCTTTGCACAAGCAGCAACTTTCATATATTTCTCATCATTTCCTTGCATTCCTTCGATAAATCGAACACCAAGGCGAGAGGTCAGATATGGATCCTCACCAAATGTCTCATGTCCTCTTCCCCATCTTGGGTCACGAAAAATATTAACATTTGGAGACCAAAATGTAAGTCCTTTATAAATATCATAATCTCCATACTTCTGCTGTGCGTTAAACTTAGCACGTCCCTCATCGGATACGGCCACGGCAATCTCTTCCAAAAAGTCTTCATCAAAGGTTGCTGCCAATCCAATTGCCTGCGGGAATACCGTTGCTGTACCTGCTCTTGCAACACCATGAAGCGCCTCATTCCAATAGTTATACGCCTTAACATCCAAGCGTTCAATGGCTGGGGCACCATGAAGTGTCTGATATACCTTTTCTTCTAATGTCATTCCTTCCACCAAAGCTTTTGCTCTTTCTTCAAAAGACAAGGTTGCATCCAAATATTTTTTTTCTGCGCTCATACTTATTTCCTCCATATCCTGTGCAAGTTTCTATAATAAAGAATGATAACATTCTTTGAATTCAAATCCTCTTATATATCTATGAAAAACCCTTAGTTAAATAATTATCAATCCCTTTTTCTGAAAACAGGGCTGAACAAAACAAACAAATCGCTTATTCTGAACAGCCCCGATATTTACTTACCTAAAACAATTAAAGGCAAATTATTTTGTATGAGCAGAAGCAAAGTTCTTATACTTCTTGTTCATATCTGCAATCTTGCTATCCCACTGTGAGGAAATCGCTTCGATCTTCTTCGCAGGAGTTGTAGCACCTGCGTATACGGAATAGCAGAAATCACCGTAATCAAGGTCACTGATAAGTGGCAAGTAAGATGTCTGCTTATGAGCCTCTTCCTGCATCATCATCAATGTTTCGTCTACAGCACGCTCATCCTTGAACTGATCATAGTATGTCTGTTTCCAAGACTCATCAAGATCATATCCAGGAGTTGCTTCTGTATAAAGATCATAAGCAAATGCAATCTTCTCTGCTGTATCCTTGTCAAAACAACTTGGCATACATACGATGTTGTCGTTTGGAGTTGTTTTGTTTACACCATCTTTCCAAGCCTGATTGTAAGGGAACATTACGAATCCCCAGTCATCTTCCATAGCTGCGAAAGCACTGATTTCGTAAACTTCAGCTGTCTGCATTGCAACTTCACCGTCACGGAATGCAGCTTTGTACCAATCCCAAGCAGCTCCGTCTGGTTTTGGCATGATGTAACCTTTATCCAAAAGGCTCATACCCCAGTTCATAGCTTCGAGGAACTCTTTTGTACCTGTAGCGTTTACATAGTTTCCATCTTCAGCACGGTCTACAAATGTTGCACCGTTGTTAGCAGCACACATTGGAAGGTAGTATTTGGAGAAACTAGCAAGTGCATACTGATCTGTTTTACCATCTCCGTCTGCATCTACAGTAAGTTTCTTACAATACTCTTCAAACTTCTCCCATGTCCACTTATTCTCTGCCTGAAGATCATATGGCTCTTCTTCATCAATACCTGCTTCTTTCAACATACGTTTGTTGAAGAATACACCACCACGTGGCTCAGCCTCTGGGCTCATACCCCAGATACCTTCACCGATGCTCATAATCTCAACAACTGTCTGATTCCATTTTTCTTCTTTGAAATCCAACTCAGGAAGGGTTTTCAAATCATACATCAAACCTTTCATCAATGGAGCGGATACCATTTCCTGGTACAGATAGAACAACTGACAACTTGGGCTATTGGACATAACACCGTTTACATATGTCTCCTGCATATCTGTATAGGAGTAAGCATTCTCTCTCTTGATTTCGAAGTTGTACTTCTCCATGATTTCCTTTCTGTAGTCCTCTGTTGCTTTTGCATATGGAGTATCTCCTACATCCTCAGAAGAGTACCAGTCACCAATTCTGATAGTCATACCATCAAGATTGTCGAACGTCTTCTTACCTGTTGAAGTTCCAGCTCCCCCTTCTTTCGAAGTCTCTGTAGTCGCCTTCTTATCTTTTTCAGGATCACCACATCCTGTCAGACATCCAACTGTAAGTGCAACTGTAAGACCCATTGCAAGCAACTTTTTCATGTTTGCTTTCATTTTTTTTTACCTCCTTATTTTTTTTATCGTTACACTTATCCTCCCTGGAATAAGTGATAACTACATTTTTTACCATTCGCTCCGGGCTCCGCCCTTCGCTCAATGTCACTTTTACCATTCGCTCCGGGCTCCGCCCTTCGCTCATGATGTTACTCATCAAATATACGATTTTTATTTATGGATGTATCGACAAAAGCCGATGGCTTTTTCAGAATACATAATATCAAGATAGCAAGTAAACTTGCATCTTGATATTACGTATCCGAAACTGCTTCGCAGTCTTTGCCAATACATCTAACACTAAGAATCCTATGCTTGATTCGTTTAAATCACATCTTGATACCGGACTGGCTCAAGCTTTCTACGAATCCCTTCTGTGCGAAGAGATACAAGATAATCAATGGGAAAATAACCATCAACGTACCTGTTGCAATCATTCCCTGTGAATAAGCGGTTGTTGCCTTTTTCGCAATACCACGCACATCCAAATAACTGTCTAACGCACCTGCTACACCTGACAATTTTGTAGACAAAAGCACAAAACCGTCTCTCAAGAACAAGTTTGTGTAGAATGAATCTGTCCACTGCCATACATATGCGAACAAGAAACAGGATGTAAGAATTGGTTTTGCATCTGGAAGCATGATCTTAACAAATGTAGCTACCTTGCCACATCCATCCACATATGCAGCCTCTTCCAATTCCTTTGGAATTCCACGGAAGAACTGACGAATCATGTAGATATACAAACCACTCTTCAATCCCATACATCCCAGACACATAAGTGCATATGGAGTGATGGAGTTCAACAAATTAAGTGGCTCACCTGTAATCGCCTTAAAGATACCAAAAATGTCAAAGTAACAGAAATTCAAGTACAAGGAAGACTGAATTGTTGTTGGTGGTACCAAGATTACAAGGATAACCGCAGCAAACCACAAATTCTTCAATGGGAATTTGTAACGTGCAAATCCATAACCAACCAATGTACATGAAATAATCTGAAGAACACTCACCAATAAGGAAATCAAAAATGTGTTCAACAATGCACTCCAATATTTCATCAAATAGGATGCAATTTTGTAGTTATCTAAGGTAAAATGTCTAGGGATTGCAACGATTGTTGAATCATACAAGTCTCTCTCTTCCATGAAACTGACAGAAACCTTATTCAACAATGGCTGCAAAATCATGAAACACAATCCAAAAAGTAACACAAAACGTATAATTTTGTAGAAAACTTCAAACGATACCTTTCGCAATAAATACCCGTTGGATTTTTTGTTTCTTTCAATAAAGGATTTTAAACTTTTCTTTTTATTCATAATAGTACACCTTCTTAGAAATAATCAGCGATACAATACCAAGGATAATGATTACACACAGGAAGTACACCCATGCCATCGCTGAACTAAATCCATAATTCAACTTTCCTACCTCTTCGGAAATCTTCGTCATAACAGTATTGTCTGTCTTCAAGAAGAAGTCGATTACGGTATAAATTACGTTTACGAGTATCATAGAACTAACCATAGGGAATGTAATCTTCCAGAAACTTTCCCATGCAGTACATCCCTCAATCTTTGCTGCTTCAAACATACTAGGTGAAATTGTCTGCAACGCAGAGAGGAACATGATGATCTGAATACCAGATGCAATGGCAATATCATAAACTTTGTTAATGATATCAAATACGTATTGGAACATCTTAGACATTGGACTACTTTCCGAAGTAACTAAGATTTCCTCCAGCACAGCCGTTACGCTTGCATCGTTCGAAGTCTCAGCAATCATCTCTTTCATATCACTCAACAATGCATTGTTGTACTCAATACCTACAATTACACCAGAGGAAAGAATTACTGGGAGGAAGAATATCGCACGAACGAATCCTCTTCCCTTGAAATTCTGATTCAACAACAGGGCAATAAAGAAACTGAAGATCAATGTTGCAGGTGTGTTAATCAACACTTTCGTAATTTCTCCAAGCAACATTGGCACAAACTCTGCATCTACCAAAAAAGCATCTTTGTAATTCTTAATACCAACCCAATCCATAGAAATTCCAGTACCATCTGGCATCGGGTTTACACTACTAAACGTCATTCGCAATGACTGTCCCAAAGGCACAACCATAAACAAAATGAAGCCAAGGATAAATGGAAGGATAAACAAATATCCTGCTACTGCATTCTTAAACGCAAGCGTCTTTTTCTTTTTCTGCTTTTTCATTTATCTTCCACCTCCTGTTGTAGTAATAAAATCTCTTTGAGGAATGGTAACTCCTTCATGCTGATAATCAGCATAATTGTAGTTTACATAAACAACTTTTCCATTTTCATATGTAGTCTTGTAAACGCCATTCGCAATTTTCTCATGACCTACAATATACTGATCATAAATGTCACCAAGATTTGTCTCAAACTTGTGATAAAGCTCAATCGCTGTATCCTTCCAATCCACAAAGCTACATGCATAGAACTGCGTAAAGTCTGTATCCTGAAGATCACTTGTTGGTGCATACATAAATGAATAATAAAGACCAGCACCTGTCTCAGCAGACTTCAAAATCATATCCGTCTGGTCTGCTGACAAGTTGATTGCACTACCTGAGTAATCAACCAAACCATGAAGAGCAATCTGATAGAATGGAACGGACTCATCAATGATGTTTACTGCCTTTGTATCAATGTTAACATCCGTAATATAGTCTGAGTATGGCACTGCATACTGGTTACCAGATGTTGTCATCACATTGCTTCCACTCTCTTTCAGTGCTTTCATCTTATCAACCTGCATATTCATAGACGCTTCTCTGGACACTCTCTTCTTTGGATTATAATCTCCAGCAAGCTGATATCCAATATCTTCAAAACTGATGTTACTAATTCCATAAGAAGACTTAATTGTCGAAATGAAGTTATCAATGTTTGCAATTGTGTAAGATGGTTTCACAAGGAAATACATCTCACTGTTTGTAGACTCTTCATTTGTCTGATAAATGATTGGATCCAATGTATACAATTCGCAAATCTCACGACTTACAAACTTCGCTGCATCACGGTTCTGACCAAATCCATCAAACAACTTATCTTTCATAACGTACATAAACTTACCATTCATGTACAAATCAAGACCACCTGTACTGGAAGCATATGTTCCTAAGCTCTTCATATCTGCTTTTGTACCAAGTCTCTTAATCAAATTAACTTCCGCTGCAGACTTCTGTTTTACACCTGTATTGAACCAACCTGTGTACTTCGCGTTCAAATCCTTCACGCCAGCACCTTTCAGTTTTTTCAAGATGTCTTCTGCCTCAGCATATGTCGTAAGTGCCAAAGAACGAGTTACAGGATATCCCATGATATGCTCTGTGTTATCTACTGCACCAAGTAACTCAACTGCCATAGGAACTGTAGATTCTTCTTTCTTAACCAACTCTGGATATTTCTTCATCATATACTTACGATAGTCACTTGCAATACTTACATAATCAGTATCCTCAGAGAACATATAACGCTGGGTCAAATTCTCTTTTGGAAGACTTTCCTCAAATGTACGAACTGTTGTATCCGATTTTGAGGAAATGTCCATACTTTCTCCATGAACCATCTTATAAACAAAACGTCCATAGTTATAACCATTTTCTTTTCCAGCAATGTCTGCTTTTACACTAGAGTAGGAACTTCCCTCTTCAGAAATACACAAAATGGAGTTTCCGGATGTTTCGTTGGAAATCGCAAACACTGGGAATGATGCTCTTGTCTCATCAACGACCATATCACGGCTAATACCGTAATCCCAACCATACATGTCAGCCAAGTATGTCTGCTGTCCGGTTTTACCATTGTTGAAGTTGATAATTCCACCCGTACCATCTGGAACAAGAACATAACCTTTCTCGTCTTTGTTTGCTGCACCCATATATGGAAGAACAGCCAACTCAACGATTGGGTATGTTGCGTTGTACTCAATACGATCCATTGGTACTTTTACAACTAACTCAGCACCTTCCAAGATGTACTGAATTGTAATATCAAAAATAGGTTTTCCATCATTTCTGGAAACATTGTAACCTTCTGCGTCCTTGATTCTCTGCTCTTCGGTATAACCAATTGCAACAAAAGTTTCTTCAAGACCTCTTGCTTTTGAATCAGTAATTTTCTCAGATAAGTAGTAGATAGGCTCATCTTTCAAATCTGGGAACATTTCCAATGCAAGCTGAAGTTCTGTATCATCCTTATCTTCAGCGAGCTCAGCGTAATCATAACGCACATAGTTACGTTCTACAGAAGGCCATTTGCTATCTGGCATCTTCTCTTTCCACTTATTCATCTCGGATTCCTTGATAACAAGTGGACAAACATACAACTTCTCAATATCACCAATTGAATAGTGAACATTGATCTGTGAATCATTTACGTGTTCAATGGAATAATTTCCGTCCATGATCGATGCATTGTAATTATTGATTTCCTTCTGTGTATCCGTACTGTTCGAGTATGTCAACACCATTGTGGAATTCAATACATCCTTCAACTGACCCTTTGCATCTGCATAAGTTTCAATATCCTCTACAGAAGGATTGGATCTGTACTCTTTACCATGAACTTTATCTTTCAGCACAAAAGTTGTCGTGTCTTTATCGACAGTCAACTCCAATGCGCTATTACTAATAGTTACTGTTTCACTATCCTCGTTCGTATAGGAAGTAAGTTCTTTGTATGCCTTTTCAGACTCTCCACATCCTGCTAATGTGGCTACAGAGGTGGCTACAGCAACGAAAAGTAAACATAATTTCTTTTTCATTTTAACCATTGACCTCCTTCCATTAATAGAATCTGAAGACGATTTCTTTGTAAATGGAATAGAAATAATTGAAACCGTCACTAATCAAACTGAAGAAGAGAACCAACAGGAATACGATAACCAACATTCCAACCAAGGTAAATACAAGGGATCCCATTGCCTTACCAAGAAGGAAATCATGAATCATCATAACAGATGCTACAATCAAAAATCCACACCATATCAAGGAGAACATTCCAAAGTATGTATAGAAAGCACCTTCTTCTTCGGTTACAAAGTTACTAACAACAACCAATGGTAACTGAATCAATACATAAGGAGTCATCGCATATGCGGTTCCCATGTAAATATCTTTCAGTGTACCTTTTCCTTCAAACAATGTAGTCAAACACCAGTTAGCTACACAATATACGGAAAATGGAAGTAAAAATACCATCATTTCCATAAGAAGGTTTACATCATTCCAGTTTACCGGATAGAACACAAAACTTGTAAATCCAAGTTTGAGCAAGTTTGTAAGCAATACCAATACAACGATTGTATTAGCTGCTGCTAACGAACCTCTCTTCTCATGTGTCAAATCCCAAAAGCCATCAAAAGGACGAACGATACAATGAAGTGAGTAACGCAATGTGTCGCGATAGCGAATCCAACCTTCTTTGTTGAGAATACGTTGTTTTATACTCATCCCTTCTCAACCTCCTTCCTAGCTTTTGATACGAATCCATATCCATATCCAAATACGACGATTACAGCTAAAATCGCAATAATAATGCCAATGTGATCCTCAAACCACTCTTTACGATACAATTTGTATGCTTTGGAATAGTTTGTCGTATCCAATTTCAATTCAAAGTAAGCCATCGCATCTGTGTATTTTTTCTGTCTCAGATAAGCACGACCGATACCAATGTATGCCTGATCGTAGTTACCATTTAACTTAAGAACTTTTTGCCAAGTTTCAGCAGATCCATCGTAATCACCAATCTTGTACTGTGCAAGACCTTCGTTGATGTATGAACCATACTCAGTCAATGTAAACTGTGTGATGGAACCAAGGTTCGAATCCATTACTACAAGTGTATCTCCCAAGTCTTCCAAAGCACATGGGTTGATAAAGTAACCTGCTTTATATCCGTGACCTCCGAAGGCATACAACATATTACCCTGGAAATCATATGCAAAAATACGACCTCTCGTATTGTCCAGTGCATAGTAAACATCATTATCAAGACAAGCGATATCTACAAACTTAGATGCACCTTTCATTTCTCCGGTTATACTCCACCACAAATCTCCAACTGGATCTGTGTAACCATTACGTACAAGAATATCTGTACCCTTTGCATTTAACTTACGAATTGGTTTTGCACCAAGTGGATTCGTCTCTTCATCAAAAGTACCAATGGTAGCATAGATAAATCCTTCCGAATCCAAACATAAGTTATTGTACTCTGTTGGTACGAACAACTCCATCTGAGCTCTCTGCTCTTTTGTAGCTACAAATTTCCACAAATATTGAAGTGGGTTGTATGTAACTTCACTTGCTCCGACAAATCCGGTAAAGGATCCATCATTAGCAAATTCCATAAAACCTTTGTTTACGTTCTGAACCTGTGCAAAGATTCGTTTCGAACTATCCACTACCAGTTTCTGTGGAAGGAAATCTGTTGACTGATCAACGGTCTCGTCTTCTGGTCTTGTGATCACCTTAACAGCATTCTTTTCTGCATCGATGTGAACAATTCTGAGATTTCCTGTATCCGCAATGTACATATTCTTCTCTGCATCCACAAACACATCCTGTGGCTTATTCAAAGAATCTTCTGTACCATTGTTATTAAAAGTCTTCACTTCGTCAATGTAAGTAAATACATCATTTTCATATGTGAAGTGAACGATTCTACTGTTACCAGTATCAACAACATACATATCTGTTCCATCTACGTACATTCCCATCGGTTCTACAAAGTTTCCACAAGGAAAATCTGCACCAGTGATTGTACGTGTTACGGAATATGCATCTGGAGACTCTCTGTCGTATCCCCAACAATCATAAATGTATGTATAATGATTTCCGTCTGCGCTTGTCGCTCCGATTTCCACTGTACTTATAAGGATGGACGCTACAAGCAACAATGCAAACACAGATGTAATTCTCTTACATACTTTCATTTTTCATCCTCCTTATCAGTCTTTAATACCTGAGCTAGCCATTGTTTCAAGAATGTTACTCTGCGCCATGATAAAGATAGTAATTGGCACCATCATTACTACCATGGTAGCGGCAGATCCTACACCGGCACGGGATACACCACCCGCCATGATCTGCTGCAATGCATAAGGAAGCATCTTGTATTCCTCAGAATAAATATATACCTGACCTTTTGCATTCCAAAGGTTCTGAACCGAGAAAATAGTTACTGTCAGCCAAGCAGGTTTTACGTTTGGCATAACAATCTGCAAGTATATTCTACCCTCTCGCGCACCGTCAATCTTAGCCGCCTCAATCAAGGCATCCGGAATCTGCTCCATAAACTGTTTCATAAGGAACAATCCCATAGGCATCGCAAATGCCGGTACAATCAATGCTAAATATGTATCAACCCATCCCAAATGTGTCATAACCAAATAGGTTGGAATCTGAAGTACATATACGTTAAACATGAGCGCGGACTGAATCAAGTTAAAGAATCCGTTTCCGCCTGGGAACTCATATTTTGCAAGCACATACGCTGCCATAGAACCAATCAACAAATGTCCTACTGTACCAACTAATGTTGTAAGCACCGTATTAAACACGTAACGGGTAAATGGCACATATGAACTAGACATTACTACCAGCAAGTCCTGGAAGTTGTTAAATGTCGGATTTTTTACAAAGAATCTTGGTGGATAGAGATAAATCTCATCCAGTGGTTTAAATGCACTGCTTATGGCATATACCAAAGGCATAACAAAGAACAAACCAAACAAGATTAACATAATGTAAATTCCCAAATCTCCACCACGGGAGCGATTTGGTTTTCTCTTTTTGAGCTTGATTAATTTCATCGCTGTTATACCTCCTATCAAGTTCCAACTTTACTAAGCATTGCCTGAATTGCTTTGTTACAAACAAGCATTACTACGAAAAGAATTGTCGCAATCGCAGATGCATATCCCATCTCAAATCGTGTGGTACCGTAGTCAATCAAGTGAGTAACTACTGTACGAGCCGCATAATCTGTACTTGGGAAACCACAAAGTGCCATTGTTACATCCGCAACACCAAATGACTGTGTAATCGCCATAACCGCACCGAACAAAAGCATCGGCTTCATGTTTGGCAATGTAATGTACCAAAGCTCCTGCCAACGGTTTTTAACACCATCCACATAACCAGCCTCAAACTGGGAAGCATCGATACCCTGAAGTCCCGCCACAAAGGAAAGGAATCCAGTACCAAGACTCATCCAAAGTACGATAATAATTACAACACTCATCATATACTTAACATCTGTCAGCCACAAAATCGGCTCATTAATGATACCAAACTTGATCAAAAATGCATTTACGTAACCGTAAGCATCTCCACTAAACAAGATGGACCACACCATGTACGCCTGACCAGAAATCGTAGGCGCATAGAACACACATACCGCAAACGCACGTATGTATCTTGGCAACTCATTGATAAACCAAGCAAAGATAAATGACATGATATATCCAAGTGGTCCCGTAATCGCTGCCAAAAGAAATGTATTCTTAATCGCAATCAGGAATACGTCATCCGCAAGAAGCAAGTCAATATAGTTTTCTAAAGCAATAAACTTTGCTGGCTCCAATACGTTATAGTATGTAAAACTGTAAAAAATAGACATACATACCGGCAAGATATAGAACGCAGTAAACACAATTGCATATGGAAGAAGGAACAAATAACATGTCTTAGACATTTTTGCTTTTTTCCAGGCAATTCCGATATTCCGTTTCTTTATCTGCATATATTTTCCTAGAAACTTCATTTTACGCTCTCCTCTCTTTATTCATTTTCCGGTAACGTCTTCAAACCGAACTCTTTACGTTTATTTGTAAGCTCTTTATCAATTGTAATCTCATAGTCAAGAATGGTCTCTCGTGGATCTTCATTTTCATTCATAACCTTACGAATGGCATTCGTAATATGACGAGAAGTATAATATCCACCAGCAACCTCTGGGAGTCCAAATGCCTGCTCCCACTGTTCTTTCAGCGCAGCAGACTCTTTGCTACTCCAAGACAATGTATCAAATGTAACTTTATTCGCTGTAGCATAACGAGCAGAAGCACCCATAACAGCCTCAAGTTCATTTGCATAGTTTGCCTGAGTTTCAGCACTTGCCCACCATTTCAAGAACTCCCAACTGATTTCTTTCTTACCGCGCTCTTCCGCACCACGAAGCATCATAGAACATGTACCCCAAGACTGAACAGCTCGATTGATTGTACCATCTTCCTGCTCTACACCAGGAATCATAGCAAAATTCCAAAGACCTTTGATCTCAGGCGCAAATACAGCCAGCGTATTAAAGTTATTGTAATCCGCTACACCAATTGGCATTTCACCGCTTCGGAAACGGTTTACAAAGTCATACTGTTTCTCAAGTTTGTAGTTTGTAAAGAGTTTTGTATAGAACTCAAATGCCTCTACACCTTCTGGCTCGCCAATCAATGTCTGCATTGCTTCTGCATCGTAGAGGGAACCACCTCTCTGATACAGCTGTGCATAATAGTTTGCAAGGTCTGGGTTGGTTGTATTACCAATCTTACGTTCTACGGAAGGAACCGCAAATGTCATACTGTTTTTCTGCAAGATAGGAAGTGTCTCGATCACATCCTGCCATGTATTCACATCTTCTTCTACATTAATCTGAAGATCCTCCATGATGTCGGTACGATAAAACAATACATTGTAATTCTGAGTCTCTGGCAATCCATAGATACCACCATTAAATTTATAAGACTCATAAGAGCTTGGATAGTATTCGGAAAGAACCTGATCCAACTCCTCAAACTGTGTCAAATCTACAACCGCATTTCTCAATGCATAGTTTACTGGCTCCGTCTGCGCAATACAAAGTGCAACATCCGGACCAAATCCAGAAATTACCGCTGGAAGCATCGCATTTACACCAGCAGAACTTACTGTGTTAGCCGCATCAACCAACTTAACGTTAACTTTAATTCCCGTTTGTGGTGTAAAGATCTGGTCAACCATGTTTTTCAAAATCGTACTCTGGTCACGACCAGCAGTAATCCATACATCGATAACGTCTTTATCATCCGAATCATATACGTTACCAAGTGCAGAAGAATCTTTACGGAAGGAATTAATAAAGAGAACACTCTCATGCACCACTTTGTCAAAACCATTTTCATTCACTTCCGGAATTGTCTTCTTGCTATCAGCAAGTACAATATAATCGATATCCATCGCAGCAGCACTCATGTTATTAATGGATGTTCCAAGAGAACTTACATTTTCTTTGAAGTTTTTCAAAGTTGAAGGAATCTTATCCGGACGATCCACAAACTTCTCCATCTGTGCAGCCAATGTCTGAGCAACCGAAATCTCTCCACTCTTCTCACCTGCATAAGCAGTTACCTGATCAACAAGTTTATAAAGACGTTTGGATTCAATCTCCATCGCTTCGATAACTTCCGGATATACTTTCTCGATTTGGTAGTCACGGAACTCATCCGGCTCAGTACCGGTCAATACAAGAATTGTACGGTACATTTTGTTCATATTAAATACACTATCCGAAAGCTGTGACAAATAATCACCAAGCTCTCCAAGAGTATTTTTCAAACGAATCGTATGCTTTCCAGCAGTAAGGTGGAACTTGTATGGCTCACCTTTCTCATTCTGTAAGCATGTCATCTGCCATGTGGTATTGTACGTGAAACGAATCTGGGAAACCTCTTCAAACGGAATTTCACCATCAATGTACAACGCACGGTTTGCAATATAACCACGGTTGTATCCCTGACGACCTTTGATACCAATTACATAGTCGCCTTCTTCCGGAACTTCCATTTCCCATTCCAGCCAGTCGTTTGCAACTTTCCACTGAGTACCACCGATTACATTCAACACCTGCTTATCCGTGTTACCTGTTGTAACCTTACCAGATTTATCCTGATACTCTGTATCACTTGATGTTCTGTCATATGTAGGATACAGAGAAGGTGACGAACGACGAATGGCAGTCTCGCCCTGAATCTTCTGAATATATCCAGTCTGAGTATTGTTAGCTTTTCCGGAATTTGCCGCTGCATATTCTTCATACGTAGGAGTCACTTCCTTATTACCAACTACCAATTTACGAATCACAAATTTTTCATTCACACTTGTCAAACGAATTGTATTCGTACCTTCATTCAACCAGAATCGATATGGCTCTACTTCGTATCCTGTCGCATCCGAGAAATAAGATGACATCCAGCCACGATTTGGATCTTCGATCTGTTTTGCACGGATCTCATTTCCTTGGTTATCTTTTGTCGGTTCAGATTCATCTGTGTAAACTCGTTCAAAAGATATCGCATCCGCTCCACTAAATGGAACCTCGCCATTAATCTCAACCTTTGTTTCAATTGCAATTCCACGGTCATCCGAATCTGTTGTTGGATAGTATTCCGCGAAAAGGTTGTAGTATCCTGCCTCTTTCACATCAACATCGTACTGCACATATCCTTCTTCCGGAATCTGCAGTGCCTCTGACATATCATCAGAAGGACCTACATTGGTTCTTTTTGAAGCATTGCTATTATCGGAATAACCGAAAACATCTACCTCATAGGTGTTTTCCTCACCTGCCGGCGTAACATCTCCATGCTCTGTTGCATACAAGTCATATGTGTCACTTCGACCATATTCACTGTTTGTCGCTTCAAGATCCACGCCTTTGTACTTGTCGGAGTTGTCGCTTATGTCATCTCCCTTTAACTTGAAATACGCCACTACCGCAGCAATCACAAGCACAATTACGAGAAATGTCACTAAGCCTTTTTTCTTCATCAACTTTGACATAGCTGTCGCAATCTCCTTTCGCCCTTTCTCTTTTTTATGCGTTTCGCACAAAAAAACATGTTTTTTTGAAACGCACATTTGAATTCTTTGTATAATTTGTATACAGTTTGTATTCTAGTATAGCATTATTTTTGTGACATGTCTATAGTTTTGAACATTTTTTTTATGAAAAATGACTAAAAAATGAATAACATTTGACATTTTTGTGATTGCTATTTACTTTGGTTTCTTCTTATATTAAAATATTTTTATACATTTTTTATAAAGGAGATTTCAAGATGAAAAGTATGAACTTGCATTCAAATCCGATTTTACCCGGATTTTATCCCGATCCGACAATATGTCGCGTTGGCGACGACTACTATCTCGCCACCTCGACTTTTGCTTATTTCCCAGGGGTACCGATTTTCCATAGCAAAGATTTGATTCACTGGGAACAGATTGGAAACGCGCTGGATCGTCCTTCTCAGCTTCCATTAGGGAAATCCGAAGTAAGCGAAGGAATCTTTGCACCAACTCTTCGTTATCATGATGGAACCTTCTATATGATAACAACAAACGTAAGCAATGAGTTAGGAAACTTTATCGTAACAGCCACTGATCCAGCCGGCCCTTGGTCCGATCCTTACCCTCTTGGTTCCGAAGGCATCGACCCTTCCCTTTTCTTTGACGACGACGGAAAGTGCTACTACTGCGGCACAAAACCACGTCGCGAAGGTGCACGTTACTTCGGAGACAATGAAATCTACATCCAAGAGCTTGATTTAAACACAATGAAACTAGTGGGCGATAGTTATCCTGCTTGGCACGGAGCACTCCGGGGCGTAGAATGGCCAGAAGGTCCTCATATATATAAGAAGAATGGTTGGTATTACTTACTCATTTCCGAAGCTGGTACCGCTCACGAGCATGCCATTTCCATTGCTCGTAGCAAAAGTCTTTTTGAACCATTCGAAGGTCATCGCGGCAACCCGATCATGACACATCGTCATCTCGGATACGACTATCCAATCGTAAACGTTGGACATCCCGATATCGTTGAGACCCAAAATGGGGAGTGGTGGATGGTACTTCTTGCTTCCAGACCATACGGTGGCTACCACCGTAACATGGGACGCGAAACCTATCTTGTTCCATTTACCTGGGACGGTGACTGGCCAGTCATTAACCCAGGAAAAGGTATCGTAGAAGACACGGTTCAGGCACCTGACCTTCCACTGTTCTTCGCACCGCCGGTACCTACAAAAGAAGATTTCAACTCCGATACTCTTCCAATGCATTTTATGTACTTAAGAAATCCAATCGAAGAAAATTATTCTCTGACCCAAAAACCTGGATATCTTTCCATGAAGTGCGGCGCAGATTGCCTCTCTTCCGACGGCAAGCCATCCTATGTCTGCACGCGCCAGACAGGATTCTCCTTCCGACTTGAAACAGCACTAGAATTTTCACCTACAGCACCAAATGAGCAAGCTGGTATCGCGATATTCCAAAACGCTGCTTTCAATTACCAATGTCTTGTCGGAACGGATGGAAACAATTCTGTTCTTTCTATTTTAAAGACGCAGGATGGAAAAACAGAAACAATAAAAACAATTTTGCTGGATAACAAATATTCTAATATGAAGTTACGCTTGGAAGCAGATATGCAAAACCTTTCTTTCTCCTACAGTACCGATGGCAAATCATTCACCACCATCATCGATAAGGTAGACGGAAAGATTCTTTGCACCGATGTTGCTGGTGGTTTTGTAGGAAATACAATGGGAATTTACGCCACAGCAAACGGTTCCGAAAGCCGTACTTTCGCAGCTTTTGATTACATGGAATATTACAACGCATAATTTTTTGAATTTTTTTAAACTTTTTTTGCAAAAGTTATTGACAAACCCAAAAAAAGATGATAATATACTGAGTGTTGTGACGGACAGTTCACATTCGCGGATGTGGCGGAATGGCAGACGCACAAGACTCAAAATCTTGCGGGGGTGACCTCGTGTGGGTTCAAGTCCCACCATCCGCATAAAAGAAGCTTTGATGATTCAAAGCTTCTTTTTGTTTTACACAAAAAACAAGAACGGAGTTGGTTCGCTTATCAGCAAACCAACTCCTCTTCCTTGGATTCATTATTTTGTCCGATAGATAAGAAAAGAATTACTATCCACCACTATCGGTTTCTCTCTCAACTCTTTTCCAAGCTCTTTCGTCATCTTCTCCCAAAAGGCTCGATCCGTCTCATCAAACTCCGGATTTGTCCTCGCACTAACAGAGAATCCATCCACCAACTGACCATTTTCATCAAACACAAAGGAAAACGCTCTTCCTCGAGTCAAGGAACTTGTTGCATCATCTTTCTTATACATATAACACAAATCCGTAATTGTGTTATTTTTCGCAAAGGTAAGAACCTCTTTTTCCCCACCCACACAACTGGAAATCAAATAATAATCTCCCGATTCCGTCGCCTGTTGAATAAAAGGCAAGTACTTCTGTGGCGCATAACACCAAGATAAATTCGCATTCACAGTCACTTGAAACGTCTTCCAACTAGTTCGTTCAAACAAAAAACGAACCCCTTGACAATCCGCATAGTAACTCTCCCAATCGCTTTCCCAATACGCATTTTCATCATCTCCCGATTGTGTGGCACTTTCACTATTCCTCGCAACACATTTCTCTATTTCCTCGATTCGTTGCGAAAAACCGTCAAACCCTAAGGACTCAATTCGCTGAATCATCTCTGTACAAGTAAACTTATTTTGTTTATCATCAAAGACAAATTCCATTCCTCCTGACGCATCTTCCGAAAAACCTTCAGCAACAATTTGATCCTGCACCTTCTTCAAGTTCTTTGCATCTAACAACGACACAAAATCCACCGGAACCTCTCGAAGCTCTTCCGTTTCTTCATCATACGTCTTACTCACAAGCATAGATTCTCCGCCTAGCAAAACCAATTTTTCAGGCAATTCCTGGTATTTCACATAACCACGCCCCATGATATCCGTTACCATAATTGTACTTCTGTTACTATCACTTTCAAGTTCTTTATCCAAATCTCTCGCTACAATACTTTTCGGATAATTTACACACCATACCACCAGAAACAAAACCGGTACAAGCAATGCAAATACCAACGTCCTAAAGACTTCTTTTTTCATACATATCTCACTCCTATCTATTGTTTTTTACTCGCATTTGATACAACACCCGAACAAGCTGTGCTATGCCAAACATCAAAATCCAAAGTCCAAATAGAACAATCATAAACGACCTTGTAACATCCGACAAGTTCATTCCACTCATCATCGCGGCTGTTCTCAACATCGCTACAGAAAGAGCTACACAGAATGTAACCCCCGATATGATAAAGGTGCAAACATATCCCGAATTTATCAGTCGATTCGAAGACTCTTTGATATTCCAACGACATTTTACCGCAACAGCAATCAATATTCCTATCAAAACGCATACGCACAACCAAAACACCATCGCAGACGGATACCATTTCCATTGAACTACATACTTCTCAATATAAGTATTCCAGGATTCCAAATATGCACCTGTATCCGCTTCTGGATATGGTATGACAATAGCAAACGTCACGTCATTCCAAGAAGCATCCGTCGACAAAATCTGATTCAAAGCATATGATATCAACGCTGGCACTCCTAACACTCCTGTTCCAATCACAAAAGCCAAGGCACGGTGATGAATGCAACATTGTGCCAGATAATAAACCAAGAACATCGCACTCATCGTTACAAACATTAACGACGCCATTTGCCACAATACAAGCAATCCATTGGTATCCGTCGAACCATTCATTATTATTTCACTCCGAAATCGTAAGCTTGGATTGACACATTTGTACGAAATGGTTCCTGCAATGCCGAACAATAAGGCATAAAACAAAATCAAAGACTCTCCGATGGTTAATTTCACGAGAGTTTTTTCTCTTTCCCGGATTGGCAATACTCTCAAGAAATCCGACACGCCATCACGGTTTTCCAGATAGAACAAGCGTTGAACCAAGAACACAACAAAAAAGATTGCTGTTAACCAAGTAAAATCTGGCATGATACGTTCACACAAATAATGAAAATACAAATCTCCTGTTCCATAGATACCAGCAACTCCCGGAAAGCCATGTGCCACGTATTGAGCATAGCTTTCCCCACTCACTAAAATTCCATGTAGCAAAAACAAAAGCACAATATAGAGCACTGCAAGAATCGGAAGCACGATAACCTTCTTCAGTTCTCGTTTCCCATATGTCATTATCGCCTTATTCATCATTCGCCCTCCTCTTATTCGAATAAATAAACAACTCTTCCAAAGAAATCTCGATTCGCTCTGCAATCTCCGCTCCTTTTCCTAAAAAGTAACGCACCGCATCGTCTTGATCTGCTTCTTTCCTTTGGTCACCATTATCCCACAAAAAGGTATACACACTTCCCAAATTGGAATAGTTCACAATGCGAGGATCATTCAGCACACCTTCCGGTAAGCCACCTTTCCAAACCACCTGGTACTTTCCGATTTGCTCTTTCGCCGCATCCAAATCTCCTTGGAACTGCGTATTCCCGACACTCATCATCGTAACGGTATCACATATCTTTTCCAATTCATAAAGATGATGTGTCGAAATAATTACCGCTGTTTCGTCATACTCCACCTTCGTAACCACCTGCTCTAACAAGTCCGCTTTCGCAATGGCATCTAATCCTGACGTCGGCTCATCCATCACAAGCACATCTGGTTTCATCGCCATATTCAACATAAACGACACTCGCATCTTCTGCCCTTTGGAAAGCTGACCGATTTTACGTTTCACCGGAATCTCAAAAACTTTATTTAGCTTTTCGAATTCATCCGGATCAAATTCCTCATACATCCCATCAAAAAACTTCACCATATCCATCACTTTATAGGTAGGGAAGAAATTGCAATTATCCGCCACATACCCAATTCGCGTCTTAGCCGAAGGATTGTCATACACCGGCTCTCCTTTATATAACACTTCCCCTTCATCCGGACGCAAAATTCCAGTTAAGCATTTAATCAATGTCGTCTTTCCCGAGCCATTCGGCCCAATCAAACCATGAATCTGCCCGGGTTTTACACGAAAGGACATATTTTCGATCGCTGGTTTCCCACCCTTATCATACGCCTTTGTCACATTTTTAACTTCAATCATACGATACCTCTTTTCTGCTTTTTGTTACACGTCATTGTCCAACACTTGTATATATCTTTTGAACTTCCGCCACCATTTCACTCTGGCTTACTCCCATATAAATCAGTTCCATACAAGCTTCGTGGAAACACGCAAATCCTCGTTCCAATTGCGACTCGGAAGGACGAACCTTACTCTTCTCCGCAATGTACGCTCCCTTTCCACGAATGGTCACAATCACCTCCTGATGCTCCAACTCACTGTAGGCTTTCGCCACCGTTCCCGGAGTCACCGAAAGTTGCAATGCCAATTTACGAACAGATGGCAAAGCATCTCCTGGTTTTAAATACCCCTTCAAAACATCGGTCTTGATTTGTGAGATAATCTGCTCAAAAATAGGCTGATTACTTGTTGGGTTAATTTGAATCACGCTCTCACCTCCAAACTGTACTAACCGTACCAACTGTATCACTCCAACCGATACAGTTAGTATACACCGAATCTTATTTTCTGTCAACAACATTTATCCAAACTCTCCACAAAATGAAAGAGAGTCCTCTTAAAAGAGAACTCTCATAATCATCAATTATCATTATTCAGCTGTTGCAATAATTTCTTTTTTGTTGTAGCTTCCACAGTTTTTACATACTCTGTGTGGCACCATCAACTCTCCGCATTTGCTGCATTTAACTAAAGTAGGAGCAGTCATCTTCCAGTTTGCTCTACGTTTGTCTCTTCTTGCTTTAGAAGATTTATTCTTAGGACAAATCGACATGTCATTACACCTCCTTAAAAACTCAAAACACTTCTACAATTATACCGAGACTGGTATAGTTTGTCAACACTTTTTTCAAATTATGACAAAATTATTTTACCAATGCAACCGTATCTCTTGCAATCATAAGTTCTTCGTTTGTAGGGATAACCATAACTTTTACTTTACTGTCTGCTGTAGACACAACTTTCTCTACACTACGAACTGCATTTTCCTCGTCATCAATCTCACATCCGAGGTAACCCACATAATTAATAATCTCTTTACGCATTGCTGGGTTATTTTCACCAACACCTGCGGTAAAGATGATCGCATCAACACCATTCATCGCTGCTGTGTATGCACCGATGTACTTCGCAACACGATAATTGAATGTGCTCTCCGCACGAATTGCCGCTTCATTTCCTTCTTTCGCAGCATCCTCCAAATCACGGAAGTCACTGGAAAGTTCAGAAACACCAAGCATACCAGACTCTTTGTTCAAGATTTCCATAACCTCTTCCAAAGACTTGTCCATAATATGTGCCATATATTCAATAATTGCTGGATCCAAATCTCCACAACGAGTTCCCATGATAAGACCTTCCAATGGAGTGAATCCCATACTTGTATCTACGGATTTACCATTTTTTACAGCACTAACACTAGCACCACCGCCCAAGTGACATACAATCACTTTCGAATTCTCAGGATCCAAGCCCAAGCACTCGATTGCACGATGAGATACAAACTTATGACTTGTACCATGGAAACCATAACGACGGATTTTGTATTTTGTATAGCACTCATATGGAATACCGTACAAATAAGCAACTTGATCCATTGTCTGATGGAATGCAGTATCAAATACTGCTACATTAGGAACACCCGGCATCAATTGCTGACAAGCACGAATACCAATCAAGTTCGCTGGATTATGTAGCGGTGCCAATGGAGTACACTCTTCAATCGCCGCCAACACATCATCATCAATCAGTACAGAAGAAGCAAATTTCTCACCACCATGTACAACACGATGTCCAATTGCACCAATCTCAGACAAATCTTTAATCACGCCATATTTTTCATCTGTCAATGTATCCAATACCAACTGGATTGCTACAGAATGATCCGGCATATCTTTCTGAATCAGTTCTTTCTCACCACCAGCTGGAGTATGTTTTAAACGACCATCCTTAATTCCAATTCTCTCACAAATACCTACAGCAAGTGCCTGCTCTGTCTCAGAATCAATCACCTGATACTTCAAGGTAGTACTTCCACAATTGACTACTAATACTTTCATTTTCCATTTCCTTCCTTCTGTTTATTTAAATAAAACTCGTACATAGTCATTATACAACTGTTGTCTCTAAATTTCAATACCAAATATAATTTATATCCTCACTTTAATTATTCTTTTCATATTTGTCTGCTTTTATTCATACATATTAGCAAACAACATTGAGGATATCATGCCATGCCATTCATTCTCTTTATTCTCCTTGCTATCCTTTTATTGTGCCCCGAAATCGCCACAGAGGGAAGCAAAAACGGTCTGATTTTGTGGGGAACCATACTCGTCCCCTCTTTGCTCCCATTTTCTGTGCTAACCTCTCTACTACGCACTCGAGTTCAGGGAACCCCTTACAAATACCTACTTCTTTTGGCAGGCATTTTATCCGGTTACCCCATCGGCGCCAAGATTTCCGGAGAACTTTACCTAGACGGTTCTCTCTCCCGACGCCAAGCAACTTTTTTCGCAGGTTTTACCAACAATCCTAGCCCCATGTTTATTCTTTTCTTTATCGCCGACAATCTGCTTTCCCTTGAAAATGAAAGATATCTTTTTTTCTTTCTTGTACTTCTGTCTTCCTTTTTAGGAAGCTTTCTTTTCGTGCTTTGTTTTTTACAAAAAGAAAAAAAGAAAGCTTCACTCCCCACTCACTCAATGTCCATTATACAGCAAAAAAATCTGCTTCAGCAAATGGATATAGAAATCACCAATTCCGCGCTTTTGTTACTAAAAATCGGTGGGTATATCATGCTTTTTTCAATCATCACCGCCTTGTTCCAAGCCATCCCCCATCTCCCAGAATCGCTACAACTCCTTTTCTGTAGCTTACTGGAAATCACCACTGGAACAACAAATCTTGCCCTATATGGATTTTCCGAAACAACAAAAATAACCCTGAGTCTTGCCGCCACCACTTTTGGCGGTCTGTCCGCAGCGGCACAGACCAATGGTGTACTACAAAAAACAGGATTATCTATTCTCCATTATATCGCAATCAAAGTACTCAGCAGTATCTTTGCACTACTTCTAGGCGTTTTATTCTTCTGACTTCTCTGCCACAGGTTGCTCTGCCGCAGCCACTTCTTCCTCCTCTGGAAGAGTTCCGTCAATCTGCGCTTTCAATTCAGCTCGATTGCTCTTGATCAGTTCAATATCTTTCTTCAAGGCACTAATCAACATCGTAGACTTACTCTCCATTTCACGAAGAGATGTCTCGATATTACGTCCCGCCTCACCAAGAAGATCACTGGTATAATACAGAGCAGAGGTACGAACCTGATCACTCTCGCTGATTGCCTGATTTAATATCTGTTCAGCCTGCGCCTGTGCTTGCTGAATGATCTGTTCGGCCTGGGCATACGCTGTCTGAACCAGTTCATTTTGATCCAACAGCTGTTTTGTCTCAGCCTCAGCTTGGCTTTTTATTTTCTCCGCTTGCGCCTGCGCTTCACCCAAAATCTCATCCCGATTGTTAATAATCTTTTGGTATCGTTTTATCTCGTCCGGCGCACACATACGAAGCGCATCCAGCAAATCATACAACTCATCCTTTGCCACTGTCACCTTATTCGGTGATAGCTTCGCTGGTTTACAATTTTCCACATATTCATAAATCTCATCAATCGCTCTCTCGATTCTTGAAGGGTTCATACGTATTAACTTCCTTTCTTCCATTAATCCTTATCTCACTCGTAAAAAAACGTGTTTATTTGTCTTATATTCCTTTATCTTCACAATCTCATAGATATTTTCATCCACATAATCCACTTCCGTTTCAAGCGCAGACTCCAACACCACCAGCGTATCCTCTGCTACAATAGAAGACCGACCAAGCAAATCCAATATCTTCGGCTCAAATTCCTTTTGATATGGGGGATCCGCATAAACAATATCAAAAACTTGTCCCATTTTTTCCAACTTTGATATGGCATACGTAACTTCCACTGGAAGTACAACCGCATCCTCTGTCAATCTTGTTTTTGTAAGATTCGCTTTGATACAGCGAAGAGGTTCTTTTCCAAACTCGACCAAATATGCCTTTTTTGCCCCACGACTCAATGCCTCAATCCCGATGGCACCGCTCCCACTAAAGAGATCCAGAAACATACATCCTGGTATATCATCTTGAATCACATTAAACAATGTCTCTTTAATTCGGTCCGTTGTCGGCCTTGTATCTTTCCCCTCTGGTGTAATCAACGGCAACCGTCTTGCTTTTCCCGCAATCACGCGCATATTTGTCCCTCACCTTTTTCCGTTTTTCTACTATTGTATAATAAAACCCATTTTTTTTCAACTATTTTCTACGGAAAGTTATAACGAGACTTTTCCCATATAATGATTCAGTTTTTCACTCAATCTACGGTTCTTCGCATAGAAACGACTGATTTCGTCAAAGTCATAGGTCTTTGCTTCTTCATTTGCCACGGTAAGAAGATCTGCATCCTCATATATATCTGCCAATTTAAACAACTTATCTCCGCTTTGCATCACACCAAAGAAATCCCCTTGTCCACGCAATTTCAGGTCTTCTCTAGCAATATGGAACCCATCGTTTGACCCTGCCAGTATTCCCAGACGTTCCTTCGCTTCTTTTGAATCATTTCCATACATGAGAATACAATAGGATTGTGCATCTCCGCGTCCAACCCGCCCACGAAGCTGGTGCAACTGGGCAAGTCCAAACCGCTCTGCATTTTCAATCATCATGACCGTGGCATTTGGCACATCAATTCCCACTTCAATCACAGTTGTAGACACAAGAATATCCGTATCCCCCTTAGAAAAACGTCCCATAACATCATTTTTTTCCTTTGGTTTCATTTTACCATGAAGACAATCCACCACAGCAATCCCCTGGAACATTTCACGCAACTGCTCCGTATACAGCGTGACATTTTCTAATTCCAGTTCCTCACTCTCATCAACCATCGGACAAATAATATAGACCTGATGTCCTTGTTCCATCTGCTCCTTCATAAATTTATAAGCATTGGGACGATATTCTGTCCCCACCACACAATTTTTGATTGGAAGACGATTGGCCGGCAATTCGTCCATCACAGACAAATCCATATCGCCATAAAGCACCAATGCCAACGTTCGCGGAATCGGGGTAGCACTCATAGCCAGTACATGGGGAGCGTCCCCCTTTTCGGATAACGTCTCGCGCTGACGTACGCCAAAGCGATGCTGCTCATCGGTAATGACCAATGCCAACGACTGAAACTCCACGTTGTCCTGCAAAATCGCATGGGTTCCCACGACGATATCCCACTCACCTGCGGTCAGTTTTTCTTTTCCTTCTCGCTTTTGTTTTGCCGTCAAAGAACCTGTCAAAAGCCCAACACGTACCCCCCGTTTTCCCAACATTTTTTGCAAAGATTCGTAATGCTGAGTTGCCAGCACTTCGGTCGGCACCATAAAAGCCCCTTGCTTTCCATTGCACACAGCAAGATAAAGCGCCAATACCGCCACAACCGTCTTTCCGGATCCCACATCTCCTTGCACAAGACGATTCATGACAGTTCCACTGGTCATATCCGTTACAATCTCTTCATACACACGCTTTTGTGCCCCTGTCAAAGCAAAAGGAAGATCCCCCAAAAACTCTTCCACCTCTTGTTTCGGCTCCATCACATGACAGCTTTCATGGTAGTTTTGAAGGCGAATGGCGCGCAATGCTGCCTGATACAAAAAAATCTCATCAAACGCCAGACGCTTCCTTGCCTTCATATAATCCACACGATTTTTTGGGAAATGAATGTCTTGCACTGCTTTGCGATAACCGATCAGATGATGTCTCGTCCGAATCTCCGCAGGCAAAAATTCCACCACACCCTCGCACTGGGATACCGCCGTTGTGACCGCTTTGGTCATCTGATGATTGGTAAGTCCTGCGGTCAGCGGATAAATTGGTAGCATTTTTCCCACTTTTTTATAGAATTCATTTTTGTTGTACATTTGGGGTTGTTCCAACACAAATTTTCCATTGCGAATCCCAACACGTCCACGAAGAATGTACCTTGTCCCCATTTTTAGGCGACTCACAAGAAACGGCATATTAAACCACGTCACCTGCACAACTCCTGTCTCATCTTCCACAAACGCCGTAATAATTTTCAAACGAGAGGTAGTTTTCACCGAAGGCTTTCTGCGAAGAACTCCTTCGATTGCCATCACACTCCCTTCCTTTAGTTCGCGAATCGGAACCAGATCATGAAATTCATCATAATCTCTTGGATAGTGTTCTAACAAATCTCCTACCTCTCGTATATTCAGTTTATGAAATGCTTTTTCCGCCTTTTCCCCCACGCCTTTGATGGTTCGAATGCTGTCATTGTAATTCATGCTAAATACTCGTCCTTACTTTACATTTTTCTGAACCTATTGTAACACAACAACCAGCGAATTTACAATGCCCTTTTCCATCTTACATCGGTGCAGTTACTGTACTTTTACGCCCTCTGTCTCAATGATAAAGCGAACACTTCCCTCCAAATCTTCTTCATTCTCAGTATATGCCTTGTACTCCTTCGCACAATCAACCAATGCAGAAAGACGATTCTTCATTCCAAGAAAATCCTCTTGATACATTGTTTCAAGCTTCTGAATTCCTTTCTTATCAAACTGACTCATTCCCTTTGCCAACCCCTTTGTCCCTTGATTCAACAAAGACACTCCATCGGATATTTTTTCTGTAGCCGTATGAATGGAATTGCTTCCTTTCTTTAATTTTTTCATTCCCTTCACAAGTCCGCTTCCGCCGGTCTTCATGGATTTTCCTGCCTTTTTGATTTTCTTTGCTCCATTTAGCAATTGGGTATTGCTCTGACTCAACTGGTTACTTCCTTCGCTCAATTTCTTTCCGTTCTCCACAATCGATGTAATTCCCGCAGAAATCTGTGCATCTGAATGACGCAATGTCTGAGAATTTGCAGATACCCCTTGAACACCTTCCACCATCTGAGTTACACCTGTAGAGAGCTGATCTGCTCCCTTCTTCAAATCACTTTCGCTCGAAGTAGCTGACTTTAATGCTGTCACCGTCGCCTTCTGACCTTCCAATAACGTTTCCAATTCCTCTGCGCTGGTCAGCAACGCTTCTTTCTGCGCTTCATCCGTGCATGCATTTGCTTGTTCTCGAATGGTAGCAATGGATGCAGCATACGTTTCATAACTTTTCTCCAACGTTGTCAAGCTTGTGTTCACGGTACCAATTCCTGTTGCCACAGCCGATGCACCATTTTTCAAAGCCGTTCCTGTCTCCTCCTTCGCCAGTGCATCCACCGCTGCTGTGTAATTCTGTAATCCAGTAGAAAACGTGCTATAACTAGCCGGCATATCCTTCATCCCATTGTACAACGACTGGGTTCCGTCCGTAATCTTTTTTGTCGCTGATACATAGGTCTGTACTCCTGTCACAAGGGAATTGGTCCCTGATACATACCCATTGATTCCCTTTTGTAACGTTTTTCCACCTTTGGTAAGTTTTTTGATTCCTTGATTCAGTCCCTTTTCTCCCTTCGCGTATTCCGCAAAACTTTTCTTGAACTGAAGAACCGAATCTGATATTTTTTCGGATCCTTCCACCAACTCCTCAGAAGAATCCGTCAATAACTCAATGCCTTCTTCCACATCATCCAGAATGGAGTTATCATCGAGATCAAATTCCGAAAAAATCTCCGCGCTGGCATAAGTAAATGTACTTTCCATCTCAAAATTCGTAGTATCCGCAGTAATGGTAAACGCTTCCGGAACCTTCTCCAACAATTCCTCATCCTCAATATTCAGGCTATCTGCAATCCCCGGGAGACCATACCCAATTACCATATAATTACTTTCCTGACCCAAAACTTTTCCGGTATCAATTTTTATATTAGAAAACTGTTCTGCAGGCAAAACAACAATCGTTGCCATTAAAAATGGTGTATATAGTTCTTCCTTTTTCCCATTTATCTTCTTTTGCACCGCAGATCGATTTGTATAGGACACCGTGATGCTTACCTTTCCACTTTTTCCTGCCAACTCCTCGGGTTGGATTTCTTTCCCCTCCAACTTATAGGAAATCGCCACATCCACTGGTAAATCCTTGGCGTCATTCCCCTCATACGTATTTTCCTCCACCAGTTCATTGCTTTCAGTGTTAGTCACTCGTTCTGTAATCGTGGTTTGCAAACATTTTCCATTGGCATCTGCATTGATATACACCGATTCCTCGCGAGTTCTTTTTTCCGCTCTCAAAAGTACACCATTTCCAAGTATTAGACTCACAATCAACATTCCAGAGACCATACATTTTCCCACACGCACCATATAATGTTTCGTTTTCATTTTTTTCATCCTTTCCATTTCCCTCTACTCTACATTTTTCAGCGCTTCATCCATCGGAATCTTACGAATTCGTCGGAATTGTAAATAGGCTACCACGCCGTACGCCAGAAGCACCATCAAAAACATCTGTGGATACTTTTCCGGCGCGATGTATAACGGCAACCATCCATTGAAATCCATCATGATCACTCGATAAATTATGGCAATAATCGTCGTCGAGATAACAAACCCAAACGATACCGAGAAAATAACAACCCACGTTGTAGCCACCAAATACAATTGAGCAATTTCTTTATCCTCATACCCCAAAATCTTAACCATAGAAATAGAATTACTATTTTTTTCCAAAATCAGTTTTGTTAACAGATAGATCAATAACGCTGCCATGACTACCGCAAATATATTTACCATATCAAACATGCTTCCCATGGATATTTCCATCTGTCTGGATATTTTGGTCAAATCCTCTTCTGTCACACAGGCTTGTATGTACTCCTCTCGTATATCTGTTATCTCTTCATTGGAAAAATATCCTGTAAAATATTCTGTTTCCTCCAACGATAGTGTATTTTTCAAAAATAGTGTTGGATCCGATGATGCAACATCAAAATATCCCACCTCGATGTCAAATGTTTCGTTGAAGGCTTCCCGACTCATAAAAATCGCCAATCCCGCGGAATATTTCATTATCTTTGTCACGCGAAAAGAATACTCTTCTTCCTCGTATGTATCTTTCAATGTAATGGTATCTCCCACTGAAATCTGGTATTTCTCTGCATAACCATCGGAGATGCACACACCTTCCTGCGGCATTTCCTCGTCCACATACCGACTATTCTCCTCGATGCCATATACACTAATATCCTCATCTCGATTGTCGCCTTCATAATTCAAACTGGTCATACAATATTTCTCCGCCAGTTCCTGCTCGGTCTCCACCGGATGCGACAAAACATATTGATATTTTGCCAACATATCCTCCAGAACCTCCACCTTATAATGTGAAAAAAGTGGTGGCATCATCATACCGAATAACAATAATACGCTAGCAAATACAAGTCCAAAAAACAAAGTCACATAACTTGAGCGGTTCTGGAATATAATTCGCAAACGAAATCGTGTAAAGAATGAAAATGCCGGCAAACGAATGGCCTTTTTTCTCTTGGAACGCTTCAAATCTCTTCGCAAAAATTTTAACGGAGACAATCGCAATACACGAACTAAAGAAAACAAATTGGTAATCAGCATAAGCAAAATTGGAATTACCGTTGTCAACCAAAATGCCTCTGCATTCCAAACCGTCACATACGTTGGCAGGCTATAGGAACCGTAGTACATATTCGCAACTACGTTTTTAAAGTACGTGTATCCCAATATATTTCCTACCAAAGCTGCCACCACTGTAACGATCATTGGCACCGACATATAATGGCGCAAAATTTCTCCTTTGGTATAACCGGAAGCACGAAGGGTACCGATAACCGCTGCTTCACTGGTAATGGTACTTTTAATCGTAACAGAAAATACAAATGCCATAATGACAATCAGCATATACAGCAACACGATCATCATCATCCGATCGCTTCCCATATCATCTCCTGTGAACTGAATGGCTTGATTGGCATATCTTGGAACGATGGTTTCTAGCTCCAATCCCGACGAAGATACTTGCTTCGCCATATTCTCCATAAACTCCTCTGCCATCTTCCTTTCTTCCTCTTCATTCACCGGAGACGAATTATATTTCCATGAATATGTATACTTTTGATGTTCTTCCGGGTACGCATCATAACCTTCCTTGGTCATGTACGCCACACTAAATTTAACCGCATCAAACATGCTGTCATTGTTGTCTGAAAACAATGCACTGTAATCCGAAAATGCCACCAAGCCACTCAGCACCAACGGTTTTCCGCCAACTTTTATGGTGTCCCCGGGAGTCAGCTTGTTATTATCCGCAAACATTCGATCCACTACAATCTCATTTTCTTGATCTGGAAATTCTCCCTCCATTAAGCACAGTTTATTTATCTCTTCTCTGCTGTGGTAAATCCGAATGGTACTATCCATTGTCCCATCCTTATCATGATCCGCCTCTTCTTCCTTGTAGAAATTTTCATATAAACGTACACCGTTTTCTTCAATTCGTTCCTTCTGAAAGGTCTTAGGTTCGCTATCTAACACAAAGTGTCCATCCTCAATCTTATATTTCCCAAAACTTTCTTCGTAAGCCTGCATCATGCTACCGCCAGCCACAAGAAATCCCGAGATAAATCCGATGGTCAATGTCATAAACAGGAAAATAACCATGTATTTTCCCAGATCTTTTTTTAATTCTCTCGGCAAACGTTTTATCAATGGATTCTTCATCTCATCCACCCTCCTTTACCAATCCAAATCCACTGCTGGAATCTTTTCTTCATTGCGATAATCCTTACGAATCTGTCCATCACGTAATCGGATGACACGGTCCGCCATATTTTTTATTGCGTCATTATGAGTTACCATAATCACGGTATTTCCGTATTTCTGATTCACCTCTTCTATCAACTTCAAAATGTCCTTAGACGTATTATAATCCAGTGCTCCGGTTGGTTCATCACAAAGTAAGATATCCGGATTTTTTACAATCGCTCGCCCAATGGCAGTCCTTTGTTGCTGTCCTCCGGAAAGCTGATTTGGCAATTTGTGACGATGCTCATAAAGTCCCAACGTTTTCAATAACTCGTTAATCTCCAGCGGGGAATCACTTAGATACGCCCCTACTTCGATATTTTCTTTTACATTCAAGTTCGGAATCAAATTGTACATCTGAAAAATGTATCCAAGATGCGTTCTTCGATATCTGGTCAATTCCGTTTCGTTCATATTTGCCATCTTTTCACCATCAATTGCCACATACCCGCTATCCGCGTCATCGATTCCTCCAATGATGTTTAGCAACGTTGATTTTCCTGAACCAGATGGTCCCAAAAGAACACAGATATCACCCTTTTCCACCGAAAAAGAAATCCCCTTCAACACTTCATTCCGATTCCCTTCATTTCCAAAACTCTTCTTTAAATCATTGATTTCTAAAAACATAACTTCCTCCATTCATTTCATTCTTCCATTCATACAAAAAGACCCACGTAGAGCATTATAAAATGCCCTACGTGAGTCTCATTCATTAAGATATGCCAGACCGAACATCTCGGACAGTATGTTGACATATCACACAATCATAACCACTGTGCAAACTACTCCCTCACATGGTGTTTTTACTATAACAAATTTTTCCACTCCTTGTCAACAAAAACTTCCTTGCGTTATTGAGACTTTTCCTCAATAACGTTATTTCGATCCTGTTGATCCGAATCCACCTTCGCCACGCTTAGTTTCATCCAAGTCATCTACTTCTTCATAATCCGCGAATACGTACGGAGCAATGACCATCTGTGCCACACGCTCACCACTTTCCACTATAATAGCTTCCTGAGAATGATTGTGAAGTGCCACCATAATCTCGCCACGGTAATCGGAATCAATGACACCTACTTTATTCGCCGGTGCCAAGCCTTTTTTACAAGCCAAACCACTTCTCGCATAAATCAAGCCTACCAGACCAGTTGGAATCGCCATGGCAATCCCCGTATGAATAAATGCTGTTTCACCTGCTTCAATAGTCACTGGCTCATCCATGCAAGCATATAGATCAGCTCCTGCCGCAAACTCCGTCCCATAAACCGGTACGTGAGCATTGGCATCCACCTTTGTAAATGCTACTTTTGTTGTATTAATCATTGTTCTTTTCTTTCCTTCCGTTTATCGTTCATTTTCATGTGCCCAATGAACGACTTCTCCACAAGCTAAGGACTGTTTTACATCGATAATTCTTTGGTTTTCAGATCCCCGGAAACGCAACATGAGATTTTTCTTCTCTATCTCAAATTTTCCATCTACTAAAATATCGATATACTGTATCATTTCCTTCGTAATCTCCGACTCTTGGCACATTTCTCCTAGAATCTGTTCATCAAAAAGATATCCGGAAAAACACCAAATGTTCTTTTGTGGATATGTTTCCTTTACTTTTCGCAGCAATGGCAACAATCCTTCCTGATTCGACAGTTCAAAGGGCTCGCCTCCAAGGACAGACAATCCTGCCACATAGTCGGGAGCTAAATATTCGATGATTTTGTCGATTTCCTTCTGCGTAAATGGCTTCCCAAAATTGAAATCCCAGGTTTCTGCATTAAAACACCCTTTACAATGATGGGTGCATCCGCTAACAAAAATGGAAACACGCACCCCAAGTCCATTTGCTACATCATATTGCTTTATATCTGCGTAATTCACGTGAACGCCTCTTTTCGTTTGTTATATATGCAGAACTCGTGAATTAATCTCCTTGGTCTTGCCGACATTCCAGAAATTTTCTCCGAGATATCCGCATGTTCTTCTTGTTACATTCATTTTATTGTGATCTTTGTTGCCACAGTTTGGACATTCCCACTCCAGCTTTTCATTGATTACAATCTCGCCGTCAAATCCACATACATGACAATAATCTGACTTCGTATTAAACTCCGCGTACTGAATATTATCATAAATAAACTTCACGATCTCTTCCAATGCAGGCAAATTGTTCTGCAAGTTTGGAATCTCCACATAGGAAATCGCTCCACCGGAAGAAATGGTCTGGAACTGACTTTCAAAATTGAACTTGCTAAAGGCATCAATCTTCTCACGAACATCCACGTGATAGGAATTGGTGTAATATCCTTTATCCGTAACGTCTTCAATGACACCAAAACGGCTCTTATCAATCTCAGCAAAACGATAGCAAAGAGATTCTGCCGGAGTTCCGTAAAGACCAAAACCAAGTCCTGTTTCCTCTTTCCATGTATCGGTAGCACGACGAAGACGTTTCATCACACGAAGGGCAAACTCCAATCCCTTCTCTGTCGTATGACTTTCGCCAGTCATAAGCTTTGTCACTTCATAGAGACCAATGTATCCCAAAGAAATGGTGGAATATCCGTCATGCAACAATTTATCAATTGGCTCACCCTTTTTCAAACGAGCAATGGCACCATACTGCCAATGAATCGGGCTAACATCCGAAGTAATGCCTTCCAAGGAATGATGACGACACATCAATGCCTCGAAGCAGAGAGACAGTCTCTCTTCCAACAACTGCCAGAAATACTCCATATTACCTTTTGCCATAATTCCAATCTGTGGAAGGTTCAAGCTGACAACACCCTGGTTGAAACGTCCTTCCCATTTATAATTGCCTTCTTTATCCTGCCATGTGGAAAGGAAGCTACGGCATCCCATACAGCTAAACACATTTCCTTCATAATTTTCACGCATCTTTTTCGCAGAAATATAATCCGGATACAAACGTTTTGCAGAACAACGTACTGCTAATTTCGTTATGTAGTCATATTTTCCGCCCTTGAGACAATTGTGCTCGTCCAACACATAAATCAACTTTGGAAATGCCGGTGTCACATAAACACCCTTTTCATTTTTAATTCCCTCTAATCTCTGACGAAGAATCTCTTCAATAATCTTCGCATTTTCCTCGATGTATTCATCGTTTTTATCCAAATTCAAGAATAATGTCACAAATGGAGACTGGCCATTGGTAGTCATCAATGTATTAATCTGATACTGAATGGTCTGGACACCGGAACGAAGTTCGTCATTCACACGCTCTTCCACCATTTGCTCGATAACTTCCTCACTCATGGAGTCACCGAATTTTTCCTCATAACGTGCACGATACTTGTCTGCGCTCTTACGAAGATACTTGCCCAAATGACGCACATCCACAGACTGTCCACCGTACTGGCTACTTGCCACAGCCGCAATTACTTGTGTCACAACGGTACAAGCTACTTGAAAGCTCTTTGGACTTTCAATTAATTTGGCATTCATTACGGTTCCATTTTCCAACATATCGCCAATATTGATCAGACAACAGTTGAAAATCGGCTGAACAAAGTAATCCATGTCATGGAAATGAATCACTCCCTCTTCATGTGCCTTTACAATCTTCTCTGGCAAGAGAACACGCTTTGTCAAGTCTTTGGACACTTCTCCCGCAATCAAATCACGTTGTGTGCTGGCAATATACGCATTTTTATTCGAGTTTTCTTCCATTACGTCATTGTTACTATTTTGAATCAAACTCATAATAGAATCGTCTGTTGTATTTGCCTTACGAACAAGTTCTCTCGTATAACGATAAATAATGTATGTTTTTGCCAATACGAACTTACCTGCCGCCATCAGCTTTTGCTCAATGATATCTTGGATATCCTCCACCTGCATCGTCTCACGTCCTGTATTTTCGATGCCGGCTACAATCCCATCGATTTTATCCTCAGAAACTTTTTCAAACTGCTCTACCTCTGCATTTGCTTTACGTATCGCCACTAATATTTTATTGCGATCATAGTCTACCACACGTCCATCTCTTTTTATTACCTTCACGTTGGTTCCCTGCCTTTCCTTTCTTTTCTATCTTATCTTTTTGTCGCAAACTCCTTTTTCCGCTCAAAATGGCAACCCACACCACCCACATCTGCCGACATGTATGATTATAACACCAACGTCCCATTCTGTCCACTATATCTTGTAAATATTTTGTGGTTTTTTTATCCAAAACACAACATCATGTGGTTAGTCTATATCTGTAGAACCAAGTAAAATCGTCATTATCCATACTTTTTTACCTCCAACAAAAGAGACACAATTCAAGTGCAACCACTTCATATTGTGTCTCAAAGTAACCCATTTCTATATTTTCTTACAACTCGTTGGTTTCTTTTCCAACTTTGATTTCTTCCAGAGAAAGTTCCACATACATGCGGATTTCCTCCTCCGTCATCTTCGTGTACTCCGCAAGTTCCGCCACTGTGGCCAACCGTCCCCATTCCTCCGCGAGTACTTTCGTTGCTTCGTGAATCAAGTTCGTCTTTGCTAAAATGGTATTCTCTTGTCCACGACTTTCCATCTGGCTGTCCGCCAGTTCAATCAAACGCGCACGAATGCTCCGATCCAACTCCTTCTTTACATCGACTACGTCTGTATTTCCACAGAGCATATCCACTGCTGTAATCAGAGTAAGGTTTCCTTCTTGAATCAAATCCTCGAGAGGAACTCCGCGATTCTTATATTTGCCCGCAAGAGTCACCACTCGCTTCAGATACGATTCAATCACCGTATGCATCACCGTTTCATCCCCAGAAAGAAGCTTGTCATACAATTGATTCCGCTCTTCCTCGCTATACTCCGGCAATCCACGAAGTTCTTGTCGATAAACTCGAATGTATTTCGAATCTTCCGTGTTCAAACCCGCATCCGGATCTGCCCCTTCTGACGTTTGAAATCCATCGGTCTTCTTCGCAGCCTTTTTCTTGCTCTTATGTCCAGCCACTTCAATATTATGCTCATCCAGAAAATCATACACCAACTTCAATTGAGAAGCCGTCAGTTCCAGATCACTACAAAATCCATTTACTTCTTCTTTCGTAATCCGACTGTCATTTGCCTTTGCCAGTTCCACCAACTCCAGCATCTGCTTCATAAACTCATTCTGGTCACGCATTTACATCTCTCCCGTCGCCGCATAATGATAAATCTTCATCACATCATCTGCTGTCAATTTTACATAATTTCCTTCTGTCGGCTTGGAACGAAGTAATTTGCCCGTCATCAACTCCGCATCTTTCTCATCCGCTCCAATTTCATCAAAGGTAAGCGGCATACCGATGGACTTCAAAAAGCTCTCAAAGGCTTCAATTCCCTTCAATGCCGTCTCTTCTTCCGTCGCCTGTGGTTCGATGTCCCACACACGTTCTGCAAACTGTACCAATTTATGTGGATTAATTTTCAATACATAACGCATCCACGCTGGTGCAATCACTGCCAAACCGGCACCATGGGTCACATCGTACAATGCCGAAAGCTCATGCTCGATGTGATGACTTGCCCAATCCTGCACACGTCCAACACCACATACATTATTGTGCGCCAACATTCCTGCCCACATAATATTGGCTCTCGCCTCGTAATGATTTGGATTCTCGATAACACGTGGCGCTTCATGGATGATGGTCTTTAACAATGCTTCGCAAAGGCGATCTGTCACTTCCACTTCCGTTGTATTGGAAAAATATCTTTCACACACATGAATCATAATATCCGTCGCACCTGCTGCTGTCTGATACGGTGGCAACGTACATGTGAACTCTGGATTCAAGATTGAGAACCTTGGACGCAACACCTCCGATGCAGCTCCTGTTTTAATTCCCGTTTCTTCATGCGTTATCACGGTATTCATGGAACCTTCGGAACCAGCTGCCGCAATGGTCAATATCGTTCCTACCGGAAGGGCTTTTTCGATGGATGCTTTCTTACAATAAAAATCCCAGAAGTCACCATCATAGCAAGCACCTGCCGCAATGGCTTTGGAGGAATCGATGGTACTTCCTCCACCAACTGCCAAAACAAAATCCACACCTTCTTTTTTACAAAGTTCAATGCCTTCGTACACAAGACCACTTCGTGGATTTGGTTTTACGCCACCAAGCTCTACCACATCGATGTTTTCTTCTTTTAAACATCGCTTTACCGTATCATACAGTCCTGATTTTTTTATGGAACCTCCGCCATAGTGAAGCAACACTTTACTTCCGCCAAAACGACGAACCAAGGTTCCCACATGTTCCTCTGCACCTTTTCCGAAATCAAAATAGGTTGGTGCATAAAATGTAAAATTTTCCATGGTATTTGTTCTCCTTACAAGATTTGAAGTCCGTTTTTCGACGCTTCTTTTATCATATCCTCCGGCCATATGGAAGACTGAACCTCACCGATATGTGCTTTGTTTAAGAAAAACATACAAATTCGAGACTGTCCAATACCACCACCGATGGTATATGGCAATGCTTTCTCCAAAATCGCTTTTTGGAACGGAAGCTCACGTCGGTCTTCGCATCCTGCTTTTTTCAGCTGTTCTTCCAATGCCACCTCATCTACACGAATTCCCATAGAAGAAAGCTCTAAGGCAATATCCAGCACCGAATAATAAATAATGATGTCTCCGTTCAAAGACCAATCATCATAGTCTGGTGCGCGTCCATCATGTGGCTCTCCCGAATTCAATTTATCACCAATCTGCATCAAAAAGATTGCTCCATGTTCCTTCGCTGACAGATATTCTCTCTCTTTTGCCGATTTATCCGGATACTGATCCTCCAATTCCTGAGTGGTAACAAAGGTAATCTCCTGTGGAAGAGATTTCTTTATGTACGGATATTTCACAGACATATAGTCTTCTGTCTCCTGCAACGACTGGTATACCTTTTTTACCATGCTTTTCAGGGTATCTACATTACGCTCTTCTTTGTCGATGATTCGCTCCCAATCCCATTGATCCACAAAAATGGAATGAATGTTATCCGTATCCTCATCACGACGAATGGCATTCATGTCGGTATACAAACCTTCACCACGCTGAAATCCATATCGTTTCAACGCATGACGTTTCCACTTTGCCAACGAATGTACAATCTCTACCTCGCGTTCATTCTGCTCTTTGATACCAAATGCAACCGGGCGTTCTACTCCATTCAAATCATCATTCAAACCGGTCTCGGGTGGCACAAATAACGGTGCCGACACACGGGTCAGATTGAGATTTACCGCCAATGCACGTTCAAAAAAATCTTTCACCATCTTAATTGCTTCCTCTGTCTCACGAATGGACAAAGGGGATTGATAATCTTTTGGAATTGTCAAATTCATTGTTCTCTTTCCCTCTTTTCTATAAAAATCCTAAAGTCATGTCTATCATACAAAACGATAAACATGACTTTGTATACTTCCTGTTACATTCCTTTTATAACTCGCAATTCTTCACCGTTCTTGGGAATGGCAATACGTCACGAATGTTCTGCATACCTGTCAAATACATCACACAACGTTCAAATCCAAGTCCAAATCCCGCATGTCTGGTGGAACCATACTTTCTCAAGTCGAGATAGAAATCATAGTCCTCTTCATTCAGACCGCACTCTTTCATTCTCTGAACCAGTTTGTCATAATCGTCCTCACGCTGGCTTCCTCCGATGATCTCTCCGATTCCCGGCACAAGACAATCCATGGCTGCCACGGTCTTTCCATCCTCGTTCAGTTTCATATAGAATGCTTTGATTTCCTTTGGATAGTCCGTAACGAATACCGGACGCTTATAAACTTCCTCGGTGAGATATCTCTCATGTTCCGTCTGTAGATCACATCCCCAGGAAACTTTGTATTCAAATTTATCATTGTTTTTCTCAAGAATCTCAATTGCTTCTGTATACGTCACGTGTGCAAAATCCGACTCAGCCACATGTTTCAAACGCTCGATGAGACCTTTGTCCACAAAACTGTTGAAGAAATTCATCTCTTCTGGTGCATTTTCAAGCACGTAATTGATGACATATTTCAACATGCTCTCTGCCAACATCATGTCATCCTCCAAATCCGCAAATGCAATCTCCGGCTCAATCATCCAGAACTCTGCCGCATGACGTGTCGTATTGGAATTCTCTGCACGGAACGTAGGACCAAAGGTGTAAATGTTCTTAAAGGCCTGTGCATATGTCTCACCATTTAACTGTCCACTTACCGTAAGGCTTGTTTCCTTTCCAAAGAAGTCCTGGTTATAATCCACATTTCCGTTTTCATCCTTTGGCACGTTGTCCATATCCAATGTAGTAACGCGGAACATTTCTCCTGCACCTTCACAGTCACTACCGGTAATCAATGGAGTGTGTACGTATACAAACTCTCTCTCCTGGAAAAATTTATGAATCGCATACGCAATCATGGAACGCACACGGAATACTGCCTGAAACGTATTGGTTCTAGGACGCAAATGAGAAATCGTTCTCAAATACTCAAAGGAGTGACGTTTCTTCTGCAATGGATAATCACTGGTGGATGCACCTTCTACCTCAACATTGGTTGCCTGAATCTCAAATGGCTGTTTTGCATTTGGTGTCTCTACCAATGTTCCGGTTACGATTAAAGCCGCGCCAACATTCAACTTCGAAATCACATCAAAGTTATCCAAATTATCACTATATACAACCTGCAATGGCTCAAAAAATGTTCCATCGTTGATTACGATAAATCCAAATGTCTTGGAATCACGGATGCTACGAATCCAGCCACCTACAGTCACTTCCTTGCCAATATATGCTTCTTTCTCACGGAAAAGACTCCGTATACTTGTAAGTTCCATATTAATCCTCCATTTCGAAGCGTTTTCGCTTATTCTTCCTCTGTGGTTATTATTCAGAGCCACGCCCTCCACATCTGCATAAAAAATGCCCTATGAATATTTATACACCATTTCGCGAAATTCTGCAAGCGTTGAGCACAACTTTTCCTTGTAATCTTTCTATATATTTATAAATCGGCTCGTCTCACAAGCTCATTGTACTTCTCTTTCGCTGCCACTTCCGCCTGGTCAAACAACGATTCTGCGCGCTCTGGATTGCTTCGCATCAAGCGATTGTAGCGCACTTCTCCCATAAGGAAATCCCGATAACTTCCCTTCGGTTCCTTGGAATCCAGCACAAATGGATTCTTGCCCTGCTGCCGAAGTTCCGGATTGTAGCGGAATAAGTGCCAGTATCCGGCTTCCACTGCCTTTTTCTCTTCCCCCATGGAATTCCCCATACCAGTGCGGATTCCGTGGTTGATACAAGGGGCATAGGCAATGATGATGGAAGGCCCCGGATATCGTTCTGCCTCTTCGAAGGCTTTTACGGTCTGATTCATATCCGCTCCCATTGCCACCTGTGCCACATACACATAGCCATAACTCATGGCAATGGCTGCCAAATCTTTTTTCTTCACTTCTTTTCCTGCTGCCGCAAACTGTGCAATAGCTCCTGTCGGCGTGGCCTTTGATGCTTGCCCGCCCGTATTGGAATACACTTCGGTATCAAACACAAGAATGTTCACATCCTGACCACTGGCAAGTACATGATCCAATCCACCGTAACCGATATCATAAGCCCAGCCATCTCCGCCGAAAATCCACTGGGATTTCTTTGCAGCAAAATCCTTATATTCCAAGATTGCGTTTGCCGCCTCGGACTCCGGCATATGTCCTTGCAAATACGTCACAAGTTCCATCGCCGCCTGCTTATTGGCACTTCCCTCTGTCTTCGTTTCCAAATAGCGCTCCAGTTTTTCTTTTAATTCCTCATCCACCGTCTCCTGCAAAAGAGTTTCTGCTGCCGTAAGCACTTTGCTTCGCAGTGTTCGCTGTGCCAGTTCCATCCCAAATCCAAACTCAGCATTGTCTTCAAAAAGAGAATTGGCCCATGCCGGTCCCTCGCCTTCGTGATTTACCGTATAGGCAGACGCTGGAGAAGAACCGCCCCAGATGGAGGAACATCCGGTGGCATTGGCAATATACATGCGGTCGCCAAACATCTGCGTCGCCAACTTCGCATATTGCGTCTCACCACAGCCGGCACAAGCCCCGGAAAACTCCAGTAATGGCTTCTTAAACTGACTTCCTTTTACCGTACTTACTTTAAATTTCTCAAACACCTTTTCCGGTGTCTTTACATTTACACCGAAGTCAAAGAGAGGTTGCTGGTACATGGCATCATCCACCGACCGCATTTCCAACACATCGTTTCTCATATTTCCCGGACATACGTTAACACAATTTCCACAACCAGTACAATCAAGAGCCGATATCGTAACGGCAAATTTCATGCCTTCGATCCCTTTCATCTCCGTACGAGTCCCTTCCGGCGCCTGTCGATCGGTTTCCTCGTCCAATGCCAATGGGCGGATGCAAGCATGAGGACACACATACGAACAAAAGTTACATTGGATACATCCATCGGGATTCCACCGTGGCACATCGATGCCTACACCACGTTTTTCATAGGCGGAAGACCCGAGTGGCACCGTACCGTCTGCGTATTTTACAAAAGCGGATACCGGAAGTTCATTTCCACGCTGGGAATTGATCTTACTTTGAATCTCATTGACGTATTCAATCAGTTCCTCCCGCTCTCCACTTACTTTATCCGTAATATTATCATCCTGTGCTTGTTTCCAGCTTTCCGGCACATCAATCTTCACATATTTTTCCGCCCCTGCCTCGATGGCACGGTAATTCATCTCTACGATGTCCTCTCCCTTTTTGGAATAGGTTTTCTTTGCCGCCTCTTTCATATACTGAATGGCCTCTTCTTTCGGAATGATTTCCGAAATAGCAAAAAATGCGGATTGCAAAATGGTATTGATACGGCCTCCCAGACCAATTTCTTTTCCCAGAGCATAGCCATCAATGGTATACAGATTAATATTATTTTCCGCGATATAACGTTTCACCTGCCCCGGCAATGCTTCTTCCAACTCTTCCTGGTTCCATGCACAGTTCAATAGAAACGAACCATTTGGCTTCAAATCCTGCACCATGTAGTATTTGCGCAAATATGCCGGTGTATGACATGCCACGAAGTCCGCCTTGTGAATGAGATACGTTGACTGAATCGGCTGGTCTCCAAAACGAAGATGAGAAATGGTCACACCGCCAGACTTCTTGGAATCATAATCAAAATACGCCTGCACATATTTGTCTGTATGATCCCCAATAATCTTAATGGAGTTTTTATTGGCACCTACCGTTCCATCCGCACCCATTCCCCAGAATTTACAACTGGTGGTTCCTTTTGGCTCCGTCTCCGGACTCTCCCTTCGCGGCAAGGACAGATGGGTGACATCATCCTCAATACCAAGGGTAAATTCTTTTTTATTTTCATTTCGATATACAGCAATGATATCTGTTGGATACACATCCTTAGAACCAAGACCATAACGTCCGCCAAAAACAGGCACATCTTTGAACTTGCTATCTTTGCACGCTGCTACCACATCCAAGTACAGTGCCTCGCCTTGTGCTCCCGGCTCTTTGCTTCGATCTAATACATAAATCTGCTTTACGGTATTCGGAAGTGCCTTTACCAAATGTTCGGCGCTGAATGGGCGGAACAGACGAACCTTTACCAGTCCCACCTTTTCTCCTTTTTCCATGAGATAATCAATGGTCTCCTCTGTCACATCACAAACCGAACCCATGGCAACAATGACCTTCTCTGCCTCCGGATCCCCATAGTAATTAAAGAGTTGGTAATTGGTTCCTGCTTTTTCATTGACTTTTTTCATGTAGGTTTCCACGATTTGTGGCAAACGGTCATAATAGCCATTGGAGGCCTCTCTTGCCTGGAAGAAGATGTCCGGATTCTGAGCAGTACCACGCTGTACCGGATGATGTGGATTCAATGCTCTGGCTCGAAACTCCTTCACCGCTTCCATTGGGCACATGTCTTTCAAATCTTCATAATCCCACACCTCAATTTTCTGAATCTCATGAGACGTACGGAATCCATCAAAAAAGTGCAAAAAGGGAACTCGTCCTTCAATGGCGGACAAATGCGCCACCGCACCTAAGTCCATGACTTCTTGTACATTTCCTGCGCAAAGCATGGCAAAGCCTGTCTGACGGCACGCGTACACATCACTGTGATCACCAAAGATGGATAATGCATGACTTGCCAACGCTCTTGCCGACACATGAATGACAGCCGGTAACAATTCTCCTGCCATCTTATACATATTCGGAATCATCAAAAGCAATCCTTGAGATGCCGTATAGGTGGTGGACAATGCCCCCGCCTGCAAGGAACCGTGTAATGCTCCTGCCGCCCCCGCTTCGGACTGCATCTCACTCATGACTACAGGTTGTCCAAATATATTTTTTACTCCTTCATTTGCCCACAAATCGGTGTAATCCGCCATCGGGGAAGACGGTGTGATGGGATAAATCGCCGCCGCTTCGGTAAACGCATAGGACACGTGAGCAGCCGCCATATTTCCGTCCATTGTCTTTTTGTTTCTCTTCTTTTCAGACATAAAAAAACCTCCATTTCTTACATACCTAATGGTAAGTATATGTAGAAATGGAAGGTTTTATTACAAACTTTTCTTTTAGTGACAACGGGTTCCTTAATGGCCTGTCCGGATACCGCTTGTCCCGAAACCGCTGATTCTCTATGTATCTCCATCCCTGCCCTCTCGATTATATCCAAACTCTACTAAAATTCATCTGCCAACCAATACATATTTTCTGCATCATGCTTTGTTACTTGCTTTCTTTGTTTTGTAACAAAGTCATAGCTATATCGATTCTTTTCACCAATACGATACAAACATTTGCCATTGAGAACTTCTTCTACATAAACTTTCTTTTGATTTAGGTAGGTATTTAATGAACTTTCCCATGTTACTGTCCCACCATCTTTTAGTGAATATGTGAGAAACCCACTTCGTTTTCCTTGACATCCTTCAATGTAAAGAGTGTCTTCATCCATATACAAGTACATTCGATTTATTTTGTTCATCCCTTGTTCAGCAAACACTTTTTTCCATTGCTTCTCTTTTATCAGAATGCCGCAAGTTTTTGTGTCTCCATCATACCACCGAATATCAAATTCTCCTTTTCCGTCTTTCTTTAACGTTGGTTTAGGATCCGGCATATAAATCATCTGGTTCCCCCACGCTGTAACACAGTAGTCTTCTCGACATCCTTGTGGTAATTTTACAACCTTTCCCGAACCAATTCGATGTGCATATATATCACTCTCCTCCCCGTACATAAATGGATCTCTTAGCAAAATAACAGGTCTACTGTCTTGTATAGGCAAAAACACCGACCCCCAATTATCCTTATCCTTATTTTCTATTTCATCATACCAACTATAGAAACAAGCAATTTCATAGTCCAACGAATCATTTTCGGTATTAATTACATTCATTTTCCTTTTTTCTCGATCATACTCATGATACGTCATCTCATCCATATCAAAAATACAGATATATCGTTCATCTTGATACAAAAATGCCACTTCATTTTCGCTAAACAAATTCTCCGCTCTCTCAATCTGCAACTCTTCTCCATCTTTCTTTTGGACAATTGGAATTCGCCAAATAGATGAAGATTCATCAACCTGAATCTTATAAACAATTTCATCGTCTGTAACAAATAATATTGTCATTTCTCCATCCGAATCCCACAGTCCGTATTTTCCATATATGCCTGGCACCTTCGCATACTCTTTTACGATCTCGCCTGTTTTTGTCCACTGCTCCAATCTTTCCTCACAAACCTTATATAGATAATTTGAATTTTCTTTTGCACTAAATCGAGTTGTCTTATTTTCATGATTATCTGATTCACTCTTCGCTCTCGTCCTTAAAACAACGTCTTCTGCCACCTCTTTTGCAATATATTCTTTCGGTTCCACATTCTTCTCTATAATTGCAGGTCCGGAAACCGCCGCACCAGACACCACTGCATTCCCAACCGAATTTTTCTCTACGCTTGTAGTTGATTTAACATCCTGCTCACCACCACAACTTATAAGCATAAGTAATGTACAACAAAGTAATGTCGTTATCGTTACCTTGGTTTTCATTCTTTATCCCTCGTTCTTTCCTAGAATCCCCCTTCATTGTACGCTCGAGCAATAACATACGAAGGTTCATAATACGCTCCATGTGATCTTACTATGTTTCTGGATAAGTTACGCCTATTTCTTGGATAATTCCATAAACAATTTATAAGCACCATCTTTAAAATCCAATTCATCAATATGAATTTTTACCTGTTTTTTACCATTTAAAACTAATAATTGCGAACCACAACAAGGTATAGCTTTTGAATTAGTGGATTGTAAAACATCTCCAACAGCAACTTCGCAGTTTAGAGGTTCTAAAACACCATAATCCCCATTACTACATTCAAAAAAGGCAAATTCACAGTCATTAGATACTTCCAAAATAATATACTCAAATTGTTGCATACAATACCTCCTTTTTATGTTTATAAGCCAAAGTCCAAATATCCACTGGCTTTTATGGCAATTATTACCACATGCGTTTACAGTTCTCACATTTAAACTTTTGACCTATTTTACTAGAAGCTATTCCCCAAAAAGCAATTGAGAACCTTTTATCTTCCCATTTAGAATATCTTACTTTATAATGTCCACAATAAGGGCAAGGGTCTGTAAAATATCTTACAGTCCAAGCTTCTCCACTTGTTTGAGTATATTCTGCATATTCTTTTTCTCTTTGTAATGCATTCGCTCCCTCTATCATTTTTTGTTTATGAGCTTCAATTCTCCTTTGAATAGTTCTTTCATATTCTGCAATATCTTTTTCAGCAAGCCGCAAATCGTTTTCAAATTGTTCAACCGAACCTCTGCATAAATATATGCCACCCCAGCCAATGATAGAAAAAAATAATGATATAACTATCAATAAACCATGAGACCCATGTTCACTTAACGAAAAAACCAAAACTAATATAATAGTCCAAGTTATCGCCCAAGCAAACCATCCAATTTTATATTTTATTTCTTTGTTTTTTTGCTGTTTCAACATTAGAAGTATTCTTTCTCGTTTTGCTTCAACTTCACTTAAATTGTTACTTATGATTTCATCATAACAAGCATTTTGTGATTTTCCTTTACAAAACTGTGTAATTCTCAAACCACAATGCGGACATGTTTCTGCCTTATCAGAAACATTATCATGTTGGCAATGTGGACACTTTATCAATGCCATATTATTCAACTCCTTTACACCTTGCATGTATAATTGCAGGTTTTTTTCCAAATATACTATTCTTATTCATTTGCAAAACTTCATATTCAATATCTGCCAAGCTATCTGCGTTCAACAATTCTCTTACCTGTTCTAAAGCCATATCAATGTTTTCAGCAGTTACAGAAACCATTTCTGTACTTTTATTTTTTCTTTCTTTTAATGGAAAACCACATGTAGGACATGTTGTTAATTCATTACTTACCAAAACTTTACATTCGGGACATTTTACTTCTGACATATAAAGGCACCTCCTTATTTTCCATTTAAGTATATCATATTATGAAATATTTTCCTATTATTATTTGAAATATGATGTTATAGAAGTGTCTATGCGTGTGTGTCCCAATCCATCCTTCTATATGTATTTCCTCTCCTGTGCCATACACTCACTTCCCCTCGTCCCCCCACTTCCCCTTTCTGCCAATCAGAGCACAGGGGGCTTGCTCACGGAAACATTACTTTTTTGCGTCATGAATCATTCGTTTTTTGCGGAGGGATGGCGTAAGGTGGTTCGTGTGTCTGACGCTGCTTAGGGAACATTTACGCGAAGCGTAATGTAAGAAGAGAGTTGTTGTGATCATGTTGGCATGAATCAACAACAACTCTCTTCTTGCATAATATGATTGACATATTGTTTTTCCTAAGCAGCAAGTTTAGAATCCACCATGCCAGCTTTCCCTCCGCAGAAAACGAATCCATTCATAGCACCAAAAGTACCCGTTTCCTCTGAGCAACGCCACTGCGTGCCTTTTACAATCTCGTATCAAACAACCCGCAGTAACTATCAATCGGATCCACGCCCGTAAAGGCATCTTCTCCTGCCACCAGCTTCTCCACCAAGGCATCCAGCGTACTGTCCTTGGCATCGTAGGTATTAATATACGTTCTCGCCTGTGGTACATCTGCCAACATCGTCGGCTGACCACAACCAACAACCACAACCGGAAGTTCAAATACATACCATGGAATCTCACCACCACCCTTGGACATACCAAAGCTTGGACGTCCACTGGACACATCACACAAAGTAATAACAAGATCCATGTCCTTTACAAAGTCTGCGATTGCGTTCTTTCCTGCAAAATAAATATTGATATCCGGTTTCTCACCAGCTGCAATCTGCTTCTTCATAACATCCAATGGGCTCTCATAGATAAAGGCATCAAATCCTTTGGCACAAAGTTTCTCCTTCAATGCTTCTGCCGGATTGCCACCGCCATAGCCCATCATTTTCATCAGCTCTCCCATGGCACCGCCATTGCCTTTTACATGCACGATCATGATACGTTTATACCGTTCCGGTGTCAGAGGAAATACGTCCTTATCTTTGTACTTCACCAATGTAATGGCATCGTTACTGATGCGCTTTTGCATTTCTTTGTACTCTTCCTTCCCCAGAACTCCCTGCAAAAATTCCGGTGTCGGAACCAACTCTTCCTTTGCCTTGCGATGCAATCCCAAATGCGCCTTCAATCCGAGGATTCTGGTCAATGCCTCTGTCATTCTCTCCTCACTGATGACACCATCCTTGTAGGCATTCAACATGGTAGCAAAATCTTCTTCCGGGTCGTTGAAGAACAAGAACATGTCGCAACCGGCATTGATTGCCAGTGGAAGCATCTCGCTTCGCTTCATACGATTGGTCATACCTACCATGTGGGAGGCATCCGTTACTACCATTCCATTAAACCCGAGTCGGTCTCGAAGAAGTGTAGTCATAATCTCAGGACTAAGTGTGGCCGGCATCATATCCTCATCCCGCAACTGAGGATTGATTTCTCTCGCCACCTTTGGCATCAAGATATGTCCGCCCATGATAGCATCCAGATCATTTTCAATCAACGTGCGATACACCATTCCGTATGTTGCTTCCCACTTATCCAAATCAAAATCATTCACGTTATTGGCAATGTGCGCATCACGGAAATCCAGTCCATTTCCTGGAAAATGCTTGGCTGCACAGGCAAATCCATCGATGGTATGTGCTCCCTTTAGATAAGCCGCACTCATCTTCGCCACACGTTCCGGATCATTTCCGAACGCACGTCCGATAATCTCTGTATTTTCCCAATTATACGCAATGTCACAAACAGGAGCAAATGCCATATTGCATCCGATGGCAGAAGCCTCTTCGTTGGACATTTTCCCGAGTTCATACGCATACTCTTCTTTTGCCGTAGCCGCAATTTTCACACCGGAGCCAATCAATGTACCATCGGCACAAGCCCCGTCTCCTCCCGCTTCCGTATTACATGCAATAAACACCGGCACTTTCGCATATTTTTGCAACTTACGGTTCTGCTCCTGCACAGCAGCCCCCGGCGCCGGATTGTAACGACATCCACCCAAATGATATTTTTCCATCAACTCCCGCAAATGTTCTTCGTCATGTGACGATGTCAATTGGAAAAACAACTGTCCCACTTTCTCTTCCGCACTCATACTCGCCATGGTTTCCTGCACCCACTTACAGTCCTCATCCGAAAGATAATATGGTCTTGCCTTCAAATCTACCATGTTCATCTTGCCTCCTTTGCTTTTAGGTTTTTCGTAAATTCAAATACCTTTTTCTCTTGATAATCCCCAGCAAACCGCCCTTCCACCAGTCGGTTCACTGCCTCTTCCTGAAACTCTGTCCAGGACTCCTTTTCCTTCCGAACTAAAATCGGATAATAATTCACACTATTTTTCTTTGCTGCTTCATAATCTCCCAAAGCATCTCCCGTCATCATAACATGAGACGGCTCATATCCTTTTTTCAACAGCTCCTGAATGCAATACGCTTTGCTTCCCGTATCCTGTGCAAGCAAAATGTCCACATGTTCCAAAAGTCCGTAACCTTCCCACTCCTCTACCACCGCTTTTAGATTCGCCGATGACACAATAGCGATGTCTGCCCTCTCATGGGCAAATGCCAAAGCTTCCTTTACTCCTGCAAAAGGCTTTTTCACCTCAAATGGAAGGGCATCGATCTGTCGATTCACTTCCTTTGACCAGGCAAGCGCCTTCCGTAAACTCACGCACTCTTGCTTCGCAATGGCTCTCTCCAATGCCGGCTCTGACAACTCATCACTTTCTTTCACCCAGCACTCCAACTGGTCAATCTCTGCAATCTCACAATACTGTTCGTGGATTTCTCGCAATGCCATAGCCAGTCCCTTGAATCGGTTGATTCCACGTGTCATGGTATACAGATTGATGTCGTTCCATCTTTCTAAAATAGGGTCCCTCCATTTGGAAAGACCCCATTCTTCTACCATGCACGGGCCAAAGCATCGGATGTGTTTGATATCCATGGTATCCATCGCACATCCATCGGAATCTACACAGATGAGATATTCCTTCCCTTTTTCATACTGCTTCAAATCCATACTCATGTTTCACCCCGCATCCGTACGATTTATTTTTCACCGCGCTTTTCTGCCAAGATTCTTGCATTTTCTTCCACACGTTTCTTTCCAAGTGGATAAAGGAAAATGAGAACGATTGCCAATAACACATATCCAATGGCTGGCACAAGACAAGTCATATTATAAATTCCCTTGGTTACCTCGGGATCAAACTGTGTCTCTGCCGTGTAGCCAATCACTGTCAAAAGTAAACCTGCAATACCGGAAGAAGCCGCCTGACCTAACTTTCTTGCAAAGGAATATACGGCATAAATCGTACCATCGGAACGATCTCCTGTCTGCACTTCCGTATCATCAATAACATCTGTAATCATTGCCCAGCAGATCAAACTAAATACTGCCAATCCGATATATGCAAGCGCATACAAAGCCACAAACACCCAAGCACTCTTCGTTTGAAGAATAAATGCGATAAAGAACACGGCAGCTCCCAAGAAAGAAGCAAAGATTGCCAACTCTTTTCGTCCAAATTTCTGTGACAACTTAACCGTAAATGCTGCACAAACAAAGGTAATTAACACACCAACCAAACCAGCCACCGACTGCGCCTTTGTATTACCAAAGTAGTTTGGATATACGTAAGTTGTCATGGTCTGGGATGTCAACTGTACCAAAAGCATACAGATGGATGCTACTACAATTCCGATCAACGCTTTATTCTTTACAAGTCCGGACACCAGCTCACCAAGATTAAACTTCTCTGTTTTCTGCTCTACTTTTACACGCTCTGTTACCATATTGTAGCAAAGCAAGTAACAAATAATGGCACCAATGGAACATACCAACGCCGCAATCATCACTTTGTTTCCAGACAATACTGAGTTGCCGGCCGCATCTTTGTAATACACGAGAACAGGTAACAATACACCGATTACCGTACCTGCCAAGCTGGCACCAATGGTTCTCCAGTTAGAAAGCTGTGCACGATCCTTTGGCTCAGGGGATACCGCAGACGCCATGGAACCATACGGAATATTGATACTTGTGTAAAATACACTTCCCCAAAGGAGATAAGTAAAGAACATCCAGAAAATCTTAAAGCCCATTGGCATGTTCGCAAACCATGACGCATACATCAAAAAAGATGCCACTGCCACAGGACCGCACATTCTCCGAATCCAAGGCTTGAACTTTCCAGCTGCTGTTGATTTGCTACGGTCTACAATCTGTCCCATCGCCACATCCGTAAAGGCATCCACAAAGCGTGCTGCCATCATCATGACTCCAACTAATCCCACAGAAACTCCCATTACATCTGAGTAAAACTTCATTAACATCATACTGGATAAGATAAAGGTAAAGTCATTCCCAAAATCTCCAAACATGTATCCAAGCTTATCTAAAAAGCCAAATGGTTTTACTGTTGTTTTCGCTTCTTTCATAGCGCACCTCCTAGTTGTTTTATTACCGTTTCCCATCTTGCGTTCTTCTATGCCAAATACGACAACGGTAATTGTTTCCATCGCAACTTTATTGTTTATATTTTAACATGATATGTATAGAACTATGAGTAAAATTATTGGCTACTTTCGTATTTTTTTTAGTTAATACTTGATTTTTCTCAAAAATTATACGATACTAAATAGTATCAGAAAGCAAAAAGTGAGGGATTTATATGAAAAACTATGATCGTGAATTAGACTTTGTCAAAGAATTACTGACCAATTTCCGACTTCCCTTCAAACGGTTATCGGAAAGCATTACGGTTCTTGACGATGATACAATGGGATTGCGACACATACTAAACTATGAATTTGACCCAAAAGCAATAGTGGAAATGCTGGAGTCTCAATGCAAACCAAATACAATATACCAGCTTTACACCCCTTTGCTGTGCAACTATTTGCTGTTCCGCCTTCCCGATACAATTCCAGCGGATTATGCTTATATCGGTCCATATCTTCTACAAGAGATTACAAACCAAGACGTTTATATTTTGGCAGACAAATTTCATGTAGAATCCGGACATCTCAAACAATTAGAACATTATTATCAAACTCTTCCACAATTTTCGGATGATACGATGCTCCAAACGATTTTGTATACTTTAGGAGGATATCTCTGGGGAAACTCGGACAATTTCACCATCAAAAAGTCAACGGAGTTTTCCCATCTGGATTCCCATACCATCACTCCTCTTTCAGATATCCAGACATCGGAAGAGGCACTTCTTAGCATGCAGCTTTTGGAACAACGATATGATTTGGAGCATAAACTAAGCCAGGCAGTTTCTGCAGGGCAAACTCATAAGGCCGAATTATATTTTTCACAGTTAATGAACCAAAAATTGGAACGTCGACACAGCAATCCCATCCGTGACAAAAAAAATGCCGGCATTATTCTCAACACCATATTACGAATTGCGGCAGACAAAGGAAATGTCCATCCCATCCATATCGATGAAATTTCCTCCCGGTATGCTCGCAAATTGGAACTTATCAACTCAGAAGCTGTAGGAAATGCGTTGATGAAAGAAATGGTGCGAAAATATTGCTTGTTAGTAAAAAATCACTCCTTAAAGGGCTACTCTCTTCTTGTAAGAAAGGTCATTACAAGAATCAATGCAGACCTCACTGCTGACCTTAGTTTGAAATCTCAGGCAGCAGCATTAAATGTAAATGCCAGCTACCTTTCGACACTGTTCAAAAAGGAAACTGGCACTACATTAACCGAATATGTCAATCGCAAACGCATTGAGCATGCGATTCTTTTACTAAACACCACGGATATGCAGATACAAATGATCGCTCAGTACTGTGGGATATCCGATGTTAATTACTTTACCAAAACATTCAAAAAGATTATTGGTAAAACCCCAAAAGAATATCGGGAAATGATCAATCTACTTTCTTGATCTGGTTCAGCTGCGCGTTCAACCCGAGCAGCTGTTCTTTTGTCAAGCCGTCGCTCATGGCCCCCATTGTATTCAGCATACGAAGCACCGTGAAACTCCCCATCATCTGCATCAGTTTGCTAAGATTCTCCGGATCATCCATTGCCATAGAGATTGGGCCTTCCATGCCTCCCATCAAGGACTGGAACAACTTCATTCCTTCCGGTGCTTTGATTACCTCACCGATTTCATCATTCAAGGAATAATATCCATCAATTTCTGTGATGTCAAACCAGTTCAACACAGCACCCTTTTCCACCAATCGATACGCTTCATTGAAAGTATCCACTTTACGAATAAAGCTCTCGTCTGCACATTCACCTGCCACAGCCTTCAACACCGATTCGCCCGCATTTGGAACATCAAAGTAGAAGAAATGCTCCGGACTGCTCTGTTTGCCAAGACTCTCGCCATTTACAAAAAGTTCTACCTCTGGCTGATTGGAGTAAACCGTTACTTTTGTTGTCTCTTCCACACGATCCACATAACGTTTGCCACAGATGTGTACAAATGGCTCATCGGACAACCACGCTTTGTATGCATAGAAAGAGTCCTTTTTGTATTTACGATCAAAAGTTACCAAACCTTTGTGATTCTGACCATTTTCGCCACCCTCATTACGAGCATCCGCACCAAAGTCAAACATGTTCCATACATGGGTTGCCCAGATATATGGTCTTGTAAAAAGCTGCTTAATCAACTCTTCGTGGTAATATGCCTGATATTCTTCGGTGTAATCTCCCTGCTTTGGATCTGACGTATGCCAGTTCAACGCCTCACATCCGTACTCACTACATCCGATCGGAATGTTTGGATAGGTCTTGTGGAAATTGTCAAACCAAGGACCATTCATGGATGTGTCTCCACCATACCAACCGAAATAGTGGTTATAAGAAACAGTATCCGGAATCTGAACATATGGATCGTCGATATCACACATGGTTACTACTGCCATAGTAGTCAATCTCGTTGGATCCATCTCATGTGCCAGATCATTCAAAATATTGTGATTCTCGCGCAAATCGTCCGTGGAGGAACCTGTCATTGTAATCTCATTGGAAAGTCCCCATACCACAATACTTGGATGATTGTAATTCTGTACGATCAACTCTTTCATCTGAGAAATGGTGTTCTCACGCCCCGTTGGCATGTGTGTAGAAATGTAAGGAATTTCAGCCCAAATTACCATACCACGCTCGTCACACAAATCATAGAAATACTGATCATGCTGATAATGTGCCAAACGAATGGTTGTTGCACCTACTTCACAGATCAAGTCCATATCTTCTTCATGATGCTCTGGAAGCAATGCATTTCCATAGCCCCAACGATCCTGATGACGAGATACTCCACGAAGTGGATAGCTCTCTCCATTTAAGATAAATCCCTTATCCGGATCAATTTCAAAGGTTCTGCAACCAAATCTTGTACATACTGCATCCATTTCGGTATCGCCATCTTTCAATACCACTTCTACCGAATACAAGTATGGATCTTTTCTACCATGCCACAAATGAACATTTGATATTGTGAAATTGGCTTTTGTCTCGCTTGCCTTCTGTCCACCAGTAGCAATCACATTTCCTTCTTGGTCCTTCACAGTAAAACCAAGTGTCTGGCTATCTTTTGCATTGGTCAAATATACCTCTACTTCCACATTTGCATCATTTCCATTGATTTCCGGTGTCACTTTGATACCTGGTCCCCCATAATACTCCAAATCAAAGTGTGATTCCGGAACCGCGATAATGTTAATGTCACGATACAAACCGCCATAGAACGTAAAGTCTGCATTTTGAGGATATACAATGTCATTGGCACTGTTATCTACGGCAATGACAATCAAGTTATCCTCTTTCAATTCTTCTGTCATATCTACACGCCAGGTGGAATATCCACCGTCATGATGTGCCAATTTTTTCCCATTTACATATACGTCCGCAGAAGAATTCGCGCCGCGAATCTCCAAATAATATTTTGCATTTTCTGGAAGGTCAATCTTTTTAACTTCCTTCGCATAATAACAGGTTCCACGATAATAATCCGTGCCTCCGTCCTGTCCGTCGATCTCATTCCATGAATGTGGCAATGTCACCCAGTACCATTTCTCTGGCATGGTCTGTGGAATTTCATTTGCATCCTTTGTAAACGCCCATTTTGTGTTCAAGTTAAAAATTTCTCTCATTGGTTATTTCCTCCAATCTGCGCACCCCTGCGCCGTCTGTCAAAATTGTACCCATACAAGTTTGTACTTGTCATTTTTTTAACTATCACTATCTTACCACACTTGTCCCATGACCATTCGAACAATTTTTAGG
>JAGBBZ010000014.1 GCA_017938215.1 Eubacterium sp. | reverse complement strand
TATATGGAACATAGTAATGATTTACATTTGTTACTGTGTTATTCTGCATATTCGTTTTCTTTGCAGAAGATACGCTATTATTTACGCTGGATACCCGGGCAAGGGAAATCGCAAAGTCACAATTGCTAATGGTATTTCCAGAAACCTCAGGCTCTGTCACACTATACAATTTAAATGCTCCGGATGTATTGTTGGTATTGTCCTTTCGACTTACTTTGTTCGAAGTAATGGTAGCACCATTCCACATCTTTGCTACAACTGCAGCATTGCTCATATTTGTAAAGGTGTTATTTTTTATGGAAACACCGGTTGTGTAAACATTCTTCTTATATACAGTAGTTGCCACACCATTTTCCAAATCCGTAAATGTATTTGTCCAGATTTTGACATTGGCACTTGGTGTTTTTCCAATGGAATTGATGGTAATAGCAGTTGCGTACTCATCACCTGTTGTTACTTCCCCATTCTGGAACGTACAATTCTCTACCTTAACACCTTTGCTGGCAGCAACGTTGATATATGTACCGCCTTTTTTGCCTGTGAACTTGATTTTAGAAATTGTTATATTCTTATTTCTTCCAAGATCAAATGCCACTGCATTTTTAATCTTCCCAAGATTAATGGTTGCATTTTTGGCTCCCTGAACCGTAACCTTTTTCGTTCCGTTGTACTTCTTAACTTTTGTGTTGCTCAATTTAAACAGAATTTTTGTTGCTTTTAAACTTTTACTTCCTGTAACATTTGTTTTATTGATTTTTACGCCTTTTTTTAACTGAATGGTCACATTCGATGGCACTTCTAACGTAGAACATACTTTATAAGTTCCTTTCTTAAGTACCAATGTTCCTCCACCTTGCGCCTTCAATTTCTCCAAATACGATTTGATGGTATAATAGTTTTTTGTCTTTTTGTTGTAACTTCCAAGTTTTTTGTAACTTGCGTTACATGGTTTGGTCTTTTTGGAAATCGTATACTTCTTTGCCGCTTCTGTTGACTCTGCATTGGCTGCTGTCCCTAATAGTACTCCACATGCAAGGGTCAATCCCATTACTAATGCTCTTTTCCTCATAATCTCTTTTCTCCTGTAATTTTTTCTGCATCCATTTTATTGAAATACATTATCTATTCTATGGTAATTATTCGTCAATATTTTGTCAACTGGTTTTTTTATTAAATGTTCGTAACGATTCAGGATCAATGTGTGAAATCGATACATTTTTTACTTTATAGGACGAATTTTTCTATAAAGCAAAAAGATCGAGCAGATACTCCACTCGATCTTTTTGTAAATATAACGATTTATATTTCCGTTTTATTTGGGAATTTTGTTTGAATCATCCCCATCATCTTCTGACTTGGCTCAAACAAAATAACAACTTTCTGATCTTTTCCTTCGATTTTTGTAGCGATTGCGTATGGTTTTGCATCTGCTTGCAAGGAAGAAAAATCTCTCACTGGAAGGTGTCGATATCCGCCCATTTTATGGGAATCGTATGGCGCAATCATATCCGCATCATCAAGTTCGATTCGCAATATCGTTTTACGTTTTTCTCCCCCCAAGATCTGATCAAAGTCAATCTGTCCATCACAAAATACATATTCCCACTCTACGTTAAATCTTGGCCAATACCAAACTAACGCTACAACTGCTGCTACAGATAGCAAAGTCAACAAACTCTTTCCACTGAGAAAACCTACCGCAACCAAAGCTACTACTGCGATGATTAAGATAAATTTCAAGAACGTTACTTTTGCTGTTGTTTTTTGCTTCACACTTGTTTCTGCGTATAATTGTTCCATGTACCTTCTCCTTGTTGTGAATTTTTGCACTGCGTGCTTATGCACGTATCACTAAGCCACCCGGTAAAACCAAATGCCCCCTTCGTGGGCGCTTGGTTTTCTTGCGAATTTAAGTTCGAGAACTTTTCTGCTTCGCAGAAATCGTGCTTTGCACTCCTACTTCTCTCACTAAGCCACCCGGTAAAACCAAATGCCCCCTTCGTGGGCGCTTGGTTTTCTTGCGAATTTAAGTTCGAGAACTTTTCTGCTTCGCAGAAATCGTGCTTCGCACTCCTACTTCTCTCACTAAGCCACCCGGTAAAACCAGATGCCCCCTTCGTGGGCGCTTGGTTTTCTTGCGGGTGGCTTACATCATGCCCATGCCTGGAGCGCCGCCTGCTGGCATTGCTGGCATATCTTCTTTGATGTTTGCCACAACGGATTCTGTAGTGAGCAATGTAGATGCTACACTTGTTGCGTTCTGCAAAGCACTTCTTGTTACTTTTGCAGGATCGAGAATACCATTGTCTACCATGTTTACATATTCTTCTGTCAATGCATTGAAACCAAATCCTGGCTCTTCTGCACGTACTTTGTCAATGATTACGGAACCTTCAAGACCAGCGTTCTCGGAAATTCTGCGGAGTGGTGCTTCCAATGCTTTCAAAATAATGTTCGCACCTGTTTTCTCGTCGCCTTCCATACCAGCTGCCAAAGCTGCCACTTTCTTGGAAGCGTGGATATATGCAGATCCACCACCTGCGATGATTCCTTCTTCTACTGCGGCACGCGTTGCTGCAAGAGCATCTTCCATACGAAGTTTTGCTTCCTGCATCTCTGTCTCTGTAGCAGCACCGACACGGATAACAGCAACACCACCAGCAAGTTTTGCAAGTCTCTCCTGAAGTTTCTCTTTATCAAACTCAGATGTTGTCTCTTCGATCTGTGCACGAATCTGGGATACACGTGCAGTGATCTCATCTTTATCACCCTCACCATCTACGATGATCGTGTTTTCTTTCTGAACTTTTACGGATTTTGCACGTCCCAACTGATCCATCGTTGTATCTTTCAAATCAAGACCAAGCTCTTCTGTGATCACCTGACCACCTGTGAGGATCGCGATATCTTTCAACATTTCTTTTCTTCTGTCACCATAACCAGGAGCTTTTACTGCTACTACCTGGAATGTTCCACGAAGTTTGTTCAATACCAATGTGCTAAGTGCCTCACCTTCAACATCCTCTGCAATGATAAGAAGTTTTGCACTAGACTGTACTACCTGCTCCAACAAAGGAAGGATTTCCTGAATATTGGAGATTTTCTTATCCGTAATCAAAATGTATGGAGCCTCAAGATTTGCTTCCATTTTGTCCATATCGGTTGCCATGTATGCGGAAAGATAACCACGATCAAACTGCATACCTTCTACGAGATCAAGCTCTGTCTTCATTGTCTTAGACTCTTCGATTGTGATAACACCGTCATTGGATACTTTCTCCATTGCGTCAGCAACCATTTCTCCAACCTGCTCATCACCAGCAGAGATAGCAGCTACTTTTGCAATCTGCTCTTTTCCCTGAAGTGTCTCGCTCATTTCCTGAATCGCCTCTACTGCACAGTCTGTCGCTTTCTTCATACCTTTACGAAGAATGATTGGGTTTGCTCCAGCAGCAAGGTTTTTCATTCCCTCATTGATCATTGCCTGAGCCAAAACAGTAGCTGTTGTTGTACCGTCTCCTGCCACATCATTTGTTTTGGTAGCAACTTCTTTTACGAGCTGTGCACCCATGTTCTCAAATGCATCTTCCAATTCGATTTCCTTTGCAATTGTCACACCATCATTTGTAATCAATGGTGCACCAAAGGATTTGTCAAGAACAACATTACGTCCCTTAGGTCCCAATGTCACACGTACAGTATCTGCCAATTTATTTACACCAGCCTCAAGTGCTGATCTAGCTTCTACGCCAAATTTGATTTCTTTCGCCATGATATAATGCCTCCTATTTAAATATTAACTAATCTTCCACGATTGCTACGATGTCATTCTGACGAACCACTACGTATTCTTTGTCTTCCAATTTAACATCGGTTCCTGCATATTTGGAGTAAATTACTTTATCTCCCACCTTAACTTCCATTTTTACTTCTTTTCCATCAACCATTCCGCCAGGACCTACTGCGATAACTTCTGCCTGCTGTGGTTTCTCCTGTGCCTGACCAGGGAGTACGATTCCTGATTTTGTAGTCTCCTCTGCATCCAACTGCTGCAACACAACTCTGTCGCCCAATGGTACTAATTTCATTTCTATTTTCCTCCTATTCATAATAGTTCAATTTGTTTTGTCAGCACTCTCTCTCATCGAGTGCTAGCGAATGATTTAATCATAGTCACTTTTCTTCCTATTTGCAAGTCAAACCATGTTGTATTTCCTTGTTTTTCAAAGCCTTTTCACCTATTTTCTTTTATTTTCTCTTCTTTTCTTACTTTTTTGCGTTTTTCATGCATTTGTGCTATACTTTTCTTATTATAGAAACGTAAGCGGACAACGTCTGCAAAGAAATGGAGAATCGCCTATGAAAGAACAACTTTACACAATTCCAGTAAATGATATTTTTGACAAAGACTGCGAGTGCCCTGTCTGTGCAATGAAGCGTTCCCTGGAGGACGATGCTGTTGCCTTCTCCATGGGCCCTAGCTACATGGAAGATGACATTCGCCTCACCACAGACAAAATCGGCTTCTGCGCCCCACATATGCAGATGTTGTATGATTTCGAAAACCGTCTGGGGCTTGCTCTGATTCTTGACACTCATATGAAGTATATGATCAAAAACATCGAAATATTACAAAAAAAAGGAAGAAAATCTTCAGGTGGGCTTTTTTCGAAAAAGGATGAGACTGCGATTTATGAATTCACAAACAACGTAACGAATTCGTGTTATATATGCGATCGAATCCGTCACACCTTCGAACGATACATTGCCACTACCTTCTATTTATATGAAAATGATTCTGCATTCCTCACCAAGTTCAAAAAGTCAAAGGGATTTTGCTTGGAACACTATGGCATGCTTTATGAAATGGCACCCAAATATCTGCACGGCAACACACTGGAATCTTTTACAAAAGATCTGGATACTGTCTTTCTTTCCAATTTCAAACGTATGGAAGAAGAGGTTTCCTGGTTCATCGACAAATTTGATTACCGCAATGTGGACGCACCTTGGAAAACGTCAAAAGATGCCGTACCTCGCGCTATGACGAAATGCAACGGCATCTTGAATAATGATCCGAAAAAATCTTAAATGAAAGTGATGTTCATGGCATTTAAGACAATGTCCAGCAAAATGCCCCACACAACACCAGAACCATATAAAATACCTAAGATGGAGAGATTTTCTTTCCATCTTTTTCTATTGCTCCGGAATAGCACGAGAACACCAACCCCTGCACCTACCATCAAACCTGACATCATTGCGCCAAAGCTCAACAGTTCAGCTAAATACAATTGGGTAATCAACACCGAAGCTGCGCAGTTTGGTATCAACCCTACCATTCCGGCAAGTATCGCTCCTACAATCGGACGATCAACTAAAATATGCTCCAACTGTTCCTCTCCGCCCAATTCAATCACCATATTTAACGCAAGAGTCACAATCAATACAAATACAAAAATCTTCAATGTATGCTTGATGGCTGAAGGAAATATTCCTTCTTCACATTTACAATGTTCGCTCTCACACATATTATGAATCTCTTTGTAACGAATGGGTGACGGTTTGAAGCGAAACGCAAAATCCACCAAAAATCCGGTAATCATGGCAAGAACTATTTTCAGCCCCAACACGACACATATCGTTTTCACCGGTACCTCTTCGGACATAAAAATGGGCAACATCTCATCCGACGTAGACAAAAACACTGCCAACAATGTTCCTGTCGTAATAACGCCTCCTGAATACAATCCCGATGCCGCCGCCGAGAAACCACATTGTGGAAATGCTCCTACAATTCCTCCGGCAACAGGGCCAAGACGCCCTGCCTTACGAATCACTGCTCGTGTCTTCGTATTGGTTTTATGCTCCAAATATTCCATAATCAAATATGTCACAAATAAAAACGGAATAATCTTTACACTGTCTACCATTCCATGTTCAAAAACGTGCACCATTTTGTGCACAAACTCATCTGTCCACATAATATACTCCAACTATTCTTTATTCGTTTCCAGACTGCAACATTTCCTTTAATGCAAATGCCTTGTCTTTAATTCGCTTGTTCGCATCTCTCGCCACAAGCACCTTGGAAATCCATCGTTTTGCTTCTTCAATTTTTCCGGTACGACGTGCCAGCTCTGCCACCATATACATAACCGTATATTGGTCCATACCACACATCGGAAACGCTTCTTTACTAAATGCACTTTCGAATCCTTCATGTGCACTCTCCAAAAATTGAAGTTCTTCCTTCTGGAGCGCTTTAAGCTCTTCTTTCGAAGCACCTTGCTGCTGCATCTCTTCCTGTTTACCTCGGAACAACCAAGCTAACTTAAGGCATGTATAAGCACGCTCACTGGTCTTGCCTTTCTTCACAACCGTGTTCAAAAGCGCCATCTTATGACGCATAATCGCCTCATCATAAGAATAAACCTTACAATCTTCCGACGGATTCTTGAACGTTTCAGAAATCTGCTCCTTAATGAGTTTTGCTTGTGCAGAAATCACGAAATTAAAATATCGATTCAAAGATGCATATCCACATTTCGGGCAAAGAATCGCATCATATTTTAGTGAATCAATTCCCTGATACCGAGGCCGAAGATCTGTATCTGCCGAAATCAACTTCGCCTTTCCTGTACGCACCATTTTACTTTTGAACTCATTTTCACACACCGGGCATGTATAAGATTTATCAAAAATCAAATCTTCCTCGGAAAGTTCCTTCGGTTTTTGAGTCACCTGAACCGCCTTCTCTTCTTTCTTTTCTTCTTCGTAGACATCAATGTCTTTTGAAACATTTAACCCCAGACTTTCCAGTCCGGCAAATAAGTTACCCATACATACCTCCATTTCTGCTCACAATTCATCTTGCAAGCAAGTGTCATTTATTTTCCTGGACGATACGAACTCTTCAAAGATACAATTCGGTTAAAGACTTTTTTATCTGCTGTCGTATCCTTTGTATCTACACAGAAAAATCCGGTTCTCATAAACTGGAACTTGTCATTTGGCTCCGCCTCCATAAGAGCAGGCTCCACAAGACAATCCTTCAATACTGTCAAGGAATTTGGATTGATGTTTACCGATCCATCTTCATTGTAAACACCCTTTTCTTCATCTACCAAGTTCTCATACAAACGAACTTCTACTTTTCCAGCTGTCGGTGCCGCCACCCAGTGAATCGTTCCTTTTACTTTTCTTCCGGTAAATCCACTGCCACTCTTCGTCTCCGGATCATACGTACAATGAACTTCTGTCACATTGCCGTTCTCGTCTGTCACGTAATCTTCGCACTTCACAAAATACGCCCCCATCAAACGAACTTCATTTCCAGGGAAAAGACGGAAATATTTCTTTGGTGGCTCAATCATAAAGTCTTCGCGCTCGATATAAAGCTCTCTCGCAAACGGAACTTTACGATCACCCATCTCCGGATTTTCCAGGTTATTTGGCACATCCAAGTACTCGATCTGATCCTCTGGATAATTGGTAATCACCAACTTAATCGGATCCAGAATCGCCATCATACGTGGTTTAGACAACTTCAAATCCTCACGCACGCAGTACTCAAGCATGGCATAATCTGCGGAACTATTGCTCTTGGACACACCGGACAATTCCATAAATTTTTTAATAGCAGAAGCAGTAAATCCACGACGACGAAGAGCTGTAATGGATACCAAACGTGGGTCATCCCAACCATCTACGATACCGTCTTCTACCAACTTCTTGATGTATCGTTTTCCTGTAATCACGTTAGTGAGATACATTTTTGCAAATTCAATCTGTCTTGGTGGCTGCTCAAACTCACACTCACGCACCACCCAGTCATACAACGGACGATGATCTTCAAACTCCAACGTACAAATGGAATGGCTGATTCCTTCTACTGCATCCTCGATCGGATGAGCAAAATCATACATCGGATAAATGCACCACTTATCACCTGTATTGTGATGTGTCACATGTGCCACACGGTAAATAATCGGATCTCGCATGTTAATGTTCGGTGAACTCATATCAATCTTGGCACGAAGCACTTTCTCTCCGTCCTTAAACTCACCATCTCTCATGCGCATGAACAAATCCAAGTTTTCTTCGATGCTTCGCTCACGGTATGGACTGTTCTTTCCTGGCTCCGTCAGTGTACCACGATACTCACGAATCTCCTCTGCTGTCAAGTCACACACATACGCCTTGCCTTTCTTGATCAACTTAACTGCACATTCAAACATCTGATCAAAATAGTCGGATGCAAAATATACTGGTGGCTTCTCGCCGCCACAAATCCACTGCACATCCTCCAAAATGGACTGTACGAATTCCTCTTTCTCTTTCTGCGGATTGGTATCGTCAAAACGAAGGTTGAATGTACCGCCATACTGCTTTGCCAATCCGGAATTCAAAAGAATGGACTTGGCATGTCCAATATGTAAATATCCATTTGGCTCCGGTGGGAATCTTGTGGTAATCTCCTGATATACACCTTCTGCCAAATCCTTATCTATCTCCTGTTCAATAAAATGCTTCGAAACTACTTCCTCTTTCTCATTTACTTCTGCCATTACTAAATAAGCCTCCTTAAAATTTCACATATATTTCATAATAACACATCGGAACCAAGATTTCAATAAACAAAACAGACGGTTTTCACCGTCTGTCCATGTATCAATCTTATTTAAAGGCATGTCCACCAATTCTCAACTTTGGACTAGAAAGTCTTCCATTAAAGAAGTGGTATTTCTTCATACTAAGCTTTCTTCCTTTGTAAGTTACCTTTGTCTGTCCCTCCAACACTTCCTGTGCTGCTTTGAGACACTCTCTTCTAGCACCTTTGGAATATTTGCCCTTCTCTACATTCTTTACCTCACGAGCAAATTTACCCTGGCGCACTGGACCAAACTGATATGGTTGCTTAATTACTTTCAAAACTGTGTTTGGAAACCTTGGTGACTTCACACGGTTCATAACAACACATCCAACAGCAACTTTACCGGCGTAAGACTGATTTCCTGCCTCGCAGAAAATAATCGCTGCCATATACTTTACATCATTTTCCGTATACTTTCTCTTCGCCGCTTCTGTTGTTGTTCCTACAGCCACGCTGCACGCAACCACCAAGATAAGTGTGAATATCATTCGGCATACGTTTTTTGTTTTCATACAATTCTCCTAAGATTTCGTGTGGTTCTATATGTCATAATTTCTTTAACATATTCGCAAAACCACGTAATATTTTTTGTTACGTTTTGTAACATTTATGTAACAATTATAACATATCCCCCGAATAAATCAACCCTTTTTTGCAAAAAAAATGGTTGCCTCTCGCAGAAACAACCATTTTTCGTATGTTTTCGACATTCATTTTTCACTTATTTATCGTTATATTTTGTAACAATTTTATCAAATTCCAGTGTTCCACCGAAGAGATCCAGTGCACTTCCCACGGTATAATTCATACGTCCACCAGTCAGCTGACGGAGCAAATCCAAGTCCGTATATTTTCCAATGCCTCCAGCATATGTAATCGGTAAATCCACATGACTTGCCAGCAATTTTACCAGTTCCGTATCAATTCCTGTCCCAGTTCCCTCCACGCTGACACCATGAACTAAGAATTCATCACAGTACGCACTCAGCTCCTGTAACAATTTCTCATCCAAAGGCTGATTGGTAAACTTCTGCCATCGGTTCGTCACGATGTAGTACGCATCGTCCTTGGGACGACAACTTACATCCAGTACCAGATGTTCTCTCCCCACCGCCTTGCACAGCTTTTCCAACCGACCGAAGTGGATTTCTCCCTCAGAAAACACATAGGAAGTAACGATGACATGACTAGCACCAGCCTCCAAAAACTGCTGTGCATTGTCCGCTGTCACACCACCACCCACCTGAAGACCTTGTGGATATGCTTTCAGGGCAGACATTGCTTGTTGCAGATCCGCCTCATAATACTCGCTGCCCACCGGATTTAGGAGAATGACATGGCCACCAGACAAATATCTTTCCCGATATAGTGTAGCATAATCCGCCGCATCCATATCGGAAACAAAATTCTCCTTGGCTTGATTGCCGACATCCATAAGACTTCCGCCCACAATCTGCTTTACTTTTCCATTATGTATATCGATACACGGTCTGAAATTCATTTATCGTATCCTCTCTTATGCTTCCAATCCAAGAATACTCTTAACAGTCTTTTCCATCTCTGTCTTATCACAGATAATGTCATGAAGAACTTCTGCAGAACGAATTTCCTCGATTGCCTCTGGCACTTTTACGCCAGAAATTTCCGTCAATTTATCTACCAACTCAAAGTCTGTCATGCTATCATACTTCGTGTCAATGGAGTTCATAACACTTCTTGTAAATTTGTATGGACTTGCGGTAGAAGCAACTACTGTCTTCACTCCTGTGGCTTTCGCAGCCGCCTCATATACATGACTGGCAACGGCAGTATGGGTATCCATGACATAACCTGTCTTATCATACATATTCTTGATAGTAGCGTGAGTCTCTTCCTCGGATGCATATCCACCCACAAAGTCCTCAAGACATTTCTGCATCTCTGGTGTGATGGTGTACTCACCCTCATTGGTCAACGCATCCATCAACTCTTTTGTCTTAGCAGCATCTTCCCCAGCGATACGATAAATAAGACGCTCCAAGTTACTGGAAATCAAAATGTCCATAGAAGGAGAAGTTGTCAAGATAAACTCTCTCTTTCGATCGTAGGTTCCTGTCTTAAAGAAGTCAAAAAGAACTTTATTCTCATTGGAAGCACAATACAAAGTCTCGATTGGAATACCCATGTTCTTTGCATAGTATGCTGCCAAGATGTTACCAAAGTTTCCTGTTGGTACAACCACATTAATCTTCTCACCACAAGTGATTTCTTTCTGAGCAAGAAGCTGGCCATAGGAATATACATAATATACGATCTGTGGCACAAGACGACCGATGTTAATGGAGTTTGCAGAAGAGAACTGATATCCTGCTGCGTCCATCTGCTCTGCCAATTCCTTAGAGTTGAACATCATTTTTACACCAGTCTGAGCATCGTCAAAGTTTCCTGTGATTCCTACTACATGTGTGTTGTCACCCTTCTGAGTCACCATCTGTTTCTCCTGAATTGGGCTTACACCATTTTTCGGATAGAATACAATAATGCTTGTTCCCGGAACATCTGCAAAACCAGCCAATGCTGCTTTTCCTGTATCACCGGAAGTCGCAGTCAAAATCACGATTTCATTTTTTACACCATTTTTCTTTGCCGAAGTTGTCATCAAATATGGCAAAATAGAAAGTGCCATATCTTTAAACGCGATGGTTTTTCCGTGGAACAATTCCAAATAATACGCACCATCCTTCTTCACCAATGGCGCAATTGTCTTTGTATCAAATTTATCATCATAAGCACCATTGATGCAGTACATAAGCTCGTCCTTTGTGAAATCGGACAAAAAGAGCTTCATTACTTCATATGCTGTTTCCTGATATGTAAGTCCAGCCAACGTCTCCAGTTCCACATCCAATGCAGGGATGCTATCTGGCACGAAAAGTCCTCCATCTTCTGCAAGACCTTTCAAAATCGCCTGAGAAGCTGTCACTTTGTCTCCATTACTTCTTGTACTTTTATACATGATACTCATAATATAATCAATCCTTTCTTTTATCCTCGTACTTTGACGGAGTCGCCGCAACAACTCCGTCACAATTTTATCACTAATTTTCATATTTTACAATATACTATTTAAAAAATTCGTGACAACCGTATTCTTTTACCTTTGTAAGGTCTCGGTCAAACCATGCAACATTGTCCGGATCTGACGCACTGCGACACATAAAGTAAAGAGCGCCTTCCGAGTAATCGGTGCCTTTCAGTGCCATTTTTACAGCTTTTTGGGTGGTTTTAGTCACCGTAACTTGGTAATATCGACCATTCTGTACCGGAGAAAACTGGCGATGCGCAAATACAACCTCTTTCACCGTATCCGGAAAGCGTTCTGACTTCACACGGTTCAAAATCACATTTGCAACAAGAATTCGTCCTTTGAGATTCTGACCGCCTGCTTCCGCTTCTACGATGCGCTCTAGTATCTCACGCTCTTCCTGACGTTTTTCACGAACACGACGACGACGCTTTTGCTCTTTTTTCCATGCACGTTCCTGCTGCTTTTCCTCTTGCGCATTGGCAACGGCATGGTATTCGTTGCTTCGTTCCAGCTCCAATGCTCGCTGCTTCGCATAGAGAAGCTGAGCATTTTTCTCCCGAAGCACCTGCTGGTTCTCCCGAACAACCTCGTCCACCGTCGTCGGAGCGACGTATGCTGCTGTTTCCTTTGCCCGAGGTGTATGGTTCCATGCCCCGAGAATTTCCGCAACAAATGCTACATATAAAATCGTTATAATTACTTTTATTCTTTTCATATACTCTACCTCGCTTTATGTAGAGTATATGCATTTTTGTTAAATTTATTACAAGTTTGTTACAAACTTTTGTAACCATTAGTCCTGAATAGTTACAAATTTTTTATCTTAAAATCTCGCTCCGCTGCACGACGCTGATCTTTCTTCGCAATATCTTCACGCTTGTCATACAACTTCTTACCTTTTGCCAGAGCGATTTCAACTTTTATCAAACTGCCTTTGAAATACACTTGTAGCGGCACCAGCGTATAACCTTTCTGCGCCATTTTGCCAATAAGCTTACGAATTTCGCTACGATGGAGCAAAAGTTTACGGACACGCAACGGATCTTTGTTAAAGATATTTCCTTTTTCGTAAGGACTGACATGCATCCCATATATATAGACTTCATCCTTTTCTACACGAATAAAGGACTCTTTGATGCTGCAATGTCCCATGCGTATGGACTTCACTTCTGTCCCCTTCAACTCAATTCCTGCTTCGTACTTATCTTCAATAAAATAATCATGCCATGCCTTTTTGTTATTTGCCACAAGGCGTATCGATTCTTTCGACATTCTATTCCTCCTTCTGAGAACACACCGGAATCACAAAGTCAACCGTACGAGAGGATGTATCTGCTCGCGCCACTTGAATCGTGATTTTTTCACCTAGACGATACTCTTTTCCATGATATCGCCCGGATACTCGGTAATTCTCGCTATCATACTCATATATATCATCGTCCATATCCGCAAGGCGAATCATGCCCTCAATGGTGTTCGGAAGTTCCACATAGATTCCCCAAGATGTCACACCACTGATAATGCCTTCATACACCTCACCAATTTTCGCCTTCATGTATTCCGCCTTTTTCAGCTTGTCTACTTCTCTCTCGGCATCGTCAGCACGCCGCTCCAAATCACTACTTGCCTTTGCTACCTGCGGTAAAATACTTTCATAATGCTGGCGTCTTTTTTCCGATAGCCCTTTTCGAACACTTTCCTTTATGATTCGATGAATCTGCAAATCGGGATACCGACGAATCGGTGACGTAAAATGACAATAATATTTGGTCGCCAGGCCAAAGTGCCCTTCATTTTCCGTATCGTACTTTGCTCGTTTCATTGCCCGCAATGTAAGACGACTTAAGAACACTTCCTCCTCCGTTCCCTCGATGCTCTCAATGAGCTTCTGAATCTCACGTGGGTGCACTTCCTCCTGCCCCACTTTCAATGTATGAGAAAAGCTTCTGGCAAGAGCTGCCAGTTCCTTAATTTTCTCCAAATCAGGATACTCATGGGTTCGATATACAAAAGGAATTTCTTGCCAAAAATAGTCTTCCGCCACAACTTTATTCGCTGCCAACATAAATTCCTCAATAATTCTTGTGGCTACATTTCGATCGTAGGGAACAATATCCACCGGCACACCTTGTTCATCTAATTGGATCTTGCACTCTGGAAAATCAAAGTCAATCGAACCCTGTTTTTTCCGATTCTGACGAAGAATCCCTGCCAATTCCTTCATCTCCTCAAACATTGGCACAAATTCTTCGTATTCTTTTCTTTTTTCTTCATCTTGCAATGTAACGATGGCATTTACATCTGTATAACTCATTCGACGATCCACCCGAATCACTGACTCACCAATTCGTGTATCGCGAATCTTTCCTGCTTTATCATAGGTAATGATACAACTAAGTGTCAATCGATCTTCCCCTTGATTCAAAGAACAGATACCATTGGATAAACGATGTGGCAGCATCGGAATAACACGATCCGCCAAATACACACTCGTTCCTCTCTTAACCGCTTCTTTATCCAAAGGAGAACCTTCTGTCACATAATGGGTTACATCTGCAATGTGCACCCCAAGCTCATATCCACCATCCGCTTGTTTTATCAGGGTAATGGCATCATCCAGATCCTTGGCATCTTCCCCATCGATAGTCACCGTCTGACGGTCGCGCAAATCAATACGCCCTGCAATTTCCTCTGGCGAAACTTCATCCGGCGCCATACCAGCTTGTCTCATCACTTCCTCAGGAAATTCCTCCGGCAGACAGAAATCACGGATAATAGAAACAATGTCCACTCCCGGATCATTTTTATGTCCCAAAATCTCGATTACCTGCCCCTCAGGACTCTTTTTGTCATCACCATAATCCAAAATCTCGACAACAACTTTGTGACCAGTGACAGCCCCTAACGTCTTACCCTTTCCAATATAGATATCCGATGTAAACTTATCACGATCTGGTACCACAAAACCAAAATGCTCTTTCTTTTCAAAAGTTCCTACGATCGTCTCGTTGACACGCTCGATAACCTTGATAATTTTCCCTTCGCGACGACGCCCCTTCCCAGCGGAATCCTTATAAATCTGCACGAATACTACATCGCCATCATATGCATTACCGCACTGGGATTCCGGGATAAATATATCATCTTCCATCCCTTCGATTCGTACAAAGCCAAATCCACGGCTCGTGGCCATAAATACACCTGTGCTTACATTTTCCTTCGGAAGACGATAGCGTCCCTTGGCATCAACAACGACACTTCCTTCCGCTACCAATTCATCCAAAATATCATGAAACTCCTTGCGTTCTTTCTTAGGCACACAAAAAAGCAACGCCATTTCCTTACTTTTTAGTGGTTTATAATCCTTATCTTTAATAAATTCATAAACCATTTGCTTTCGATCCATCTCATTCTCCATTCCGTTTTCATATCATCAAGAAAACCTCTGAAGGCTTTTCTTGTAAAGGCTCCTCAGAGGTTTTTCACAATAATCATTATACGTAAAACTTACATATTCATGCAAAGTACGATAGAAAGTACCATGAACAAAGTACCAAGAATCGCTGTCGCTTTTGCCAATTTACCTTCTGCAGAACGACCTTTATTCTTGCTCCAATACGTATCAGCAGAACCCGAAATAGCACCAAGTCCTGAGTTTTTACCCTCCTGCATAAGCACAATAACTACGATTGCAATACAGATAATGATGTACAATACCTGTAATATTGTTTTTACCATAATAGACATTTTCTAGTCCTCCTATTTTCTGTTTTTCTGAAGAAATTGTGGGATTTTGATTCCCTCCTGCTCATCTGCAACCTCTACCACTGGCTTAGGTGTGTTCACAGGTCTTGTCACTACAGGCATATCTGTATTTACATTTGCCTGAGTGCTCTGAGTCGGCTGCACTGGTGTACTCTTAGGCTGAGTACCCATACCACTCAAAAAGCTTGGTTTACGCATGGTAGACATAGATGCATTGGTATTTACACCCATGGAACCATTACCAAAAAGGCTATTTCTTGAATATGCACCACCGAATGGAGATGCCATATTACCTTTCTCTTCCAATCCTGTTGCGATAACTGTAATCGTAACAGTATCCGAACTCTCCTCATCCAACATCGCACCAAAGATGATATTCGCATCTTCTCCTGCCATCTCTTGTACGTATGTAGTCGCCTCGTTAATCTCAAGCAATCCGATATCTCCAGATACATTGATAATAACGTGAGAAGCACCGTCAATACTTGTCTCAAGCAACGGACTTGTAATCGCTTCGTGAACAGCGTCCAGACACTTGGACTCGCCTTTTCCCATACCGACACCGATATGCGCAATCCCCTTGTCCTGCATAACTGTCACAACATCTGCAAAGTCAAGGTTGATAAGTGCAGGTACGTTAATCAAATCTGTGATTCCCTGTACACCCTGCTGCAACACTTGATCTGCCATATCAAAAGCCTCAGACATTGAGGTTCTCTTGTCACTAATCTCAAGAAGCTTGTCATTTGGAACTACAATCAAAGTATCCACATGCTCTTTTAATTTATCAATTCCACCAAGGGCATTTGTCATACGCTGCTTTCCTTCAAACTTGAAAGGCTTTGTCACAACACCCACAGTAAGGATTCCCATCTCTTTTGCAATCTGAGCCACAACTGGCGCCGCACCAGTTCCGGTACCGCCACCCATACCGCAAGTAACGAATACCATATCACAACCCTTAATCACTTCTGTCAATTCTTCACGGCTCTCTTCTGCTGCCTTTTCACCAACATCCGGCTTTGCTCCGGCGCCTAGTCCCTTTGTCAACTTTTCGCCAATCTGCATATTCATCGGAGCTTTACATCTTCTCAGATGCTGCTTGTCCGTATTGATACAAACAAACTCGACCCCTTTAATCCCTTCATCAATCATTCGATTAACCGCATTGTTTCCGGCACCACCGACTCCGATTACCAGAATCTTAGCAGCGGACTCCGCTTCATTGTTCATAATCTCTAACACTATAGTTCCTCCTTCTATACAAAAGACATAACTCTGAAATATCACATAGAATATAAAGCGCATAATCGCATATATAATATATAATATAGTTTTTTCGCCAAATAATCAAGTAAAAATTCAAGTTTTTTTCTATTTGTTTTTCTTCAAAATGATATCTCCCCCAAAATGATGATTTGTCATATCAATTTCTCCAGAAAGATTTTTTTCCAATGCTGTCTTCAAAACACTGGATAACGCCGCAATTTCTTCATCATAAGCACTTTTTTTTCCGAGACTCACCCGGATATCTCCCGTATACAGATATGCAGCATTTTTACGATCAAATACTACACTGTCCCATGTCACTTCATAATGCTGAAACAACTGAGACAAATTCATAATCTGTGCCAAAAGATCTTCATCCTCCATCTGTACCGTCTCATACAGCGTAAAAGTTGTCATCGTCTTGGTCTCAAAAAGTGGAATATCCGGCAGTTTTTCATTTGTGCTTTTCAACACAGTCCCATCTTTATCAAAATAGACATACTGGCTCATGTAAGCAATTCCAGCCACTATTTTCTTTTCATACAATTTAATGTGGATGTGATTCATCCCTGGATAAGTAATTTCATACTCTCTTACATAAGGAAGCTCAGCGGAAAATCCGAGATGATTCTTCACAAATGCGCTAATGGTATTCTTATCCCAAAATGTATTGCACACTTCACTTGCCACTACTTCCTCTGAAAAAAATGTATTCCCCTCTACGGTAACCTTCGTCACACGAAAGAGAAAAATAAGCAATATCAAAATCACTACTATCGATACAGGAATAACAACCTTCCATGGTACTTTTCTTATTTGCTGTTCCATTGTTTCCTCCATTCGTCTTTTTCTCTCTACTCACAACGATATCTCGCACCAAGTCCCAGCCTCTGTAAACATTCCACTGGCCACTCGTATCCTCGCAAAATAAAATGACACTTATCAATCACTGTTGTCCCTTCTGCCATGGTTCCTGCCACCATCAGCGCTGCTCCACTTCGAAGATCCGTAGCCACAACCGACGCTCCACGAAGTCGTTCAACACCTTGCACATAGGCACACTGTCCCTCCACTTCCACCTCAGCACCCATTTTTTGCAGCTGAGAAACAACCAGAAATCGATTTTCAAACACACTCTCTTCAATCGTACTTTTTCCATTTCCTCTCGTCATAAGTGCCAAAAACAAGGATTGTGCATCGGTAGGAAACCTAGGATATGGTCCCGTTCGCACATATGGAATCGAACGCAATTCATCCTTTCGCCAAATCCAAATCCCCTCCGAAGAAGTTCGCAATCGACATCCGATTTTTTCCAAATACATACACTCAGCCGGAAAGCATTGACCATAGGTTTGCAAAAAAACGTTTCCACACGTAGCCGCAACCACCGCAGCATATGTGAGAAACACAATGCGATCCGCCGGTAACTGATAAACGGTAGAGTGCAATTCCCGGACACCAATAATTTCAATACGCCCGGTTCCCTCACCACGAATGCGCGCCCCCATACTCCGTAAAAAGCGACATAATTCTTGAATTTCCGGTTCCTTTGCCACATTGTCCACAATAATACGTCCAGACCCAAGCACTGCATACAAAATCACATTTTCCGTCGCTCCAACACTGGGATATGGCAATCTTACACGTTGTGCTCCACTTGTCGTAGCTTCGCACCAAATTTCTTCCTCCGTTACCGAAACAGACACTCCCATTTCCGAAAATGCAGACATATGAAAATCAATTGGTCTGGCACCAATGGAGCATCCCCCCGGCATACATATCCCCGCTTGACCACAACGCCCCAACAACGCCCCAAGAAACAGCACCGAAGCACGGATTTCTCCCGCCATCGGTTCTGTTACCTTGCAACACCTGATATGCTCGGCATGAATTACCAATGCATCCTCGTCCCACCACACATTCACACCAATCGAACGTAACATGGCAATCATCGCATATACATCCTGTATTTTCGGACAATGTGCCAATACGACTGGTTCTTTGGTGAGAATGGCTGCCGCAATAATCGGCAGTGCCGCATTTTTTGATCCTTGAATTTCCAAGTCTCCCGAGGCTGATTTGCCACCTTCAATTTCTATAAACACCAAACTCCCCCATCGATATATTTGCTCTAACATATACATATGATGGAAGTTTAAAAAGGTTCCTAGCCAAGCATCTCCGAGATCATGTTCTCGTCCGTTTCATAGAAATCCCCAAAACAAGTCCCATTTCTGCCATCAAAATCGTCAAACTTGTTCCCCCATAACTAATAAATGGAAGAGGAACTCCCGTGGATGGCATAGAGTTTGTTACAACTGCAATATTCATTACAACCTGTGTCGCAATCTGAATCATGACTCCGGTACAGATCATAGCACTAAACAAATCCGGCGCGGTTACCGCTGTATTGTAAATTCTCCACAAAAGAAGGAGAAACAAAAGAATTACAATGCCTGCCCCCACGAGCCCAAGTTCTTCGCATATGATTGAAAAAATCATGTCATTATGGGGTTCCGGTATAAAGCCTAGCTTCTGCATACTTTCACCAAGTCCAGTTCCGAAAATCCCTCCTGACGCAATCGCATACAACCCTTGCAAAATCTGAAACCCCTTCTCATGAGTTTCTACGTTTCGCCAGATCTCAAATCGCTCCATACGAAATCCTGCACCAAACATAAGAACAAGGGCAATCAGGCCGACTCCAATCCCAAAAATAATTATGTAATTGCGTTTATTCTTCGCCGCAACGGCACCCATACCAAAAGCAATCACCATAATAATAATCGCCGAACTCATATTCTCTGTTATGATAATTCCAACAAGGAACACTGCTGGAATAAACGCTCGCACAATGCCACGCCAACGACTCATCTCTCCCGGCGCCATTTGGATAAAATACGCCACAATAAGAATTGTCGCAATCTTTATAATTTCGGATGGCTGAATGGAAATCGGACCAATTTCCAGCCATCGTTTCGCTCCATTTTTCTCTTCTGCAACCAAATGAACCAATATCTGTAATATCGCTGCCACATAGTAAATCAATGTCACAAATCGAATTCCTAATACTGGTAATTTTTTCAAATACGCCTGATAGTTTATTTTTGCCACGACCCACATTGCAATCGCTCCCGCCGCAACTCCAATCAACTGTTTTCGTAAGAAAAACGCCGCATTCCCATGGCGCAACTGCGATGTATAGGAACTGGAACTGTAAATCATAAGCAATCCAAAACCAACCAGACACATTGTAATCAGCAAGAGGCTGTAATCCAACTTACTTTCCTCTTGAAGTCTTCGCGTTTTTTCTCGTCTACTACGCATGCGCGCATCACTCCAAACCATTTACCAAATCTTTGAACATATTTCCTCGTTGCTCATAGGAATCAAACATATCCCAACTCGCACAAGCCGGCGACAAAAGGACAGCATCTCCCTCTTCTGCCAAACCCTTCGCTAACATCACCGCCTCTTCCAACGTATCCACCAACTGGTAATCCGCAAAACCGCAAGCATCTGCCGTCTTGGCAATTTGCTCCTTCGTTGCGCCAAGTAACAATAACTTCTTCACTCGACCTTCAAAACTCTGAATCCACTCCGTAAAGTCACCACCCTTGTCATAACCACCACCAATTAACACAGTAGGGCGATCCATGGACTGAATCCCCTTAATGGCAGCATCCGGATTGGTCCCCTTCGAATCGTTGTAATAATCCACTCCTGCCACCGTCTTCACAAACTCAACACGGTGCTCCACCGGAGAAAATTTGCGGATTACTTCCACCGCCACCGTCTCTGGCACTCCCATTTCTAATGTCATTAAAAGAGCCGCCATGATATTTTCCGCATTGTGATCTCCCGGAAGTCTCGTTTCTTTTTGATTCAAAATGATACGTCCCGTGGACGCCTCGATAATATTGCGCTCTTCATCCTTGTACAATCCATTCTCGAGTTTACGTTTACTACTAAAAAATGCCACCTTACAAGAAAGTTTGTCGGCACGCTCTCGCAACACCTCATCTTCATAATTCAATACACACAGATGCTCATTTGTCTGATTCTTCGTAATGGCAAACTTTGCATCAATATAATTTTCCATGGTCTTGTGGCGATTCAAATGATCCGGTGTAATATTCAAAATCGCACTCACTTCCGGCACAAAAGTATCCACCGTCTCCAACTGAAAACTACTAATCTCTGCCACTGTCACAGAATCCTCTGTGGTTGCCAACACTTCCTTCGTGTATGGATTTCCAATATTCCCCACCACAAAGGTCTTTTCATTATGCGCTTTCATAATTTCTCCAACCAACGTAGTAGTGGTAGTTTTCCCATTGGTTCCTGTAATTCCGATCACATGTCCCTTTTCCATCAAATAAGCCAATTCGATTTCTCCGATGATCGGAACATTATTTTCTTTCAAAAACTCTGCCACAGGAATATCCAAAGGAACACCTGGGCTAAACACAGCACAGTCAAATGTAGCAAACACTTCGTCCGGGTATTCTCCGAGATACACCGGCACACCCATATCTGCCACTTCCAAATCCTTTTTTCCGTCATAGAGCGTCACAAACGCTCCCATTTTTTTTAAAATCTCACAGGCAGCAAGACCACTTTTTCCAAGTCCTACCACCACTACTTTTTTCTCTTTCAGATTCATGTTTTCCTCCATTCTAACATGCCATAAGGCCAATCAGACACAAAATTGCTGTGATGATACTAAACGCTGCCACCACTTGTGTCTCAGAGAATCCACACAATTCAAAATGATGATGAATTGGTGCCATTTTGAAAATACGTTTTCCATGAGTCAGCTTGAAATATCCAACCTGAAGCATTACAGAAAGCACTTCAATCAAATAGATCATTCCGACAATCACAATGAACAACGGCATACGAAGCATCAATGCCATGGATGCCACAAAACCACCCAGTGCCAAAGAACCAGTATCTCCCATGAACACTCTCGCCGGATATGTGTTAAATAACAAAAATCCTAAAAGGCTTCCCACCACAGCACCACTGATCGGAGCCATACCTGGTGTAATCGCCAAAGCCGCCACTGTAAAGAACGTCGCCACAATTACTGTCACTCCGGAAGCCAAGCCATCCAGACCATCCGTAAAGTTTACGCCATTCACAGTACCAAGTACCACGATAAACACAAACACTACAAACAACCATTTTGGCATTTCCCACATTGCTCCACCAAGAAACGGAATCAGAACCGCAGCATCCATCTTTGCAACTTCGAAATAATAGTACACAAAAATCGCTGTCACGATAAACTGTCCCAGCATTTTCTGCCATGCCCGCAACCCAAGAGAACGCTTCATCACAACCTTAATATAATCATCCAAAAAACCGATGATACCAAATCCAAGTGTCATAAAAAGTACCGGTATAATCTCACGATATCTCCCTATGTAAATTAGAGAGGTAAGAAGGATCGATACGAGAATCACCAGACCACCCATTGTCGGTGTCCCTGCCTTTTTTAAATGGGACTCCGGTCCATCATCTCTTACATACTGTCCGAATTTCAACTTTCTCAAAAAAGGAATAATAACCGGACACAAAATCACGCTGATTCCAAATGCTATTACCACTGGCATTAATATACTTAATTCAAACTTCACCTTTTTACACCTCGTTTTATCGTAATATTTTTGCATTTGCATGCAATAGTAATTGTACTCCATATCGAATACATTCGCAAGAGTTTCTTACTCCAAAAGATACGGAAGAATATTTGTGTACACCGTCGATATGGCTGGTGCCGCTATGGTTCCCCCATAATACAACCCTACCGGCTCATCAATACGGACAAGAGCAATCACCTGCGGATTTTCCACTGGAGCAAAGCCGATACAGGAGGCAATATATTTTCCATTTCCTCTTGGTAGTTTCTGACTGGTTCCTGTTTTGGCACCAACGGCATAGCCTTCTACCGCCGCCAACTTTCCGCCACCTTCTGTCACAACCATTTCTAACGCCTTACAGATTTCCCTGGATGTCTCTTCCGAAAGCACCTGGTCCCCCTCCTCATAGGTAAATTTCTTCATTACCGTCCCATCGCTATTGACTGCACTTACCCCAAAATGTGGTGTAATGCTTTTCCCTCCATTAATAATGGTGGCGATGGACGTAATCATTCGAATCGGCGAAACTTGAAAGGATTGCCCAAAAGACATGGTCGCCAGTTCCACAGCTCCTACATTTTGCTGCTTGTGCATAATCGTTCCCGCTTCTCCCGGCACATCAATTCCGGTCTTGTTCATCACACCAAGCTGTTTCATTTCTTCAAACATTCCGTCAACACCCACTCTAGCTCCCACTTCCATAAAAACCGGGTTGCAAGAATTCATAATTCCTTGACAAAACGTTTCATGTCCATGGCCTGTGGTCTTATGACACCGAATCCTGCGATCCTCCACTATTTTATACCCTGGGCACGAAAATGTGTCATTCATTGTAACAACACCTTTATTTAGCGCTGCCGCTGTGGTGATAACTTTAAACGTAGATCCCGGTTCATAGGTGTCACTTACTGCAAGGTTACGCCATTGATTGTTTAAACGGTCACTTCGCTCTTTTTCTGTGAGTCCTTCCGATTCACCCAACAGTTCATATGGATTATTTAAATCGAATTCCGGCGCATTGACCATGGCATAAATTTCTCCATTTTGTGGATTCATAATAATAATCTCCACCGTCTTCGCCTGCTTCTTTTCCAGTAGTGTATTGGCCACTTGGTTCGCATATTGCATCACATTGAGGTCAAGGCTTGTGTTGAGTGTCCAACCGGATATCGGTTCCACACGGTCTTCGGCACCATTTTTTATCTCCATACCACTTGCTGTTGTCATGGTAAGGATTGCACCATCCATTCCCTTTAAATATTTTTCATAAAACACTTCCAACCCGACAATCCCCTGATTATCCCCTCCTGTGAATCCAAGAACTTTAGACCCTAAGGAACCATACTCGTAATGTCGTTTATAATCTTCATCCACAGTGACGCCCGCCAAACGGTATTCACGTATTCGATCTGAAATTTCCTTCGGAACATTCGATTTTATCTTTTCACGCGAAGATTTTTTCTCCACCTTTTTCCGAATGGTCTCTTCCTCTATTTCAAGTTCCTTTGCCAAAACTTCGATTACCTTTTCTGGCTCTTTGATCTGACTGTAAATAACAGAAATGGTAGATACCGACACATTTCCCGCCAGAAGATTCCCATTCCGATCCAGTATTTTCCCACGTTCCGCCTTGATGGTTCGTTCCCTCTCGTGAAGTTCCTTTGCCAGTGCCCCATAGTGCTCTGCTTTGTATATCATCAAATACCCCAATCTCCCAAGCATTACCACAAGAAGAAGGGAAAATACAAAAAATACCAAAAACAAAGTTTGTCTTTGGTAAGTTCTGTGCCCGACAAGCATACTGTCACCTCATAAAGAAAGATGTATCTCTAGTAATGTATTAGCAAACGCAGGAAGTTATTACTCTTCTGTGACAGATGCTCTTTCGGACGACGACTCTACTACCTCAGTTTCTGCCTGCGCTACTTCCTCCTCTGTCTCCTCGGCATATAACCCAAGGAATGGGAGGATTTTTTTCATAATCTTAGAAGCAAATTCGGTTGCATAGGTACTATGCGCTTGATCTTCCACATGCGGCTGGTCGATGATAACATATATCGCAGCCTGCGGATTTTCTGCCGGAACACATCCGATAAAAGATACGAGATAATTCCGGTCGGTTACAGGACGTTTTTCTGCTGTTCCGGTTTTTCCACCAATGGAATACCCTTTTACCTGAGCAGGCGCCGCTGTTCCTTCTTCTACGGTTGCTTTCATCTGCTGACGAATAATATTGCTGGTGGAAGATGATACGGTTTTCTTTACCACAATCGGTTCCACACTTTCAACAACCGCTCCATTATCATTTTGAATTTCTTTTACAATATGTGGCTGATAGTAGTTTCCACCATTGATCAGCGAACAAAATCCAGAAAGCATCTGTACCATTGTCACTGTCTGCGTTTGTCCAAAACTACTTGTTGCCAATTCCACTGGATTCAATTCTTCTTCCGTATGAATCAACCCTGCGGTTTCTCCCGGAAGATCAATACCAGTCTTTTGACCAAATCCAAAAATCTTGTTGTATTTACTAAAGCGAGTTCTTTCCAACTTCGCCCCAATCTGCATCAATGCACTGTTGCAGGATTCCATCATACTTTGTTCCAATGAAAGGCTTCCATGACCAGAACGATTGGAACAATGAATCTGCACGCCGGATACATCCAGCACACCACCACATCCAAAATAGTCTGTTGGTTTGATCAACCCTTCATCCAACGCTGCTGCCACAGTAAATGGCTTGTAGGTCGATCCCGGCTCATATGCCGATGCAATGCAAAAATTCGACCACATGGACAAAAGCTTTTCACTCTTTGTGGTTTGGTCCATTGCTGCGATTTCTTCTTCCCCATACATATGAGTGAGATCCTGTGGATCATTCAAATCATATGTGTTCTGAGATGCCATTGCCAGCACTTCACCACTACCAGGATCCATGACCATTACAGCAATATTTTCTGCACCAACATTTTTATTGTACTTGCGAATCTGATTTTCGATTACGCGCTGCACGTTAGCGTCAATCGTCAAAACAACGGAATTTCCATTTGTTGCCTTCTTTACTGTACGCTGAAATTCCATATTGGCATCAAAATATCCATATTCTCTGCCCACTTTTCCATTCAGCTCATCGTTGTACGTTCCCTCGATTCCATAGGTTCCTTGATTATCCGAGGAGGTAAACCCTACGATATTGCAGGCAATGGTTTCTAATGGGTAATTTCTGGTATAAGTTTCTTCAAACCAGACACCACCAACCAATTCATTCTTTTCCATCTCTTCTTGGAATCCCTTGATCTGGTCTCCTGTCAGCTTTTTCAATCCATCCACATGCTGATACATAGACTGTGGATGTTCGCTAATGATTTTTTCAATCTCATTTACATCAAAGGCGAAATACTGTGCTATCTTAGCCAGTGTTTCCTCCTTCATCTCTGGCTCATTTAGAAATGTTCTCGGCTCAATAATCATATTGAACTTACGAACACTTTGCGCCAGAATCGTGTTGTTGCGATCCTTTATGGAACCTCGTTGATAGTTCAAAACGGTGTTTGTATAAGACTGTTGTGATAACACTTTTTTCTTATACTCATCACCATGGTCCCGATTGATGAGATATATCTTCACCAATAACGCAACAAAAAGTATGAATACAAATATCAAAAACAGAAAAAGAGTCTTTTTCATTTCTCCTGTAAACACTCTTTTTCGTCGTCTTTTTCGAAATGTAATCTGTCTTCTGCGTGTCGCCACTTCCATTCCCCTTTCAGTCGCTATTTGCCATGAAGACGCACTTGAGTACTCTTCTTACTCTCATAAGTATAAATCTGGTTGTTTTTTGCATTTTTCATACCAAGTTCTTTGGTTGCTTTCTTGTAAATTCCTCCCAAATCTACACTTTCCTCCAATTTCTGAAGTTCTGTAGCATTCTGCTTTTCCATCTCCACCACTTCGTTTTCCAGTTGCACTACATGTTTTTTCATATATGTTGTCTGAAACTGCAAACGCAGGTAGCCAAAGCACACAGAAAAAGCAATCGCAAAAGTAATGATAATCAACGCAACGGCACCTTTGTCTACACGACGTTTTACCGGTTGCGGTCTTCTCTGCGGTTGTCTCTGAGGTCGTTTTTCAATTCGACGCGCTGGTTCCACTTGTAACTGCCTTGCAGCGCTTCCGTAAACATAACCTGTCGTTTGTCTTGACATAACGCCAATCCCCCTACTCTCTCTTTTCAAAAATCCTTAATTTCGCACTTTTCGAACGGCTATTTATCGTCAATTCCTCCTGACTTGGAAGAATTGGTTTTCTCGTTATTACTTTCCCCTGTGGTTCCTTTCCACATACACACACAGGAAAGTTCGGCGGACACGTACATGGATATTCCATATCGCGAAAGAAATTTTTCACAATCCGGTCTTCCAACGAATGGAAGGTAATGATACAAAGTCTACCTCCATCATTTAACACTGACACCATATCCGTCAATGTCTCCTGCAACACTTCCAACTCGCGATTTAATTCGATACGAATCGCCTGAAAGGTTCTCTTCGCCGGATGTCCCTTACCGTTTTTCGCTTTTGCCGGCATGGAACTTCGAATGATATCCACCAGTTCTGCTGTAGTTTCAATCTCTTTCTCCTGTCTCCTCTGTACAATATGGCGCGCAATGCTTTTAGCAAATCGTTCCTCGCCATAAATTTTTATCACCTGGTACAGCTTGTCCTCTTCGTACGTATTTACAATATCCTTCGCTGTCATTGGCTGACTGCGATCCATACGCATATCCAAAGGTGCATCCGCCATATAGGAAAATCCTCGATCCGCTGTATCCAACTGATAGGATGACACGCCTAAATCCAACAAAATTCCATCTACACCAGGTATATTCAACTCTGCTAACACAGACTTTATGTGTTCATAATTACTTTTGACAATCGTGATCCGATCCCCAAATTCGCTCAATCGCTCAGAAGATGCTTGAATGGCATCATCATCCTGATCAATTCCGATAAATCTTCCTTCTGCCGATAGTTGCTTGCAGACCTCATAGCCATGTCCGGCTCCCCCCAGCGTCCCATCTACATAGATTCCATCTGGTTGGATTGAAAGCCCGTCTATGCATTCTTGCAACATTACGGATACGTGCTTAAATTCCATTACGTGCCCCTTTCCTAAAATGAAAGCCCGAATTCTGACATATGTTCAGCAATCTCATCAACATTTTCAAAGTCGTCATTTTCATCCCAGCGTGCCTTACTCCAAATCTCGATTTTGCTCATTACTCCAACAAAAACAATATCTTTTTCCAGCCCCGCCGCTTCTCTCAGCTTAGAAGGAATCAAAATACGACCTTGCTTGTCCACATCACAGGGTGCAGCTCCTGCCATGAAATATCTCTGTAATTTACGTGCTTCTTTTGTTCCTGGAAGTTCTTTTAACTGTTTTACGAAGTCCATCCACTCTTCTTCCGGGTACCCAAACAAACATCCGTCCAGACCTAATGTAACAACAAAAGAATCCCCGAGAGGTTCTCTGAACTTCGCCGGGACGATCACTCTACCTTTTGTATCGATACTGTGGTCGTACGTACCCATAAACATAGACTTCACCAACTTCCATTTTGTGAAGGATCATTTTTTATTTTTTGTGGCAATTCATTCTCTACCACTTTCACCCACCACTTCGTTCCACTTTCCTCCACTTCGCTCCACTTTTAACTAAATTTTACTCCACTTTAGGGATAAAATCAAGCATTTTTTTGACACATTTATGCCTCAAACCTACGATTTTACGTTGTTTGCGCCCTTTTACAGCACAACATCTTGTGATTCACACAACAAAACACCATATCTTGTACAAGATATGGTGTTTTGTAATTTTTTTATATTTTTTTTACATTTTGGTGGAGGATTATCCCAGGAATTTTAGGTTTCTATCTTCCCATCTTTCATCATCCCAGCCCTTAGAATCTTTTTTTCGGTAAATCGGAGTATCATAATCAAAAAATTCCGAACCGTCCTCCAACTCCACGAAAGGAGCATCTCCTAAAAACACGATTTGTTTCAAGGAATATTCCACTCCCCGGTAATCATCTGGCAAACTTAGGTAGTTCAGCTCTTTATAATTTTTGCCAAAAACTATTTTTTTCAGTTTCCCACATTCCTTCAACTCAATTTTGGTAGTTGTTTTTGGAATTTTCACTTCTGTAACAGAAGTTCCAGAAAGATTAATGTGTTGTAAATATTTGAAGTCAGAAAAATCCATTTCCCCTTTCACACCCTCATGATAGGAAAAATCCACTCCTACCACATGATACTCTCCATCTCTCGTCTCCCAAGTAATCCCTGGCCATTCAACTTCTGCACTTGATGTTAATTCCAAGTCGCACTCAAACTGCTTTTCCATTTCTATCAAGAGAGCTGATTCTGCTTTATTAAACACCCCCTCTGAATCCACCTTTTCTTTCTTCCGAATCGTAGTCTTCTTAGGCTTCACTTGTGTCTGTTCTTCCAAAGGATCATCAGCCACATCATCTTCTTTCTCTTCTTCATAACGATATTCATAATGCGCCACAGAATTTTCCCTAGTGTTATGCACAACATTATTTACAATAATCGTTGATGCCCACGCAATTCCGCATAAAAACAATATAACACATGTCGTTTTTACACTGCGTTCTGCTGCGGATACACTTTGGGTCCATAACATGATCATAACGCGCAAAAACAAAATAATTGCATAAATAGCAAATAAAGCAAATGCGTAAAAGAAATATTGTATCCCTTCAAGAAATCCATATTTAGGAGCCACCGCATTCTGAATAAAAATTGCCAACATTCCCATGGGAATAGTCGTTATCAACCCCACAGGATAAAAGATGAAATGATACACCTTCTTCTTTTCACCTAGATAACGACGTTCGCACCAAAAGTATGTACCAACATGAAAAATCAATGCCGAAATCCCAAAAATCAATGTTGCCTCGCCTGAATCTGCAATTTCCAAAATTGTAATCAAAAACCAAAATCCAAAATTAGCTACCAACGTAGCTACAATCGGATATCGAGTTCCCTTCCGAAATTCAATATCATTCATTATACTCTCCATTCCGAAGCGCAGCGCAGGAACCACGAAACAAAATTAGCGAATGCTGTTTTGTCTCTGTGAACAAATGCTATTTGTGGCGCTTCGGCACAAATAGTCGTGTAAAAAATAAGCATTTCAATGTTATTATTCACACGAATCCCCCGTATTTTTATCTATGCTTGTTCTCGCCCTTTTTTCACTCGCATCACAATCCACGCTGCAATCCCAACTACTGCAATCACGCCTGCCAACATCTGTGACACAGCAATCCCTGTGGAACCAATCTGCAACTGATCGGTACGAAGGCCTTCAATCCACACTCGTCCAAGAGCGTAGCCAACCATATACAAGAGAAAGATTTCTCCATCGAATTTCTTTCTTTTTGTAAACACAAGTATCAAAACTAATACGAGCACATTCCACATGGATTCATAGAAAAATGTCGGATGCACTTGGATGTACTGAATTCCATCGATAGTCTGCAGATTCGCCTGCATGGTTTCTGTAATATACGAAGGATTCACTTCACTTACTTTCAGACGCATAGCAAAAAGACTGTCTGTATACTCACCAAAGGCCTCCCGGTTAAAGAAGTTCCCATAACGACCAATGATTTGTCCAAGTATCAAGCCACCCACTGCCGTATCTGCCAAAAGAAAGAAATTGTATTTTTTTATTTTACAATACACAATAGCAGTTAGGATGGATGCAATGACACCACCGTAAATCGCCATTCCTCCACCACGGATATTGAACACTTGCAACAAATTGTCTTTATAAGAATCCCAACTAAATGCCACGTAATATATCCGGGCGCCGATTAAAGAAAAGATGATGGCATACAACGCAAAATCCATATACAATTCCTTATCCTGCCCGGTTCGTTTTGCCTGCCACATCGCCAAGCAAAGTCCAGCCAGCATACCAAGACCAATGATAATTCCGTAGCACGCGATGGTAAAACTGCCGATGGTAAAACCCTTGGGCAAATCTGCTATGTTAATTCCGATATGCGGAAATGAAATGTCGATTCCATTCATGTTTGTTTCCTCCAAGTTTTGTTTTATCACACTCTTATTATTTTACTTGAATGTGGTGGAAAAATCTAGTGTTTTGTTTACGATTTTCGAATCCCCTATGCAACCGCATTTACGCAGTCGCACTGGCGTGCTCCTGATGTTTCGCTCGCAGATACGAAGAAAGTAGGGAAATATAAGGCGCACCGAAGGTGCACTTGTTATATCAAAAAACCGCCCTTTGCAAGCTAGCTTGTCCATTCGCGCTGATGCGCTCATGATGTTTCGCTCGCAGATACGAAGAAAGTAGGGAAATATAAGGCGCACCGAAGGTGCACTTGTTATATCAAAAAACCGCCCTTTGCAAGCTAGCTTGCAAGGACGATTTCTGATATAACGGGTGCTTCGCACCCGCCTTATATTTCCCTACTTTCGTGCCTTCTCGCTCTGTCACACGTTGAACCTGAACAGTACTACATCGCCATCCTGTACAACGTATTCTTTTCCTTCGGAGCGAACCAGACCTTTTTCTTTGGCGCCGTTATAGCCGCCGTTTTCTACCAAGTTTTCATAACTTACCACCTCTGCACGGATGAATCCACGCTCGAAGTCGGTGTGGATTTTTCCTGCCGCCTGTGGTGCCTTGGTTCCTTTTGTAATGGTCCAGGCTTTTGTCTCCTGCTCACCACTAGTCAAGTAGCTGATGAGACCAAGTAAACGATAGCTTGCACGGATCAATTTTTCCAAACCGGATTCGGAGAGTCCCAAATCCTCTAAGAACATTTTCTTTTCGTCGTCATCCAATTCTGCGATTTCCTGCTCGATCTGGGCGCAGATTACAAATACTTCGGAGTCTTCTTCTTTGGCAAAGTCTCGTACTTTTGCTACCTGCTCGTTGGATTCTCCATCGTCTGCCAAATCGTCTTCGGTTACATTGGCGGCATAGATTACTGGCTTTGCTGTCAAAAGATTATAATCCGCAAACCATGCCTCTTCGTCCTCGTTTAAGAGCTCGAAATTCTTTGCCAAATGACCTTCTTCCAAATATTCTTTCAAGCGGTTCAGCATTTCTACTTCACCTGCTAATTTTTTGTCTGCTCTTGCTGCTTTTACGCTTTTCGCAATTCGACGCTCCAAAATCTCGATATCTGAGAAAATCAACTCCAAATTAATTGTCTCGATGTCACGCATCGGATCAATGCTTCCGTCCACATGAACGATATTGCTATTTTCAAAGCAACGTACTACATGTACGATGGCATCTACTTCACGGATATTGGACAAGAACTGGTTTCCAAGACCTTCCCCCTTCGATGCACCTTTTACCAAGCCCGCAATATCCACAAACTCAATTACTGCTGGCACGGTTTTTGCTGAGTTGTGCATTTCTGAAAGCACATTCAGACGCTCATCCGGCACTGGTACTACACCTACATTCGGATCAATGGTACAGAATGGATAGTTTGCGGATTCTGCCCCTGCCTTTGTCAACGAATTAAACAATGTACTCTTTCCTACATTCGGAAGTCCTACGATTCCAAGTTTCATTTTTCTTAACCTCTTTTCCTACATAGCAAGCTACGTATATTACTTTTCATATTGACTTAATATTTCATGAAAATGCTTTACATTTTCCTTTACGTCACCATTAAATACCTTGGTTCCGGCCACAATAACATTGGCACCAGCATCCAATACTTCTTTCACATTGTCCAGATCCACACCGCCATCTACCTCGATGTCTACATCAAGACCATGTTCCTCAATATATTTTCTCAAACGCTCTATCTTACCAAAAGTATCACGACGAATCTTCTGTCCGCCATATCCCGGCTCTACAGTCATGACAAGAACGCTATACACCTTGTCCAAAAGGGGCAATATCGCATCGATGTCCGTTCGCGGTTTGATGGCTACCGCCGCTTTTTTTCCAAAGCTTAAAATCTCATCTATGGTAGCTTCCACATCTTCACACGCCTCCACATGAACCGTGATGCCATCCGCTCCTGCCTCTGCAATATCCCGGATATAACGAATGGGTTCGTGTATCATCAAGTGCACATCAAAAAATGCGTCAACGCACTTCCGGATTCCTTCTATAGTTGGTATTCCAAAGGATATATTCTGCACAAACATACCATCCATAATGTCAATATGGATGTAATCTGCTCCCGCTTCTGTAACCGTTACAAGTTCATCGCCAAGTCTGGATACATCAGCCGCTAGTATTGACGGTGATAATTTGTAAGTCATATAAATACCTAACCTTTCATTAGTTATATCTGCGCTTTTCCCACTCTGCCAGTTCCTCGTACATCTGTACATAATTTTCATATCGAACAGAACTGATGTCGCCCTGTGCAAGCGCCTCTTTTACCCGACAATCCGGTTCATGCGTGTGGGTACAGCCCATAAATCGGCACGCCCCTTCATACGGGATGAATTCGGTAAAATAGTTTTTTAGTTGTTCTTTTTCCATCTCCGGAACCTTTAACGAACTAAAGCCCGGCGTGTCAAAAAGATATGTTTTCTCGCCGATACAATACAACTCCGAATGTCTTGTGGTATGCTTACCTCGCCCGATTTTTTCACTAATCTGACCTGTTTTGGAAGCAGCTTCCGGATAAATCTGGTTCAACAAGCTAGATTTCCCAACTCCGGAAGGACCAGCCAACACCGTCGTCTTCTCATCCAAAACCTCATAAAGCTTGTCTATGCCTACATTTTCTTTACTACTTACCGAAAGCACTTGGTTCACACATTTCTCATATATTGTCACCAGCTGTTCTTCTTCTTCGTCCGACACAATATCCTGCTTATTGAAGCAAATAACAGTTTCGATATCTTGCATTTCCATCATAACCAGAAAACGGTCCAGAAGATTCAGATTGGGGTGCGGATCTGCCATTGCAAATACCACCACCGCCTGATCTACATTAGCCACTTCGGGACGTATCAACATATTCTTTCGTGGCAGAATACGTTGAATATTCCCAAGTCGTTTTTCTTCAGAAGTTACCTGAAGTACAACATTATCTCCTACCAATGGTTTTACCTTATCCTTGCGAAACCCACCTTTTGCTTTGCATTCATAAAGCTGCATTCCATTGTCTGTCTCACAATTCACATAGTAAAATCCTGCGATTCCTTTAATAATCTTTCCTTCGCGCTCCATTACTCAGAAACCCTCGTGAATGTCACGTTATAAGTTGCCACTTCCGCACCATCCTTGTAAACCGTTACTGTACCCAGACTTGCACTGCTTCCCTCAATATTGTCCATTGCCAATGGGAACTCATGATAACTCATACTCTGCTCTTTCAAGGTCTTCTGTGCACCATCCTGAGTAAGCACGATTTTAATCATAGCTGCCGGATCTGTTTCATACTCAAATGGATTGGCAATTCCACCCGCCACGGAACCAACAAAACGATACGTCTCTACTTCTCCAAGACTAATGGTGACGTCAATACTTGTTCCTTCTTCCACCTGTTTTCCACTGGCTACACTCTGTACACATACACAATTTTTCTGAATGGAAGAATAATTGCTGGTCTCATTACCATACTTAAGTCCTGCCTGTGTTAATGCTTTCTTTGCTTGCTTTTTGGTCAAACCAATCAAGTTTGGTACGGTAGCATATTTTGTTTCCTCACCTTTACTTGGATAAATCGTAATGGTAGAACCTTTGTCTACTTTCTTTCCTGCTGCTGGTTTTGTATATGCTACCTTTCCGATTTCCACGCTGCTGTACACATCTTCGCCCTGCTTTACTTTAAAACCTTTTTCCTGTAACTTTGTAATGGCATCCGTAATGGTCTCCCCCGAAGTGTCTGGTACACTAAACTGTTCCACACCTGAGCTAACCACAACTTCAATCGTTGATCCCGCCGGAACGGTTGTACCTGCAATCGGATTCGTACGAATAACACTACCTTTTTCGATTTCATCCGAAGGCTCTTCTACGATTGTATATTTAATCTCCTCATTATCTAACTCCGTTGTTACAGCATCCTTTATCTGGTTCGCGAAATCCGGAAGCACATATCCTTCATCTGCATTGATTCCCGGTGCCGCTGTGGTAACAACTGTACTGTCTCCCTTGTCATCTCGATTGGTCGCTGCACTTCCCCAGAAGCCCATGAACTTTCCAAGCATGTAAATGATAACAAGTCCAATAATAATTGCCACAGCAATACTTCCGAAAACAAGTGCTTTTTCAAGCTTAGGATCCACATCTCCCTGATCATTGTCATCCACAACTGGTTCCGTCTCTTTTTCTACAACGGTCGGATTCACGTTGCGAGATGCTTTCTTTAATATTTCCACATCCTCTTTATTCATCAGTCTCGTACCATCATTTTCATACAACTCGCCGATAACACCATAGTCTCCTTCCGGCTCCTTCAAGAAACACTTCAAATCCGCAATGAGACTCGCTGCTGTCGCATAGCGCAACTCTGTCTTTTTCTGCATACACTTCGCAACAATCTTACTAAGACCACGCGGAATCGTAGCATCCAATGCCGCCAACGGGGTAGCATCCTCTTGAATATGCGCCAACGCAATTGCCACAGCACTTTCACCTGTATATGGCAACGTTCCACTAATCATTTCATACATAGTAACACCTAGGGAATACACATCGCTTTTTTCATCACTATATCCCCCTCGCGCCTGCTCAGGAGAAATGTAATGCACCGATCCCATAGCATTGGCTGTAATGGTGTTGGAACTAGCCGCCTTAGCAATACCAAAGTCAGTAACTTTCGCAGTACCATCTCGAGCAATCAAAATATTCTGTGGCTTAATATCACGATGAATGATATTGTTTCGATGGGCTGCATCCAAACCATTGGCAATCTGAAGAGAGATGCCAACCGCCTCATTCACTGTGAGTTTTCCTTTTTCTTCGATATATTTCTTTAACGTGATACCTTCTACTAATTCCATGACAATATAATACATGCCATCCTCTTCGCCGACATCATAAATGCCTACGATATTGGGATGTGTCATTCCGGCTACTGCTTGCGCCTCTCCACGGAACTTCGTAACAAACTTAGTATCCTCACTATATTCTTGTTTCAAAACTTTAATTGCAACAAAACGATTCAGACGATGGCATTTCGCACGAAATACGTCTGCCATTCCTCCACTTCCCACTTTTTCTAATATCTCATATCTGTCACCTATTATGGTTCCTACACTAACCAAAATAAATTCCTCCATTCTTTCATACTTGTGGCATTCTTCTTAGAATATGTCACACTTCTATATATGAACTAAAACAACACTGATATTATCTTTTCCACCAGCTTCATTTGCCTCTTTCACCAAGCATTCTCCAGCCGCTTTCATATCATCTTTATACATTTCGATAATTTCTTGGATTCGATCATCTTCTAACATATTGGACAATCCATCTGAACACAACAAAAGCACGTCCCCTTCGCTCACTTCAATTTCAAAGCAATCTGCTTTCACTGAACCATTTGTGCCAAGAGCTCGTGTAATGATATTTTTATTTGGGTGTGTACGCATGTCTTCTTTCTGAATCTTGCCAGACTGAACCATCTCCTCCACCAACGAATGGTCGATGGTAACCTGTCGCAACTTATCTTTGTATGCGTATAGACGGGAATCGCCTACATTAATGATGTAAGCCGTATCTCCCAACACCACAGTAGCCACAATCGTCGTACCCATTCCCTCCAACGCCGCATCCGACATGGAAGCTTGATACACCTTTTCGTTCGCAACAGCAACTGCATGCTCGAAAATACCGATTGGTGTTACTTTTGTACTTTTTTCAATCTGTGACACCACCTCTTCCACACACATTCGCGAGGCAGTATCTCCTGCATTGTGGCCTCCCATTCCGTCAGCCACAATAAACAGATTAGGGAAACTTCCAATGGCATTTTCCTCACAGAACACATAGTCCTGATTCGCGTTACGCGTGCGTCCCGTATCTGTTATAGAAAATGTTTGCACAGTTTGACCTCCTTAGTCTGAGTTGGTCTGTTCCATATATTGATTACGTAACTGACCACAGGCAGCGTCGATATCGCTCCCCATCTCTCTTCTTATTGTAACATTGGTGTGATTTTTTTCAAGAGTTATTTTAAAATCTCTAATGTTTTCTTCCTTGGATCGATGACATTTTCGTTCTTTCACCTCATTCAAGGGGATCAAATTAATGTGACAATTCAATCCACGACAACGACTTGCGAGCTCCAAAGCATGAGCTTTTCCGTCATTTACGCCATCAATCATGCTGTACTCAAAAGTGATTCTCCGACCGGTATACTCAGTATATTCACGACACACCGAAAAAATTTCTTCGATGGAATATTTCTTCGCCACCGGCATCGTTTGCCGTCGAATTTCATCATTTGGTGCATGAAGACTAATCGCCAATGTAATTTGTAATTTTTCTTCCATCAACCGACGAATCTGATCCACCAATCCGCAAGTTGAGACCGTTATATTTCGCTGACTAATATTTATTCCTTTATCGTGAGATAAAAGTCGTATAAATCGTAATAAATTATCGTAATTGTCAAGAGGTTCTCCCATTCCCATAACGATAACATTGGATACTCGCTCCCCCGTCTCTCGCTGAATTTCATAAATCTGAGAAAGCATTTCTCCTGCTGTCAAACTTCGCTTTAGACCAGATAACGTAGAAGCACAAAAGGTACAGCCCATACGACATCCAACCTGAGATGAAATACATACACTATTGCCATGATGATACTTCATCCAGACACTTTCCACCAAACTACCATCTGCCATAGAAAATAAATACTTCGCCGTGTCATTCTTCTTGGAAACCTGCTTCTTTACAATCTCAACACCAGAAATATTATAATTCTCCGACAATTGTTCCAAAAATTTCTTTGACAAATTTGTTATCTGGGAAAACTCTGTTACCTGCTTTTTGTGAATCCACTCAAATAACTGTTTCCCCCGAAATGCTTTTTCGCCATATTCCTGCACAATACCGATCATTTCCTCTTCGGTAAAGCTTCTTAAATCTTTACGTTCCATATCAACTCTTCCTAAACTTTGCAATAAAAAATCCATTGCCTTCCTGGATACCAGGAAGAATCTGGAGCATTCCTCGCTCCGTCATTTTATTTGTTAACGATTCCGGCAAACAATCATTTAAACTCACTGGCTTCAAGGACAAATGTCCCTCAATCCATCGTGCATTTTCCTCATTTTCCGCCGGATTTATCGTACATGTACTATAAATCAATGTGCCACCTGGTTTCATCATTGTCACAGAAGCCTTCACGATTCTACGCTGTAACTGGCACAGTTCACTGGCATTCGCCACTGCATTGTACTTAATTTCCGGCTTTCTTCCGATGACACCGATTCCGGAACATGGTACATCCACAATAACGACATCTGCTTTTTCTCGCCACGCTTCATCCGGCTCTTGTCCATCCCAGACCTTCACTTCCAATGTGTTTGCTCGAAGACGTTTTGCATTTTCTTCAATGCGTGCCACTTTTCCTTCGGACACATCTCTAGCGCTTACCACACCGTCTCCCTGCAATGCATCCACCGCGTGAAGCGCTTTTCCACCAGGACTGCTACATACATCCACCACAACATTTCCCGGTACAATTCCCGAAACCACAACCGGCAACATAGAACTTTCATCTTGTATCGTAAAATGTCCCTCTGCAAATCCCGGAAGATTCTCAACACTTTCAAACTCTCGAATGTGATATGCATGCTTTACATAACGGCAAGGTTCTACCGTAACTCCTGCTGCCTCCAATCGATGCAATACCTGCTCTTCTTGTGCATTGATTGTCTGAATCCGTATGGTGACTGGATTTTCCTCATAATACGAAGCCAATATTTTTTTCGTGGTCTTCTTTCCATATCCCTTTAACAAAAGCTCCACCAAATCTAACGGCACTGCATAATCAAAAGCCAACCGTTCTTCCTGCCCCTTACATGAAGCCGCCAGTTCCTCACGCAATGTCTCCTTGTCCGCGCGTGCCACATTGCGCAGCACTCCATTAACAAATCCACTCAAGGCCTGAAACTTCTTTTTCTTTGCCAATTTTACCATTTCATCGCATGTGGCCGATGCAGGGATCGCATCCATATACCAAAGCTCGTAGACACCCATTCGTAAAATCGTCCGTACCACGGGCTTCATTTTCTTCACAGGTGTTTTGGAAAAATGGTCAATGACCCGGTCCAGTTCCAAGGCACGCTCAATGACCCCATAGGAAACTCTTCGTAAAAAATTTTTTTCCTGTTTCGTAAGCTCCTGACCACTCCGCGCAGTCACTCGCTGAAACATTTCATCGCTATGACCATCCCGCTCTAACGTCTCAAAGACAATATCAAATACTGCTTTCCTCACATCGTTCTCCTATCTGAACCTGCATTCCTCGCAGAAAGTCTCCGGCATTCATTCGTTTTTTGCCTTCCAACTGGATTTCCAAAAGACGCAAAAGTCCATCACCCGTCTGGATACTAAAACTGTTTTTCTCCACCTCTGCCACGGTCCCCTTCGCCGCATCGGTGTTTCGATCTACCACTTCTGCCTTCCATATCTTCAACATTTTCCCACGGAAATACGTGTAAGCACTCGGCCAGGAATTCAATCCACGTACATACTGCTCCAGACGCTTTGCGTCCCATGAGAAGTCAAGTTTGCCTAATTCCTTTGTCAACATCTTTGCATAGGTACTCTTTTCATCGTCCTGAGGAACCGGTTTCAACGTTCCTTCCTCGGCACGTTTCAGAGTTTCCAAAACCAACGGACCACCAAGCTCAGAAAGACGCTCAAACAAGCTTTCTCCCGTCTCCTCCGGTCCAATAACAAATTCTTCCGTCAATAATATATCCCCGGTGTCGATTCCTTCGTTCATTTGCTGTATCGTAACTCCGGTCTTCTCATCCCCCTCCAAGATAGACCATTGGATTGGTGCTGCGCCACGCCATTTTGGCAACAGCGATGCATGGACATTGATACAGCCGTACTTTGGCATATCCAAAATCTCTTTGGACAAAATCTGGCCAAATGCCACTACAACCATTACATCACATGGAATGTCACGCAATATGGATACAAATTCCGGATCTTTTACTCTAGTTGGTGTATAAACGGGAATTTCATGGGCAACCGCCACTTCCTTTACTGGCGTAAACACCAACTTACCACTACGCCCTCTCGCCTTATCCGGCTGGGTTATGACTGCAGTCACCGTATGCTCTTTCGATTCAATCAATGCTTCCAATACCGGAACTGAAAAATCCGGTGTTCCCATAAAAATGACGTTCATGTGCGCCTCCTTTATTCTTCTGCTGTTACATCCACCAATTCACCTTCTACTTTTTCTACATAAAGGTGACCATCCAGATGTTCAATCTCATGGATCAAAGCTCTCGCCAACAGCTCTTCGCCTTCAATCTCATATTCATTCATCTCTTCGTCAAATGCCCGTACACGTACGATATTCGGACGTGTTACGATACCTGCTTTTCCCGGTACACTAAGGCACCCTTCGCTACCGCGTTGCTCGCCTTCGGTATGAATAATGACCGGATTAATGAGAACAATCGGGCTATCTTGCTCGGCTGTTACATCGATTACAGCAATTCTCTTTAGCACACCAATCTGTGGTGCTGCCAGGCCAACGCCGTCTGCCTCATACATCGTCTCCAACATATCGTCGATAAGCTCACGGGTCTTCTCCGTTACTTCCTTTACCTCTTTTGCTGTCTTGTTTAAAATCTCATCACCAATTTCACGAATATTTCTCAATGCCATGATGTTCTTCATCCTTTCCGGTGTCATTTCACCATTTAATCTACTTCGAATTGTATATAACAGGAATAAGACTCTTGATCCATTCCTTGATTCATAATTTCTTTTACTTGTAATATCGTTTCCATCTTCAACGCTTTTACATAAAACATATATTGAAAACGATCTTTTAGGCGCCTTGCCGTCTCCCGAGCGGGTCCAACCACCGTAATCTCGTCGCCAAGCCGCTCCAGCGCCATCGTCTTTAATGCCGTAGCACACTGCCATCCAGCTTCCGGACTCTCCCCGGATATCTGCACGGTCAACATCGCATAACAAGGTGGATACTTTAACATTCGGCGATACGCCAATTCATTTTCATAAAAAAGCTCTGCATTTTGCTCTTTCACACTTTCAATGACATAATGCTCCGGCTTATAGGTCTGTATCACCACTTCCCCTTGCTTCTCGCCTCGCCCTGCACGTCCGCTGGCCTGCATAAGAAGCTGAAAGGTTCGTTCACTGCTTCGGTAGTCATTTTCAAACATGCTCATGTCCGCCGCCAAAGCCGCCACCAAAGTGACATTGGGAAAATCATGACCTTTTACAATCATCTGAGTGCCGATTAATATATCCGCCTTTCCGTGACGAAACCCGGACAACACGCCCTCATGACCATGCTTTCCCGATGTAGTATCCGCATCCATGCGCAAAATCCTTGCCGTTGGAAACTGACGTTGAAGCATCTCTTCAACCTTCTGCGTTCCCAAACCAAAGGCCGCAATGTACGGAGAACCACATTCCGGACATTTCTCTGGCATACGACTGGCATGACCACAATAGTGACAAACCAGTGAATCCACTTCGCCCACATGATTTTTATGTGCTGTCATGGACACATCACAATGAGAACATTGTAACACATTTCCGCAATTTCTACAAGAAACAAAACCAGCATACCCTCTTCGATTAATAAAGAGCATGGTCTGTTCTTTTTTATCCAAACGTTCCTGCATCTTTTCTTGCAAAATACGACTAAAAACAGACCGATTTTTCGCTTTTAATTCTTCCCGCAAATCCACGATGTGAATCTGGGGAAGTCTGGCTTCTCCGGCGCGTTTCGTCAGACGATGTTCTTCATATCGTCCTTCCTTCGCCGCCAGATAGCTTTTCACCGACGGAGTCGCTGACCCAAAGACCACGCTTGCCTCGGACTGTTTCGCCCGAAAAAGAGCAACCTCGTCACTGTGATACTTCGGCGTCCCTTCGCTGATATAACTAGTCTCGTGTTCTTCATCAATAATAATGAGTCCCAGTCTTTCAAAAGGGGTAAACAACGCAGAACGTGGACCGATCATGATGTCCACTTCTCCATTTTTCGCTCGTTCATATTGGTCATATCGTTCCCCTTCTGAAAGTCGGGAATGAAGCACCGATACTCTCTCTCCAAACACTTGGCGGAATCTTGAAACCGTTTGAAAGGTAAGAGCAATTTCCGGAATCAGCACGATACCTTGCTTCCCGTCCGCTAACACGGTCTGTAATAGTCGAAGATAAACCTCTGTCTTTCCACTTCCAGTGATGCCATACAACAAATAATTCTTCCGTTTTCCTTCCTGATAATCTTCAGAAAAGGATTCCACCATCTCTCGCTGTTCTTCATTTAGCACCTTTTTCACATACTGAGAGGACACTGTTTCTTCCAGCGGATTACGATATTTTCGCTCCCTGGTCACAGTAATGACACCTTCCTTTACCAGACCATCCACCACCGGTTTTTTAATCTGGTATTTTACATCCGCCATACGCCGTGTAATGGTACCACCTTCTGCAAGCATCCCTTTGATCAAACGAACCTTCGCCGCATAATGCTTTCTCTCATATTCGTGAAGAATATCTATAATTTCGTTTTTTTCCATAGCAAAATTAAGCCAGTGCTCTTCCACTGACTTAATCTTCTTCTTAATGGGCAATACGGTTTTCAACGCCTCATTCATCGTTGAACCATAACGGTCACGAATGAATCCAGCGATTTCCAGCAGTTGTCCTTCCACCGACACCTGCTTTTTTTCCACCGTAAGTATCTCTTTCATGCGAGCCACATCAAATGCCGGCTGATCGGTAATGTTCATCACAAAACCGCCAAGCACACGATTTCCTCTTCCAAATGGCACCTTTACCGGGCTCCCAATTTGGACCGTGGATATCAATGAATCCGGAATCCGATATTGATACGTTTTATCCAGCGCTTCCACACTGATGTCAACGATCACATCTGCGTACACTACATCACTACCTTTTCCACCACTTCATCCATGTGCATTCCACGAGAGCCTTTAATCAACACCCAGTCTCCCGGACGAACAATTTCTTTCAAATATCTTGCCGCCTCATCATTGTCTGCACATACCTTGGTTGGTATATCTGAATGTTCTTCTATTTCCTTACATATATAGCTGGCACCTTCGCCAACTGTGATAACATGTGAGAGTTTTTTCCCTTTTTCCGCTTCTTGTAAGACGAATCGGCCGATGCCACGATGCAATTCTTCCATCTGTTCACCCAACTCCAGCACATCGCCAAGCACGGCAATTTTCGCCCCCTTTTCGTCATAGTCGAAAAGTGCGTCAATGTTACTATTGATGGAATCCGGGCTGGCATTATACGTATCGTCAATGACATGATATCCATGGCAATCTTTTCGTTCGCCACGCATAGAAAATGGGCGATATGCCTTCAATGCCGCTGCTGCCTCTTGCAAATCCACACCAAATTGCTCACAAAGTGCCAACGCCACGATGGCATTGTTGACATTGTGACCACCCATAACCGACAATTCTACCGCACAAGTTTCCTTCCCACGATAGACAAACTTCTGTCCCTCTGCAGTCACTTGAACATCTGTAGCTGTAATCGGACAGTCGTTTTCGGTACCATAAAAGACAGTCTCACACTGTGCCACACAGGAGTCATATGGGATATTTTCATTGGTAAGACTTTGTAAATCACCATTTCCACAAACATACAACTTTCCATTGTGGGAACTTCCCACATACTTAACAATGTGTCCCTTCTCAAAGGCAATGGCTTCACGGCTACCAAGATTTCCGATATGAGACACACCAATATTTGTCATAACTGCCGTTTGAGGTTTTGCAATCTCCACCAAGCGCGCCATTTCTCCCGGCATACTCATTCCCATTTCAAACACAGCCAGCTCTGTTGTCTCGTCGATATGGAACATCATCAGCGCCACACCAATCTGACTATTCAAGTTACCAATGGTTTTTAACACCTGATAACGAGTTTCCAAAACTGTGCTAAGCATTTCCTTCGTAGTGGTCTTTCCCACACTTCCCGTCACACCAATAACCGGAATATCAAACTGACTTCGGTACCACGCCGCCAACTGCTGGAGTGCTACAAGGGTATCCTCTACATAGATAACCGTTCCCTGTTCCCCATATTCTTTCTTTGCAGAAAAGGTCGCCGCTCCCGCCTCTACCACATCTGGGATGAATCGATGGGCATCCACCCGCTCCCCGATAATTGGCACAAATAACGTCCCTTCCTTTGCCTCGCGTGAATCTGTCACTACACCATTGATCGTCATATCCATGTCACCACGAAGCAAGGTTCCGCCAGTTGCTTTTACTACATCTCTTATACAAAATGAAACCATGGTTTTCTCCAATCCAACAAATCTAGTTACTTATTCGCAATTACATCTGCCATCTCAAAACGTCCAACGGTTTTCCCTTTCAAAAACTTCGCCGCTGCCACAGCACCCTTCGCAAAAACTGCCTTGCTATATGCTGTATGAGAAAAAGTGATGACCTCATCTGTTCCCGCAAAAATCACATCGTGATCTCCGACGATAGTCCCGCCACGCACCGCACTAATTCCCAATTCTTTCTTGCCACGCTTTTCTCTTTTTTGAGAACGATCATAAACATATTCATACTGGCCGCCCATCACTTCATTAATGGAGTCCGCCAACGCCAATGCGGTTCCCGAAGGTGCATCCACTTTCTGATTATGATGTTTTTCTACAATCTCAATATCAAATCCTTCTGGTGCAAATACTTTAGCCGCTTCCTGCAAGAGACGAAGCAATGTATTCACTCCAAGAGACATATTTGCTGATTTCAAAACGGCAAATTTATCTGCTGATTTTTCAATTTTTGCCAGCTGCTCTTCGTCATATCCTGTGGTACACAACACCGCTGGAAGCTGCTTTTCTTCACAATACGCAAGCAAATCATCCAAAATCTTTGGTGTCGAAAAGTCGATCAACGCATCTGCATCCACATCGCAGTCTTTGATAGAGGAAAATACTGGATAATTTTTAGTTCCATCATCCGCAATATCAATTCCCGCCACGATTTCCGCTTCTGTATCCTGTGCCACAATGCTGGAAATCATGGTTCCCATAGCACCATTGCAGCCACTCATAATAATTCTTGTCATGTCGTATATCCTTTCCGCTTCATTTTCTGTTATTTCACTTCAATTCCCACGCGTTTCATCTCTTCTGCCAATCTTGCTGCATTAGCATCTTCCATCTCTGTCAATGGCGCACGAAGAGAACCAACATTCATCCCCATAAGGTTCATTGCTTTCTTTACCGGAATCGGATTCACTTCACAGAATAAAGCATCGATCAAATCAAAATATTTCAACTGAAGATCTGTACTTGTTTTTGTATCTCCTGCATAAAAGGATGCCACCATATCATGTGTTTCCTGTGGAAGGATGTTGGAAAGAACCGAGATTACTCCTTTTCCTCCAAGGGAAACCAACGGTACAATCTGATCATCATTACCTGAGTACACATCCACTTCTACATTCTCGCGTTTTGCCAAAGCAAGTACGTTCGCCACCTCAGACAAATCTCCTGTAGCATCTTTTACACCAATGATATTTTCCACATCACGGCAAAGAGATACAACGGTTTCCGGCATGATTTTTACACCGGTTCTTCCTGGAATATTGTACAGAAGAATTGGAATATTAACTGCGTTTGCAATCTCCACAAAATGCGCTTTCAATCCATTCTGTGTACATTTGTTATAGTATGGAGTCACTACAAGAAGTCCGTCAGCGCCTGCTTTTTCTGCCTCCCGAGACAGATATACCGCAGATGCTGTACAGTTCGAACCTGTTCCTGCGATAACCGGAATTCTTTTTTTCGTAACCTCACAACAGAAACGAATGCATTCCAAATGCTCTTCATTGCTTAGTGTAGAGGCCTCTCCTGTTGTTCCACAAATTATAATAGCATCTGTGGAATTCGCAATCTGAAACTCGATAATTTCTTCTAATTTTTCATAGTTTACGCTACCATCAGCGTTCATTGGAGTAACAAGGGCTACTCCTGCTCCTGTAAATAATGACATGATGTTTCCTCCATTCATTTTGATTTGTATTCTGTGTTTTCGTTACAAGCCGCGCGCATTCTTCGCTTGCTTTCGCAAGCTCATCATCGCATGCGAACTTCGTTCGCTATGCTGCGCCCTATCTCCTCAACCCGTGCGCATTCTTCGCTTGCTTTCGCAAGCTCATCATCGCATGCGAACTTCGTTCGCTATGCTGCGCCCTATCTCCTCAAGCCGTGCGCATTCTTCGCTTGCTTTCGCAAGCTCATCATCGCATGCGAACTTCGTTCGCTATGCTGCGCCCTATCTCCTCAACCCGTGCGCATTCTTCGCTTGCTTTCGCAAGCTCATCATCGCGGGCTGCGCCCTATAGAATCCTCAGAGAAACTTCTCCTGTGAGCAAGCTCACAAGAAGTTTCTCTGAGGATTCTGCACGGCTTGAGCCTAACGCGCAAAAGGCGACACCCAAAAGATATGGAAATGCCGCCTTAAATTCTGTTATTATGTGTAGCACTCCATCTAAAAGATGACAGTCATATGCCTCTTAAACATATGCCCAGGCAAATAGCATCAGGTTACTATCCCCTTCGGCAGACTTTCCTTTCTCAAACCATCACTTGTGTACCTGACACATCAAGAAAAATACTAATAAAGTCCGCGCCTCTACTTTTCACTTATTCACTTGTTTCCTATCATAACACTTCCGAACCAATTGGTCAAGTGCTTCTATCGGATTTCTGAAACTTCATCCAGATAAGCACGAATTTGATCCGGGAGTTTTGCTCCTGTGATGATTAACTTTTTATAATCTCCTTGAATACGAAGAAGATTCTCTACATCATCTCCTGTCAAAATATCCAAATCAATCAATCCCAAAAGTTCATCCAGGATAATCACATCACTCTCACCAGTCTCTAACACTTTTTTAGAAAAGTTGAATCCATTTAAAATGTTCTGCTTTTCCTCTTCTTTCTTTTCGTCTGATAAGTCGCAATAATTGCATTCGCTTTTATCAAACCGGAAAATCTGTACATCTGGTTCCAAACGTTCTAATACCTGAAACTCATCTGCAACCTTTCCTTTTAAAAACTGAATCATTGTGATTCTCTGTCCGTTCTGTAATTCTCTTAGTGCCTGACCTACTGCTGCCGACGTCTTTCCTTTCCCATCCCCATAAAAGACCTGGACAATTCCTGTATCCATCGCCACTAACACCTCTCTTTAGTTTGTATTGCCATAAAATTGACATATATTCTGCAACTATGAGAATTAATTTACCACACTTTTCAAATGATGGCAAGCAAAAGATGTATTCCTCTACAGAATTCACATTTTAATTACCACTCTTCTTCCTCTGTTTCTTCGCCTTCTGTCACCATTTCTTCCGATGCTGCCACAACCGCAGACATCTCATCAATGTGTTCTAACTTGCTCACCGAAATCTCATAGGCAACTCTGGTTTCAAACAAATCTTCATCCAACTTTTTCTGATACTCTCTACTCTGAATACGTCCCCACAGCTGAATGTGCTCTCCTACTTCAAATCCATCTGCAAAACGCGCATTTCTTCCCCAGCAAATGCAAGGAATATAATCAGATTTCCCATATGGACGATTTACCGCCAAAAGAAGATCTGCAATCTCGCGTCCCAAAGGTGTCTTTCGATAAATCGGCGATTTACAAATATAGCCATCTAAGAATATGTAGTTTGGCTTTTCACTCTCCATCTCCTCGTCATCGACTCTCAAATCACGCACAAATACAGAAAGAACTAGACGATTGCGATTTTCCTCATGGCGATTATACGAACGAAACTGTCCACATGCCTCGATAAATTTCCCACGATAATCCTTAGACACATCGATCAGACGTTCCGAAACCATAAGCGGAATGGTATCGTACACATTGCTCAACCGACGCACCGAAAGATGTACCATATAAAAACCTTCACCATACACCTCATGGCTAAAGGTAAACTCGCTGGTCACCTCTCCGTACACATTTACCTGATTGTTTCCTAAAACCTTATCTGTCATCATATATGACCCCCCTCGTTTATTTGTTCGTAATCCATCACGAACCTTTTTTACGTTTACACAAATATTCTATGCTTCCATTTTACTACATAGAACCAAAAAAGTAAAATTTGCTAAAAAAAAATTTTTGTGCTATAATGTTGCGTTAGTGTTTGTCAGCCCATCGCTGACATGAATATTTCTATCGGAAAGGAAGATACTACAATGGTAACTACAAGAAATGACGTAAGAAACATCGCTATTATTGCTCATGTAGACCATGGAAAAACAACCATCGTTGATCAGCTGTTGCGACAGAGCGGAGTATTCCGCGCCAACCAAGAGGTTGCAGAACGTGTCATGGACTCCAATGACATCGAACGTGAGCGTGGAATCACCATTCTCTCGAAGAACACAGCAATTCATTATAATGATATAAAAATCAACATCATTGATACTCCGGGACACGCTGACTTCGGAGGCGAAGTAGAACGTGTACTGAAAATGGTAAATGGTGTGGTTCTGGTGGTAGATGCCTTTGAAGGCGCCATGCCACAAACCAAATTTGTTCTCAAAAAAGCATTGGAACTTTCCCTTCCTGTTGTGGTATGTGTCAATAAAATTGACCGTCCGGAAGCTCGGGCAGAGGAAGTCGTAGACGAAATCCTCGAATTATTTATCGACCTGGATGCCGATGAAGAACAGTTAGATTGTCCATTTATTTTTGCTTCTGCCAAAGAAGGAATCGCTTCTACGTCCATTGAAGAAGCTGGAACCGACATGAAACCGTTATTTGACGCCATTGTCGATTATATTCCTGCACCGGAAGGAGATCCGGATGCCGACACACAAGTTCTTATCAGTACCATCGATTACAATGAATATGTGGGCCGAATCGGTGTTGGTAAAGTGGACAATGGCTCTGTTCGAGTAAATCAGGAAGTTGTCATCGTCAATGCACACGATCCTGAGAAACACAATAAAGTAAAAGTAAATAAGTTATACGAGTTCGAAGGCTTAAACCGTGTGGAGGTAGAGGAAGCTAAGATTGGCTCTATTGTAGCAATTTCCGGTATTTCTGATATCCACATCGGAGACACCCTTTGCTCTCCAGAGAATCCACAAGCAATTCCATTCCAGCGAATTTCAGAGCCAACCATCTCCATGGAATTCATGGTAAATGACAGTCCGCTTGCTGGTCAGGAAGGAAAATACGTCACATCCCGACACTTACGTGACCGCCTGTACAAAATGCTCAATACCGATGTCAGTCTTCGTGTGGAGGATACCGATAGTACTGAGGCTTATAAAGTTTCTGGTCGTGGCGAACTTCATTTATCTGTGTTGATTGAGAACATGCGTCGAGAAGGATTTGAATTTGCCGTCAGCAAACCGGAAGTATTGTACAAAACAGATGAAAACGGTGCAAAGCTTGAGCCAATGGAACACGCATACATTGATGTTCCTGACGAATTTACGGGAACGGTCATTGACAAACTTAGTCAGCGAAAAGGTGAACTTCAAGGTATGAGTCCATTGAACGCTGGTACAACACGTCTGGAATTTCTCATTCCTTCCCGTGGCTTAATTGGATATCGTGGAGAATTTATGACCGATACAAAAGGAAATGGTGTACTAAACACCGAGTTTTATGGCTACGGTTCTTACAAAGGCGACATTGCTTATCGTAAACAGGGTTCTCTTATCGCTTATGAATCCGGCGAAACCATTACTTATGGGCTCTTCAATGCCCAAGAGCGTGGTACACTTTTTGTAGGTCCTGGTGAAAAAGTATATGGTGGCATGGTTGTCGGCCAAAACGGAAAAGCCGATGACATCGAAGTAAATGTTTGCAAGAAAAAACAATTAACCAATACACGTTCCTCTGGTTCCGACGAAGCTCTTCGACTTTCACCGAAACGCGAGCTCAGTCTGGAGCAGGCAATCGAGTTTATCGATACAGATGAGTTACTAGAAATTACTCCGGAAAACTTGCGAATTCGTAAAAAGATTTTGGACGGAACGGAACGTTACCGCGCAAAGAGAAATTCCCAGAACAACTAATGTAAGGAGGGGTCCCATGGAGCTAAAACCCATAAACCCGTTTGTGCAAGAGATTTTCAAAAAATATGAAGCCTTACGCCCTTGCTTTATGAGCGAAGGACATTTTCTAAATTTGTTTTTATGGGAAAGCTATTACAATACAAAATTTGCTACGGATGACATTGCGCTTTATCTATTTTTCGAACGAAATGGAAAAAAGGGGGCTTTTTGTCCCCTGTGCGCAGTGGACGATTTACCGGAAGCGTTCCGACGTATGGAACATCAGTTTCATGACGTATGGAATACGAAAATGAACGTATATCTCATTGACTCGTTGGTAAAAGATATTTGGCAAAGTGCCGGTCTCCTCTCGCACTATACGTTGCACGAGGATCGCGACAGTGCTGACTATATATATGATGCTGAAAAAATGAAGTCGTTAAGCGGGCGCGCCCTTCACAAGAAAAAAAATCTGGTGAATGCTTTTTGTCGTGAATATGAGGGACGTTTTTCCTATGAGACACTTGGTTGTGGGAATATTGAAGAAGTAAAAGAATTCCATGAAAAATGGCTGGATGAACGCCGAATCTATGACAAATACAACTGTATCGATAATGAAGAAGAAGGCGTCTATCGTTTATTGGGAAATTGCAAGAGTATTGACTGTCGTATGGGTGGAATTCGAATGGACGGTAACTTAGTTGCCTACACAGTAGGAAGTTATTGCGAAACCATCCAATGTGCTTTTATTCACATCGAAAAGGCAGACAGCAACATCAAAGGATTGTATAATTATATCAATCAACAATTTCTCATTCATGAATTTCCAAATGCGGTTTATGTCAATCGAGAAGACGATCTCGGTCAGGAAAATTTGCGAAAGGCGAAACTTTCCTACAAACCGATTCGTCTGGAAGAAAAGTACTATATTTGTGAACATTCTTAACGGACCCACCACGCGTGGTAATCATGTCCTTTTCGATCACTCTCAGGGGGAGGCGTCATATAGTCGCCATAAATCCCCCTGAGTTTTTTATCATATTCTCTTGGCACCTTACACGGTATCCCCTCGAATTCCATGTCGATTCGATCCTCATAATACGCTTTGGCATTTTTCTCTTTGGTACCATACACGGTGGCATAGCAAAATACATGTTCACTTGTATCATAATCATAGGTTTGAGCAATCTGCTCTGCCTCTTCTATGATTTTTCCTAATTGAAACTGTTTCATGTAATGCCAATAAAACTGTTTGAATTGTTTTATCGGATTTAAAAATGGTTTAAATCGTCCAAATATTTTACGAGATTCATTGATTTTCTTCCAATATTTCTCATACACTTCCTGACACTGGTCCATGTTTTTTCCTGCTCCGTCGATGGGAAATACATCCACCCAAACGGCTTGCGCATACGCATCCCGTCGTCCCTTTTTTTCTGTAATTGTATCCTTATGAACAACTTGTATATAGGGAATGGCAATATTTGCCGTCATTCCTGTGCGAAGCTCGTATCTACTATCTGAGGATATTTCCTTTGAAAATACGTTTTTAAATTTCTCGTAATCTGGTCGTGGCATAGAGATATCAATATCGTCATCCCATGGAATAAATCCACCATGTCGTACAACCCCGATCAAACTCCCATAATCCACGATGTATCGCAGGTTATGAGCCTCACAAACGGCGATCACTTTGCGAAATATATCAAGTTCAATTTGCTTGCATTCCTCTATGGTTATTTGGCGCATTTTCATTACTCACTTCCTATTACGAATGGTTCCTGTAAAATTTTTCAGAACTTGTAAAATGTAATCAAACTGACTGACTTTGAAGAGTCGGGACAGTAAAATGTAAACAATAACTCCTACCAGTACTTGTAATACCATGCTTAGTATCATCGGGATTGGAAGCATCCCTACAAAGTACACACATACTCCCATTCCCGCAGATAATAGAATCGATGGTATCAAATCCGCCAACTGTTCTTTATAGGAATATTTCAAGAACTTGCGATTCGGCGTAGAGTTCACGATTGCTGCAAAGAATGTTACAATCATGGCAGATACGGCAATCGCCATGACACCACGATACATGACTGCTACGATCATAACGATACCAAAAACCTTCTTCACAATCTCCATAATCAAATACGTCCGCCCTTTTCCCATGGCCTTCACCGCTTGTACATTGGCAGTCTGCACCGGTTCCAACGCAAACTGGATACAGGCAATCTGCATATATGGGACACATGGCAACCACTTTTCCGTAAACAAAAGAAGTACCACCGGTTTCGTCATAACCATAAGACCAATCATCAACGGCCACATCACATAGGAACTAACACGAATGGATAAGCGAACCACTTCCTTCATTTTCTTTTTATCATCCTGTTTTAGCGTCATTGCCGGAAACAACACCGACGTAATGGACGAATTGATATTCGTCACAAGCAAACTCGGTAGTTTTCCACCTTGATTGTAAAAGGCAAGATCCTTTTCCGTATAAACTTTACCGATAATCAAACTACGAATCTGTTTGTAAGACGTATGAATCAACTCGGAAACCAGCATCTTCCACCCAAAACTAAATAATGTTTTCATCCGGGCCAAAGAAAAAACAAATCGTGGACGCCATTTTACGGTAAACCATAGTACCAATGTATCCATGGTGGAATTAAACAAATACTGTGCCACCAAAGCCCAGGCACCAAATCCTGCGTATGCCATGGCAATTCCTACCACAGCAGAACCAACCGTTCCGATCAGTGTGGAAAAGAAAAAGCGTTTAAACAACATCTTCTTCTGCACATAGGCATGTTGTACCGAATTCACACCGGCAAGAGGTAGTTTCAATGCCATCACTCGCAAGATTGGTGTCAATATTGGTTTTTCGTAAAAATTTGCCACCAACGGTGCTCCTAAAAACACAATTCCATAAAGCACCCACGACATCAATATACTAAAATAAAATACGGAAGAAAAATCCACCTCATCCGCATCTTTCTTCTGTACCAAAGCAGATCCGAATCCACTGGACACAAACACATTGGCAATATCAATAAAAATTGTAATCAACGCAATGACACCATAATCCGATGGCAAAAGCAATCTTGCCAGTATCATCGATACGATGAAGGACACTGCCTGTGCGCCAATCCTCTCTCCAAATTTCCAGATTAATCCCGAGAAAACTTTTCTCTGTAAACCACTCTCACTCATTTTATGCCTCGTTCTTTCTGTTATATTTCATTTTCTTGGGTCGCAACTTTTGTCACAATCCCACCGGATTCGATGCTAGCACTCAATGGTATCCCCGCTGTGTACATACACTAACTGCTCTCCCATCATTTCATGCATGATTTGAAATGGAATCTCCCCCGTACAATGCCCCGTATAAAAACGTGTATTGCTTCTCTCCTTTAACTCCATAGAAATTCTTCGGATCATTTCCACATCCTCATGGGAGTATTCGGATTTCTTCATCAAATGAAACCCACTAATCACCACGTCCGGAGCTCCGCCATATATTCTCTCATATTCTTCCAAAATATTCAATATCCCATTGTGAGCACATCCGGAAATCAACACTCGCTTTCCCTTTTCTTCCATAACAAGATACTGTTCATGTGCAAATTCATCCTGCACGAATTTGTCCTCACGTTTTACTTTTAGCACGCGATTTCCTGATGGCCATAATTTCCGTTCTTTGATACCGGAAAACAAAAAGAGCTCATTGTCTATGCAATGGTTTCCCTCAACACAATGGAGTTGCTTGGATTCCATAATCTGTGGATCAATTCCGATATATCGCTCCTCCGTTGTGCTTTTGTGATAGTACTTATCTCCTGCTGACTGTTGCATATAGACAGTCGCTGTTTGATTTTGTTCGAGGAAACTAAGTATCCCGCCAGCATGATCATAATGTCCATGGCTGAGAATCACAGTATCTACTTCCGTCAAATCCACACCAAGAATCTTGGCATTGTTAAGGAACGCATCACTGGCACCTGTATCCACCAGAAGCTTGTGGTTTCCTGTCTCTATGTAGAAACTCAATCCATGTTCAATAAGGCATGGATTTTCTCCTTTTGTATTTTCAATTAAGTTAATGATTTTCATTTTCCCAACCGCTTTCCTAACCGTTCTACATTTTTCTTCCACTTCGGATAGAGTGTTTCATTTTCCTCCCAAAGCTCGCGCAACTCCGAATCTTTTCCCAGAACAAGGGACACCACTTCTTTCGCAGTCTTGCAAAGTGGCTCCAAGTCGGCTTTTCTTCTTGCTGCTTTGGCAAAAAATTCAGAATACTCCGCATCTTCACCACTTCCATCCTCCAGCAAAAGAGTCCAATCCACTCCATGAACCGCAGCATCCACAACTGCTGCCGCCAGTAGCGCATACTGTCCAGCGTCAAAATCCAAGTAATCCTCTCCCTGATCGAGTGCCTCATCAAAAAAGATGCCGATATCTTCTACAAAGTCCTCACTATCCATCAAGTCACACATGGCATCACATGCCGTGTCATCGCACAAAATCTGATAATTCCAAGCTCCCATAATTATCCTCCATTCCGAAGCATCGCTTCTAAAAATCACTATCAAAAGTATATCATATCAACGGACATAACAAAAGCATAAACTTCACTTGTCTCCAAGTTCAATTTATGCTTTCCTTGCAATTCAGTCTTACTTTTTGCTCTGCAATACAGATAAAATCTGTTTTTTATACTCCAAAAATTGTTCCGTCAAAAGAAAGTCACCCGTTCGTGGACGTTTTTCCGAAACCACAATTTCCTGATGCACCCGCCCGGGCTTTCCTGCCAAGATGTAAATTCGATCCGACAACAAAATCGCCTCATCGATATCATGGGTAATAAACAACGTCGAAAGCTTAATCTCTTCCATGATAGACAAATACCACTGATGCATTTTACTCTTTGTCATGGTATCCAAAGCGCTAAAAGGCTCGTCCAAAAGAGCCACTTCCTTTGAAAACAGATACGTTCTTAGTAACGCTGCTCGCTGACGCATTCCTCCCGACATTTGGCTGGGATACTTATTTTGATAGCCATCGATACCAAATTCCTCAAAATAAGCTGCTGCTTCTTCGCGAGCTTTCTTTTTTCCTGTACCACGAACCACCAAAGGAAGTGCCACATTATCCAGAACAGTTTTATACGGCAGTAACATATCTTTTTGAAGCATATAGCTCACTTTCCCCGGCGAATTCGTAATCTCTTGTCCATTCAAAAAAACATGCCCCTTATCTGGTTCCAATACTCCGGAAATAATATTAAATAACGTTGTTTTTCCTGCACCACTGGTCCCCAGCAAACACACCAATTCACCGTCATTCAATTCAATGGAAATATCATCTAATATTTGTTTCTCTTCAAAGGACTTCGAGACGCCTCGTACTTCCAGTTTCATCTGTAATCTCCTATTTCAAATACTCATTGGAAAATCCCGTATTTTCCTTCAATGGATTTTCCACCAGATTATTCTCACTCAACCAATTGTAAAAACCATTCCAGCGACTTGCATCAATGACACCCCATTCTGCGGCATCTGCGATGTACTGTTCACTCAGATATTTCTGACTTTCCTGTACCAATTTTTCATCCAATTCCGGTGCCGCTTTCACTAATATTTTCGCTGCTTCTTCTGGATTCTCGACAGCGTATTTATACCCCTTTTTCACAGCTGTCAAAAAGGCTTTTGCCGTATCTGGGTTCGCTTCCAAAAAGGCATTGTTTCCGATGATAACCGGACTATAATAATCAAATACCGGATTCATTTTGGCAAAGGAAAGGTAATTGGTGTCGATTCCTTCCATATCGCATTTGACGCCATCCCATCCATAGTAAATCCACACACTGTCAATGTCAGCATGAAGTGCCGCAAGAATATCTTCCACAGAAGTCGAAATCAGATTTACTTTACCAAAATCTCCACCATCCTGCTCCACCACATATTTCATCATCGCCTGCTCGATTGGCCAATCCCAAGTAGCATATGTATGCCCCTGTAATTTGGATGGTTGATCGATTCCCTTCTCTTTCAAGGAAATCAATCCCGATGTATTGTGCTGCAACACGGCCGCCACTGCAGTAACCGGCAATGGCGAGTCGCTGGCAAATGCTGCGGCCAAGGTATCCTGAAAATCAATTCCAAACTGCGCTCCACCCGAAGCGACCAGATCCGTGGCCCCATTTTCCGGTGGCTGTATGATGGACACATTCAATCCAGCTTCTTCAAAATATCCAAGTTCTTGTGCCACATACAGACCAGTATGATTCGTATTCGGTGTCCAATCCAACACCATGGTAATCTCTTTCCCCTCACTTTCCTGTTTCGCGGAATCTCCATTTTTCTTGCCACAGGCACACATGGACATCACCATCGTTATAATAAGAAAACCTACTACAATTCGTTTCATGTTTTCTCCTCTTTTCTATTCTTTATTATCTTTTTTCCAAGGCATAGCAAGACGTTGCATTCCATCCACGGATTTCATCAACAATAAGCTTACTATCGCGATCAAAAATATAACAGCAAACATTTTGTCATAGGCAAAGGATTTTTTCACTCGGGTCATATACACACCAAGTCCTGCGAACCCTCCAAGCCACTCTGAAATCACCGCTCCTACCACTGCATAAGATACGGAAATTCGTAATCCTGCAAAAAAATGACTCAAACTGCTTGGGAACTTAATATGCCAAAAAATCTGCCACTTGGACGCTCCCATGGATTGCAAAAGACGAATTGCATCCCTGTCTGCTTCGCGAAATCCATCCAAAAGACCCACCGTAATCGGAAAAAATGTCACCAGCACAACCAATGTTATTTTCGGTGCCATATCATATCCCATCCACAATACAAGCAATGGTGCAATGGCTACTGTGGGTATGGTCTGGGTAATAACAAGAATCGGATATAGGGCACGGTGCAAAATCCGAAAATGTTCCATCAGAACGGCTGTCACAAAGGCAAGAACAATACCAATCCCAAGTCCTGCAAAAGCTTCCAGCAACGTAACCCACATGTGCTGCATCAGAAGTGAAAAATCATCGATAAATGCCTTCACAACTTTCGCAGGAGAGGGCAACATATAAGCAGGTAACACCCCACCCACATGTAACAATTGCCACACCAAAAGTACGATGCCTATAGCAATAACCGGAATCCCTGTATTAATGATGCTTTGTAACTTTTTTCTCAATGGTTAATACCTCACCCTCTGGTTTGTAAACAATCTTCACATAGGTAGACACCTGATTGCATCCGCCAGCCTGAATGGCTACCTTTTGACACCCTGCCACGATTTCCATCAACTGATCGTAATCGCCTTCAATGGTTGTCTCAAAAGGTCCCACATAGGTAGACAAGCCAAAGCTTTTAATATACGCAATCACTTCATCCACAATACGAATCACTTCTTCATCTTCTGTTACATTAGGTAATACTTGAATCGCTACACTTGCATTCATATTCATTTCCTCCATTCTTTCCGCATCCACACAATTAAGAAAAGGGCCTTTGGAAACATCCAAAGCCCCTGCTTTTACTCATATAAAATAGGTGTATGCTTCCTTCCGCCGGTATAACCCGGATCAAGTTCTAAGGGTCGATCTAGTAATCTCTCAGCCGCCGGCATACATCCTGTTGGCTCCCCCAGCTATGACACATTGTACTACCGAATATGGGATTTGTCAATTCATTTCTAACATTACGTTTCCCTCTTCAGTACATTATCCCTAATTTCTTTTATCTCCTGCGCTCCAAAAGCAAGTTGATTGCTGGAAATAATCAATACACAATCTTCATATTCCACCATACGTCCCACATAACGTTTATCTTCTTTGTCCTGTCGCAAGTAGACCTTTTTCGCCCCCCAGAGTTCACATTCCTGTCTCGAGATATCCGTTGTCTCCAAGGATTCCATCGCCACCTCATATTTCACATAATCCTTTCGAATAAATGGAAGCGGGGTTCGAAGTACTTCATAACTCAAGTCCCCTACAAGCTCCATTTTTTCATCATAGCAACAATGACTATATGAAGTATAGTTTCCGAAAATAGAAGCCTCCACTTGTTTGTCTTTCTCATCGTGTACGGTTTCCATTGGAACATCCGTTAATTCGTAAGGAATCTTGGTATCGTCTTTTTCCGAAAAAGAGACAACCGCCTTAACCACTAAGAAGTTGGAACATATCAAACAAAATACAACTATCAGGCAAAATACAAGGTTAGTCTTTCGTCTTCCCCAAGCTATTTTCTTACGATTTATTCCATTCCAAATCCAAACAATCATTACCGGCAAAAGGCAAGCAATAATAACCCCTGCTGCCATTGCATCAAACATGGAAACCATTACCACCATATAGTTTATCATTCCCAATGTAGCGATTCCCGTTCGGACTTTAAAAATACAATCAACCGTTTCTTTTTTAGAAAAACAAAGCTCTTGATTCCGTTTTACGCGTTGGTAATTTTTAATGTAAAATACAATATAACAAATCGCATCCAATACAAAAAAGAATAGCACCATACTCAACGTCACTCCGACACTCTCCACGCGAATCAGTCGGTCTACCCACGTTTCACATGTAAAAGAATCCCGAAGAAGTATGAAAAACATATATCCATATACGCCCCATATGAGCACATTTTCTTTCAGAACTTGATGATTCAGCATCTTAAGTTGCAACTTACTATCTGTATGAATCGGCACACAAGATAAATCTTCCGTATAGAAAAAGTGCCACTTGTCTCGTGTTGACAAATGATGCCAACCAGCAGCTTCACAATATTCAATATAGTCGTTTACCGTCTGCCCTTGTTCTTTTTTGAATACACTTGTTTTTCCAAAAATATCCACACAGAATTTTACTTTTCTTGGTTCACATTGACGAAAGTAAAAAAACACCCCTCTCGCTTTCACAAACATCAATCCCCTTAGCGCCATTTCTTCCAAATATTCTTCAATGGCGCGTAGCTCGTACATATTTATGAAATGCATTCGTCGAACTAATTTTTTCTTCATCTCGTATCCTCCAAATATTTAATCCTTATTTCCCTAATAGCGAACGTCCCTCATTTACCATCGTTCGAAGTCGCTCATATTCTTTTTCCAGTAGTTCTTTCCCATAATCGGTAATGATATAACTCTTTTTTCGACCTTCCACCTTGGTAATTCGAATGATCTTCTCTTTTAAAAACTTATCCAGAAGTGCGTAGGCGGTCCCAGGCCCCACCCGAATCCGACCAGCTGAGATGATCTCTACTTTCGTCATAATGTCCACACCACAAGATTCTTCCAATAGAGCCAATAAGATATAATACATCGGTTCACTTAACGTTTGCAATGCCTCTCGTGCCACTCACTCATCTCCTTTAATATCGATTGTCGATATTATAACATCGAGTATCGATATTGTCAAGTAAAATACATGGTCCGGCACGCGATATCACATGCCGGACCATATATGCACTTATATTATTTTTGGAAGTAAGAGAAATCACAATTACTTGTTGTGAAAACTCCAATTTGCAATTCTGTATCCCTCACCACGAAGTACAAAATACACATCATGTACACCAGTTACAGCCTCACTAATTTCTGCTGTGATGCTATCATACTGCTCTGTACTTCCTGTATTCTTCAGATCAATCTTAGTAACCAATGTACCGCCTTTTTCGGTAGACGGAGCATCCACGTATACTTCAATGTAACCTTCTTCTGTCTCACCAGCAATATTCATAGATACACTAGCTGCGCCCTCATTACCAAAGTCAGCTCCCTTAATTCCAAACCAATCTCCGGTATTTACGGAATCCAAAACCATTTGTGTCGCATCACCAACGGTAGCACTAACTGTTGATAACCCACCATTCCATGCCATTTCAGCAGCTGGAACCGTCGCATAAGGATTGAAGTTTGCCAATGGGGTAACACTCTCATACGTAGGTGTTGCGCTTGGTACACCATCTTCCCAAGTCAATTTATCCACATGAAGAGAACGATATCCCTTCTTAGTTCCATATTGAGCCTGCTCCAATAAGGTTGAATGATATAACAAATACCACTCATCCTTGTACTGCATCATCTTATGATGGTTATTATAATAGTGGCTAAATACTGTTCCTGGGTTTGCAAATAACTGTCCCTGATATTCCCAACCAGTCATCGGATCCTTACTTGTCATATATGCGATACAACAACTTGTTGCTTTTGGATCATTTTTTACACTCCAGTTTGTGCAGTATGAATAGTAATATGTATCACCAACTTTGTTGATTTCATTGTCTTCAAGATACCAAGGAGCATCAATCATCACTGGATCGCCAGCTAAGCTTACCATGTCTGCTCCCAATTCTACAACACGTGCAGATTTTGGATGCTCACCATTTGTTTCTTTTCCGGATGGTGAATCTGGGCCACCACCAAAGTACAAGTATGCTTTTCCATCATCATCAATCAATACGGATGGGTCAAAGCACCAAGGTACTTCTTCCTCTGAACAGTTTGGTGTATCATGATTAATCAATGTTTCGCCAATTGGATCTCTCCATGGACCTGTCGGAGAATCTGCCTCCAAAACACCAATTCCATTTCCGCCTGTTGTGTAATACAAGAAGAATTTTGTTTTTCCATCAATTTCTTTTGAGCAAATGGATGGTGCCCATGATTTTTCCGCATAATCGGTCAATTCCGTAACATCAATGATTCCTTCATCACGCCAGTTCACCATATCTTCGGTTGAGAGAATACGAAGTTTGTGCGTATTGTAGGCATTGTCTACTGGAACGCCTTTCGAATCAAACTCCACCACGTCATTTGTTCCAAATACATACAGTCTTCCATTATATTCAATCGCTGTTGGATCTGCCACATAGTCCTGCGTAATCAGTGGGTTGTTGTAGATTTGACCATTGACCTCACTATAGCTCTTTGTCAATCGAAGATTTTCTGTATATGGATCCTGTGGTCCCAAATCCTCTTCTTCGATAACGAATTTTTCTACTCGAGCATCACCTTCAAATGTAATTCCTTTCAGAACGACTGGTTTTAATGTATCCTGATTTGCGCAAATTGTAACAAAGCAAGCATCTGCCAGATCTTCTTTCTTGAACGCGGACAGATCACACTCAATCTTGCCATCTACACCATCCGCTCCAACATACCACCACTGGCTCCATTCTGCTGTTCCACTGGACGGTGGCTGAATGTTTACACCTTTCGAATTGGAAATCGTAACACGGAACTCTTCCTCACATGTTATATCCAAAATCATTTTGGTGTACTGAGACAAATTGTAACTTCCTTCTCCTAAAGGAATGTTAATATTATTATATTTTGCTGGAAAATTCAATGTAGAAGTCCCGTCACCATTGTCTACAAGTTTACTGCTATCTTCCGAATCCTTAGCATACTGTGCATCAAATTTCAATCGATAGTCACTTGCAAAAAACTGCAATCCTCTCAATGTAAGAGGCTCTGTCTCTGTCTTACTACAAAGCGCAATATATGCCACTTCTTCTCGCGGAATTGATGTAATATCTATCTCAAATTTATCATCACCAGTGATGTATGTCCACTGACTCCACTCCGCGGTACCACTTGTAGGTGGCATAATGTTGTTTCCTTTCGCATCAAAGAGACTAACACGAATTTCTGGTGTTGTAGCCACGTCTACAATCATGGTTTCGTAAGCTGACAAATCATATACTTCTTTTTCACCAATTGGTAACAACACAGTACTATAATTTCCCGAGAAAGTAACCGTTGATGTACCATCACCATTGTCTTTCACTGCCGCACCACCGTTGGAATCTGTTGCGATTTGAGCATCCAATGTCATAGAATAATCCTCCTCAACAGGTGGTTCCGTCGGCTGAAGGGTTGGCTCCACAGTTGGCTGAGCCACTGGTGTCGATGTTGGCACTACTGTTGATGTAGGTGGCGTTGTCGACACACCTGCCGGTGTTGCTGTTGCCGTACTTGCTGGTGTTGTTGGCGCTGTTGTTGACACTCCCGCTGTCGGTGCCACAGTTGCTTCTACCTTAGGTGCTTCCGTCTGTGTACTTTTATTTTTCTTTTGTACAACAATCTTCGCTTTTAAAACAACAGCCTTCTTTCCTCGCTGTTTCACCTGACAAGTAATGGTTGTTGTTCCTTTCTTACAACCGCGAATGGTCACCTTACGACTCTTCGCCCCTTTTACTATTTTGGCAATTTTCTTTTTCTTAACCTTCCAACGATAGCTTGCTCCCTTATTTTTTGTAACAGACAAACTTTTTTTCTTCCCTATTTTTACGACTACTTTTTTCTTTGACAACTTTATTTTCGTTGCCGCTAACGAGTCTGTCGCCTCTGGACAAACCACAGTTGACATTACCAGTGCCAACGTCAACACTCCACAAATACCTCTTTGAATATGTGAGAAAATTGGGAGAACTACGGCTACGTGAAAATCAACGTGTGGTGTTGTACATTCATGGGGCTGCGTTTCAGAGACGTTCGCAAGATCTTAATCTAAAGACGGCTGAGCGAATTTGCGAAATGACGGGATATCCAGTTTATGTTCCGGATTATCGAATCGGTATCGATTACAGCATCGATGAAATGATTGAAGATATTTTGGCAAGTTACAAATATCTGGTAATTGCATGCCAATATCGTCCAGAAAATATGACATTGATTGCCGATTCGTCAGGATGTACTTCGTTAATGGCTGCATTACAGAGATTAGAGGAAAACTTCTTGCAAGGACCGAAAGAAGTAATCTTAATGTCACCATTTACAGATGCTGCATTGACAAATCAAAGCATTCAGCGTAATAAAGGTAAAGATATTGCGTTCTTATCCAACCAATTGCTAGAAAATTCAGTACGCGTGTTCACAAGAGGTGGTCGTAGAGATACAAAACGAGCAGAAATATCGCCAATTGTTGGTGATTACTATAGCCTAAAGGATACCAAAGTTTTAATACAGGTTGGTAAAGATGAGCGATTACTAGATGACTCTGTTATGCTATACCATAAGCTGAGGCGAATTTGTTCATGTACATTAGAGGTTTATGAAGATATGTTTCACAATTTTGCAACATACTATAGCATGTGTGATATGGCGAAGTTTAGTTGGGAGAATTATCTGGATTTCATGTCTGCTTGATTCATTAAGCGTAGAAAAGCAAAGGAAGGTTGTTGGTTCGGCAACCTTTTTTTGTTTTGTTGCGGGGGAGTATTAAGTTTGGTATAATGAGACTGCAAAGGAGGGATTGAATGTGAAGCAGAAGATAATGTTCAAAAGTAAAACATCATCATTGCTTGTAGGGATTCTATTTGTCTTTTTAGCTGTTATAGTGGAAGTGGCTTTGATACAGGGATTTCGGGAAGACGGGAGAGATGGAATTATTGCGATTGTTATCCTGTCCATCTTTTTTACCGGAGGGATGTTGGTCTTGGGAATTGGCTCCATTAGTTCTTATTTTGTTACTGGAAAATATCTTCGGGAAGCTTTAAGAAAATATGGGAAGGAAACGATTATTTCCAACATTGAGGAAGGGACAATTCATACCTTTCGGAATCCATTAACCAATCATAGAGTATATTTTACCAATCGTTTTGTGGTTGACCCAGGGGAAGCAATAATCGAATATAAGGACATCAAGCAGATTTATAAATATGTACAAAGGGCTCATCGGACAAGGATTCCGTCCATTGCCTTTCAGTTACATAGTGGCCACACCTTTTATTTGTGCAAGGTTGTAGGGGATGATGAGATTATGAAAATTGCCCAGCTTTGCTATGAGCATAATCCCCAAATCGTGGTGAACCTTGGAAATGAAACACTAAGAAGCCAGGTGGATGCCGAAGGAAATCGTGTGCTGGTAACGCCGAAGGAATGGACGCCAGAGGGAAGAAAAGAGAAAAATGCCAAGGCAATGGTGTGGCTGGGGAGTTTCCTAATGATTTTTGCTATTCTTGTTGCTGTTGTATTGCCAGTGGGTATGGGATATCATATCGACAAAAAGGTAAATGCGGTGACAGAAGAGGAGCGACAGGAACTGCTTCGCACCGGGTGTTACGAATATACAATAAATGGATATTACATTGATCGAGATATCAATTATAACTTTGGAAAAGCAAGGATACCTTCGCTGGATAATTTGTATCTGTTTGAGATGACAGATGGTGATGCTACGTGCTTGGGAGTCATCACTCAGTCGCCGGATTGGTATAATTTTAATGGAAGTGTATGCAAAGGATATGATATTTTTGTGAAAACAGAAGGAAGAAGGGAAATTGCTAAGGCGTCTAGTGGAAAGGAATACGATGCCATTGTTATCGATGTAGATGACATCGTGGCGACATATGGAATTCCGTCAGAAGAAGTAATGAAAGAGAAAAAAATGCTTCATATCATGTCCTTGTTTTTGGCGGTACCAATGACAATTGTCGGTTTGGTGTTACTTGTACTTGGGGCGAAAAAGTCCCGAAAATAGGGAATGTTAACATGCGTTGCTTGTGGCAACGGCGGTGGATGACGTAAAATGTGGGTATCAAAAACAAGGAGGAACAGAACATGTTCAATGAAAATTTAAAATCGATTAGAAAGCAAAAAGGATTTACACAGGAAGACTTGGCGATAAAAGTAAATGTAGTTCGCCAAACTGTATCGAAATGGGAAAAGGGACTCTCAGTTCCGGATGCCGTGACGCTGCAGAAAATTGCGGAGGTCTTGGAGGTAAGTGTAGGAGAACTTTTAGGGGCCGATGTAAAAGAAGAAGATCGAAATGAGCTTGCGGAGCAGTTGGCGCGTATCAATGAGCAGCTGGCCATAAGAAACCGACGTTGGAGCCGGTTTTGGAAAGTGTTTGGCAGAGTCGTTTTGGTTATTGTTCTTGTATGGTTGATTCTTATTGTGGGAGGGATTATCTCTTTCAAAGCATTGACATTTCAGCAAATGGAACCGGTAGAGGTTGAAGAAATACAATATGAAGAAGAATGATATGGGGGCGTCCGTGTGGCGCCCCTTTTCATTAAATCATACAATAAAGGAATTCTACTTTTGGGTCATAGAACGAAACTCCCGAGGGGATATATTTTCATATTTTTTAAATTGGGAAGAAAAATATGCGGATGTATTGAATCCGACTTTTTCTGAAATTGTTTGAATGCTATCATTGGTTTCCTGAAGAAATATTTTGGCTTGACGAATTCGAATTTGTGTTAAATAATGGTTCGGGCTAATGTGTAGGTGTTCCCGAAACAATCGACATAGATGTTGTTGGGTGACTCCCGAATATTCTGCTACACTTTCTAATTTCAAATCTTTAAAGTAATACTGTTCAATATAACGTTTTGCTTTCATAAGAGTGTGTGTGGAAGGAGTATACATTTCTGTTTTTGTAAGTTTTTCTTTTGATTGACTAAAAATTTCAACAATGAATTCATACACCAAAGCGGAGTTTTTGCATTTGGTGCAATAATCCTCTTCGGTTGAATATAGATATATTTTTTGGGAAAGAAGTTCCAAAGGTTCTTCATCTGTAAAGCGAAAAATCTCATGATTTCCCCATTGAAATTGTTGGAACAATTGCTCGGTGGCATACCCGCCAAAAATTAGAAAGTGTGTCACCCATTTGTCGGTTATGCGATAGTATTCATGAGGAACTTCATCCCGGATAAAATATACATCCCCTGGTTTGATGGTATATTTTTCTCCTTCAACGATTAAAACTCCTTCGCCTTCGGTACAATAACGAATTTCATGTAAATATTGACCGCTAGGGCGAATGATATGTTCGGTATATTTGCTGACACCGACAGCACGAAGAAAAAAGGGAAGATTCATTTCTTCCTTCATGCGAGGAAATGAATTGATTGTTGTATAATACATGGAAGCCTCCTTGAATATCAATATTTTAACATATTATAACAAAAACAACCTAAAAATACAACCGAGATATTAAAAATATTCATTTTATAGTTCAGATATTGAAGAAAAGTGAATGGTTTTATTGTTATTCCCAATACCGTATGATAAGATTCTGAAAACGGAAAAGATTCCCAACAGGGAACAAGGAAAAAAGGAGGGTTTTACATGAAGCAAGCCCCATTTGATGATTGTCCGCTCCCGTAATCGGGATACATCCATATTGAATCTCACCATTTTCTGGCACGTAGGATGTTTTTCTTAAGCCTGTTTGTATATCGTAATCCGCTTTGTGATTGAGCATCTCTTGATAAATAAACGTTTCTACATTTTCGTTCATTTTCACAACGGTCTTTCTCATACTTTCATAATCTGTAACCGTCATTTTATTCTTTATCTCTCGTAGCATAGCAATCCCTCCTTAATCCCAATGCAAAAGATATTTATAGTTGACCCATCCCCATGTACCAGTTTTTATTCGCTTCACATAATACCAATTTCCACTTGCTACAGTGGAGCTCTTCGTATAATTGATACGCACCGTTTCTTTATTGTACATTAGCTCTAAAACCGTTGCATTACTCTTGGGAAGTTTACGAAGCCGAACGCCACTTCCTTCCACATTTCCATTGGCCGTTGTGCTTCGCGCCAACGCATACGTACTTGTTGCCATATCAAATGCACTTATCTGAATCTCCCCCATTCCGATAACATCCTCCTGCGTTTCTCGGCATACTTGCTTATTTGCCTTATTTCATTGCATTTTAACAGTTCCAGACATTCTATTTCCTCATTTCCACGCTGAAAAATATCTCCTAAAAATACTGTCAATTCTACATTTTTTTCTTTAATCTGTTCAAGTGCTACTTTTAATGCTTCGTGGTTTCCGTGAATATCGGAAAATACTGCAATTTTCATAACTCTTCCTTTCGTATTTTGTAAACATGCTTTTAACTACATGTTTACTTCATCAAATTCAAATCCATCTACTCAAACAACTCCAAGAATTCCTCTACATTCTTTACCTTGTTCTCTAAAACCGCTTTATATACGTCAATGCTTTTATACTGTTCAAAAGAATATAATCCCTGGGCGATTAGCTCAGTTTTTATATTCACAATTATATCTTTTTCAGTCTGACTTGTATTAAACACAATGTTATCGCAATATAATTCGGCATCAGAAATCGTCTCTTTGTCAAAGAACCACAAATCTACATTCCATAATTCCCCGGTTATCATCGTTTCAAATCCATGAAACCAAACCCTTTTTCCATCGTCATTTACTTCCTCTTTTGCTTCATACCATACAGGACGAAAGGTATTAATTATAAATGTTGATAATTCATATAACTTGTCCAATGACATAGCGTCATTTTCGATATCAATATCTAAATCATTCCACGCCATCATATCCATCCGATAACTACCAATTATATGAGCATTTCCAATTTCCTCAATTTTTTTTAATAACCCGAATTCGTATAAAATTCGGTCCGCACTTATTTTTCTATCATTATTATTCATTTCCTTCTACCTCACTAACATATCTATATTACTTTGCAAAAACGGAATATAAAATGTCATTCAAACATCTTTAACAACTTATCTAATGAATCTATTTCTTGATCCTGCCCAAAATTTTTAATCCCGCCATCTCTATTTATGAGAATCGAATATACTCCCGCATTAGCTGCACATAGAATATCTTTCTCCTCATCACCTACAAATACCATTTCTTTTGTGCTAATCTGCATTGTTTTGGCTAAAATTTTCAGGCCCTCTGCACAAGGTTTCCGGTAACCTATATCATTAGAGGTAAGCGGTTAGTGTCCCTAATAAAATGCCTTTCTCGGAAAGTTTCCTCAACGTTTTTTCAACTTCTGGAAACACAGAACTATCTTGTCTAAAATAGGAGTAAAAATGAAATTTCACTTGCTCAATATCGCTCATTGGTATTTCCATATCACTTACTATTTCTGCAAAAATCTGATCGGATGTCACTTCATAATCTCGCGGATTAACCCTGGTGTTATATTTAGTTAACACTTCACCCGCGTGCTGATAATGGGAATCTGTGAAAGTATTACCACACTTAACAGAAATACTTTCAAATGCAGGTTTGTATAGTTGTGACCAATTTAACGGTTTACTGTATTCCACTAACGTTTGTCCGATATCAAACACAATTGCTTTAAACAAATAAATCACCTCTTCAAATTGGAATTTATTTAATTCCCCAACTAACTTTCCTTATTTTACAAGGCTTTCAAAGCCTCAAACTATGAAACTGTATGTATTTTCCCTTGTTTTTGCCCTTATGAGCAACTTACAAGGGAAAGTTTTTTCTTATTGCCCCACAGCCTTATCCAAGAGCCTTGCGGAAGTCCGCTTGGCTTCCCTTGTGGCGTGAGCGTAAACATTCATTGTGGTACGGACATCGGAATGACCCAACAGTTCCTGCACATCCTTTGGCTGTGCACCGCTTGTCAGAAGATTGGTGGTGTAGGTGTGTCTTAAAGTGTGGAAGTGGAAGCCTTCCAACTCAGGCACTCGCCGACTGGCACTCCTGCAAGCATTTTCTACTGTGCTTGGAAGCTCCAAACGCCCATCCGACCTCAAACATACAAAGGAGATTTCCGTATAATCCTGCGGTACATCCTGTGTGCCATCAAGGCTGTAATACTCGTAATGCACACGATTCTTTTCCCGAACCTCTTTGTAATAGTTTTTGTGGTACAGTTGTCCGTACTGAAAGCGTTGCTTGTGCTGTTCCCTTTTTGCAGTTCTAAGAATTTCAGCGAGCGTATCGCCAAAGTCCACCACACGCACCTTTTTACGCTTTGTGGGACCAATCTCTGTTTTGTGTCTTGTTCCGTTGTAGCGGACACTTCGCCTTACAGTCAGATACTGTTCCTCAAGGTTAATGTCCTGCCATGTCAGTCCTGCAACCTCTCCCAGTCGAAGCCCTGCATAGTAGGCTATCTGCACCGGAAGGATTGCGTCCCTGCTTCTTTTGGAAAGTTCCTCCAACAGCTTCTGATACATTTGGTGGGTAAGCACCATTGCATTTGCATCCGTCAGGTCATCCTCAGCAAATAAATCCACATCATCCGTTTTCTTTTTCAATACCACATACTGCATGGGATTGAAGGTAATAAACTGTTTGGGAAATACTGCAAACCGGAATGCCTGCTGTAACACAGCCGAGTAGGAATGCACATAATCCTTTGTATAGCCCTTGGAAACGAAGTTTCCGGCTGTTCCTCCAAAGGTAAGCAAATCCATAAACAGCTGTAAATGCTCCGAAGTAACTGTTTTCAGCTTGCGGTTGCCGATAGGGTGTTGCTTAATCCGGTTGACCGCCTGAAGATAATTACCAACAGTTCCATTGCTTAATGTGCCGTCCTTCAATTCTTCCTCTGCCCAAATGTCGAGCAGTTCTCCGAGTGTGATATTGTCAGCCTTTGCAATGAACTTCTTGCTTTCGTAATCCTCCATAGCCTGTCTTAGCAATTTTTCCGTTTCACTTTTGCTTTCCGTACCCGCAAATTCCTTTTGTACCAGATTTCCGCTGGCGTCCTCCACATAGAAGCGATAGTACCATTTCTTTCCTTTTTTTCTTACAGAACCTTTTGCCATAATCGTTATTACTCCTTTCGATATTGGACAATCGGAACTGATGAAATGCTTCTTGCGTGTAAGTATCTTACGGACAAGTCCGTAAGCCAATTCGTCGCTCGTCAAATCTGTAAACAGCTTGACTCGCTTGCACTCATTGTATCATAACTCCGGTTGTCTAACTATAC
>JAGBBZ010000013.1 GCA_017938215.1 Eubacterium sp. | reverse complement strand
ACGAATGTCAATTATACGATTCCGAACGCCTGTGTCTGGTGACACCATCCTCCAATCCTGATTTTCCAAATGGAATTTACAAAGAGAACTTGACTTCCATACACTATCTACGCTGTAATTTTGGTCTTCAGAATGTCGGTGAATTTATCCATAGCGTATTTCCAAAACATTATCAATTTGGGTTTGAAATCGACGATTGCGAAAAGGTGCTTCCTTTTCTATTTGAAACGAATGGCTACAGCTTCCTGCCAGAGCGAATGATTCAGGAATATATCGATAATGGTTCACTACGAGACGTTCCGTTGCTGGATTTTGACGCTCCCATCATTCACTTATATGCCATCGGAGATAAAAAGAAAAAAGAATTGTGGAATGAAATCATGGAATGACATTAGAAAAGGTGCTGTCATACCAGCAATGAATCGCTGACATAATAGCACCTTTTATGTAAGAATTTAATTTATTCATTCATCATCAGCGGCCACCTTGCTTGCTCGTGCTGTCACTTCTGCTTCTTGAATATTATTTGGCGCCTGCTCGTATCTTGCAAACTCATAACTGAAATCGCCACGTCCACCGGTTATGGAACGAAGTACTGTTCCATATCCCTGCAATTCCATCATCGGAATATCTGCCTCGATCATCTGCTTTTCTTTTCCTGCTACATTCATACCAAGCACACGACCACGACGTTTATTCAAGTCACCCATCACATCGCCGGTGTAAGCATCCGGTACGGTTACTTTCAAGCTCATGATCGGCTCCAAAAGCACTGGTCCTGCTTCCATAAATCCTTTCTTAAACGCTTGTATCGTAGCCTTTTTAAATGCCATCTCCGAGGAATCCACCGAATGGGAAGAACCATCATATAACACGCCCTTCACACCTACTACCGGATACGCAGCAAGAGGTCCTTTTTGCACCGCTTCCTGCAATCCTTTCTCCACCGCCGGGAAGAAGTTTTTCGGTACCGTACCACCTACCACTTCTTGTTCAAATACATATCCTTTTTCCAAATCTCCGGATGGCGAAAAACGCATCTTCACGTGTCCATACTGACCATGTCCCCCCGACTGTTTTTTGTATTTATGTTCCACATCGGAAGTTTTCATGATTGTCTCACGAAACGCGATTTTCGGCTTACTCAGAACAATCTCACATTTGTATTCGTTCAGCAAACGACTTTGAATAATCTCCAATTGCTGCTCCCCAATTCCATACAACAAGGTCTGACCATTTTCCGTATCGCTGACAACTTTTAGTGTCTGATCTTCATGTGTCAGCTTCTGCAACGCCTGTGCCACCTTATCAATATTTGCCTTATCCGGCACTTTGTAACGCATAAATGTATATGGCGTTGAGATTTCGAATTTTCCATACTCAATAATATTTGCCTTGGTGGACAATGTATTTCCTGTTCGTGCTGCCGTCAGCTTTGCAATAGCTCCGATGTCTCCCGCATGAAGTTCCTGCACTTCCATCGGTTTACCACCTCGCAAGATGTAAAGCTTACTGATTTTCTCATCCACATCTTTGTCTTTGTTATAAATCACATCATCGGATTTGAATACACCAGAACATACCTTGATCAGCGAGTATTTTCCGATAAATGGATCCACAATGGTTTTAAATACATACGCGGATTTTACCTTTGCAAAATCATAATTCGCTTCAAAGACTTCGTTGGTCTTCATATTAAACCCAGCAATTTCTTTGTTCTCCGGACTTGGCAAATATTTTACAATATCATCCAACAACGCATAGGTACCTTGACACAACGTATTGGACCCCATGGTGATCGGCACAATAGCACCATCGTCAATATTCACACGCAACGCGGAACGAATCTCCATCTCAGAAAAGGTGTCGCCACTAAAATAGCGTTCCATAAATTCTTCGCTGGTTTCCGCCACTGCTTCCATCAATGTCTCTTTGTAAAGTGCCAAGTTTCCCTGACTATAATCCGGCACATCGCAGTCTACCACCTGATTGCCTTCCCATCGATTGGCATTTTCACTGATGACATTAATATATCCCACAAACTTCTCATTCTCACGAATCGGAAAATGGAATGGAGCAATCTTCTTCCCGTACATTTCCGTCAACGTCTCTACTACGGTTTTGAAGGACGCATTATCCGCATCCATGCCGGTCACGTATATCATACGGGGAAGCTTGTATTTTTCACACAGCTCCCATGCCCGCTCGGTACCAGCTTCCACGCCTGCTTTTCCCGATACAACGATAATCGCCGCATCTGCTGCACTGATGGCTTCTTCTACTTCTCCGATAAAATCAAAGTATCCCGGTGTATCCAACACATTAATCTTTACATCGTTCCACTCAATTGGAATCACCGATGTACTAATGGAAATCTGCCGCTTTTGTTCTTCTTTTCCAAAATCACTGATGGTATTGCCGTCCTCTATCTTTCCCATCCGAGTCGTGATTCCTGCCAAGTAAGCCATGGACTCCACCAAGCTGGTTTTTCCTGCTCCACTATGCCCCAAAAGCACCACATTTCGTATCTTGTCCGTTGTGTATACATTCATCGCAGTTACCTCCTTTATTCAATTGTTTCGTACATATCTAATGTATATATTTTACCATAGAATCAGACATATGAAAAGGGAAAATCCCGGCAGCCGGAAACCAGGAAATCTCCAATCTAGCCAGGATTTGCTTATAGCTCTTACTTACTCACAATTTCTGCCCCAAATGGCATCAAGGACAATTTCGCAATCTTGAAAAATTGCTTGCCAAATGGAATACCAATAATCGTAATACAAAACAATACTCCCAGAAGGGCATTTTCCAGTGCCATAGGAATTCCACAGAAAATCAACCAAAAAATATTTGCCAACAACGATACAGCTCCTCCGCCATATACAACCTCTTTTCCAAAAGGAAAAAATCCTAATCCGGCAAATTTAAAGCATTGTAATCCAAGGGGGATTCCTACGATTGTACAGCAACACAGGATTCCCGAAAAGATCCATGAAAGTCCGCTAAAAACACCACCAAAAATAAACCAAATTGCATTTCCTAAACAACCCATATGTACACCTCCAAACTTTTCTAAAGTATAATACTCTTTACTAAGCCGTGCAACAGCTTTTTGCCATCACTTCTACCAGGACCCACCGCCGCCTCCTCCGGAGCCACCACCTACAAAGCCACCGCCAGAACTTGGCGAGGACGTCATGGATGATGTAGCAGAATTCATAGTAGAATGGATGCAACAATTAAATTCAGAAATCTGAAAGTTCGTATGATTCACCGAGGTTCCCGAATGGCTTTTTCCTCGATACCATTTAGGCGCTTTCATGGCCATCGCTTCGAATTTACTCATCCATTTCTTAGAAATCCCAAACACATAAGTATACGGTAAAATGTCATAGTAATACTGTGGATTCTCCGCCACCATCGCTTCCACTTCCTCTTTCGGCGTTGTTTCCAAGTATTCCTTGAAGCCCAAAACCCGTCCCAACATTTTCGTTCCATAAGGATTACGCTTTGACATATGTACTTCCAAAAAGGTAATCACCATGCAAAGGGCATAAACCAACAAATACATCCATGGGTATTCTGGTCCTGCAGAAATCAGTGACTCATCAAGGATAAGCCAATAATGTCCCAGTGCAAATACAACAAATGCAATTCCCGTAATCAATCGATCCTTGATGGTGAGACTTTCAAAAAAAATACTGGACCCAACAATTGCAATACTTCCTGCACAAAACGCCACACCAATTCCAGAAAATACAGATTCTTTGTATTGCATATGCGGATATACCAATGCAAAGAAAAACATCACCATGGCAAAGAACCATAATCGAAGCCCCTTATTTAGCGAATTTCGGTGGAACAATCGACTTTTACTCTCAACACTATTGATCTTATTCTCAATCTCATTCACCGTTTTATAAAAAGAATTTACCAAATCCGCTCTCCGAACCGTGCTTCTTTTATGAAACAAGCCATTCATAAACATTCGCTCATATTCATTTTTTCCATCGTATTTTTTCTGACGCTTCAGTACAAAATCCTCTTCGGAGTCTCCTTCTCGAATTTCAATATATCCTTTTTGTGCCAGATACACCACAAGAGACACCACATCTTCCGACTCCACTTTTCCCTTATATACAAATGCCACGTCCAAGCTATTCATGCCGTCTGGCGGATAGCATTCCAGTCTGATATCCACAGGCTCGTCCCGTCCTACTTTCCACCATAGTACAAACGCATATAGTACCGTAAAAATACCGATACCAACCGCCACCTGCATCGGCCATTTTGTCTCATCTTTTCTTAAGAAATACCCCTCTGGTAACCCAAGACGAACGGTGACACCTTCTCCCTCCTGCAACGTAATCGCAGGATCCAATGCACCATAAATCGACTTTCCTTCGATGCGATAAGAAAGTCCTTCATGCTGCGTGGAACCATTTCCCCCATATGCCATCCCCAGATTTCGCTCCGAAAACTCCTCCGGCATATGAATTTCAAAGGTAACATTTTTAATCGTGGTTTCCCACTGCGTTCCGATTACATTAAAATAAAACTCATCATTTCCATCCAATATATCGTTTCCCAAGATATAATCGTAGGCAATAAAATACTCCCGTTCCCCCGTAATTTTCTTGTCCGGATCGCCGATCTTTAATTGATAATAATTGCCTTCATCTGTCCGTTCATATTGGGTCCCGCCACAAGACACATAATCAATTTTCGCAAAGGTTTTCCCTTTACTTCCATCTTCTCGGTAAATCTTATTCACTTTCGGAATATCACGATAAATACCATGCTGTGCTTCATGGAAATTCACCATTATTTTTTCCTGTATTTCATATGTATTTTCTTTCGTCACAGCAATCCTTACATGATATTTTTCAATGGTAAATTTACTGGAATCCGCCTTAGCGGGCGGAGCCAAAAATAGGCATGCCAGGGCAAAGATAATAGGAGTTAGAATTATTTGTATTTTCATCTGTGTATCACCTTTTGATTTCAAATTCTAATCCCACCAAAAATACCACACACTTGACTTCCGAAGGCAATCCGCCACTTCACCCAGCGTTCCTGTGGCAGTACATTGATCCACCCGATCTGGCGTAAAGGCATAATGCTCCTTCGCAAGCGCCCAAGCCGCTTCCTCTGTCTCAACTTTTCGGTCAAGGACAAACTCCATGGTATCATGAGATATCACCGCCGGAATCGCTCCATAATTCTCATACCAATACCGACAAACCGCCTGCATTTCCTCGGCATCGGGACATTCATTCCATCCGCCCATGGGCAACCACGCGATCACCTGCCATGGCTTTTCCACTGGAATTTCAAATAAAATCGTTTCCTCAGAACCCGTACCATCGAATTTCATGAAGGAACTTAACCACCGAAGCGCCTCCCCTCCTGCAAGTTCTCCCATAAATTCACTGAGATCTTCGTCCTCTGCAAAATCCTCTTCGTAATCCTCCATATACTCCGCATAACGCTTTTTCAAAACCTCTGCACCATTGGTTGCCTCCTGCGCCAAAAGGGTCTCCTTCGAATACTCCTCATCCTCCAAGATTCCCATCCACTCCGCCAGTGTATCATCCGCTGGGACTAAAACAGGTACGAAACCTTCTGTCTGCCCTCTCTGCAACGCCGCTTCATACGCCTTATTGATTTCTTCTGCCGATGTTCCCTCAGCAAATACTTGATAAGAACAACCTATCTTCTGTATCAATTCTTCTGTACTTTCCTTATACTGTTTTACAGTTTCCTCATTTTCCTTTTTCTTTCTTGTGAAAAATCCCATGTTTCTATCTCTCCTTTTCCTGTAATTATCCTTCCAGCACTCCCGTTTCTCGGAATGCATGTCGATCCTTTTCCAAACACGCATAAATCAATTCTGGCGTTGTCTCATCTCCTGCAAATCCCAAGTGCGCCAGTTCTCGCTCATACCCATCGATAGCAAGTTGTACAAAATTCTCCGGCGTCACCTTCGGCGCAGATTCTATAATATTTTCCTCACCATCCGGCAAACGACGAAAGAAAAATGGTGTCATCACTGACTTCAAAATCCCTCCCCATGCATCCTCTTCATTCATCCTTGCCAAATACTGACGCCCGCCGGTCGTTTCATCCACAGACATACATACCCATGGAATATAGTCCATCCACTCTGCAACTCGATCTCGATCCACTAACTTCAGATATACAAAAGGAACCTGCGCCTTCTCCTGTTCCAAAATGCGCACTTCCTGGATGTATAATAAGACTTTCCAGCCTGCATACTTTTCCTTTCCCTTCGGCGGATCCTTGATTACTGCCTCAAAGCAATGTCCATCGTACAACCGGGACCGTTTTACATCTTCCCTCCCCGTGGCTCTGTCATAAACACCTTTCAGCTTTGGCAACCTTTGAAACATCTTCTCGAAAGCACCACGCTCTGCCACAGCCATGCCGGTTGCCTCCGTCAAAAGTACATCCAATTCCTGACGTTCCAATTCCAATTCATAATCACGAATTACATCTTTTTCAAAAGAAAACCATAATTGTAAATCCCATATCTCCATTTCACCAGCCGGAAACTCAAATTCCTCCATCACACCAAAATACTCCAACGTCTTAGGATAGGCGCGATTTGAAATATCCGCCAATTCTCTTTCATATATTCCTTGTGCTGTCTTCCACTTCACCTGCCCTACCACAAATGGTAGGTCATTTATCTCATCTAAGCTAGTCGGCTTTTCCTTTGCTAGTTTTACATAGACATACGGCGTAGTGTCCCAAACCCCTTTTACCTTCCACTCATGCTGACGCAGACGATTCACATAAATAACCGCCCACCAGCCTTTATACATTTCCTTCCCTTTGGGCGGATTGGTAATAGGATACAAATACACTTCCCCCGGTTTGAACTTCGTCACAAAGGGTTTATGTACCGATATCCTCTTCCTTGCAGGCATTTCTGCCTTCAACTGTGTCTCCAATTTATCCAACACTTTTTCTCGTTGTTTAATCTGGCGGTTGTTTTCAAAACGAGGATTCTGCTTTTCCTCACATATCAGCACAAGGGCCTCTTCCCGAAGCGATTCCGTCAGCCGTCCCTTTTTCCACATCACATCCACCAAACCAAAATAAGCATCGTACTTGTCATCATCGTCATGAAGCTCCGAATGGCACTCCTTCAAAGTCTCCTCAAGGGCTTCCTCGTCACTCTTCCCCGCCCAAAGCTTCTGCATATACGTATCCTTGACATCCTGACTCACATCGTTTTGATACAATCCAGTTTCCCATGTTCCCATGTCATATTTCCCTCATTTCTTTTGCTATTTATCCATAGAATTATTTTATCATAATAATGGAAATAATTCTATGCTGTCGAACGAATTCTTTTATTCCACAAAAATTTGCAAAAGCAAAAAGACGAGGAATTCTCCTCGCCCTCAATCATCAAAATAAGTCTTTCTCGTTTTCTATCAACTCCATTACCAGACTTTTGCAATCCACATCCCCTGTGTCATACATTCCATTTGCCACCTTACTAGCCAACATACTTCTATAATAAATATCCATGGCACGCCTACTACTTATCTTTTGAATCTCCACTAAATATTCAACAATATTTTCTTCCAATGTTTCCCGGTATATATAATCTATCGTAACTTCTTTCTTTTCCATTTTCAATCCCCCTTCTTATAAGATTTCAGAAATATCAACACTTCATCTAAAACCTGTTGATTTGTTATACATATTTGATCATTTGCTTTGTAATATCGTAATTCTTGTAACGTTCTCTCTTTATCCCAATATCCACGAAAATACATCTCTACTGACTTAAACACATCATCATCTGCCACATTTCCAATCACAATATCATATTCTTTATACATATCCTCGCCAGCTCTGCATGCACATACAAAATCCAACCACTTTTCATCTTCTTTCTGAAAAGACAACACCTTATATTTTGACAGTTCTTCCTTCATCTCATATTCATTAACAACCGCATCTGCCTTTTGACGCAACGCCTTTCGTAATGCCCATTTTTCTGCCTGCTTTCAAAATGTAGTTACATAAAAGCCCCTCCCAAAATCCAGATATTTCTTTGAAAAAGAAACCTGAGGCTTCACTATTTCCAGTGTCGTACCGTGATATACAATCATATTGTTCCCCCTCGCTCTTTCACCAACTCACATATGTCTTCAACTAAATACTCTCGCCCCAATGTGTGAAGAACATCATAACAAGGGATAATATACTCGTCCAATACCTGTGTTTGATCCAATATTTCATACACTTCAGATGGTTTTTTTTCAACTTTTTCCGCAATACAATTAATTAGAAAAATGGAAAATTTCATTTCTTTGATTCCATTCATATTCCGTCCCCCCTCACAGTTTTTTCTAGTATAACATTGTTTATTCTGTCGTGCAACATCCATCTTCTAATTAGTTAATATCCGATTTATCATTTCCTCTGATTTCATACCGATCACCTTCCATTTCCACGTGGTAATTGTATTATAAATCATTTTTAAAGGAAATTCTTTTCCTAGATTGCGGAATATTTTTCCGCAAATTCCTGAATCGGCATTGGTTTTGCAAAGAAATAGCCCTGAATCAAATCACATTCCTGTTCCACCAGAAAATCTACCTGCTCTCGGCTTTCGATTCCCTCTGCCACAATCTTCATATCCAATTTTTTAGCAAGACCAATGACCTCGGACACGATAAGCATCCCTCTTTCTTCCACATCTTTTCCCCGGAAGAAGTCCGCATCAATCTTGAGAACATCAATTTGAAGTTCTTTTAACGAATTCAAGGAAGAATATCCCGCACCAAAATCATCCATGGATACGATAAACCCGGCATTTCTAAGTTTTGCAACCGTATCAAGCAACACATTTTTGTCATCAAAAAATGCACTTTCTGTCAGTTCCAGTTCAATCACGTCATGCGGTACCTGATACTTATCAACAATTGCACAAATATGCTCTGCCAAATCCTCTCTCGTGAAGTGAGCTCTCGACACGTTCACCGAAATCGGAACAATCTTACGTCCTTCCTCAATCCATTTCGCCTGCTGTTTCGCAATGTTCTCCAGCATATAGTCATCCAGTTTTAATATAAAACCATTTTGCTCAAAAATCGGGATAAATCGATTCGGAGGGATGAATCCCTCGGTGGGATGTATCCAACGAACCAATGCCTCTGCTCCTCCCAATTCTTCTCGATCAGCATTGATTTTCGGTTGCAAATACACCTGGAACTCTTCATTCTGCAACGCACGATCCATCTCATCTTCTACTTTACGTTCCCACATTTTTTGTTTGTTCATTTCCAGATCAAAAAACGCCACTTGATTTTCCGCTTCTTCTCCTAACAATTCACAAGCAATCAAAGCATTGTTATACATCTGTTCGACGTCGAGTTCTCCCGACTCAACCTGATATACACCCACTTCAAAATACATTTTCATATTAGGCAAAATATCATCCAAGACACGTTCCAATTCACTGATTCGATTCAACAATTGTTTTGTATCCTCGTACATTACCAGCAACCCAAATCCTGCATTTTCATGATGTGCCATCGCTTCTTTTCGCGTGATATTTTTCTTCAATACACAATACAGTTTCTCAATCAGTTCTTCTCCTTCACGCACCCCAAAGCAAGTACAAAAACTTCTGTACTTCCGCATTTTGAAATGAAGCATTGCATAATTGTAATTGTTTTTCCGATTTTTCTTTAATAACGTTGTGGCTTTTTTCACAAAAAGCAACCAGTTGTCACCGCCTGTCACCATATCTGTATAGACAATTTTCGTTGTTTTTCGCATACTTACAATTACACTAATGAAGGAGATAATATAATATAGCGCCAATATAGCAATAAGAAACGCAAATACAATCATACTCATCACTAACATAAACAAATCATTGTCATAAATATGTACGTTATGTAAAACATATACATTCAATTCTTTCATCGGAACAACAATCCATATTTTAAATTCAAGGATAGACTTATTATCTTTTCCTAAAATATCGTCCGTATTTGCGATATGAGATAATATAATTGATTCAAAAAAGTCATCACGAATGGCCAGTCCAAGCCCATCTTCTTCTACCGAAAATACTTGTGCCGAGTCTTCTTCAATAATCAATTGAACCGGCGTTTCGGAATCCTCATTTGGTGTCGAAAATTCTAGTACTTGATCCGACGTTGGGATACGGTCACTACTTGCCCAAATTAGTTTATCGCTTTTGTCAACAACTCTTACTGCCTCAATATCGCTGGAAATTTTTGTATATGCCGATACAGATTCATTGATATCCCCTAATTTCTTATCTTCGTATCCATCGTATAATTGAGCAATTTTCATAGAATGATTGCCACTTTCAATGACTTTTCGTTGAACGATATCAAAACATGTAATCCCCAGTATAGCCGTCAAAACGACACTACACAGGAACAATATGGCACATAACCCCAATACCGATGGCCATATACGTTTTCTCTTTAATCGATTAATCCTTTTATCTTTTGATTTGTTCATGCGCACTCACCATTTTCCCTTCTGTAATGTCCGTTGCAAGGACAACATTTCCAATTATATCTAATCCTAGTTTATCAGAGATACAACAAGTTTTCAATGAGATTTTCTTTCCCATGTCAGCCCTGATGTTTCAACGCTTCCAAGACGCTACTCATATGATACTTAAGCAGAAATAATTGGTTCGAATACATTGGATAGGCGCTCTTTGCCCTTTCCCAAAGAGGATACACAACTTGCTCCGTTTCTTTTATATATTCGATAATCTTTTCTTTTGAAAAACCAGCTGCCATTCCGGATACATTGTTGCATCGATCGAGTAATTTTACCATTGTTGCAATCGCATTTTCTGAAATGTTTTGATAATAGGTTTCAACATCTACGCCTTTTTGTTTTGTCAATAACGCAACTGCTCTCTTGGTAGGTTCATTCACCGGTAACTCTTCTGCTTTTACTTCACAATCCTCACATACATCATGAAGTAGCGCCGCAGAAATCATATCATCGTCATCCAATCCCAACGCCAAAGCATGACATGCAACCATCAACGGATGATAAACATACGGAACTCTGTCCTTTCCTTTTCGTACCTGCCCTTTATGAAGTTCCCGTACATAGGGCAACACCTTGGAAGTCTGCCGGAATTCATGCATATTCGCAAAGGTTTCAATGTATGTATACATTTCATTTTCATCAAACAATCGATCGGATAACGCATCCTGAAATACCTCTCGTATTTGTTTTTCCTTTTCTTTTATAATGATCTCTTGACTGGTAATATTGTTTTTTTCTAGACTTGGCATTGATATCGTCCTTTCTTCACGAAAGATCTGTCATTTTCCTTTGCTACAAAATATGCTCACCACCACCAAAGGGTGGCAATGAGCATATCGAGTGATTTTTATTTAATTTCTAGCTTTTCTCGCAAATAAATTACTTAGATGCGATAGCTGCCTGTGCTGCTGCCAAACGAGCGATTGGCACACGGAATGGTGAACAAGACACATAGTCAAGACCAATCTTATGGCAGAACTCTACGGATGTAGGGTCTCCACCGTGCTCACCACAGATACCAACATGCAAGTTGTTGTTTACTGGTTTACCAAGTTTGATCGCTGTTTCCATCAACTTACCAACACCAGTCTGGTCAAGTTTTGCAAATGGATCGTTCTCGAAGATTTTTGCATCGTAGTAAGCGTCAAGGAACTTACCAGCGTCATCACGAGAGAATCCGTATGTCATCTGTGTCAAGTCGTTTGTACCGAAGCAGAAGAAGTCTGCCTGTGTAGCGATTTCGTCAGCAGTAAGAGCTGCACGAGGAATCTCGATCATAGTACCAACTTCGTATTTAAGGTCGCTTCCAGCTGCTGCGATTTCAGCGTCAGCTGTCTCTACTACCATATCCTTAACATATTTCAACTCTTTTGTATCACAAGCCAATGGGATCATGATCTCAGGTTTTACAGTCCAGTCAGAGTGTTTCTTCTGAACGTTGATTGCTGCACGGATAACAGCCTTTGTCTGCATCTTAGCAATTTCAGGATATGTTACTGCAAGACGCAATCCACGGTGACCCATCATTGGGTTGAACTCATGGAGAGAAGAGATGATAGCTTTGATATCTTCTACAGATTTGCCCTGAGCATCTGCCAATTTCTTAATATCAGCTTCTTCTGTTGGAACGAACTCATGAAGAGGTGGATCCAAGAAACGGATTGTAACTGGGCATCCCTCAAGAGCCTCATAAAGAGCCTCGAAGTCTCCCTGCTGATATGGAAGGATCTTCTCAAGAGCTGCTTCTCTTTCCTCTACAGTATCAGAACAGATCATCTCACGGAATGCAGCAATTCTGTCTTCCTCGAAGAACATATGCTCTGTACGGCAAAGTCCGATACCCTCTGCACCAAGCTCACGAGCCTTCTTAGCATCTGCAGGTGTATCTGCATTTGTACGAACTTTCAAAGTACGGAACTTGTCAGCCCATGCCATGATACGTCCGAACTCACCAGCGATTGTAGCATCTACAGTAGGGATGATACCATCATAGATGTTACCTGTAGAACCATCGATAGAGATTGCATCTCCCTCGTGGAACTCTTTTCCAGCAAGTGTAAATTTCTTATTCTCTTCATCCATGTTGATGTCTCCACAACCAGATACACAACATGTACCCATACCACGTGCAACTACGGCAGCGTGAGATGTCATACCACCACGTACTGTCAAGATACCCTGAGCAGCTTTCATACCTGTGATGTCTTCTGGAGATGTCTCAAGACGAACAAGGATAACCTTCTCACCACGCTCATTCCACTCTACAGCATCCTCTGCTGTGAACACGATCTTACCACAAGCAGCTCCTGGAGAAGCACCAAGTGCTTTACCCATTGGAGTAGCAGCTTTCAATGCAGTAGCATCGAACTGTGGGTGAAGAAGTGTATCAAGGTTACGAGGATCGATCATAGCTACTGCTTCTTCCTCTGTTCTCATTCCCTCATCTACGAGGTCACAAGCAATCTTCAATGCAGCCTGAGCAGTTCTCTTACCATTACGTGTCTGAAGCATATACAACTTCTCGTTCTGGATTGTGAACTCCATATCCTGCATGTCTCTATAATGATTTTCAAGTTTTGCACAAATGTTTGTGAATTTCTCGAATGCAGCTGGGAATTTCTCTTCCATCTCAGCGATTGGCATTGGTGTACGAACACCAGCAACTACATCCTCACCCTGAGCATTTGTCAAGAACTCACCCATGAGCTTCTTCTCACCTGTAGCAGGGTCACGAGTAAATGCAACACCAGTACCACAGTCATCTCCCATGTTACCGAACGCCATTTCCTGTACGTTTACAGCAGTACCCCAAGAATAAGGGATATCGTTGTCACGACGGTATACGTTAGCACGTGGGTTATCCCAAGAACGGAATACTGCCTGAACAGCACCCATCAACTGAACTTTAGCGTCAGTTGGGAAATCTTCACCGATCTTAGCTTTGTACTCAGCTTTGAACTGCTCAGCCAACTCTTTCAAGTCATCTGCGCTCAACTCAACGTCCTGAGTAACACCTCTATCTTCTTTCATTTTGTCGATAAGCTCTTCAAAGTACTTCTTACCAACTTCCATAACTACGTCAGAATACATCTGGATAAATCTTCTGTAGCAATCCCATGCCCAACGAGCATTTCCGGATTTTTCTGCCATAGACTTAACTACTTCTTCATTCAAACCAAGGTTAAGGATCGTATCCATCATACCAGGCATGGATGCACGAGCACCGGAACGTACAGATACAAGAAGTGGATTATCAACATCTCCAAATTTCTTTCCTGTAATCTCTTCCATTTTTACGATGTACTCATTAATCTGTCCCTGAATCTCGTCGTTAATTTTTCTTCCGTCTTCATAATACTGTGTACATGCTTCTGTTGTGATTGTGAATCCCTGTGGTACGGAATCTGCACCGATGATGTTTGTCATCTCTGCAAGGTTAGCACCTT
>JAGBBZ010000012.1 GCA_017938215.1 Eubacterium sp. | reverse complement strand
CGTTCTTACTGAAACGTTGCACTTCTTTGCAAGCTCTCCTGTTGTGTATAATGACATATCCTGCCTCCTTTCAAGGTCCATATTAGTACATAACGTAGCGTGACAAGCAATATATCACGCTACGTTATTTTTTGATTTTTTTAAATAATCAGATTTTTATATCAAACCAGACAGCGAGAGAAATTCAAATTCACCACCAGCAAATTCAAGTTTTCCTCACTAATTATATCATACACCATAATACAAGTCATTAAAAAAGAAGGCCAACCGGCCTTCTTAATTTCCATGATTTAACATATTTTCAATAAATATCCCATACCCTCTCGTCGGATCGTTGACCAGTACATGTGTCACTGCCCCGATAATCTTCCCATCCTGTATTATCGGACTGCCCGACATCCCTTGTACGATTCCCCCTGTCAACTTCAGTAATTTTTCATCTGTCACATGGATGACCATCCCCTTGTTATCCGTGCTATTTCGTTTTATCTCCTCCACCTCGATGCCGTACTCGTTCACTTCTCCTTCGATGTTTGATAAGATCATCGCTTTTCCTTCCCGAATGTCCTGCTTAAGGCAAATCGGCATGTAGTTCATCTCTTCACTTTTTCGATATTCCGTAGAAAGCTGTCCAAAAATGCCAAGTGACGTATTATTTTTTATCGTACCGATACAGTTATCCGCCACCATATTAATGTACCCTTCCAACTCTCCGGGCATCCCCCGTTGCCCCTTTATAATATCCAGAATTTCCGTATTAAACAGCTCACCACCGCTAAGATTCATCAATGTCCCTGTATCCGCATCGGTAATCCCGTGTCCCAAGGCACCAAAAGCTCCACTTTCACTTACGTAAGTCATGGTTCCAATCCCCTGGGTATCTTCACGCACCCAGATTCCAAGCTTACTACTTCCGTCCTTCACTTCCACCGGTTTGATTGACACGTTCGTTTCTTGATCATTTCGACGAATCCGAATTACCATCTTCTCATTTCCTGCCTTTTGAATGGCTTCATTAAATTCCTTGATGGTTTTCACTGCCTTGCCATTCATTTTCAAGATGTAGTCTCCGCTTTTGACAATATTCGTGGCGGGATCATATAACATGCCATCCTTCCCCTCCACACTAGCCGTCCCAAGCACCAACAATCCATTGGTTTCCACATAAATCCCAATAGGCTCCCCGGAAGGCGCCAGATACACCTCATCCACTACTTTCACATCGACGGATTTCAAGGGAAATACACCAAATAGTTTTACATCAACAGAATATTTTCCTTTCTTTTCCGATTTCAATGTCGCTTTTTCTTTCCCCGCAAAATTCAAAGTTTCCACAGACTTATCCTGCTTTACTGTCAGGGGAAGTCCCGAAAATAATTCCTCTTCTTTTCCCACATAGGTAAGCATCGTATCTGGTACCTGCTCCGCAATCGAGCGAATAGAAAGCCATCCAATCACGCACAAATCCGCCACTAACGCCACAAGTAGCCATCTTCGATACATCTTTTTCATGGTAATTCCTCCTTCAATCAAACAAGTTTGGTCCCACCATATATTGGTAGTTCCAAACTTGTCTGCTTCACATATAAAAAAGTATTACCACTTCTATTGTTTTTTATAAGTATTGTTTTTGCTTGTTTGCCAAAGATTTCATTTCTTTTGCATTGGCTAACACCGCTTCCGTAATCTCTACACCCCCAAGAATACGCGCCAACTCTTCTTCCGATTCTTCCACAGAAAGTGGTCGGATATTTGTCCGTGTCTCCTCCTCCGAAGAAATCTTCTCGATAACAAAATGTGTATCTGCCATAGCTGCAATCTGCGCCAAATGTGTGATACAGATAATCTGATGATCGGTACCCAAAATCGACATTTTTTCGGATACTTTCTGTGCAGTACGTCCACTGATTCCCACATCAATCTCATCGAAAATCAATGTTTCAATACTATCCACATCCGCAAAAACGGTTTTGATCGCCAACATCACACGAGACAATTCACCTCCAGAGGCAACTTTTCCCAATGGATACAACTCCGCTCCCGGATTGGTGGCAATGAGAAATTCCACATCATCTTTCCCCTTCGAAGAAAATTCTGCAAGGGGCTCAATGCATATCTGGAAGCGTGCCTTCTCAAAATTCAAATCTTCTAGCGCTTCGGTAATGCTTCGCTCTAACTTTGTCGCTGCTTCCTTGCGCAAATTCGTCAATTGACCGCAAATCTCCGTAAGTTCATTCTCCATAACCTTCTTCTTCTCTTCACAAGTTCTGAGAAACTCTTCATAATCCGAAAACCGTTCGATCTTTTCCGTGATTTCCTGCAAATGAGCCATGATATCTTCATAGGTTTTACCATATTTGCTCTGACAATTCCGAATCAAATCCAATCGTTCTTCCATCTGACGAAGCTCCGATTCATCAAAGGAAAAGTCTTGCATATATTCAGAAACTCCTCGATTAAAATCCGCCAACAGATTTTCAATGTCCATTAGCTCGCTTTGCATGGAAACAAGTTGTTCATCTAACTCCGCCACATCGGAAATCTGACGAAGCGCCTGACTCACACCAGATGCAGAGCCATTCAACTGATCTCCCGTAAGCTCATAGACACGACTTAAACTTTCAACGATGGTAGAAGCGTTAGCCAACTTTCGCACCTGTTCTTCCAATTCTTCTTCCTCGCCAGGCCGAAGCTTCGCCTCTTCAATTTCTTTCTTTTCATACTCCAAAAAAGAAAGTTCCCTTGCTCGCTCCTCTGCTGACGAACTCTCCTGATTCATTTCCCGAAGCAACCCATGATACTCTCTGCACTTCTCTGCAATCTGTTCTTTCAGCTCTGTAGCTTCTGATCCCGCGTACTTATCCAACACTTCCATATGATACTCTTTATGAATCAACGACTGATGCTCGTGCTGCCCATGTATATCCATACAAAGCGCGGAAACTTTTTTTATCACACTTACCGGAACGCTTTCACCATTAATCTTATTGATACTTCGATTTTCTGTTATCTTACGAGATACCACAACTTGTCCATCTTCCGGTTCAATGTCCAGCTCCCGCAATGCAACTAATGTCTCATCATCATCAATCTGAAACACCAACTCCACCATGGCATGATCACCACGATTTCCTATCATCTCAGAAGAAACTCTAGCGCCTAGGGCAATGCCAATGGAACCTACCAAAATAGACTTTCCTGCGCCTGTCTCTCCCGTAAGAATATTTAAATGTTTCCCAAAATCGACATCGATTTCATCGATAATTGCAAAATTCTTGACATGTAAATTTGCCAGCAACTGTAATCCTCCCTCTTAATTCAGTCCTGTCACGGTTACTTTACAAGAAAGTCGCAGACCTCTAACTTTCGCATAAATTCTTGTTGTACCTCTACGTCTTCCCATAACTTTTCCGCTTTGATCCACAGAGGCAATCAATGGATTCTTTGAATACCACGTAACTCCCTGACTGATCTCATCCACGCGAAGCGTCTCGGTGTCATAGGTACGCAAAGTCAATCTCTTACGATTCATTGCAACAACCAAAACATCTGCATAACCCATCTGTCCATTGGATGTTTCACCATATACGGTCGCCTGTCCCACTTTCTTTGCGTAAATCTTACCGCGTTTGTTAATCTTTGCTACTTTTTTATTGTCTGAGAAATATTTGATCTTATCCGTAGAGTTTGCCGGTGCGATGCGGATTCCAGACTGAATCTGGCGTCCCTTCGCCACAATAATATCATTGTTTGTGACATCCACACCGGTTGCCGGTACTGGATCCATAACTGTCACAAGACAAACTGCTGATTTTCCGGAACCATCTTTTGCCTTTGCTCGAATCTTCACCAATCCTGCTGCAATACCATGAATTCTTCCGGAGGAATCCACCGTCGCGATGGTATTATCACTAGAGCTCCACTCAATGCCTTTTACGGTAGCCTTTTTCGGTTTAATCGTAGCCTTTAATTTGCACGTATCACCTACTAATACCTTCGCTTTATATTTATTCAACTTAATGCTAGTAACTTTTCTTACTACCATTACCTTACATCTTGCCGAAGCTCCGGAACCATCATTTGCCGTAGCTGTGATGTAAGCCGTTCCAATCTTCTTTCCTTTTACCACACCACTCGAAGAAACGGTTGCAACTTTCTTCTTGGATGTAGACCAGGTTACGGATTTGTCTGTGGCTGTCTCCGAAGTCACTGTCGCCTTAATGGTAAAAGATTTTCCTTTCTGCAAATACTTCGATGTCGGCTTTAGAGTAACTGCTGTTGATTTTTCTTTTACCTTGATCAAACAGCTTACTACATGTCCGCCATCCTTTGCAACACCTTTCACTAAAGTAACACCTCCCACAAGACCTGTTACTTTTACATTTGAGCTACCTTCCGGCTCAATTTTCACCACATTAGAATCCGCTACTGTCCAAGTCATACTCTTATCATACGCCACCGCTGGTGTAAACTCTGGTGCCAATGTAATCGTCTGACCCACTTCAATTTCCGTCTCTTCTGGTTTCAAAGACACGGAAGTAATTCCCTCTTTTACATTGATTTTAACAACTGCCACACGTCCCGATGCGGATGTTGCCTGAATAAATGTAGAACCTGTTTTCACAGCTGTAATCAATCCATTGGCATCTACTGTAGCAACCGCCGAATCATACGTAGACCATGTAATCTCATCGGTGGTATCTTCTGGTGTTTTCACCAACCCTGGTGTATAGGTTTCTCCCGCCTTCATCTCATATTCCTGTGGTGAGAAGGAAAGCTCCAAACATGGCTGCAATACCGTCACATCAATCTGCCCTGACGGACCATCCTCAGACTTTACAAATACGATTACTTTACCTGCTTTTTTACCTTTAATCGTCGCCTGATTGGTCTCTTCATCATATGTTACACTTGCCACGGAATCGTCGGTTACACTCCACTCCAACGTTGTGGAACACCCCTTCGGATTCAATGTCACTTTAATAATTCGTTCCTCTTCGGTATTTAAGGTTACTTCTTTTTCGGAAAGTTCCATCGACTCACAGCCAGACAATACCGTTACCGCACACTGAGCGTATACACCATTTGGATTGTATACCGGCGACACCATAATGTATGTCATACCTGGTGCCTTTGCTGACAATGTACCGTATTCATCTACCGTCACAATACTAGTATCCAAAGACTTCCATTCCAATTCTGTCTGTGTAACATTACTTGGTTTATAATCATAGCGTAACTGATGACTTGCACCTGCCTTCATTGTCACACTATCCTCGGTTAACTTTAACTCCTCATACGGAGCATTGATGGTAACATTACATACCTGCGATTTCTTATTCAATGGGTTTGTTACTGTTACAGTAACCGTTTTTCCATTGGCAGGAACTTTTTTCGCTGTAATTGTTGCCGTTTTATTATCCGCTGTCAACGTCAGTGACAAGCAATCTTCATCGGAAATATACCATTGATATGGTGGATATGCCACCTCAGGGTTCGCAGTTACATTGAGGACAATACTGTCACCAACATTCATCTCTGCTTCTTTCTGGGAGATTTCCAAATTATCCGCCGTCTGAATAATCTTAATCTGACATGTCGCCACAAACTCTGCACCATCTGCATTGTTATATGTGGCAGTAATCACCACATCTTCCGTGGTCACTTTTATCGCTTCCACAGCACCGGTAGCACTTACTTTAGCATAATCTTCATTACTGGAAGACCATTTTATGTTTGTCGCTGCAATGTTCTGTGAGTTGAAATATGCATTCAAATTCACTGTTGCACCTGCATACATCGTCGTGTATGTCTGATCCAAACTAAATACATCCGCAATCGTCAATTCTACATCAAACTTTGTACGACTAGACAAATCTACTTTATTTGGATTTAATAGCTCCGCAATAATATGCTTATATGCATCTTTCACTGTTACTGCTGCATCAACAACTGTCGTTTTTCCTTCATTTTTTCCAATGGCAGTTACCACACTATTACTTAATGTCGCATAGTTTCCTGCTGCACCTGCATTCGAAGTCAATGTCACATCAAAATATTGCATAAACTCGTCTACCGTCAAGTTAAACGCTTCCGCAATATCGTATGTAGAACCAATCGGAATGGTTTCCTGATAATCGTCAAAATTTGCATAAACAGAAAGTGTCAATACCGTCGGCGCAAACACTTCTTCACTAATGTGCTTCGCTTCACTTTCATATGCATTTTTCGGATAAAAATATACATAATATTTACCAGCCTTAGCATCCACTTTCAACTGGTTGGAACGGCTGGAAACCGCAGAAATATCAATCAACTCAGATGTTGTACCGAGGGAATCCGCTACCACATACTCTCCACCGTTTCCATCATCCTTCTTAATGACCCACGCCATCTTTCGCTGAATGGACTCAAAACTATTTTCAAAATTTGTATCGGTATAAATTACACTACCACTATCCAATCCAAATGCCGTATTCTTCTTGTAATCCGAATCCACATCACTTACATTTGGATACACATACACATCAATGGTTGTGGTATATGTCGTATCCGGACTATCTGGAGGCGTATATGTAGAAGTAATCTTCGTTGAACCAGCGCCCTTTGCCGTCACAACTCCCTCTTCGGAAATCTCAGCCACTTCTGTATTCGCAATGGTCCACTGTGCATCGGAAGATTCACCGTAGTTAAGGGATAGTGGCACCGCCGCGTCGCCTGTGCGAAGGAAAATTGCCTTGTCTTCTGAATCGGAATATGGATATTTAAACACATTATCATCTGTAGATGTATCAATAGCAAATACAACCTGAATCTTACATGTCACACTACCTACTGTGGTACCAATCTGGTCACCGACTTTATTGTACACAGTAGCAAGTACCGTAACCTCACCTGGAGACTTCGCAGACACAATACCATAAATCTGCTCACTACCTTCTGTAATCTCTGCGATGTCTTTTCCAGTCTCAATACTCCATCGCACCTCGTATTTATCCTTATCCGCATAAATTGGATCTTCCTGCGATCCCAAAATCAATGTAATCTGCTTATTTTTCATCTGATAGGCAGTAGCTGAATCCAACTGCGCTCCATCACATGATAAATACAAATCCTCTGCTGCATCCGAGGAATACCCTAGGTAACTACAAACTCCCACAAATACCATGGCAAATACTAAGACCAGGTATCGGAACTTCATTTTGTTCTTCATCGCTTTCATCTTTTTCATATCTATATTCCTTTCTCAATTTGTGTCTATAATTAAAATCTCTCCTATGTATATCGACATTTTTCATCTACAATATTACTACTAGATTGTGTCAAAAAAACACTACTTATAGTATAGCATTTTTATAAAGGAATGGAAAGAAATTTTTAGCGAAAATAAAGAGAACAAGACACCCGATACATTCGAAAAAACTCATCCTCTTTTCTTATATAATACATTATAGACAGTGACATTCTCTCTTGCCTCACTGTATATCTTCAGTATTGCGGCAATTTTGTACACCGGCTCATTCATCATTCCCACAAAGGAATGCGATTGACGCCATGTCTCTTTTATTCCCGCTGTTGAACCTAACAATTTTTTCCTGTATTCACAACAAATTCAACCTCTTCTTTTTTTTGCGAAATTTCTTGTAATATACCATTGCTATGACATTTCTCCATAGAAAAACCGCCAATCATTACACCATTATGCTATATTTGCGTTCCATCCGCTAATATCGCGTAGTCAGGATTAATCATATCAACATATTTTTCTGCCTTGAACCAAAATCGGGCCGTTGCCACAACAATTATAATACCGTTATCCTTACACTCATGCAAAACATCAAGTGTTTTAGCGGAAATACTCCCATCGGAATGCAGCAGCGTTCCATCTAAATCCAATATCATAGCCTTCGGTTGGCTATTCATGTTTCTTTCACTTCTCTCTTCTAAATATTTCTTCACATTATAACAACGATTCTTCAAAAACACACCCCAAAGAATAATTGCGAACCGGAGCGGTAGCGGAGACTCTCGAAAAAGTCTCGTGCCGAGACTTCCTTCGAGCACCGGCGGTGCTCGATTAAAAGAAAAAAGACATTCCGTATGGAATGTCTTTTTCTTTTAACTCAGAGCGCGAGACGGGACTCGAACCCGCGGCCCCAACCTTGGCAAGGTTGTGCTCTACCAACTGAGCCACTCGCGCATATCTTGTCGCCGTTTTCTCTCAGCGACAAGATTTATTATACACAAGAACTCTAACTATGTCAACAATTAATTTATATTTTTCATCATTCTCTGAAATTTCATTTGACTACCAATAAATTCGAATAAAAAAATTACCATATTTTTGTTTTCGTTCCATTCGCTCTCGCATTCCAGGGTACTCTGTATAAAAATCTCGAATCATTTCTGCGTACTCTTTGTCTTTTTGATTCTCATTTAAAAACTCAATCGCTTTTTGCACACGATATTCCTTTTCATTCTTTCTTGAGAACTCATACTCTCGCTTTTTTCCAATATATCCAAAAATAATATCACATAACGTAAGCAATGCCAATATTAAAAACGGAAGCAAAAAGACCAAATTCCATTTTGTTTGTTGTGGGGTAAATCTCATTCCGGTCCTTGTAGCTCCCCAAATTGTAGCGATTACACATCCAACAAAAAAACTCCATTTCCCGACACTCCCCAAACGAGGTTGCGCCGGGAGTTCTACCTGATCGCATATTTTCTCTATGTGTTTGGTTTCATCGATTCTTATGTCCATAGTAAATCCCCTTTCGTCTTGGTGTAATTTCATTATACTTTATAAAAACAATTATGAAAACTTCTGTTTCGAAAAAATAAGCAAGTAATTTATCTATTTCGCAGAGAAATAAACATGGTATGTGGCACGAGACAGCGCACGACGTCCTATGGACGTCGGGGCTGCACGGACCGGAGCGACAGCGGAGACCTCGAAAAAGTCTCGTGCCGAGACTTCCTTCGAGCACCGCCGGTGCTCGATTAAAAGAAAAAAGCTTATCTATTTCGTAACTTTCTTTTGTGCGCGAGACGGCGCACGACGTCCTGTGGACGTCGGGGCTGCGCAGACCGGAGCGGCAGCGGAGACCTCGAACAAGTCTCTGTATGAGGCTTTTCGGGCACCGGCGGTGCCCGATTAAAAGAAAAAAGCTTATCTATTTCGTAACTTTCTTTTGTGCGCGAGACGGCGCACGACGTCCTGTGGACGTCGGGGCTGCGCGGACCGGAGCGACAGCGGAGACCTCGAACGAGTCTCTGTATGAGACTTTTCGGGCACCGGCGGTGCCCGATTAAAAGAAAAAAGACATTCCGTATGGAATGTCTTTTTCTTTTAACTCAGAGCGCGAGACGGGACTCGAACCCGCGGCCCCAACCTTGGCAAGGTTGTGCTCTACCAACTGAGCCACTCGCGCATTTCCTGTCGCCGTTTTCTCTCAACGACAGTCATTATTATACCTAAGAACATCGTATCTGTCAAGAACTTTTTCGCATTTTATTTCACAAATTCTTTCCACTCTTTATACAAACGATGCACCGGAAGTCCCACCACATTATTGTAGTCACCATCAATTCCTTCGATATGTTTCGCAAATGCTCCTTGAATTCCGTAACTTCCAGCTTTGTCATCTCCGTCATTAGTGTCTAAATACGTCTTTGTCTCTTCAGCACTTAACGATGCTACGCGCACCAAGGTTGTTTCCGAAAAACTTTTTTCTTTCACAACCTCTCCATGAGAATCCGTTATCAAAAGAGCCACTCCCGTGCTTACTTTATGACTTCTTCCACTTAGCATCTGGAGCATTCGCATCGCATCTTCCCGGTCTTTGGGCTTTCCTAGTATTTCACCATCAATACTTACCACCGTATCCGAACCAATAACAAGAGCTGCTTTCTTTACCTGCCCACTTTCTGCCACTGCTTTCGCTTTTTGCATCGCTAACTCTGCCGTAACTTCTTCTGGAGCATTGCTGGTCACAACTTCCTCACAATCCGATACAATAATTTCAAAGTCATCAAAGATCATGCCAAGAAGTTCGCGACGTCTCGGTGAACCGGATGCT
>JAGBBZ010000011.1 GCA_017938215.1 Eubacterium sp. | reverse complement strand
ACCGAGGATTGCGATGATATCCTGCAACTCTTTGTATCTCTGAAGGATTTCCTGCACACCACGTGCCACCTGATAATGCTCTTCTCCCACGATACGAGGATCCAGGATACGAGATGTGGAACCAAGAGGATCCACAGCCGGATAAATACCAAGCTCAGAGATCGAACGGTCAAGTACCGTCGTCGCATCCAAGTGAGCAAATGTCGTAGCTGGTGCTGGGTCTGTCAAGTCATCGGCAGGCACATAAACCGCCTGTACGGATGTAATGGAACCACTCTTTGTGGAAGTGATTCGCTCCTGCAATGCTCCCATTTCCGTCTGAAGTGTTGGCTGATAACCAACGGCACTTGGCATACGTCCCAAAAGTGCAGACACCTCGGAACCAGCCTGTGTAAAACGGAAAATATTATCAATGAAAAGAAGCACGTCTTTTCCTGCTTTGTCACGGAAATACTCTGCCATGGTAAGTCCGGTAAGACCCACTCGCATTCTCGCTCCCGGCGGCTCATTCATCTGACCAAATACCATGGTTGTTTTATCGATAACACCAGATTCAATCATCTCATAATACAAGTCATTTCCCTCACGGGTACGCTCGCCTACGCCAGTAAATACGGAATATCCACCATGCTCGGTAGCGATGTTAGTAATCAACTCCTGGATCAATACGGTCTTACCTACACCGGCTCCTCCGAACAGACCGATCTTTCCACCTTTCTGGTATGGACAAAGAAGGTCAACGACTTTAATACCAGTCTCCAACATTTCTGCCTGGGTTGACTGCTCTTCAAAAGCAGGAGCTTTACGGTGAATCGGATGATACTCTTTTACCTTTGGTGGCTCCTTCTCGTCAATGGGATCACCAAGAACATTAAACATTCTTCCAAGCGTTTCTTCTCCAACCGGTACCGAAATCGGTCCGCCTGTGGCAATGGCTTCCATTCCACGCACAAGACCATCCGTTGGTCCCATGGCGATACAACGAACGGTATCATCACCGAGATGCTGGGAAACTTCCACTACCAGCTTCTCTCCTTCTTTTGTTGTAATATCTATCGCATCGTAAATTTCAGGAAGCTTACCATCCTGAAAACGGATATCAAGCACCGCACCTACGATCTGAGTGATCACTCCAGCGTTTGTTACAGATTTATTCTCTGCCATTGTGATACTGTCACTCCTTTCTTATTTCTTGCGCATGTTTTTTGCGCATTTCTCAAGTTGCACTAGCAACTTGCTATCTCCTGCTATGGCAGGAGATTTTATTCAATCGCCGACGCTCCGGCGACAATCTCTGTCAATTCCTGAGTGATTGCAGACTGTCTTGCACGGTTATACTGCAAGCCCAACTTATCAATCATCTCTTCTGCGTTGCTGGTAGCCGAATCCATCGCCTGCATACGGGCTCCGTTTTCGCTGGCCACTGCCTCTACCAACGCACCAAATATAAGGCTGTTCATATACATAGGGATAATGTATCCCAACGTCTCCGACTCTGCCGGTTCATAGTTCATCAGTAACTGGTCCGACGCATTTGTCTCCGCCACATCCTGCTCTTCGGACGCCATATCCTCTGCAGAAAACGGAAGAAGCTTAATCAATGTTGGAACATGGGTTACTGTATTTTTAAAAACCGTATATGCCAGATAAACCTCGTCGATTTCGCCATTTTCCAATGCAGAAACCACTGCTTTTCCAATGGAAATCGCATCACCAAAGAGAGGATTATTCATTACTTCCGAATAATCACCCCGACACTCATATCCATAGCGTTGCATTGCTTCCAAGCCTTTTCGACCCACAGGATAGATCACCGTATCCTCTTTGGAAAAGTCCCCTTGGGTAACAAGCTTCACCACATTGGAGTTGTAGCCACCAGCCAGACCACGATTGGAGCTGATGAGTATGACACCCTTCTTCTTGGGACCAACGGTTTCACGCTCTGTCAACAATGGATGATCCACGTTGCCGGAACGAGCCAACATCCCGGAAACCGTCTCGTACATTTTATCAAAATACGGCTTTGTTTCCTCGGCTCTTCCCTTGGCATGCTGCAACTTTACGGTGGAAACCAGCTTCATGGCTTTGGTTATCTGTGACGTACTCTGTATACTCGCCTTACGTCGTTTAATATCTCTCATTGAGGCCATATACAACCCTCCACTTAAGCTTCATGCGCCCACTGTTTCTTATATTCTTCAATTGCCTGAATCAACGCTTTTTCGGTCTCTTCACTCACTTCTTTTTCATCACGAATTGCCGCTGGAACTTCCGGATACTTGGTATCCACAAATTCAAACAATCCCTTCTCGAAGTCAAGAATATCTTCAACCGCAACATCCAACAAATATTTCTTTGTCGCTGCGTAAATGATAATTACCTGATACCATACCGGCAATGGCGCGTATTGATCCTGTTTCAAAATCTCACGGATTCGTTCACCCTGATCCAACTTCTGTTTTGTATCCGCATCCAAATCCGAACCAAACTGTGCAAATGCTGCCAACTCACGATACTGAGCAAGCTCAATACGGATTGGACCGGCAATTTTCTTCATTGCCTTAATCTGTGCGGAACCACCTACACGAGATACACTCAGACCCGGATTTACCGCTGGACGAAAACCGGAGTTGAACATCTCTGTCTCCAGATAAATCTGTCCGTCAGTAATGGAAATAACGTTGGTCGGAATGTACGCCGATACGTCACCCGCCTGTGTCTCGATGATTGGAAGGGCTGTCAAAGAGCCACCGCCCAATTTATCCGAAAGTCTTGCCGCACGCTCCAACAGTCTGGAGTGCAAATAGAAGACATCTCCCGGATATGCCTCACGTCCCGGTGGACGACGAAGCAACAAGGACAGGGTACGATACGCTGCCGCATGTTTACTCAAATCGTCGTAAACGATCAATACATCTTTTCCTGCTTCCATCCATTCTTCACCGATGGCACAACCGGCATACGGTGCAATATATTGAAGAGGAGCAAGCTCACTTGCCGTAGAAGCAACTACAGTTGTATAGTCCATCGCTCCATTGTCTTCCAATGTTTTTACAATGTTTGCCACCGTGGATGCCTTCTGACCAATGGCAACATAAATACAAAGAACATTTTGATCCTTCTGATTCAAAATCGTATCAATGGCGATCGCCGTCTTACCTGTCTGACGGTCACCGATGATCAACTCACGCTGTCCACGTCCAATCGGAACCATGGAGTCAATCGCCTTAATACCCGTCTGCAATGGTGTATCGACTGATTTTCTGGAAATAACACCACTTGCCACACGTTCTACCGGACGAATCTTGTCGGTCTTAATCGGTCCTTTGCCATCGATCGGCTGTCCCAATGCATTAACAACACGGCCGAGCATGGCATCGCCTACTGGTACTGTCGCCACACGTCCCGTTGTCTTAACCGTATCTCCTTCGTTTATGTTCGATGAATCTCCCAGAAGAACCGCACCTACATTGTCCTCCTCCAGATTCAGCACCATTCCGTAGATTTCATTTGGAAACTCCAGCAGCTCTCCCTGCATCGCCTTTTCCAATCCATGGACACGGGCGATACCATCTGCCACCTGAATTACGGTTCCCACATCAGCTACTTCAAACTCGGTGCTATATTTCTTTATCTCTTCTTTAATCACTGAACTGATTTCTTCAGGTCTCAAATTCATGTTTTCTAAACACCTACTTTCCTGGAAGTCATACCCGAACCTTGCTTAACTTTCTCGTCATCTCTTCCAGCTTCGTCTGGATGCTATTGTCCACAATCCGATCGCCGATGCGAATTCGGATTCCTCCAAGCAAGCTGGCATCAATCACATAATTCATCTCGAGAGTTTCATATCCCGATGTCTGGGTAAGCTTCTCTACAATACTGACTTTCTGCGCATCCGTCAGTTCCGTCGGTGTCGTCACATAGACAACGCCGATTCGTTTATATTCTCTTGTTTCATTTTGAAAATGCTCCAACACTGACACGATCTCGCTAAAACGTCCCTTTTTCACAAGAACCTCCAGAAATCCCATCATCACATCTGACAACTTATCGGCAAAAGCCTCGCGAATCAGAGCCAAGCCTTTTTCTCTTGTCATTTCCGGATGTGCCATAACATCCATAAATTCGCCATTCTCAGTCAATGCATCCTGCAACACCTTTACCTCGTCCCAGATTTCATCCAGTCGATTTTCCTCCAATGCCACAGAAAACAAAGCATCTCCATATACCTTTGAAACTAATTTTGCCATGTGTTATCACCCATTTCCTTCAATGTCTCGTCAATGAGCTGCGCTTGTTTATCCTCATCCATGGAAGCGGCTACAAATCTGCCCGCCATTGCCGATGCCACCTGAACCATTTCCTGTTTCATCTCATCGCGAACTTTGTCTTTTTCAAGCTCCACTTCCTTCTCAGCACGAACCTTGATCAAATGTGCTTCCTCGGATGCCTTTTCCACAATTTCTTTCTCTTTATCCAACGCTTTCCGACGCGCATCCGCCAAAAGCTCCGACGCTTCTGCGTCTACTTTGGAAAGTTTCTCATCATACTGAGATTTCATTTCCATGGCATCGTTCTGCGCCTGTGCGGCCTCATCAAGCTGTCCCTGGATATACTCCTGACGCTTTTTGATAAGGGCTCTCGCTGGATTGAAAAGAAGATATGAAAGAAGAATAAACAATACAAGCATGGCAATCATCGTAATTCCTATATCCGCAAATAACTGCGAATCCAGTCCGAAAATTTTACCATCCATATCTTTCACCTTTCCTACGCACTCTTTCATGCATAACCCATATTTTTTCTATCCGTCGAAAACTTATCCAAGGAATGGGTTTGCGAACAAAAGAATAATCGCCACAGCAAGACCATACAAACCTGTTGTCTCGGCTACTGCCTGTCCCAAAAGCATGGTGGACATGATACTTCCCTTTGCACCCGGATTACGTCCTACTGCTGACGCACCATAACCAGCTGCGATACCCTGACCTACACCAGGTCCGATACCAGCGATAACTGCCAAACCTGCTCCGATTGCGGAAGCTGCACTAATCAAATCTGCTCCTGAAATGTTCATAATAATTTCCTCCTTAATCATTGTCAATATTTTTCTACTCATCAAGCCCAGCTGCGTTGGCTATAAACACCATCGTCAGCATGGTAAATACATACGCCTGCAAACATCCGGAAAATACATCCAGATATGCATGCAATGCCGCCGGCCACACAAGAGTCGCCACCTTCGGCAATAGTCCATAAATCAATGTCGTCATCATCGTTCCCGACAAAATATTGGCAAACAAACGCAAGGACATTGAAATAGGTGTTGCGAACTCACTGATGATATTCACCGGTAAGAACACAAAGATAGGTTCAAACAATCCTTTGATTTTGCCCATGCCTTGCCACTTAAATCCTTGATACTGAATCATGAAGAATGTAATCAGTGCCAATGGAAGAGTCACACCAAAATCTGCAGTCGGTGGTCTCAAACCAAACAAGCCCGACAGGTTACATGTGATAATAAGCAAAAACACGGAACCAAGATAATTTCTGAACTTTGGTGCCAACGTTTTTCCCATGTTATCCAGTACCATCTTGTCTAACATCTCTACCAAGAGTTCCAGTACATTGAGAAATCCGGTCGGCGCCTTGCGGTAATCCGCCTTTTTAATCGCCCGGTTTGCCACAATGGCAAATGCAATCAGCACCACCATGACAATCGCCAGACACACATGGCTGGTCGTAATCCAAAAGGAAAAATCTCCAATGTGAACCTCTTTGTAGCCATGTATATAAAAGTCTACTTTATTGTCACTCAATTGTTTTCTCCTTTCCAAGACAAAATGCCTTAAAATTTTATCATCAGACAGATAAATCTGCCGAAGAAACTATTGTACAGGTAGGTCTTCATCCCGAAAAAATACCGGGTACAAAAGAGCGGCCACCTTTGTAATAAAAAGTCCCACAAATACCATAAGTGGCATAAAGAAATTTGAAAATCGAAACGCCACGATAAGAGCGGCCAAGGCAAGTAATGTTCGTAAGGTTGCCATTGCTTTCGAATGGTTGGTAGCACTTTTTTCCTCTAAGTCCAGTTCCAAATCAATGGAAGAAAATCGATGTAACATAAGCACCGTTGACATTCCGCTTCCCAGCAAAAGTCCTAACACATAAGCTAGAAGAGAAAATGTCAAAAACATCCGTGCAACCATTCCGGCAACAATTACTACAATCGTCATACCCCATATTAAAAGAATCACTCTATAGAGTGTCTTTTTTGCTTCCTTCATCCGAATCCCCCTTACTTATATTTTTCTGGTCATCTTCCGTAGAAGCAATTTTCCCCGTCAAGATAAAAAGACTTCGTATGGATGCCATAATTCCTATCACAAGCATAATCAACACCCAGAACTTCGTTCCTAACGCCTGATCGACATAGTACCCGATGGCAAAACTGATTCCCATACATGTCATCATGGATAAACCAATTTGCATAATCATGGCTAGTGCCCCAAAAATCTCTTTTCTCTCTTTTTTTTCATCTCTCTTTTTCATAATCGAACTTTCTATTTTAATTTTTCATCAATACATCCAACTACATTTCTTTCGCCCGTTTTACACAAGCTTTCTGTGCTTCGATTACCGCGCTACGGAATCCTTCTTTTTCTAACACTCGCACAGCTTCAATGGTAGTTCCCGCCGGAGAGCATACCATGTCTTTCAATTCTCCAGGATGTTTCCCAGTCTCAAGAACCATTTTCGCACTTCCAAGCACCGCTTGCGCTGCCAGTTCATACGCTTGCGCTCGTGGCATACCATCTGCTACCGCCGCATCTGCCATGGCTTCGATAAACATAAACACATACGCTGGCGAACTTCCACTGACACCAACTACCGTATCGATAAGAGACTCCGAGACTTCATGGGCAATTCCAAAACTGGAAAACAAGGCCATGGCGGTCTTTTTCTCATCCTCAACTACATTTGCATTGAAGCACACACCAGCGGCTCCTTCCAACACAAGAGCTGGCGTATTTGGCATACTTCTCACTAATTTGATATTCTTACCAAAAAGACGCTCAATATTCGCAATGGTCTGTCCCGCAGCAATGGAAATAATCAATGTCTCTGGTTTTACCACATCTCGAATCTCCGTAATTACGGTCTCAAAGTGAAATGGCTTTACCGCCAAAACAAGAACATCCGCCTGACTTGCCACCTGACAATTGTCTGTCGTTACCTGAATTCCAAGATTCGCCTTAGCAGTCTCCAACGCCTGCTCACTGTGGTCTGCTGCCATAATCTCACTTGGATCATAAAGTTTCTTTCCTGTAATTCCTTTTAACATTGCCTGCGCCATATTGCCGCATCCGATAAAACCTAACATCGTAATTTCCTCTCTTCCTAATCATTTTCGTATCGATTCAGAGTTATTCATTTTCTAACATGGCCACACGTCTTGCATGACGCTCTGCCCCTGAAAACTCTGTATTTAAAAATGTATCAACAATCTTAACTGCCAAGCCGGCTCCCACTACTCGCGCACCAAATGCTACAATATTCGCATCGTTGTGAAGTCTTGTGGCCTCTGCGCTAAAGCAATCGCTACACAGTGCCGCACGAACCCCCTTCACTTTATTTGCTGCAATGGAGATGCCAATTCCCGTTCCACAGATCAAGATTCCCTTCTCACACTCTCCGTCTGCCACAGCATGTGCCACTTTCTTTCCATACACTGGATAATCCACAGGATCCGCACTATAACTGCCATAGTCTTTGTACTCCAATCCCTTTTCTTCCAGATATTTGATAATCTCCTGCTTCAACTCATAACCTGCCTGGTCACTTCCCAATGCTATCATATCGTTACCTCCATTCCAATTTTTTCTTTATTTTGTAAAGCAAATCTTTTATCTCTACATAACTTGCTTCATAGACGCTTTCTTCCCCGTGAGGTGGCAATAATTCTCCCTCTTCCCCGGCAAATTCATGCATGGTATATACATTTTTGTCCACACCGAATTCTTCTAAAACCTTTACCTTTTCGGCAAAATTCATCGTAATCACCAAGGTCTCATCCGTTACCTCTTCTGCTGAAAACTCCTGGGATATCTGCTCCTCGCAAGGGATGGAATGAGTCATGAGAATATCTGTCACCTTCATATTTCGTGGTTCCGGAAATAACACCACCAGCCCGCGGGACAGAATTTCCTTTTCCTTGTCCATCAATATACTTTTAAACAACCATTCCGCCAAGGGACTTAGCGTAATATTTTCTTTGCTCACGAATATTACTTTATTGTATTCCATCAAAAACCTCCTGTTAGCCACGGCAACTCAATCCATTTCGACATCAATCACATGCTGTCCTGCCGCTTTCAAGAGTCGATTCATAATCGCCTCATTTTTCTTCGAATCATAAAAACTCTCGGATAATATTATTTTGACTGCATATTGGTCAAACTGACGCAATGCACCATACAGATATTTTCCTGCATTATCTTCCTTCCGGGACCCCACCGTTATCACCTGTCCCATCGGATAACGCATCGCACTTTCCTCTGTCGCCAGAATTCCAATTTCCTCTGGCTGATAATTTCCCTGCTCCACATATTTTTTTATCAAGTCATTGATATGAGAAATTACCGCCTCTTCATCGCCGCGAAATACAGTCATTTCTGCACTTGGTGCATAATGCCGATACTTCATGCCTGGTGCCTTCGGTGCCACATCTGCTTTCACGGACATTAGCGCCGGGTCCATCACCACCTCGCCCACGACCTCAGCAAGCATTTCCCGGGTAATATAACCCGGACGAAGAATCACTGGAACTGCCTCTGTCATATCCACAATGGTGGATTCAAAACCAATCCCCACTGCGCCACCGTCGATGATCATGTCAATTTTCCCATCCAGATCCTCTTTTACATGCTGCGCCAATGTAGGACTTGGCCGTCCGGATGTATTGGCACTTGGCGCCGCCACTGGCACCTGAGCCGCGCTCAAAAAATCCAATGCACCATCATGCTCTGGCATACGCACCGCCACTGTATCCAATCCACCTGTCGTCTCATAAGGCACACAATCCGCTTTTTCAAACACCATTGTCAACGGTCCCGGCCAAAACGCTTCCGCAAGCTTTCTTGCTGCTTGGGGTATGACTTTCACAATGCCATCCAGTTGTTCCATTTTTCCTATATGCAAAATCAATGGGTTATCCGAAGGACGTCCCTTAGCCGCATATATTTTTTTCGCTGCTTCTTTTCGCAGTCCATTTCCACCAAGTCCGTATACCGTTTCTGTCGGAAAAGCCACTAAGCCACCAGCTTGAATAATCGCTACTGCTTCCTGCAATTCTTCCTGACAAAATCCTGTTTCCAAACTCCAATTTATATATTTTGTATTCATCATAATTTCACTTTCCTGTGTATACTATACAGATATCGATATTTTACCACATTTTCACTTTGTATACAAGAAATTTTCGATTCCCTCCGCCATAGCTGACGCCATTTTTTTTTGATATTCGTCGGTATTTAGAAGTGCCTCCTCTTGGGGATTTGACAAGAATCCACACTCGACGATTGCAAAGATTCCTTCCGTCTTTCTCAACATATAATAACTATCATTTCCCTTTTCCACACGATGATTCCCATCCGCCAGTTCATCCCGTATTGTATTCTGCAATACCGTAGCAAACGCATGGCTTTCCTCCGAACCTTGATAATAAAATACTTGGGCTCCTTTCGTCTCGGTCGAATAACTATTTTGATGTATACTGATCGCCACTGCAGGCTTCTGTTCATTGATCCGCTTCACTCGATTTTTCAAATCTGACATTTTCTTTCCTGAAACATTTTCTTCATTAAGAGCACGGTCGTCTTCTCGAGTCATGATCACCTGATACCCACTATCTTCCAACACCTTTTTCAGTTTAAGAGCAATACGAAGATTGATGTCTTTCTCCAGCGTCCCTGCCACCCCCACCTTCCCCGGATCATAACCACCATGCCCCGGATCGATCACCACAAGTTCCTTTGTATTCTTCGCCGTCATATTCAACACTCGAAAATCCTCTACACGCAAAGCAGCTGCAATGATAATACCAAACAGAAGCAATGCAACAACCCACATTTTCCACAATCCGTTTTTCTTTTCCATAAAAAATCCACTCCGTACATCGTTATTACTAATGTACGGAGCGGACATCTTGTGTATACCTTATTTTTTTATGTGTTTTTCAATGGTTGTCCACGTAACCGGACGTTCAAATCCCAGTTTCCAAAAAGCGACTCCCGCCACCTTCTTATCAAAAACAACCTCAAGCTTTTTCTCCAAAGAAGTTTCCTCTTCCAGCCATATTTTATAAGTAGCGCCATCCGCCTTGAATTGAGCATAATATTGATTCGTAGCATCATCCCATTTGGTAGTGGCACCATTCGCCTGCAACACACTTTCCGCGGAACTCATGCCATACGCACTGGAAGATACTTCCGTTTTTCCTTTCACCTTCGTCTCCTTCCAAAGGCGAGTGTAAAATGGCAACGCCACCACAACGCGCTCTGCCGGAATGTGCTCCAATCCAAGATCGACACCCTTCTTCACGAAAGGCAAGGAGGATACAGAACCACTTTCTTCACTTCCTGCATAATGCTCATCATAAGCCATAAATATCACATAATCTACGATACGTCCCTGCTCACTCCAATGATAGAAGGAGGAAACAGCCGTAGGTAAATAATCATCCACTGATACCGTAATATCATTCGCATGACAACGAAGAGTCAATTCGCGCAAAAACTGTAAGTAAGCAGGCGCAGTCTCTTCTGTAATCTTTTCAAAATCAATATTAAGACCATCCAAATCATATTTAATGGCTGTTGTCACAAGATTGTTCACAAGATTGGTTCGATTCGTCGTCCGTCCCAACACTTTTTTCAATGAAATTTTCGTATCAAAATCATTGATTAAGCCCCACACTTTCAATCCTTTGCTGTGAGCCGCTGTCACATACTCCGTGCTTGCAATGGATGTGAAATTTCCTTTATTATCGCTGAGAGCAAACCAAGTAGGAGAAATAACATTTAAACTCTTAGCATTTGCTATCTTGGCTTCCAGTTCTGCACTTCCCACGGTACTCATCATCTGATGCCATCCAAGACATATGGTACCAGCATCCTCTTTTAACCGTGGAAATACCTCAACCTGCTTCTCTGTTTTCCATGGCTTCTGCGTCTGTTCCGTCAGATACTCCACAGGAACATAGCCCTCGATACCGTCCGTCGTTAGGATTTTCTGATATTCATTTTCCGGCTTTGCCGCTGTGTCGATCAACACTTCCGTATCCTTCGGAATCTCCAGTAAATAGTCGTATTTTTTATTCGGACCCACACGAAGACGTACATCATCTGCCATCTTGGCAAAAGTTCGCACGGTATCAAAATCAGTCTTCACAAGAATACGATTTGGCTCTTTCTTCGCTTCGTACTCGATACAAGAATATTGTTCCACAAAGTCCATGGAAATCCATGTCACATCTCCATCTTGATACAATACTTGATTCTTCGCCTCTATGGTTTCGTTTCCCAACGTATACGTGGTGCTGCCTTCTCCTTCACCGCCGTTGACGCGAATCAGCCCCTGCACCGTCGCCAAGGACAAAATACCTTCCTTGGCATCCCAATAGAGACGCTCATTCATAAGATCGGTGGCCAATGTAAGTGGCACGTACATCGTATCATTTAGGACTTTCCCTTTGTCCTCGATCGGAAACCCATTGACAATCATCAATGCTTCCTCTTTTCCAAGTTCATTGTACTGCTCACTCATAGTCCGCTGGGTAAAACTTGGGGCAAATTTTTTAAAAATCAGCACGCCGATTCCCGCTAAAACCACAACAACCGCCGCTATAATTAGTATTATGTTCCACTTGTTTTTCATGCTACTTCTGTCCTTTCGCTGGTTATTTCCCTTTTAGCATTGTTGTATCTTAGAAGCGTTTGATCTTCTTAGCCGTCGTCTTGTCAAACTCGGTCTCTCGGACCACAAGACTATGAATCCGCTTATACACGGTGGTACTCTCGTTATATTCGTCAATCAGTTCCTGCAATTTCTCTTTCACATCTTTGATGCGCTTTTTCTTTGCATATTCATAGTCGGGAAAGATTTCCGCTTCAATTACTGCATCTTTTTCGCGAACAAGAATTTCTTTGATCAATTCCTGTACGCTTAATTGATTCTCTATTTCCTCTGGCGACACATTTTCGCCATTGGCAAGGATAATCAAATTTTTCTTTCGTCCGGTTATATAGATAAAATCATCCTCATCCACATAACCAAGATCTCCCGTTTTTAGCCAACCGTCTTCCAATGCTTCCGCTGTTTCTTCCGGCATTTTGTAGTATCCCATCATAACGCTGGAGCCTTTGACCCAGATTTCTTCATCCACCACTTTCGCCTGGCAGTTTGGTAACAATTTACCAACAGAACCTTTTCGACTATCCCATGGAAGATTCGAACTAATTACCGGGGAACACTCTGTCATGCCGTATCCTTGCAAGATTGTAATACCATACTCTGCAAACTTGTCCACATAATCCGGGTTCAGATACGCACCACCACTGCAAATGTATTTTAGGTTGCCACCAAAAGCCGCCTTTGCCACCATTTTCTTCGGCATCATACCACCCGCCGCCTTTAACTTGGCATAGATGGACTCAATTACCAACGGCACCAACAATACCATTTCCGGCTGGAACAACTTCATATTTTTCTGTACACGCATGATGGAGTCGTTAATGCAGGAAGTGACACCAATGTACAAGCCCTTGATGATATCCATGGTCAAGCAATACACATGATTGATCGGCAACAATGTCATCGCCACCATTCCCACCGGGAATTTGTAATCCAACACTGTGGCATTGTCTGTCAAATTCCGATGACAGAGCATGACTCCCTTGCTCTTTCCTGTCGTTCCTGAGGTAAATAAAATAACGCAAAGCTGCTCTGGATCAATGTCCGTATCGTAATTCCCCTGGTTCTCTTCCAACAAACGATGCAAACTCAAAACACCCTCCGTCGCTTCCTCTGCCTGCATGGATATGAGGCACTGAATCCGTGGGCATTTTTCTTTTACCGCTGCTGCCACATCTTTGCGCAGCTCATCGTAAATCAGCATTTCCACATCTGCTCGTTCCAGCAATTCACATATGTCATCCACCGGCAACTGGACGTCAATTGGCACTGCCACGCTTGCACTATTGGTCACGCCAAAAAAACTGATAATCCACTCATACGTAGTGGTTCCAAGGATAGCAATATGCCTTCCCTTCATCCCCAGTTTTTCCACCATCCGGCTCACTGCCATCGAATCGCGTTGTACCTCCAGATACGTTTTTTTCGCAATTTCCTTCCGCACCTTATAGCGATACGCTGCCTGCTCACCATAGGTCGTAGCACCGTAATTAATAATATCCTTCAACGTCTTTGGGGTCATACATTTTCTCCTATTCTTCTCTGACTTTATTCTCGAATGGATTGGATATACTCAATCGCGTCGCCTACTGTTTTCACGTTTACCACTTCGCGCTCCTCTACTTCCACATCGTACATCTCTTCAATCTCACCTACGAGACTCATAAAATCATATGAATTAAATCCAAGGTCTTCGATAAATCTCGCCTCTTCTGTGACTTTCTCCGGTTCAACCTCCACATACTGACAGATTACTTCTCTTAACTCTTCTAACATACTTTTACCTCATTCCTTTCTTTAAGCCCAATCAATAATTTCCCCTACGCTGCGGTTACAATCTTCCACACCGCGGAAAATAATACGACACAAAAAGTAATAAATCTCTTCCAGACGTTTTGGAGTTACCACTCCTGTCTGGTGTTCAAAACAGAAATCCAATCCACCATCCGGTCGATGACTTACGGTAAGATACAACGCATGTGCCGCTGCTCCATTGGTATAACGCTTGATATTGTACTGAATATCGCCAAGCTCTTCCAATCCTGGTCCATCGTACTTTAATGTCAACGGTTGGTAGGTCAACGACAGTGGCTCATAAGTCTGTCCCGGCTGCAACTTATAATACTTCGAACGAAACGCATAATATTCTGACGGACTGTAATTCGCATGACGGAAGTATTGATTTTGCATATCTCGAATTTTATAAATCCCTTCAATAAAGGAATCCTCTCGGGAAACGATTGTACGGAATGGGAAACAATGAATTCTCGTTCCACCACAACGCTTTTCCATCAAAGTCGCGCGACGGGCAATGGTGGTGGTCACCGACACATCCTCCTCGTCATTTTCCTTCTGTAAAAAGGTACGAAGTCCCATCAGCAACAGACAAGTCATGGACACCTGCTGCTCTTCACAGAATTTCAAGAGTTCTAAGGACGGCTCCGTTTCCAACTGGAACAATCCCAAATTCGCATCTACGTTATCTGACGTATTGGTAGCTGCTCGGAGGTTTGGATTACCAGTCTTCTCCCGCTCCGCCTCTAATTTGTCTCTTCCATAAATATCCGTGAAAATCGGTTCCGAAGATGTAATCAAATCCTCAAAAAACTTTCGATCTTTCTCACTTGCTTTCGTGCCTGCTTCATAGGCAAGATCCTTTTCCAGCTGACGTATATAGGATGCCATTTCTTTTGGATACGGAATATCATCATAAATTCGACTGCAGTAAATCTCAATCACATCTTTAAAAAATGCCACCAAGGACTGGGCATCCATAATCATATGATTTACCTTTATGTACATTCCATGAAATCCCTTTGGCATTTTGATCATGGTAATTTCATGCAACGGCTGATCATAAAATTCAAATGGCTCACACGTCCACTCATCCATCTTAGCATGAGCCTCTTCCTCACTCCACTCCGAAAAGTCAAAATGCTTTACCGACTGCGTTTCATGGGGAACCACATACTGATATGCCGTACCATCTTTGTCCTCCGTAAAACGGACGCGCATGGATTCACATCTCTTTACCGCCTCTTTAATGCTTTGTTCCAGCAAGTACCAATCCAATTCCACCTGAATCGTAAGCCCCGATCCAATGTTTAACACTTGTTTTTTCGGGCAAAATTTCATGCTATAATAATGCAATTTCTGCGCCGATGTCAACGGATAAACCTTGTACTCCTTTTTCTTCTCCATACTTTCACCTTTTCGTCCTTTCTCCTATGCCTCTTCCACAATCGGAAAGACAAAAGATCGAATCGCCCCCATATATTTCTCCGGGTTCTTGTAGCAAGACTCCACATGCCCTGCCCCTTCTATAATCACAAGCTCCTTTTTCGAATTACATGCATCATGTAACTCATACACCATGGAACATGGCACAAACGTATCGGAATCCCCATGCATAAACAATATTGGAACATTCGCCTTTGCTACTTCTCTCTTGGCATTGCACTCATCCAACTCGTATCCTGCTTTTTTCTTTACCATGGCATTGGAAATCTGCATCACCGGATACGGATACATATGATACATGTTTTTCAACACGGAACAAAACACTTCCCACGCCGAGGTAAACGCACAATCTGACACTACTGCTTTTACCTGTGATGGAAGTTCTAACCCCGTCGTCATAAGAACTGTGGCACCTCCCATAGAATCACCATGAAGAACAATTTTACAATCTTCTCCGAGACGATTTACTACGTATTCAATCCACTTTTTCGCATCATGCCGATCCAAACACCCAAAGCCGATATAGGTTCCCTCGCTCTTTCCGTGAGCCCGCTCGTCTACGATCAACAGATTATATCCTTCCTCCAGATAAAATCTTGCCACTGTCGTATAGTCATTTAGCCCTTCACTGGTATATCCATGAAAGCAAATAACCACTTTATCCGATCCCTCACAAGGAAAGAAATTCCCATACAACTTCAATCCATCTTCCGAAATGATACGAACTTCTTCATGAGGATTTTCAACTAACCACTCACGGCAAGCACGAATATTCGGAATGTAGGCATCCCAATCCGTCCCCGCCATTTTTTGCGTGCGTTCTCGCTTTGCATTGGAACGCATCATCGTCCGATGAAAAAAATACTTTGCAATGGCGAACTCACCCACAACGCCTAACGCCACTGCTCCTGCAATCCATTTAAGCACGTTATCAACGCTCCTTGTATCCTAGATAAATTCCTTTAACTTCAATGCCTTGTCGATGTTTCCTTCTACTTTTAATTTTCCCACGGTAAATGCCGCCACCGGATCCAATTTACCATCTATTATCTTAAATAGCGTCTTCGCAGAACAAATGAAAATGGCATCACGATCGTAATATTCATACGGTTCCACATATAATTGCCCTTCTTTTACTTCTGCGTAAAAAGCCCCTTCGCCCTCACCAGTGATGTTGAACTGATATGCCAAGTGCTCCTGAATTCCGCTCACATCTGCATCCTTAAATTTTTCTTTTACTGTTGCAAAAATCTCTTCATACGTCATACGTTTCCTCTTTCCGTGTACTGGTAGCACACTGCTATAATATACTCTTTTCCATACTCGAATTGTTCATAGCGCCATCCCGGAATATTGGAACAAATCTCATCTCCGATTATCTCAAAGGTAATCTTATCCAAAGGAAATGCAAGTCCCTTTCCGATTGCTTTGATGTAACTTTCTTTCAGTGTCCAAAGCTTGCAAAAGCGTGTCGCCTTCTCTTGGTCATCTTTTCCTGCAAATACATATTTTTGTTCCTTTTCCGAACACACTTTTCGCACCAAAGCTTCCTTAAACTTGCGAATCCGCTCCACATCTACACCAATTTCTAGCCGAGAAATCCCACAAGCTACTAACCCCTTGGTATGACTTATGTTAAAACAAATGCCTTCCGCGTCCTTAAGAACCGGCTTTTTCTTTTCTTCCACATAAACTTCCCAGATCTGCCCGTACTCTTGCTCCAGCCCCTGTCTCAACAGCTGCCTTCCCAATTCATGTTCGGTAATTTTATCTTCTTTTGAAGTTGTAGATATGTATTCTGCAAGATAAAGCATAATTGGTTTCCTTTCCCACTTCGTAATCCATGCACAATTCTGGTTTTATTTTAACACAAACATAATGCAAATTCAATTTTAATCGTTTTCGTTTTCAACTCTCGCTTTGCTCAATTCATGCATGTAGCCTGCCGTGATAATACCAGTCGGCAACGCTACAATTGCAATCCCCACAAAAGAAGATATCATGCCCACTACTCGTCCAATATCGCTGACAGGGTAAAGATCCCCATAACCCACTGTTGTCAGCGTGACCACCGCCCAGTAAACAGCATCAAAAAAGGAATCAAAACTATTCGGTTCCACCTGGAACACAATCAAGGCTGACAACAATATATAGCCACCAGCCAACACGCACACTGCACCAAGGGCTTCTCGTTCTCGCTTCACAGCTCGCGCAATCAGCTCAAAACTTTTTGAATATCGCAATAAGCGCAACGCCCGAAAGGCTTTCCCAAGACGAAACAATCGGAACATCTTAAATCCAGGTCCCAGAACACTCAGAGATGGCAGGATGGAAAGCAAATCCACAACAGCAAAGGGGGTAAACGGATATCTTATATACGCCCATACCTTATTCCCTGGAAACTTCAAATCCGCCGTCCCCCAACGCAGGATATAATCCAGTACAAATATCCCTGTCGTCACCCTCTCAATCCATACAAATGCCAAATTCGTCTCTTTAAAACAAAGCGGAACAAGACTAAGAATAATACAAACCGTCATAAACTCATCGTAATAAGAATTCTTCTTTCGCTCCTCATCCTCAATATCAATAATCTCAAAAATTCGTTTTCTCATCATAACACCTTATCTCATATCGTATTCATGCCACCGCGCGAAGCCCCGCATTGAAATTTCGAGTATTTCATCGGAATATGACAATGCTTCATAGATTTCATCGAGTGAAAACGTGTTTCTCGTTGAAAACTATGAAGCATGTCATGTCTATTAAACACTCAAAATAATCTTCTTCGGACACTTCTCCGCACATTTGCCACAGCCCTGGCATTTCTCTGGGTCGATAGTTGCCAAATTATTCTCAAGCGTAATCGCTCCGAACTCGCACTGCTTCACACAAAGACCACAGCCGATACATCCAGCTTTACATACGCTCATAACGTCCTTCCCTTTGTCCTTGGAATTACACTGCACCTGATATGGTGTCTCATATGGTTCCAAAGAAATCACGTTGTTCGGACAAGTGTCTACACATTTGCCACAAGCAACACATTTTTCTTTATCCACAAAAGCAATCCCGTCCTTGATCGAAAGGGCACCAAACTGACAAGCTGCCACGCAAGAACCAAGTCCCAAACAACCATACTCACATGCCTTGTCGCCTCGTCCGGGAACCATTACCGCCTGACGGCAATCCTGTGCGCCGTTATAATTATACTTAACGGATGCCTGCTCACATGTTCCTGCACAGCGGACACGAGCCACCATCTTCACACCAGCACCAGCCTCCACACCGAGGACGGCACCGATTTTCTCTGCCACTGGAGCACCTCCAACAGGACAGCCATTCACCTCAGCATCTCCTGCTACGATTGCCTCAGCCAAACCATCACAGCCGGGAAATCCACAGCCACCACAGTTGTTCCCGGGAAGACACTCACGAACCCGCTCCACACGTTCATCCGTTTCTACGGAGAAGAATTTACCTGCCACACCAAGAAGAAGGCCGATGGCGATGCCAAGTACACCAAGAACGATTACGGATACAATAATTGTATTCATATCTACACCCTCCTTCTTTTAAAAACTAACGCCACCAAAGCCACAGAACGCAATTGCCATCAAACCTGCTGTGATAAGTACAATCGGCGTGCCTTTGAAAGCCTCTGGAATATTACTGTTTTCAAGTTTCTCACGGATACCTGCCATCAACACGATTGCGATGAAGAATCCAAGGGATGCACCAACTCCGTTCACTACACTTTCCAACACATTGTACTCGTTCTGTACACTCAGAAGTGCCACACCGAGAACCGCGCAGTTGGTGGTGATCAATGGAAGGTATACACCCAACGACTTGTAAAGTGCCGGCATCATTTTCTTCAATACCATCTCTACGAACTGCACAAGCGCAGCAATCACAAGGATAAACACGATGGTATTCAAGTATTCCAATTCAAATGGTACCAACAGATAATTGTATAATACACTGGTACAAAGAGATGCAATGGTAATTACGAAAAGAACGGCACCTCCCATACCCGCAGCTGTCTCCACCTTCTTACTTACCCCGAGGAATGGACAAATACCCATAAACTGGCTCAGTACGAAGTTATTTACCAAAGCAGCTGTAAAAAGGATTGTAAAAATACTCATTTATTCTTCCTCCTTTCCTGCTGCAACATCTGCCTCTTCCTCAGCTTCTGCTACAGTTTCAACCGTTTCCTCTACCTTCTCTTCTGCCGGTGTGCCACTACACACACCTGTCGAGGACGCACACGCTGCACAATTTCCTGTACAAGCTGCTTCCTCTGCCTCCGGCGTATTGGTAGCACAAGGCATTTTCAATTTGTTCTGAATCGCAGTCAAACCTGCAAGTACGAAAAACGCACCCGGTGCCATAACGAACATAGCAATGTGGAAAGAATCCGGGATAAACTGGAATCCGAAGACGGAACCACTTCCCAAAATCTCGCGGAAAATACCAATCAACGTAAGGCCGACGGTAAATCCAAGTCCCATACCCACACCGTCAAGCGCCGACAGAATCACAGGATTCTGAGAGGCATATGCCTCGGCACGGCCAAGGATGATACAGTTTACTACAATCAGCGGAATATATACTCCAAGAGAGTTATTCAACGCTGGCAAATACGCTTTCAACAAAAGTTCTACAATGGTTACGAAGGATGCAACCACCACAATAAACGCCGGAATACGAACTCGATCCGGAATCACTTTTCGGAGTGCTGAAATCAACATATTGGATAAGATCAACACCGCCGTTGTGGACAATCCCATACCAATCGCATTGATGGCACTAGATGTAACCGCAAGGGTCGGACACATACCAAGCATCATGACAAAGGTAGGGTTCTCTTTGATAATACCATTATGAAGTCGCTCTACATATTTATTCATCATTCAGCCCCCCTTAACGATTTGTCATATAACAAAAGTCCTTTTACCGCATTGGTGATAGCGCGTGTGGTAACGGTCGCACCAGACATTGCTTCGATCTGTCCCCTAGAATCCTTCGGTGAGGTACCTGCTTTATAATACATTGCGTAGCTGTCATCCGACGGATACTGGAGACCATTGTCAAAGTCAAACTTGGACTTAAACTCTTCATTCTCGCAGTTAGCACCAAGTCCTGCCGTCTCGGACTGATTGGTAATTTCGATACCGGTTACTACACCGCTACACACACCCATTACAAAGGAGATACTTCCCGCATATCCTTTTTTCGCATCTGCGATGAATACATAACCTGCATCAGCACCACTAAGCTGAATCTTTTTCACGGTTGTTATCTCTACGTACTTCGAATAAGACTCCGCAGTTTCTTCTGCCACTTCGCCTTCTTTCACAGACTTATCCAGTACATGTTTCTGAAGGAATTCATTGGCCTGCTCTACAGTCCCAGACTCCGCTTCCGCCAACGTCACTTCAAAGCCCACTTCTTTTGCCGCCTCTTTCACAGAAGCAAGCACCGTATCGCATGCCGCATTATCGATGTCTGCCTGCGTCTTTGCAATCGGTTCCTTGGTAATGGTATAAACACCAGCCAAAATCGCACCGAGAATCACCGTGATCACGCAGAGAATAATGGCATCCACCACAAAGGAGCGCTCTTTCTTTTCATTATTCATCGGCCTTGCCCTCCTTTCCAAAAGCTTTTGGAATGGTATACTGCTCAATCAATGGCACACAAATGTTACCAATGATAATGGCAAAGGATACACCCTCCGCAGACTCTCCGAAGAAACGGAACAATCCAGTCAGAAGACCAATCAAAATCGCATAGATTATTTTTCCTTTGCTCGTAATCGGGCTTGTTACATAATCCGTTGCCATGAAGAATGCTCCAAGCAACAAACCACCACCACATACTTCATAGAAAATCGGCATATATGCGCCATCCACTGCACAAACATAAATAAAGTTAAACACAACAAAAGTCAAAATATAGATTACCGGAATCTTCCAGTCAATAATCTTCTTAGCAATCAAGTAAATACCACCGATCAAAATCGCAAGAGCGGATGTCTCACCGATGGTTCCCCATGTGGTTCCAAGGAACATGTCCTTCAAACTCACACCACCTTGTACCAGATCATTCATACAAGTTGCCTCTTTTACCTGCATCAATGGTGTTGCTGTAGATACCGCATCCAATGTCGCCTGGTAGCCACCCCACCAAGCGCTTCCCTTTGGAATAACAAAGTTATTTGTCATAGCACTACTAAAAGAAAGCATCAAAAAGCATCGAGCTGCCAAAGCTGGGTTCATAAAGTTTTGTCCCAAGCCACCAAACAGCTGTTTCACAATAATAATGGCAAATACTCCACCGATGACACACATCCAAAGTGGAAGTGTCGCCGGAAGATTCAGTGCCAGCAAGAGTCCTGTCAAAAGGGCACTGTAATCATAAGTGGTAATTGGTTGTTTCATGCACTTCTGCCATACATACTCAGCCAAAACAGCACTCACGCATGTCGTCAATATTACAAGCAATGCTCGAACACCAAAATTCCCGATACCAACTAAGGTTGTGGGAAGCAGTGCAATCACCACATCTCTCATGATGGATTTTGTCGAAGACTTATCACGGACATGAGGAGATGAAGATACATTTAATAATTTATCCATGTTTTTCCTCCTAACTGCTTTAAGTTTGCGATAGCAAACTTGTTAGGTGAATTGAAAATTCACCTTTATCTAACTGCACACGTTTTCTGTGCATCTTTAAGTTTGCGATAGCAAACTTGTTAGGTGAATTGAAAATTCACCTTTATTTCTTACGGGCATTGTCCATAACAGCCCGTCTCGCCTGCTTAAATGCCTGTGTCAGTCGTCTCTTCGCTGGGCAGACATACGTACAACTTCCGCACTCATAGCACTCCATACCATTCAACTTTTCAAAGAGTGCAAGATCGGAGCGCTCTGCCGCCTCTGCCATTTTCTGTGGCACAAGATGGCTTGGACACACCGTGGCACATCGTCCGCAACGAATACAGTTCGTCGGTTCACATGCTGCCACTTCATCCTTGGACATGGCAAGAATCGAAGAACTGGTCTTCATAATCGGCACATTCATATCATACATCGCAAAACCCATCATCGGTCCACCGGAAATTATCTTCTCGGCACCACCTTCTACAAGACCGCCTGCCTCTTCCAAAAGTTCCGCATGACTCATACCAAACTTCACTTCATAATTACAAGGCTCCGCCATGGCATCACCAGACAACGTCATCACACAACTCATGGATGGCGTCGACTTGCAAACGGCATTGTAAACAGCAAGCACCGTCTGAACATTATTTACTACGCAACCCGCATCCGCCGGAAGTTTTTTCGAATAAATCTTCCGTCCTGTCGTCACATAAATCACTTGACGCTCTGCACCTTGTGGATACTTCGTCTTCAGAACTTTCACGGAAAGTCGCGGATCATCCTGAGTCAAATACGTAAGCTTCGCAATGGCCTCCGGTTTATTGTCCTCAATGGCAATCACACCTTGTGCATTGTCAAACAAACGAAGAAGTACTTTCAAACCAGTGATGAGTTCTTCTGGTCTCTCCAACATCAAACGATAATCCGATGTAATGTATGGTTCACACTCTGCACCATTGATGATCACATAATCAATCTCTTCTTCATTTTTCGGTGTCACTTTTACATGGGTCGGGAATCCCGCTCCTCCCATGCCGACAATCCCTGCGTCTTTGATAATCTGACGGATTTCATCTTTGGTAAGAGTCGTGTAATCTCGCTCCTGTCCCAACCCCTCAATCGGTGTGTATTCACCGTCGTTTTCAATGACAATACATGTCGCTTTGGAACCAAGCGGTGTCAATCTTGGTTCAATTTTTTTCACAGTACCAGACACTGAACTAATGATATTGGCAGAGATAAAACCACTCGCCTCTCCGATCATCTGGCCCATCTTTACTGTATCTCCCACAGATACAATCGGTGTTGCAGGGGCTCCGATGTGCTGACTCATAGAAAATACCAATTCCTCTTTTGGCATACATGAGCGAATCGGAAAATCCATACTAAGCTCTTTTCCTTCGTACGGATGCGTTCCCCCTTTAAAGGTTGAATTTCCCAAACAAATCCCCCTCCTTTTATATAGTTTCTTTTGTTTCAAAAACAAAGCTATTGATAATTTCTATCATACCACTTTTTTCGACAAAAAACAAGGCTGGTATCCGTTACATTCTCGTAAACAGATACCAGCCCTGCCTTCATTTTTATGTTATTTTACACTCTGTTATTAGTTGGTAAAAAGTGTACCATTTGCATCTACATGATATACCGTTGTTCCGTCATCATATGTATGCTGATTCTTAACTGTTACAGTAGCCTGAGATGTGATTGCCTGTTTTGTTGTAATAACAAGTTTCTTCGCATTTGCGGAATCTACGTCAACCGTTGCGATGTCTACCTTATTACCAGCCTCATCTCTTACTTCGAAGAACTCTGGATGAGCTTCTACGAGCGTTGCGTTAAGCTCTGTACTGAACATAAGTGTAATTGTGCTATTATCTTCATCCGGAGTCTCAGAAGTCACATTGTATGGGCTCTGATTGTCTGTGAAGTTCACTTTTGTTGTTTCAATTTTACTGCTGCTTGCAATGTTTGCAGACACTGTATATGTTGTTGCCTCACTTGGAGCAGAGATCTGAATTGCAATGTAACCATTTGCATTTGTCTGTGTCGTAGCTTCATCTACTACATTACCACTTGCATCCGTTACCTTGTATGTTACTTCCTTGTTCACTACAGGGTTTGCAAAGTCATCTTTTACAGATACATAAACGATTGGATCCAATGCATTTGCAACATCATATTTCTCTGTGAAGTTAAGAAGAGTCATCTTCTCACCTTTGACATTCCAAAGAATTGGAACGATCAAGTCTGCACCTACGTTAAATGCACCCTCACCTACGGAAACATAATCTCTTACAACACGTTCGTCGTTGTCCGTTTCCTCAACAGTGATTACGCATTTCTGATTCTCATCGATCAAACCTGCCAACTTCGCAGTTGTCTGGGACTGTCCGATTGTTTCATTGTAAACCGTACATACACCATTTTCTTTATTCTCAAGGTCTACCTGCAATTTCTCATCATCTGTGGATGATTTCATATCAATCTTGATGTTAGAGATATTGAGGATATCTACGTTGTATCCTGTTGCACCTACAACTCTTGTACCGATGATCCACTGATCGCCAACCTTGTAAGAACTCTGATCAGCAGTAACCGTTGTCTCATCATCGGATGTGTCATAATCTACTTCTGAATCTACAGATGGGCAATAGTAGATACCTGGTTTTACCCAGTGAATGTTTGCACGATTTGTAGGAACTTCCTCATCTGCTACAAACAATTTTACATCATATGCACTTCCTACATCTACGGAAATATCTGTAATGTCAGCAACACCATTGGAAATCAGAACCATCTTCGCCTGACCGTCTGTGTTTGTTGTTGTCTCAATGTCACTAATTGTCACGTCGGAAATTGTTCCCGCTGCCATGTTGTTCTCTTCCTGTTCTAACCAATCAACATTTGCATCGGATACAATGTTTCCATTTTTGTCATATACTTCTGCTGTCAATGTTACCGTCTGTCCAGACAATGCATAGTGCTCTTTTGCTTTCACGAGCTCGCGGTTTGGAATTGGTGACCACTGTACATAAGAATGTACATCGTATTTTACTGCATCAAATACATTTACCGTAGCTTTTACCTGAACGAATCCAGCTTTTGTTGAATCGATGGTACATCTTGCATCGGAACCGATTGTGCTTGTGTACGCAGACTCAGCCAACTCTTTTACCTGCTCTTTAGAAGCCTCAAAAATGTATGTGCTGTCTGTACCAGCAAGTACGTTTTCGTTGTCTACTGTTGTTGTTGGATACAAGTAATACTGTGTAATCTCTTTATTTGCATCTCTCTCAATGATGATTGCATTACCGGTATCTGGGAATGCTGGCATTGAGTATGTATATTTGCAGTTTGCGTCATAGAATCTTCCGAGATAAGATTCTGGTGTAGGAAGATCCTGCTCACCGGTATGCTCGTTATCTCCACCGAATGTCCATGTTACTGCTTCTGGAAGACGTACATAATCATGGTAAAGCACTTCCTGATTACTCCATACACCTTCCATCTTCTGCAATGTGAATCCGATGTTCTCAGACTCATTTACCTGTCCTTCGGACTCTACGAAAATCTTAATATCGATTTCTTTCTGCTCTGCTGTTGTTTCATTAAATATTTCTTTTCTAATCTGTACTGTCTTACCAAGACTTTCCTCAGAAATCAATGTATCTGCTGTGATAATCTTCTGTGCAAGACCGTTCTCTGTACCTGGCATTGGAACATTGGTTCCTGCATAGTAAGCACGAACGATGATTCGTGTATACTGAGAAAGCTGCAACTTATCAAAAGTAAGTGTTGCATACTCAAGTCCGCCTGGTACCTCTTCGATGGTACATGCATTTTCCTCTCCTACGTATACAGAGTATTCGGAGAATGTATGATTAATACCATCTTTCACATAGTGATCGGACTCTTCTGCACCAAGAGTTGCAGAACGAACCAACAATGGTGCCGCATCCAATACAACCTCATGGTTACCATCTTCAATGGCATCGGATGTTACCTGCTGATCTACTACATACTCTTTTTTGTACTCTTCCTTTGTATATCCATAACCCAATGAATCGTAACTATCTGTACCTTCCAAACTCTTAATAAATGGATCATGCTCATTTTCTACAGACAATGCACTTCCGGAATAAAGTGTCTCTGTCATGATCTGAGCAAAGGATACTGGAATTGTCTTAGTGAAGTTCGCTCCACCGGATGTAAGCTGCAAATTGAAACTTGCAAATGCTGCATCTTCATCTTTGCTCAAAACAGCTGTTTTGTCATCCTCCTCGCCGTCGCGATATTCACTCTTCAATCTAACGTAAACCGTTGCCATACCATCTTCACGAACCTGAACGTCCTGAGTAGAAAGTTCATAATAAGATGCATATCCGGATACAGGATCCAATACAACGTTTACCGTGTCTCCACCATATGGAGCACCATTCTTCGTAACTTTAATGTCTACTTTAGCCTGTGTACCAACAAGTACAGTATTTTCATATCCGCTAATGCTATTTGTTACAGATGCTGTCAATCCATCCACATCCTGTGTAGAATCTGCTGTAACGACAACCTGAGCAGAAGCTTTATATCCACCATCTACTGTCTCAACAGTGATTGTAGCATTACCTGGTGCAATTGCTGTCACACGACCATTCTCAACACGAGCGATGGCTGCGTCAGAAGAAGTCCAAGTCACACGACGATCCGTAGCATTGCTTGGGCTTACTGTCTCGTTCAATACAGTTGTTCCACCAACGGTCAAGTTAATATCTGTATTATCCAATGCTACTCCTGTAACAGCTACAGAATTTACAGTGATTGTAATTTTTCCAACCACACCATTTGCAGCAGTTGCTGTAATCTGAGCAGTACCGGCTTTCATACCAACTACGTTTCCATTTGCATCTACAACAGCAACAGACTTGTCGCTGGATGCCCATGTAAGAGTAGAAGTTGCGCCTGTTGGTGCAAATGCTGCTGTTACTTTTGTAGAAGCTCCAACTTGAATGCTTGTGCTAGCTGCTGTAAGTTGTACTGCTGTCACAGCAACGCTTGTCTGATTTCCAGGCTGAGCACTTGTCTGTGCATTCTCTGTATTTTCAGCTGTCGCTGGTTTTACCACAACTGTCACTTTCTTTGTGATTTTCTTATTTTTCTTGTTCTTTCCAGCTGTAGTAACTTTTACTGTTGTTTTTGCTTCCTTTGTCAAAGCTTTTGCAGTAAAAGTAATTTGAGAAACACCTTTTTTATTCGGTTTTCCAACTTTAACTTTGGAAATCACTTTTTTATTTGCTTTTGTTAATGTTACTTTTACTTTTTTGTTTGCAGTTCCCTTTACTGTTGCTTTAATTTTTGTCTTTTGTCCTGCAGTAAGTGTAACGTTTGCTTTTGAAACTTTAAGGGATTTGACAACTTTTTTTGCTGCACTTGCGTCCGTGCTTGGTGCCATCGAAGCTGCTGAAGCAACCATCGCAAAAGTCAAGCCAAATGCCAAAATCTTCTTAAGCATTCTTGAGTGCTTACTCATGTTCCTTCCTCCTTAATGATAAATAAAATATGAAGTGTTTGCAAAAAAAACAAACACTTCATATAATAAGTCCTTTTTAATTAGATGTCAAGATTTATCTTATATTTCGTTAATTTTCGTTTTATTTTTTTTTTATAATTCAAAATCTGCCACTTTGAAACGTCGAATCATCTGTTCCAGATTTTGCGCCTGACCTGTCATTTCTTCACTCGCCACTGCACACTCTTCAGAAGTTGCAGACACACGGCTGGCTCCTCCTGTCACCTTGTCTGCCACACTGTGAATGTCGTGAATCATAACAGACATTTTTCTCTCAAACTCCCGGAACGAATCCTGGATGCTCATAAAATCACCTTGCCACTCCACTTCCGGCTGAACATTGAAATCGCCTTCCGAAAACTTCTCCATAGAACAAGCAATGTCATCTACGTAAGAACTTAGTGTATGAATCGCCTTGCGCATATTCTCGGCTCCCCCATAAAATATTTTTGTACATCTTGCCATTTTCATAAGAGATTCTCAATAATTTTTGTGACATTTATACAAATTTTATGCTTTTGTTGTGTTGATTTATTTTTCTATTTTCGTTATTCTATATTATAGAAGATTTTATGCAGGTCAAAATTACTAAAAAAAGAAATGAGGTATGTAAAATGGCAAAAACAGCACAAGAACTTATGAATTTTATCAAAGAAAATGACATCCAGATGATTGACTTCAAAATCGTTGACATCAACGGACAATATCGCCATGTGACGATTCCTGCGGAGCAATTCTCCGAAAGCACGGTAAAAGAGGGCATCGGTTTTGACGCTTCCAACTACGGATACGCTGTGGTAGAAAAAAGTGACATGGTATTTATCCCAGATCTAGAAACCGCATTGATTGATCCTTTTTGCGAAATTCCTACGCTTTCCATCACAGGAAATGCAATGATTATTGATTACCCGGAAAATCGACCATTGGATCAATATCCCCGCAATATCGTCAATGCCGCAGAACAATACATGAAAGATACGGGAATCGCGGATACAATGCTGATTCTTCCAGAATTTGAATTTCATTTGTTTGATAACGTAGGTTGGACCGTGCGCCCAGATGAAATTGCTATGTCAGTAGACGCTTCTCAGGCTTACTGGAACAGTGATGTAGAAGGAAGTGGGCGCATCGTCCCACACCAGAAAGCCTATCATGTAGCAAAACCTTTCGACACTTCCTATGAATGTCGTTCGGAAATGTGTTTGGAAATGCAAAAGGCGGGAATTCCTATTAAGTATCACCATCCAGAGGTTGGTGCAGCCGGACAGTTCGAAATCGAGCCGATGCTGGGACAGATGTCAAAAATGGCGGACAACACCATGACCATCAAGTACATTATCCATAACACAGCACTGAAATATGGCAAAACGGCAACCTTTATGCCAAAACCGGTATACGGAGAGGCCGGAAATGGTATGCACGTCCATATGCTTTTGTTGAAGGATGGCGAACCCGTTTTCTCAGATGACAATGGCTACTCTCACTTGAGTGAAACAGCTCATTACTTCATGGGTGGTTTGTTGAAGCACATCTCCTCTCTTTGCGCTCTCACAAACCCTAGCACCAACTCCTTTAAACGATTGGTCCCAGGCTTTGAGGCACCAGTTACTGTCGGTTACGCAACCTCCAACCGTAGTGCTGTCATTCGTATTCCGGCTTATGCAAAAACACCTAAGATGCGTCGTTTTGAGCTTCGCAATCCAGATGCCACATGCAATCCATACTTGTGTTATGCCGCTATTCTTATGGCTGGTTTGGACGGAGTAAAGAATAAAATCGACCCACATGCAAACGGATGGGGACCATATGACATGAATCTCTATTCCTTGTCCGAGGAAGAAAAAGCGAAGCTTTCTTCCCTGCCTACCACACTGGACGCTGCGTTGGATGCATTGGAAGAAGACCATGACTACCTCACCGCTGGTGGCGTATTTCCAGAGCAGTTGTTAAAAAACTTTATCGCCAACAAGCGAAAAGAATGCGCTGAGCTTGCCAAGATTCCACATCCGGCAGAATTTGACCGTTACTTTAATCTGTAAAAGTAACTATTCAGGACTAATGTGTGAAATCAATGGATCGTTGTGCTTGCACGTAAGAGGCATTGATTTCATACATTAGGTCCTAATAGTTACCTGTAAAATAACAAAAAAGAAACGAAGAATCCCTTTGTTGTACGGACGGATTTTTCGTTTCTTTTTTTGACTCTTTTTCAATGCGACTGCCCACAATATTTCTCTTTCGTCGCCATTCCACCTCGGATGTGACGCTCTGCTTTGTTGATGTCCAATATCTTTCGCGCCTGGGATGCCAACGTCGGGTTGATCTGCATCATGCGTTCCGTTACATCCTTGTGTACGGTACTCTTCGAAACCCCAAATTGCTTCGCCGTCTGCCGCACCGTGGCGCCATTTTCTATTATGTAATTCCCAATTTCAATGGCGCGCTGCTCGATATATGTTTTCAAAAATTCTCCCCCCTGAATACTGTTGTTTCATTGTATGCAGGTGAGAATTGGAATATGCTTGATGATAAAACATCCACATTTATATATAGAAAACCCATTAAGATTATAGTATAATTAAATCGATAGGATAATTTTCCAAAAATTCAAAGAAAGGATATGTCATGAAAAAGAATTTATTATACATACTTTTATCTCTCGTTATCATGGGACCCACTCTCGGATCCCTATGCTCATCAACGAAACCAACGCCCCCCGACCTCCAAGCACTCTCTCTCCACGACAAAGGAACTACCTCGGACGGCATCTTCTTCGCCTCCGAAGAAAGTCCATCTGTAGAGACAGTGCCACCTTACCACTTATCCGAAATTGGAGCAACTAACATCGCCGACACCTTGTCTGGTTACGATGTAAATGAAACCGTTGTGGCGATTATCGATACCGGCGCAGAACTTTCCCATGAAGATCTTGCCGATAACTTGTGGATCAATAAAAAAGAAAAAAATGGAATCGAAAACGTAGACGATGACAATAACGGTTACGTGGATGATGTGTATGGTCTAGATTTGATTCACAAAGGTGAATATCTCGACAGTCTTCCTACCGTGGATCCCGTATCGGGAACAGCTCCTCCCAAATACGATATTCCGGAAGATGACTCCGACAGCAGCCACGGAACTCATGTGAGTGGAATCGTGGGCATGAATTCTTCTAACTCCGTGGGATACGCAGGCGTAAATTACAAGACCAAAATTATGATTCTAAAAGCTGGTTCCGCCAGCAATTCCTTTCATTTCGCCAACTGCATCGAAGCGGTGAACTATGCTGTCGATAACGGGGCAGATGTAATCAACATGTCCTTCGGTAGCACAAAACAAAGCGATGCCTTTGCATCTGCACTGGAAGAAGCCGCGAAGTCTTGTGTGCTGGTTGCTGCTGCCGGAAACAGTTCCAATGCATCCTCCAACGCCCCTCTTTATCCAGCCTCCTATCCCTACATTATAGGCGTAATGGCAAGCAATGCTACCACAGGAGGTTTATGGACAGGCTCCAATTGGAACGATACCGATCCAGCCAACTACAATATCATTTGCCCGGGTGAATCCATTCTTTCCACCAGTCGCTACAATTTGTACGAAGCCAAAAGTGGAACCTCCATGGCATCTCCAATGGTAGCTGGAAGTGCGGCTATCATAATGGGATTTTTGGAAGCCAATAAGGAATACGACACACGAGAAGAGCTTTTGAATGACACAAAAAAATATTTGTATATGAGCAATTCCTCTTTTACCTATACCAATGAGGCTGGTGTCGCTTTCACTTCGCCGCGCCTAAACCTAGAGGATTCTCTTCAAAATGCCATTCAGGACTTGGCATCGCTGGCCACCACCCCTACCCCGGAGCCAACTTTGTCGCCAGCGCAAACCGTTGCACCAATACAAACCATTCCACCAACACCAACATCGGTACCAACGGCAACTCCCACCATCGTTCCAACACAAACGTCGGCACCGACGGCAACTCCCACACAAACTAGTGCTCCAACACCAACTTCGGCACCAACGGCAACTCCCACACAAACTAGTGCTCCAACACCAACCATTACTCCAACACCAACTTTGGTACCAACGGCAACTCCAACACAAACCATTGCTCCAACACCAACTTCGGTACCAACGGCAACTCCCACACAAACCGTTACTCCGCCATTGACTATAACCCCGGAACCAACGCCTCCCCTAACTATTTTCCCACCAATCTCTACCATCGTCCATCCGGCAGTGCTAGAATTACGAGTAAGTAGTCAAAAAGGGACAACCGTTCACTTAAACTGGAGCTACGATACGATGCCACATACTTTTACGATATATCGCTCCACCAAAAGAAATAAATTAGGAAAAAAAATCGCCACCATAACCAATCAACTTTCGTTGTATGACCGCACGATTAAGCGTGGAAAAAACTACTATTATCGTGTTGTGGTAGACGAAACCGCCTCCAATGTTGTGGCGGTAAACATTCCAACGAAAATAACCATAAAAAAACTACTTCAAAAAGGAAACAATCGATGGACCATAAAATGGAAACCGAAAAAAGGCATTACACGGTACCAAATACAAGTTCATCGCTCTGATATCGGAACAACGAAATGGTATTATACAAAGAAAACCAAGAAGACCTTACGTATCTCCAGAAAAGCATCGGTTCGTATCCGAGCTCAGGTTACTATATCCGGTAGAACCTACTCCGGTCCATTTGTCACCGTGAAACCTAATAAAAAGAAGAAATAAAAAAGACGGCTGCCTACACAAGTTCTAAAATTACTCGTGTAGGCAGCCACCTTTTTATTCACCACTTTCCATACGGATTTATCTGGCTTTTGCATGAATCTGTTTGGTAATATCACTAATCAATTTACGCTCTCCATTCTTGTATGTAATGGCACGTACTTTGTAATAGTACTTCTTACCTTTCACTACGCATGTATCCTTCAGCTTAGCCGTTTTAACCACCTTATATTCATCAAAGATTCCATACTGGCTTTCTGCGCGATATACAACATAGCTTTTTGCGTTCTTGAACTTCTTCCAAGACACTACAATCTTGCCTTTCTTCGCTTTTGCTTTTACCTTCTTCACCTTACCAGCAAGTTTTTCTGCCTTGACTTTTGTCACATCTGCAGATACACCAGCTGCTGCCGGAGGAAGCTGTACTTTTGCGGTATAGGCACTGTAATCACTATTGTACTTCTTATTTTTCGCAACAGCGACTACTTTGTAATAGTATTTATCCGCATCTTTCTTCTTGCTTGTATAAACACTTTGTTTCACCTTAGCTACCAGCTTATACGTTCCATTGGATTTCGTGGAACGATAAACCTTGTAAGCCACGGCTTCTTTTACGCCCTTCCAAGTAACGCGGGCACCTTTCTTTCCTAAGCTTTCCAGACGGATTTCTTTCGTTACCGGTAAAACAACCGTTACCGCAATCTTCGCCTTTACATTCGAATTTTTCTTCGAACGAACGATAATCTCTGTCTTACCAAACTTCTTACCAGTTATGACGCCTTGGGCACTTACTGTCGCCACTGACTTTTTCGTACTTTCATACGTCAAGCCATTTGCTTCACTTCCAGCCGGAAGAACTTGCGCTGAAATCGCTTCCGATGTCCCCTTACCAACAGTCATCTTGGCTGGAACTTTAATCTCTGTAATATCAGGAATTACATTTTCCGCAGGTGACGCTGTTGTCACACCGGTTGCCCCATTCGGCATTTCTCCCACTCCTGCATTTGCTGTTGGTGGTGTCGTTGGTTCCAATGCAGGTGCTACTGTCGGTGTTGGTGCCGGTGTCGGAATCAAGATTTTATCAATATTTACCGTCTCCGCCACTGCAGTTCCTGCGTTGTTCTCCAACTCAAATACGTAAGTTCCATTTTCTGTTACCGTATAGGTATCTTCTGCCCATGTTTCTCCGTTTACGCGAACTTCCTTCACACCGGACAATCCGCCATCTGCTTCAATTCCCAAAACAGCTTCTTCTACGGTTTCTGTTTCCGGTACACCAGTAATGGTCAATACCGGATTCTCGGTATCTTTCTTCACTGGTACAACCGTCTCAACCGTCTTACCAAATACGTCTGTAACTTGAATTGTTACATCGTACACACCATCCGGAAGATTTTCCACACCAAATGTCATTTCTTCTGAAGTGTAGGTTTCCTCCCCGACTTTGTACGTAATCTCACGAATCGCTGCGATTCCCTTCTTCACAAGAACCATGATTGCCGCATCCTTTCGATTGGTAAATACGCCTTCTGTAAAGTTCGGTGCCGCATCGATTCCTGCAAAGGACTTTTCAATCATCGTACGTTCGGACTGTACAATCGTTTCATTGCCATCCTTGTCTACGATTTTAACATACATGACAAAGTCCATTTCCTCTGTCAGATCCAAAGGAGTAAGTCCATATGTTTTCCATTCACCCGCTGGATCATAGGTTTCTCCCCTTTTCACGATCTGATACTGTACGGATTGCACACCGGAATGAGCATCTTCCGCTTTTATCTCCGCCGTAAATCCTTCGGCAGATACGAGAATATCACCCTCGTCGGATGTCATGACATTATTCGTTCCCGTCTTATCTGTCAATGTGATGCTTCCTGTCGGTTTCACCACATCCTTAAACAATGCTCGAATACTTGCATCCTTACCTACGATGTATAAGATTTCTTTGTTTGCACTGAGTTTTTCTTCATCTGCATTAAACCAGCCTACAAACTCGTATCCTTCTTTTTCCTGCGCACATAACAACAATTCAGAACCGGTATCCAGATCATATCGAATTGGCTCATCCGGGTCTTGAAGAAGCACGCCTTCTTTTTCCAATTCTTCCTGTGAACCTTCGTTTCCTTCCATTGCCATCATCGTATCTTCTCCGCAAGTTACCTGACCACCCGGTGTGAGGTAAAGCCCAACATCATATTGGTTGGAGATGCGATAGGTAACATAGCGGTGCGCCTTCATGGATGGCGACGTTGCCGTAACCTTCACTCGTACGAATACCTGATTGGTTCCTTCCGGAATACGACTGGCATCCAATGTATTACCCGTCAAACGAATCACCGTATCCTCGCCAATTGTCACCGTTGACGATGGCGTATCTACTTGAACGGTCTCTATTGTTACCGTCTCTGCGGTTACCGTCTCTACTGTTACCGTCTCTACGTCTACATTCTCTCCAAAATTGTACTCCGGTCTCGCGCTTTCCAGCAATTCTGTTTCGATTCCTGCTGTTTCATACAATGGAATCTCGTATCCGGCCGTTTCAATCTCATATGCATATGTGATATTTTCAACCAAATGTTTTCCATGAACTTCACACTGTACAACATCTGCTCTGGCACGAATCTCCTCTGCTGCATGTCCACTTTCCTTTGGAACAATAATTGTCGATTCGTCCACATCCAGCACCATATCACATGTACAAATTTCACGATTCAGTGTAATGGTATATGTATTCTCTACTCTTCCACTCTTTACAGTGAGAGTCAGAACATCTTCATTCCATACCTTGGATACCTGTGCATTCTCTTTTGCCACTACATTTACTTCCGGAACACGATCTAATGGATATCCATAAGGAAGGAATACTTCATATTCTCTCTGATATGGCTTGAATTCCTCATTTATCTGGAGACCATATCCCAAATCTTCTGCATTACCTACCACCAAGTTATCCAGACAAGTTCCATCCGAATATACATAATGTGTAACCTTACCGGAAACGTCACTGGCAATAATGGTAAACTTACTATGACCAATCTTCTTATCCAGCGTAATTGTTTCCGAATCCATCGTCTCGTCATCATAGGTTTTCGTAAACAATGGCTCTTTTCCTGCAACATTCAAATCTTGATCGTATTCATCTGCCTCTACAACGCCTTTGTAGATCACCATCTTCTTCAGCGCTATTTCATTATCTTCATCACCAACGCAGTAGAACATTTCATTCTTCTCATGATCAGCCACATAAAGTGTGACTACCTGTCCGCGGGACAACATATCAACGTTGTAGATAACCTTCGTAACATTTCCAATCTTATCTGTTACTTTTACTTCATAATATCCATTGGACATAAGGTTTACCGGATAGGTTCCGGAAAGTTCTTCTACATCCGCTTCTACTTCAACCGGATCCCCGATCGCCGTAACATCTGTGGTCTCCATATCCACCTTGGATACCTCAATGGATTCCACCTTGTGCTCTGCCTGGATCTCATAGCCAAAATATGCATTGGAGTTTGTGGCTGTGGTAATCTCCTGGTCTTTGTCATCCACAAGCTTCAAATCTACTTTTGGCCACGTATCGGTAGCATCTTGTACTTTTTCGGCACCTTCCTCATAACAAGTGATCTCCACCTGTTTCTGAGAAATATTACCTGAGCTATCCTGTACAATCACATGGTATACACCGTTTTTCTTGATACGCAAAGTACCTTTCGCAAACTGATTGCTCTCATTTTCCTCCGCACCACTACCATTGATACTAATGGAGTTCAACATCACATCATCGTACACATACACTGGAATCTCCAAAAGAGTTCCCGGTTTCAAACGAGTTCCCTCATCTGGAAGAGATTTTCCAAGGAAAATTCTTGGTGCCGTCTCGTCCACTAGGATATCCAAGTTACTTACTCCTTCGGAACGATCTGCATAATACTCTACCATATGGTCAAAGGAAGCGGTTCCGCTCAACACTTTTACCGTAACAGTATGCTTTTTCAACTGCGTGTTTCCAAAGTCAATGGTCTGACGTTTGAAGTAATGTCCATCCTCCACACCATCGGATGAATTGTACTCACGTGCGGTAAATCCAAAACTGTTAATACTGCTGACACGAACTTTTCCATCGAAATACAAATCAATACTTCTTGCGTAAGTAGTGAAGGTAAAGCTTCCACCTTCCTTACCAATACAAATATCACTGTTTTCCGGCAAAATGGTTCCTTCATGTACCGTTCCGACATCCTTGTTCTCCCATGTCACTCCACCATCTGCCTTCTTCAAAAACTCATACACCGGACTGTCGGTATGAATGTTACATCCCGACATCGTTGATACAAATGCGATATCCTTAAAGGATGAAGTTGCTGTATCTGCGATTCGCAAAATACCGGAACCTTCTTTCGCAGCCGTTATAGTTGCATGTCCGGTCCGTGTATTATAAGCAGCATTTGCAAGCAATTTATCCGTAGCTTCCACCAATTCACCATTACTGCTTACCTTCATCTCCGTCAACATGATATTACTTCTTCTCGTAATATCCATCGCCTTCTGAAGATTCACTTTAAAGCTGACTGGATTTCCAACTGTCAAGGAAACATTGTCCAAACAGTCAAAGCGTGTCGTTGGTACAAATCGGGAAGTTGCTGTATTGTTTCTGCTCTCATATTCCTCTCCATCACACTGAATCGTCATATGAATATTGGCAGCTCCACTGGCATCCTCGCTATCAAAAGCAGTAAGCGGAATCATAACTCGTCCTTTGATCGTACGTGTAGTACCCGCTGGAATTATTTTATTCGCCACTACCGCTCCATCTGTTTCATCCCAGTAGGACAGGAAATCAAAGACACCTTCTTCGTTACCGTTTCCTATCAGTACTTCATCATTTTCACCAAGAACAAAATCACCCTGCACTTCCAAAGGAACGTATTTTTCCTCATTATCCGCCGTCATTCCGGAGGAACGTTTAATGGCAAATGTTACATTGGAAGCATTCTTCACGCCCAAGTTGCTAACCGACATTTCCACGTCTGCCACGGCACAAGGCACGCCATTTACGGTACGCTGCTCGATGGTGTCTCCGGTACGAATTTCCAACTCATCGATGGAAAGCTCTGCTTTCTCACCAACGGTGATCTTACCGGTTCCTTCTTCTTCCTCAATGCTGCTAATCTTTGGTGCATCGGAATAATCCGGATCTTCCTGTATTTCAAAGAAAATCACACCAGTTGACACGTCAGCTGGCAATGGATTGGTCTCGATCTTATCGGTAACCACCTGCTGTCCTGCCAGCACATTTCCTTTCAATTCCCACTGTGCCAATTCATACACACCACTATCCGTCTGTACTTTCATCGTAACCGTTGCCGGATTTGCCTCGCTGGCACGAATCGCCACATCTCCGGTATTACGGAAGGAAACATTTCCATTCAAAGTTGCATTTTTCACAAAATTGTTTTTCTCGAATGTAATGGATGTTTCACCGATTTTTTGTTTGCCTACTCCGTAGGAAATCGCATAAATACCTGCATTTCCATCCATACTTCCGTCGGAAGTATCCGGTACAAACTCCGTTCTTGATTCCCCACCAAGCTCATACGTCGTTTCCACCAACTTGGTCAACGTACCCTTTGTCAAAATTGTCAATGTACCACTTTCGTTTTCTGTGGTTGGTTTGCCAAGGGCAATCTGTGGAGAATTGAAGATAAACTTATCTACCTTACCATCCTCTTGCTTCTGGAAGAATGCTTTTCTCGTATCTTCCGGAGACAAATTCTGTGAAATACAATCCTCATACACCTGCATTTTGTTCATAGCCAACATAAAGGCTTCACCAAATCCCTGGGTCGTTGGATCATACTTTGTCACATAAAGTGCATTGTTTACTGTATTTGGCACCGTTTGTGTAAAGACTGCTGAGATATTTCCATCTCCGTCTACACCAATGGTAGCCTCTGCCTGCATGCTTCCGTCTTCTGTATCCACCTCAAACAACGGTTTGACATTGATGGTAGCTTCGTCACTTCCCAGTGCATCCTTGATGTTTTTCTGGTCAATGACATAGGTTGTGGAATTCATGTTATACAACATGAAGATCTCTTTGTCCGAATCGCTGCTCAGCTTTCCTTCCAAAAACTTCAAGTCTGTAAAGTTTGGCGATTCCATTGGCGTCGTCAACGCTCCACCTACATATTCACCATCCTTCTCATCGGAGTCCTCAAAGTCAACCAACGTTTTCAAAAGAACCGGTTGTTTCAAATCCATTTCTCGTCGTTCAACAGTGGTTGTCTCAACATCTGCACTTTCTGCCGCTGCTGTTTCCACTTCTACCGTCTCAACAGTAGCTTCCTGAATATACAACTTCTTCACGGTTGCATACTCGTTTTCTTCCCCGTAGGTATTCTTCTGATCGGTAGTATATGCGATGAAATAATTATCATCACTGCCTTTTATCACCTGTACATCATTCAGACGAGTTCCCTGTTCTTTCCACTCATCCGTCAATTCTACATTCTGAGTATCATACAAACCATCTGGCTGCTTCACACTATAGTACAATCTGGAATACTTACCATACAAGTAATCCGTGGTAAGTGCATATTCGTAATTGGCTTTTGCATACGGATCTCCCGTACCCTCTTCGCCATCTGCCTCATTTCCTTCTGCATCCTGCTCGTATTTTTCCTGATAACCGGTTTCTCTTTCTGCCATTTCCTCTTCGGAATACGCTTTTGTATCTGCGAAGAAATGAACATCGGAGGTACCACTTTTTGGCAAGAAATTGAACGCACCTTCTGTCGTCAACGCTTTCGCCTCTGTAAACTCAGCCGGATTTTCGGCATCGAATTCTGCTGTTTTTACTTGAAGCTTCTGACTTGCCTTCTGCAACATGCTCTGGGAATCCATGCTTTCTGGAATATCATCCGCTGCATTCTCCATATAAGATGTCCATGTCACTTTAATTTTATTGCCATCCACAACAGCATCATAATCCAAATCTCCTGTCGCATCTGCGGCACCGCCCACACGGTCCACCACAATATATTTTGTAGCTGCATTTTCGTCAATTGGATTCACAAGCCCCATTACTTCCTGCGCTTCTAGGTCGCCTCCCTCTGGCACACTTGCAGTAGTGGAAAGCTTTGACATAACAAGCTGTGTTGTATGGATACTATGGGATGGGTTCTTACGACTAATGGTATACAATACATAGTTGGTTTCTCCTACTGTCAACAGCTGAAAATCCGATGCATTGTCAAATCCACTTGCCAATTCCACAGCAGAGGTATTGTTTCCATAACCGCTTACTTGGAATTCCTCAATTCCTTCTACGTCATATGCCAAAGCAGACATATCGCTTTCGGCATTGTCATCGGAGGAATAAATATTCTGTAACCGATACCGATTCTTTGGCTTCGACACCGTCACACCGGCACCGTCCACTTCGGAATCAATATCATCTCCTTCCGTTCCTCCCATGTCAATGCCAACAACTCGCCAGGAGAAGAACCAAGGTTTCTTTCCTTCATCTTTTCGGGAGGCATCATATCCAGCTCGACATCCGATGAGATCCATCTCGTAAGAGAAGAATAAGAATACCGCTCGGAATCCCACTGCTGCATCCGTGATAAACTCATCCACCTGAGACTCTTCGCCTAACGTAAAGGCGAAGGACACCGATACTTTAACGAAAATCTCTAATTTTGCTAATTCGACTCCGACTCCCGCTCCTGCTTCAACATACGCCGACGGATTCAATGAAATTCCCGCGAAGGATACCTCATTTTTAATCGTTGTTGTTCCATCTTCTTTTTGGACTTCTTTCTTTTCCATTTCCAACCCGGTTTGTGCCTCTAGTCCCAAACCAACCTGGACGTACACATAGAAGATTGGGCAAACCTGGAAGCGATACTGGAATCGAAGACTTCCTTCAATGGACAATGCAATCATCGCGGAAGAAAACTCAAAATGACCAGTCAGTTTACTGTATTTCCAAATAAATGACATGTTCACTGCAAAGTCAATACTTCCCGAGCCCTTTCCATGTTTTTGCTTATCCTTCATAGAAGTGGCTGAACCGGCACTCCCCTTTTTGTTATTACTATAAGTATCTTTGGAACCGGCTTTTCTCAACTGCTTAAAGATATTATCATCTTTACTGGTCATGGCATCCTTCATGTCTTTCATTGCTGAGGAGCCCAAGACACTCGTTCCATTGGCACCATCCGTTGCCCGGTCATACCCAAAGATCTGTGTTCCAATGGAGAAACCAATTTCATCTCCTTCCATAAAGAAGCTTCCATGCCCCAGACCGATATTAATCTTTGGCATATCCACACTTGGAGATGTCTTCGCCACATCCGGCTGATCGCTTGTGGTTCCGGTATTATCTGATGGTGCTGCTGCCTCTCCCGTCGGATCCGATTCAAATGCCATAGCTGGTGGTTCCGGCACGGTATAGAATCCACCTTTCTGAGTGGCAGTTATCTTCTCCCCTGTAGTTCCATTGACACGAGATGTCAATACGTAAGTGTCATTTCCGTGAATACATCCAAGATACTCATTAATCTGCGCCTTGGTAGATGCCGCCACGAAACCATTTGGCATCTTTGTTTCATACACTTTAATTTTTTCCGGGTTATCAAAATTCGCGCGAAGATTTCCATCCCAATCCGGTGTCCACTCGTAAGCTTCGGTTTGTTCGTTCATCCTAGCCGGACTATTATCATTTCCAGCTAAGAAAGATACGCTTCCACCAGAAACACGTCCATACATCGGTGCTGTTCCATCTTTGGAAGCAATATCACGATATCCTTTCATTTCTTTGGATAACTTCGCTTTTTCTTCCTCGGTCGTCAAGGTTGTTACAAATCCTGGAACCACCGTAAATGTCTCATTTCCTGTCGCCCCCGGTGGCACGTTCAAGGATGCTGGTTGCATGGAATACTCTACGTGGATCACCACATTGTTTCCATTTCTCTTACGGAAATTCGTAATATCATAGGACTGTCCGGCATCCAGTACCAAAAATGGCTCATAACCATCGGCTGCTGCGGTATATTTTCCATCGTTGTTTTTATCTTCGAACAACGATACTTTTTTCTCACCAAGAATCTCCGGATCACGAACAACGCTAACTGCATCTGCTGTATATACGGAAAAGGAAAGAACTGCGGAATCCATATCTGCATCAGAAATGGTAATGGTGTCGCTTCCTTCGTATACTTTGTCGTTGTAAAGAATCTTCGTTCCTTCACCCAAACCAAAATTAATGGTATTGAAATTCTTGTACGAATGAATCGTATGCATGTATGTACTTGTGTTGGAGGACCAACTTGCCGATGAACCATTTACCTTAATGTTCTTCTTAATCAGGTTCATCTTATCCATACGATCATCCGCTGTGTCTACATCCAACATGGACGTCGCGCAGTTGATCTGAATCTGCTGATAACGATTGTAATCAAAATCAATGGAATACTGCGCACTGGTGGACATTCTGGAAGAGCCGTTTTGTAGCTGAACATTGGTTTTTCCATTGCTTAATGTGCGCGTATATACTTGTTTTCCATCTGCCTTCAAAGAAATTTTATCCAATTTGTACACGCCGTTGGTTCCTGATGTTTTTACCAGCAGGTCACTTCCCATGTACCATTTCTTTTTACTATTGTAACCACCACTTTGCAGCGAAATGGACGGCTGAATTCCTTTGATCAACGCCTTCGTTTCACTTCCGATGGTATTATTCTTCTGGGAGATGCTGGTCAAACGATCACTGTCTGGCGTATTTACATTAATCTTGATGTCTTTTGACAACGCTCGTCGTCTCAACGTAAGATCGGACTGTACAGACACTTTCGTATGACGATCACGAATCGTTTTTCCACGTTTTGTAACAAACGACTTAAACACAAGATAATCGGCACTTCCTGTATTGGAAATACTATTCAAATCTACACTAATACTCCGACTTTTGTCATTATCATCATACTGGTCATAAATGTTATACGTGGCTTTACCTTTCTGACTGTTAATGGCATTTTCCATGGCATTCTCGCCACTGGTACTTGTATAATCAGATATGGTATTCGCAAAGCTTTCCGTACCAAGTGCCATCATAACACCACTGTAGTATTCTCGAGCCCAATACAAGGCATAATTTGTCTGAAAATACAAATTTCCTGTCAGTTTGTCATATCGGTTACAAAGATTCGGAATATAAAAATACGAATTATCACGTCGATTTGTATCCAACAGCACACTTCCTGCCGTAGCAGACGATACTCTCGAATTTCCATCTACTTTATAGAACGACCCTGCATCGCTAACTTTTACCGTGTCGCCCCAGGAACTATATGCACCGCTGACATTTAAATTGTAGTGGAAATTCGCATCTTCCTGTGCTGCCATGTCGCCTTCTTCGGGTTCCATAGAATCAAGCTTAAGTTCCGTATTTTCTTTTTCCACCGCCTCGACCTTCACTTCATTGTCGGACTCGGTAATGGCTTTCTTGGATTCCTTTACACGGGAAGTCGCATCTTTTGCTTCCTTACTCTTAGAAGCCGTCGCAACATTATCCTTACTGGATGTATCCGTATTAAACAAATTCACACGAATCTCATCCGCACCTTTTTTCAAGTTACCACCTTTGGCGTTTTTCAATCGGATGGTAAAGTACGTATCTTCATCCGTTTTTTTCTTGTCATCCAAAAGGTCGATCTCGATCTCACCCGTATCGATTCCACCACTAAAACCAAGGGAAGCTTTTGCTTTCGCATAATCGGTTCCCGCTTTTGCTGTTCCATCTACGGTTTCATAATCAACCGATGTGACATACTGGAGAGCTCCGGTTCTCTTTACTTTCACCTTCACTTTTCCTGTACTTTTATCCACACGAACTTCTTTTACAGAAAATCCCATGGTACTGTCCAGCACTTCTTCATCATCGCTGATGCACATGGAAAAACGGTTTGCTGTCTCTGTAAACGCAGCACCTTCTACATCATAAATCGTAAAGGACGCCATCTCCTCGGCTTCATGCTCTTCGTCATCGGTTGGCTTTACAACAATATCCTTTACCCATTCCCCTTCCTCAAAATCCACTTGCAGGAAAGTTGTCTTATATGGCATAGCCGCATCCATGGTAACATCGGTATATGTATTTTTTTCATAAGCAGCATCGTTTGTAATGTGTCTGCTGTTTACATTTACCCATACTTTTTCTTTTCCCTCTGTGTCTCGCTCCTTTGCACTAGCGGATTTGGACACACTCAATTCATAATCTGCTTCTACGACACACATGTACTCGCCAGCAGCAAACTCCTCTGTGGATACGGTAAGCGTCTCTTCGCCTTCACTTGTTACCGGTTTCCACTCATCCTCTGTCTTTACATGCCAGAAGTATCGCACGTATTCCCCTTTCACCCCATCCAGGGAAAGCACGACATTGTCCTCTTTCGTTTCTGACTTTACATCATAGGAACTTTCCAGTTCCTTTTTTCCAATGGTTCCGTCCGTTCCGATTGGATTTTCCACCTGAATGGTGTAATCGGTATTGGACGCCGCATTGGCATATACGAGATCCGTCTCTTCCTCATCCAGAGCAACAACCGCAGGTGCCACTGCCACTTTTGCTGTGGCTTTTCCCTTGGTTCCACCAAGACGGTAAATCGTAATCTTTTTCGTTTTTTGATCTTCTTTTTCTTTCAATGTAATGGAATCATATTTGAATGCAAATGTTCCATTTGGAAACTTTTCTTCCCAGGATTCATCCTCGAGAATTTCCTTTCCGTCCTTATCTGTCACCGACAGATAATCTGTTTTTTCTGCTTCATAAGCATGCGCGGATGTACCAACACTCGTTACGGTCATCACAACTGCCAATGCCAATGCAAGCATTCGTTTGGGTGAATAAAACATAATAATCCTCCTTTTTTTCACTATGTCCAAAATTGTAACGCATCGTTTTCCAAAAGTCCACTATCCCTAGGGATAGTCTTTCGACAAAATGTGTGTTAAAATGTAAAAAGATATGCAACGATGATGAAGCTCTGAATCGTCGTTACAATTTTCAATAAAGGAGACTTTCCATGAACTTATTAACTGCAGAACACATTACTCATTCATATACCGAGCGTCTTTTATTTGATGACGTTTCCTTTTCCCTAAATGAAGGAGAAAAGGTGGGCATCATCGGTGTCAACGGCACTGGCAAATCCACGCTCTTAAAAATCATATCCGGCATCGTCATTCCGGACGAGGGAACAGTGGTAAAGGGAAATAACCTGACCATTTGCTACCTTCCACAGACACCAGAGTTCACCGAGGACGACACAGTCATCACGGCTGCCCTCAGCGGGTGTTCCGAACAAGAAAGTTGGGAGAAAGAACCCGAGGCAAAAAATATGCTCACTCGCCTGGGTATCCTCGACTTCTCTCAACCCGTCAACCAATTATCCGGTGGTCAACGAAAACGTATCGCCTTAGTTCGCACCCTGCTTTCCGGTGCTGACATCCTCGTGCTGGACGAGCCCACCAACCACTTAGACAGTGCCATGGCGGAATGGCTGGAACAATATCTCCAGAACTTTCGTGGTGCTCTCGTCATGATCACCCATGACCGCTACTTTCTGGACAGCGTGGTGACACGCATCGTGGAACTGGAACGCGGAAAACTCTATAGCTATTCCGACAGTTACCTCGGATATCTTGCCTTAAAGGAAGAACGTCGGGAAATGGAACTTGCCACAGAGCGCAAGCGCCAAAGTCTGTTGCGTGTGGAAATCCAGTGGATGATGCGTGGTGCCAGAGCTCGCTCCACCAAGCAGAAAGCCCACATCGCAAGATATGAAGCATTGAAAGATGTACAACCCCCAGCTATTGACGAAAAGCTGGAAATGGCATCGGTAGCCTCCCGCCTGGGACGAACCACGGTAGAACTGGAGGGCATCTCCAAGTCCTTTGGTGATCCGACCTTGGTCCGTGACTTTTCCTACATTTTCCTACGCAACGACCGCATCGGCATCGTAGGCGCCAATGGCTGTGGAAAATCTACTTTAATGAAAATCATAAACGGCGTCTTGGAACCGGACAGCGGAAGCCTTGTCATCGGGCAGACGGTAAAGATGGGATACTTTTCTCAGGAAAACGAGGCAATGGACAATTCTCTCAAAGTGATTGAATATGTGCGGGAAGGTGCGGAGATCATCCAGACCCCTACCGGTAATGTCACTGCTTCTCAAATGCTGGAACGTTTTTTGTTTCCGTCCAACATGCACTATATGCCCATTGAGAAACTATCCGGTGGTGAGAAACGTCGTCTCTATCTGCTCCGAATCCTGATGGAGGCACCAAACGTGCTCTTTCTCGACGAGCCAACCAATGACTTGGACATCGAAACCTTGACGATCTTGGAAGATTATCTGGATACATTCCCCGGCATCGTAGTTGCCGTCTCCCACGACCGATATTTTCTGGACCGAATGGCGCGACGCATCTTCGCTTTTGAAGGAAACGGGAAAATCACGCAGTACGAGGGTGGTTATACGGATTACTTACAAAAATCCGGTGGCATGGCAAGTAACATATCCGACAAGAAAGAAAAGGGGCGCAAGGAAAATGCCACTTCGAAAGAAACATGGAAGTCAGCTACAACAAAGAAATTGAAATTTTCTTATAATGAGCAGCGGGAATACGAAACCATCGAAGCAGATATCGCTGCGCTAGAAGAGAAAATCGAGAAGCTGGAGGCGGAGATGACAGAGTGTGCCAGCAACTATACAAGATTGACCGAACTGACGGAAGAAAAAGATACTGCCGAAGCGGAACTTTTGGAGAGAATGGAACGGTGGGAGTATCTGGAAGATCTGGCGGAGCGGATACGGGAGCAGGGGTAAAAAATCTTTGCCCCCACACCTTCTTTATGGTAAGATATAACTTAGAGTATTTTGAACGCAGAAAGGAAATCATAGATTATGAAAGAAAGATTAGTCATCACTGGTATGGGTGCGGTAACGCCCATCGGTATCGGTGTAGAAACCTATTGGAACAATTTGATCAACGGCGTGTGTGGAGTAGATACCATCACTCGCTTTGACCCAACGGATTCTCCGGTTAAAATCGCCGCTCAGGTAAAAGACTTTAATCCGGATGATTTTATGACGAAAAAACAGAGCCGCGAAATGGATCTTTTCATGCAGTACGGATATGCTGCGGCGGAAGAAGCCTTGGCGGATGCTAACATAAAAGAGGACACCATACCTGCCGAGCGCATGGGTGTCGTAGTAGGAACTGCCATGGCTGGTGTTTCCATCATTGCAGAGACTCAGGACGGTCTCAGTACAGGGGAGCATAAAAAAGTGAGCCCTCGCTTTGTACCAAAGTTCATCGGAAACATTGCGGCAGCGCAAATCGCCATTGCAAAAGGATACCGCGGACCAAGTCTCACAGTAAGTACCGCTTGTTCCTCCGGTGCCGACGCCATCACCACGGCAGCTATGCTGTTGCAGGCTGGAGAAGCTGACGCAATCATCGTCGTAGGTGCGGAAGCAAGTCTTTGCCCGGTTGTTGTAGCCGGTCTGGCATCCGCTCACGCATTGAGCACCAACAACGACAACCCACAGACTGCCAGCCGTCCATTTGACAAGACACGTGACGGATTCGTATTTGGCGAAGGTGGTGGTGCACTGCTTATCGAAACAGAAGCACATGCAAAAAAACGTGGCGCAAACATCAAAGCAGAGCTTCTGGGATACGCCAACTGCACCGATGGCCACCATGTGACTGCTCCTCATCCAGAAGGAATTGGCGCCATCGCTTGTATGAAAGGTGCCATTGAGAAAGCAGGACTTTCCACCGATGACATTGACTACATCAACACCCACGGAACATCCACTCCGATGGGAGATACCATTGAGACCAACGCCATCAAAAAACTTTTTGGCGATCATGCATATGACATGGCAGTGACCTCCACAAAGGGTGCTACCGGACACATGATGGGAGCCGGCGGTGTCACAGAGACCATTGCCTGCATCAAAGCTGTACAGGAAGGCATCGTGCCACCAACCATGAACCTCCATGATCCAGACGAGGCATGCGACTTGAACTATGTGCCAAATAAAGCGGAAAAGCGTGACGTTCGCTACGCCATGACCAATGCCTTTGGCTTCGGCGGCCAGAACTCCAGCTTGATCGTAGGGAAATATACCGAAAACAAATAACCTCAGGAAAGGATTTTCAACATGAACCACATCAATCAACTTATTGCAGAAAACCAAGCCCTTAGCGACGAAGCTTTGGCGAAAAAAATTGATTCATTTTTGAAAATCCATACGGAAGAAATTCAGACTGACGACAAGGATACCTTTCATTGTCATCGTTATGAGCCCACGCCTTATCGGGTGCTGGACACATTGGCACAGGAACTTCCACTGACAGACAAAGACGTTTTGCTGGATTACGGAAGCGGACTTGGTCGGCTGAGTTTTTATTGCAATCACGTGTTTCATTGTGGAGCCATCGGTGTGGAGATGGTAGCGGATTTTCACCGACGTGCCCTGAAAAATCTGGAAAACTACCGAGGCGTGCACCGGGAACGTTTACAGTTTACACAGGCAAAAGCCGAGGACTATGAGATTCCGGATGAGGTGACGGTGATCTACTGCTTCAATCCATTTTCCACTGCGATTTTTCGCTCTGTGCTAAATCAGATTGAGGCATCCTACGAGCGATGCCAGCGCCCCATCACATTGATTCTCTACTACCCGGAAGATACTACTGTGTTTTACATCGAACGACACACGTCATTTCGATTGGTTCAGGAAATCGCGGCTTGCGACGATATTGGCAAGGACCGACGGGAGCGCTTCTGCGTCTATCGTTTGTAAATTTTTAGTCCGAAAAGCATTGATTCCGATGCCATTTTCGAGTATACTATAGATACGAATATGGCGTGCAAATGCCACGGGGTAGAAAGGAAGTGACAGCGTTGAATAACAACGAACTATTCAAAAAAATGCTGATGAATTTTGATCGCGGACATGAACGTTCCATGAAATTTTATGATAATCTTCCTTACAAAAGAAATTACAACTTGTGCAATTGGAAGCCGCTTCAAATGTTCAGCGGAAATGTAATCAAGTATTACCAATACCAGTTGAAACCGCCGGTTATTATACAAACCGATCCGGATGCACAGTAAAAAAAGATGACATAAAAAAGAAGAAATGACGAATCGATATAAAACGATTTCATTTCTTCTTTTATTTTTGTAGTATGTTTTGCTACCCCAAGCTCGCTTCGCCCACAACTCTCACATAACTTGGAAGTCCTTTGGCGCGCAAGGCAAGTTCATATTGCAGTTTTTTACTTGCTGGGACGTGGATGACAAGGTCTCTACTGGCACCATTGAAAATATCTTTACCCCATTTTGTTATTTTCTTGGATTTGATGGTAACTTTTTTTAAAGTAACTTTATCTGCCCATTTTTGGTCAAACGCGCCATTCCCTATTTCCACTACATTTTCTGGGATTGTTACTGTTTTTAATGCTGATGCTTCAAATGCACGGGCTCCTATCCGCTTTAGAGATATCGGGAATTTAACTTTCTCTAGTTTTGGGCAATAGCAAAATGAAGCAACTCCTGTGTCTTTTACACCCTCTCGTAGCGTTACCTTTCTTAACTTCTCGCAATTGTAAAAAGCATGTAAACCTATCTTTTCTACACTTTCTGGAATCACAACCTTTCGTAACCCTGAATGTTGAAATGCATCTTTTTTTATTTTCCTCAACCCAACATTCAGTTTCACACTTTTTAGCTTCGGCGCACCCCAAAATGCCCCTTCCCCAATCTCTCGAATATTTTTACCCAACTCCAAACTTGTCATATTGGAAAATCCAGAAATGCCAGAAAAAAAGTTACTTATTTTTGTAATTCTGCCCTCGATTTTCATACTTCTTATATCCGACGATATCCAAACCCACTTTGGAGCACATATATCATACTCAGTTTCGTATAATTCTGCAATTTCTCCTTTTCCCGTCACCACAAACTCTTTTGTCTTCGTATCGTATGTCCAAGAAACATTATCCTTCCATTTCCCACGCTTTATCTTCGCCTGTGCTTCCGTGCCAGCACATAGGCTGGCGCAGATACATAGAGTAAATACAAAGAACATTACTTTTACTCGATTTATCATGTATTTCACCTCCGTATTCGATGCAATTCAAAGGCAATTAATCCAAGCTCGTCTCCCCAACAACCTTGACATATGTAGGAAGTCCTTTAGCACGCAGAGCAAGTTCATATTGCAGTTTCTTACTTGCCGGGACATGGATAACAAGGTCTCTACTGGCACCATTGAAAATATCCTTACCCCATTTTGTGATTT
>JAGBBZ010000010.1 GCA_017938215.1 Eubacterium sp. | reverse complement strand
CTGGTATTGTGGAGGGAAAAATGCGCCATATATTTGGATGAGATGTCCGGAGAATATGGGAAGCTGGGAATTCTTTGATTACCTGCTGAATGAGATACAGGTAGTCGGCACACCGGGCGAAGGTTTTGGCGCTTGTGGTGACGGATATTTCCGTTTTTCTACTTTCGGTTCACCCGAAGATACGAAAGAAGCCGCAAGGAGATTGGTTGAGTTGCTTTCGAAGTAAAGGATGAGGTACGGATTACACCTTTAACGAATCTATCGTAAATCTTTCGGAAGATACCCTTGTTGCATATGAGAAAAAGCAGGAAGCCGATGCGGAGAAACGCGAGCTTTTGCAAAAGTTGAAAGGGAAAGAGAACATAATGCTGGATGGAACGAGGATAAACGTATATGCCAATATTGGAAGCGCAGACAATGAACATTTGCGATGAGGCGATTCTTCGATTGATCGAGTGGTCGGCGAAGAATGCGCATGCCCACGGTGCCTGGATTGGGATTTGTGGAGAATTGGCAGCAGACACATCGCTGACGGAAACATTTCTGCGAATGGGAATCGACGAACTTTCGGTGTCACCGTCCTTTGTGCTGAAGGTGCGAGATGCGGTGCGAAAGATTGATTTGAGATAAAAGTAGGGACTGTCCATGATGGACAGTCCCGTTTTGCTAGGAATAATTTCAAATGCTACACAATGCCCATGCAATATTCCACACCAATCGCCACAACCACAACCAATGCAGAAATGATAAATCCGTGTACCATCGGCATAATTCCGGATTTTTTCATATCCTTAAAGCTTGTGTTCAGACCGATGGCAGCAAGGGCAGCTACCATAAGGAATTTACTGAGAGTTTTTGCTCCGGCGGAGACTTCCACCGGGATTACTCCCAAGCTGTTAACAATGGCCATAGCCACGAAGCCTAATATAAACCAAGGGAAAATCTTGCTCACTTTTACATTTGCCTTTACGTTTTTCCCGTCGCCATTGGCATTAGCCGCTTGTTTCTTTAAGTGAACTTCAATCAAAGCAAAGATAATGACCGTTGGAATGATGGCTAAGGTTCGCGTAAGCTTTACCATAGTGGCAAAGTCTCCGGCTCCCTCGGAGAAGGCATATCCGGCAGCTACGACACTGGATGTATCGTTGACAGCGGTGCCGGCCCACAGTCCGTAAGCCATATCACTAAGTCCGAGAGCGCGACCCATGATAGGAAAAAGGACGATCATTGCCATGTCAAACAAAAAGGTGGCGGACATGGCGTAAGCGATGTCACGATCTTCGGCATCGATAACCGGAGCAATGGCAGCGATGGCAGAGCCACCACAGATACCGGTTCCGGCGGAAATCAAGTTGGAAAGTTTCCAATTCAGTCCCAAAGCTTTTCCGATAAAATATCCACCACCGAAGCAGGTGAGCAATGTAAAGCACATAACCATCAATGACATTTTTCCTACTTGAAGGATGGTGCCGATACTGAGGGATGTGCCCAGCAAGATGATGGCAAATTTCAATATTTTCTTAGATGTAAATTTCAAGCCGCCTGCTAAGAGCGTGGATGGCTTGATGAAATGATTGATGAGCATTCCGATGAATAAGGCGATGACCGAAGCGCCGATGAGATGAATCGGAAGTAAGCTTTCTAACCATTTCGCCACAGCGGCGATTAAAAGGGCAACACCAAACCCAGGCAGTAATTTTGCATATTCTTTTAATTTTTCCATGATTTTACCTCTTTTCTTTTGAACATACGAAATGTATTATACAAGAGAATGTGAAATTTTGCAATGATGTTTTGCATTTGACACAATGGTAATCACGCGTTATATTATGAAACATAAGATGAATATGAAAGGAGTAGTGAGCGATATGAATTTGGTGATTTTGACCGCTCTTGGCGTGGGAGGTGCGACAGTTATTGGTTCTTTGATTGGGTTTGGGTTTAAGAAACAGTCCCATCGCTTTGCTGACATTGTGCTGGCATTTGCTGCTGGGGTCATGCTGGCGGCAGCAGTGCTTGGATTGATAGTGCCGTCTTTGGAATATGGTGGAAAATTTGGATTGATTATAACGATTGTTGGGATATTTGTGGGAGCTTGGGTTTTGAACCTGATGGACAAATTGGTTCCTCATCTGCACAAGCTGGCCGGACCAGAACCGGAGAAACATGCGGCAAATGCCAATATGGATAAGGTTCTTCTCTTTGTGGCGGCGATCGCCATTCACAATCTGCCAGAGGGAATTGCGGCAGGTGTGGGATTTGGTTCCGGCAACGAGGCGGAGGCGCTTTTGATTGCTGGAGGAATTGCGCTACAAAATATCCCGGAAGGAATGGTGATCATTGCTCCGATGCTGGCGGCAGGGATTTCGCCGAAACGTACCTTTATCTGCGCGTTGGCAACGGGAGGTGTGGAAGTTATCGGTACGTTGCTTGGATATTTGGCAGTGAGTGTGGCAACAACTCTTTTACCGTTTGCACTGGCTTTTGCAGGTGGAACGATGCTTTATGTCATCAGCGACGAAATGATTCCGGAGACCCATGCCCACGGAAACGAGAGAGGGGCCACGTATGCGTTGCTGGCCGGATTTTGTTTGATGCTGGCTACCGATGTGTTACTTGGATAAGATGTTACAGAGTATTTAACAAACATTTAACTTTCCTTTGAACCCATTGACAATTTGCTATATATGAAATATCATTGTATGAGTTCGTTAATACAGTAATACAGTGAACGGACAAAAGCAGAGGCACCTGATTGTGCGACAGAATAATCTCAGGGGAATGACCAGAAGAGTTGTCAGGTGTAGAGACCGTGAAAACGGTTGCAAAAAACGAAAGGAGATTCATGATGAGACGAACATGGAAAATGGGTTTGGCATTGTTCATGGCGGCAAGTGTGGGAATTAGTTCGATTTCTGTGCCGACGAATGCAGCCACAACCCAGAAGGAAAGTGAAAACAAGGAAAGGAAAATGCGATTTGAACAGGAGCTTCCGGCCTATAAGGAAGGCGAAGCGCTGGTGTTGTATGATTCGGCGGATGCAATGACGACGCAAAAATCCATCGCGAAGGTGGGGAATGACATTGAAATCCTGCAGTCCTATGCGTTTGGGGGCGAAAAGACGAAGATACAGTCAAATGATGCCGCAGATAAAGGGGTTACGGTTGCGCTTGTGAAATCCGATACGAAGTCAACCAAGGAATTGATTCAGACATTGAAAAAACGGGAGGGGGTTCGCTATGCGGAGCCAAACTTCCGAATTAAAGCAAGGACTACGGGAACCGATACATACAAAGATTTGCAATGGGGATTGGATAACCAGGGAAATGAAGCAGGAACGGCTGGTTATGATGTAAATGCGGATGCGATTTCTTACGACAATTCCGATGGAGAAGAGAAGGTGATCGCGCTTGTAGATACCGGTATTGACTATAAGCACGAGGATTTGAAAGATGTCGTTTGGGAGAATGAGTTTGAATCCAAGAAGTTGAAAGGTGCTCATGGATATGACTTCATTAACTACGATGATGATCCATTGGACGACAATGGTCACGGAAGTCATTGTTCCGGTATTATGGCAGCCACAGATGGAAATAATGCAGGAATTTCTGGTGTGGCAACCAGCGATAACGTAAAGATCATGGCGTTGAAAATACTGGATGCGGAGGGCTACGGATATGGTATGGAGGCAGTAGGTGCCTATAATTATATTTACAAAGCTCAGCAGATGGGAGTCAATGTAGTTGCAGTGAATAACTCTTGGGGCGGTGTTGGCGACGAGTCTGACATTTTGAAAGAGCTGATTAATTTAGTTGGGGAAAATGGTGCGATTTCGGTATGTGCGGCTGGAAACTCGGCAGAGGACAACGACGAGGTGGAGTCATTGCCTTGTAACATTGATAGCCCATATGTTATTTCGGTGGCTGCTTCGAACGAAAAGGACGAGCTTGCTACATTTTCCTGTTATGGTGCGAATAATGTAGATATCGCAGCGCCGGGAGCTAACATATTGTCCACGGTTTCCTATGATTGTTTCAATCCAACTCTGTATGAGGAGGAGAAAAAGGAGGAGTTGTGCTATGTGGAGCATGACTTCAATCAAGGGAATCCAGTAGAGATCTTCCGTGATGGCGAATACAATAACGCAGAAGTAGAGACCGATGACATTGCCTACGGGATTGATACCCAAGATGGAGAAGCTTCTCATTCCGTGAAATTAACAGATGAAGAGTTTTTTGGTCCGAAAAAAGAGGGTGAGAAATCTCTTGAGTGGAAAGTGACGGGCGCTTCCAAGGGGGATGTGTACCATCTATATCTCCCTTATACCGTGGAAGGTGAGAATAAGGGAAAGAAACGAACAAAATACGACAGTGTAATGGCAAAGATAAATGGACCGCTTGCGGAAGAAGGCATAGATGTCAATGATTTCTTTGCGGATTTGTCGGTATTGTATGTGTGTGACGGAGAATTTAATGAAGATGGTGAGTACGATTCACAGAAAGAAGCCTATCTTGCTGGTACATACGTGGATTATAATAATTATTGGGATCATTTTTCTGGTGAAACTACCGTGAAGGTTGGTCAGAAACGAGCATTATGTATCCAGCTGTTGGCGGCTGCGGATGGAGATTATACCATTTATCTTGATAATTTTGGAATTACGAAGAATGATGTAGATTCTTCAGAATTTGGAAAATATGATTTCTACAATGGTACGTCCATGGCGACTCCACACGTGACAGGAGCGGTGGCTGCGTTGGCAGATGCGTATCCGGAGGATTCCACCGAGGACCGAGTGGCGAGAATTCTTGGTTCTACTCGAAAAGCGAAGGCGTTGGAAGGTAAAATCAGCACAGGTGGTGTTTTGGATCTTTCTAAGGCGGCGAGTCCTAATATGACGATTGCGAGAGCTTTTTTAGGGGAAGACAGTACCATTGAAGTGTACGGTTCTTATTTGGATGGCGCAACCGTTACCATTAACGGGGAGGTCGCAGAGGTATTGGAGCAGGAGAAAGATTATGTTCTTTTGGATGCTTCGAAGTATCTTGATCGTTATGTGACCATTCAGTTGGAGAAAGAGAACGATAGTATCTCAGTAAAACGCTACATCTCCGATGCGGAATATATGGAAGAGGGCATCGGGGCAGTCGGTTCTTTGGCTGGTGGAAGTGCGACATCCGATGGAAATTCCATGTATTATGTGGAGGAAGAAGGAATGGTTAGCATCGGAACTCCTAAGACAGAGGATGATATGAAGACGATGGATTGGGAGGAAACTGGTACTGGATATACAATGGATATGTTTGGCGAAGAGTATGCTTACTGTGTGGAAGGTGAGTATAAGGCGATGACAGACGTAGCTTATCTGGGCGGTAAGCTTTGGAATGTTGTAAAACTGGATGTGGGATATTCAGAATCTACCATATTAGCTTGTTACGATGAGGACAATGGCTGGTCTAAGATGGCGGATTTGCCAGAAGAACTGGAAAACGCGCAAGGATATACGCTGGCGGCTTACAATGGTTCCATCTATGTATTGGGTGGATATGACAGTGTAAACCATGAGTTTGTGGAGGATGTTTTTGTATATTCTGCGGACACAGAAGAATGGCAGAAGTCCGGAAAGCTTCCCGAGGAAAGAGTGTATGCCAAAGCGATTTCGGTAGAAGATAAACTGGTTGTTACGTTAGGTGGTTCCAAAGAGGGTGCTGCATCCACAAACTTGATTTACGATGGAGAGCAATGGAGCGAGTCTGCTACGGACATGGGAGACATTTGCGAAAGTCAGGAAGTTGTACTGGATACGGATTCTGACCATAAAACAAAGGTGAAAATTGCGGATGGGCAGATTGGCGCAGTTGATGGTGGAATCGTATATACCGACTGTATTGTGGATGGATTAGGTGACACATTTGTTTATGATTTGGAAGAAGATGCATACAAGAAGACGGGATATCAGTTGGATGAGGCTTCCCTTTTCTGTGACCAGCTCGTTGCGACGACAGTTCAGGAAGATTTGTATGTAATTTATGGCGTAGAGGATGAGGATATCTGGGAAGATTGGCTTGCAAGTAAGAAAAAGGTTACGGGGGACGAGGAAGACTACGAAGATTATGAGGACTATGAGGACATGGAGGAAGGAAGTTTATTCGGACTTCTGACCATGCCGGTATCTACCGCTTATGTTAAAGTTGATCATCAGTGCCAAGAAGGAGCTGAGATTCTCGGGGCAGCGTATGGAATGCCTGGTGAAACGATTTCTTTTACGGTGGAAGCAGAAGATGGTTATGAAGTAACCAATGTAAAAGTAAATGGTACCGCTTTGGAGGAAGAGGATGGCGTTTACTTCTATGAGATTCCAGCAGATGTGGCAACGAAGGAAATTGCCATCGTTGTGGAGACGGAAGGCGAGGTTGCGCCTACACTTCCACCGACAGCCATTGCTACCGAACCGCCAGCTACAGAGAGACCAGTGGCAGTGCCTGTGACACCAGCACCGACAGTGGCACCAACAAATGCGCCAGTGGCATCCGAATCACCAGCTGTTACGTCAGCTCCGAAAAAGGAGAACAAGGTGACAGTGGGAAGCAAGGTGAAAGTTGGAAACGGTACCTATAAGGTGTTGAGCAATTCTGCGAAGAAGAGAACGGTTTCCTTTGTTTCTTTTGGTAAAACAAAGGCGAAAAAAGCAACCATACCTGCCAGTGTGAAGATTGGTGGTAAGAAATATCAGGTGACACAGATCGGAGCAAACGCATTGAAAGGATGTAAAGCGCTTAAGAAATTGACGATCAAGTCAGCGAAGCTTACGAAGATTGGTACGAATAAAATGAGCAAAAAGCTTACAGTGAAAGTACCAAAGAAAGTTAAGAAATCGTACAAGAAAATGCTGAAAAAGGCTGGTATCAAAGCGACTGTAAAATAAAATAGCGAAAAAGAAAGAGAAAGCTTCACGATGTGTGGAGCTTTCTCGTTTTAAAGCAACTTATTTAACGGTAACTTTTACTCGGCAACCGACACCGTTCAATCCTCGTACATGGATGTAACAGCTTCCCTTTTTCTTGCCCTTGACAACACCTTTTTTTGTAACAGTGGCAATGTTGGGTTTGGAGCTATCGTAACGAAGGGTTGGACCATAAGATTTTGGCAACAACTTTTTCTTCTTCTTTGCTTTCACAATCTTGATTGCCAATTTTATCTTCTTTTTCCGTTTGCATGTGACGGCTTTTTTCTTTGGTTTCAACTTCTTTACATTGGTGTATTTCTTGTGGTTGGCACCTACAAGGTATCGTTCGGTGCTTTGCGCAATGTATTCCTTTTCGTCGCCACGCAAACGATACGCTTTTACGACAACTTCATAGATGGATTTTGGATCAAATCCTTTGTGGTTGTATGTGTCCAATGAAATGGAGGTTTGGTCAGCGGAAGTTACTGTGGTAACAGAAGGCTTCGCCCCCTTTTTCTTGTTTACAAGTTCGATGTCGTATCCATCTGCGCCGGTAATGGAAGCCCAATCGATTTGTAGCAATATTCCGTTCCATTTTACCGTTGTGTTTTGGCTTAAATGGGTGGAATTTGTGGCATACATGTCAGCAGAAATGGGTGCTAACGTTTCCATCGGTGTGGCAGCTGCGGTAGGTGTTGGAGGAACCACAGGAGTGATTGGAGGGAAAATATCCAATACATTTCCAGGTGTTATCGTCGGAGCCGCTGTCGGAAGGATGACAGGAGCTGCGGTAGGTACTGCGGTCGGAGCCACCGTCGGAAGGATGACAGGGGCTGCGGTAGGTACTGCGGTCGGAGCCACCGTCGGAAGGATGACAGGGGCTGCGGTAG
>JAGBBZ010000009.1 GCA_017938215.1 Eubacterium sp. | reverse complement strand
GTGGACAGGGATGGCAAACGAACAAAAACGACTGGATGTTATTTCGAACAACTTGGCGAATTCTGCAACCATTGGATATAAGCAGGAAAGTGTAAGTAGCCAGTCTTTTGACAAGATGTTGACGATTAAGATACGAGATGGATCTCAGGCGTACCACAATCAAACCATTGGAACCATGAGTTTGGGAGTAAAGGTTGGTGAGACATACACCGATTACTCTCAAGGATCCGTGCGGAATACGGGTTCTCAGTTTGATGTGGCATTAAGTGGAAACGGCTTTTTTACCATAAATTACGTGAATTCCAGTGGAGAAGTGATGACGCGATACACCAGGGATGGTAGCTTCCAGTTGACCAAGGATGGTTTTTTGGTGGATTCCGAGGGAAATAAAGTACAGGGCGAAGGTGGAGATGTAAAGATTAACACCGATGCAAAGTCCGTTTCCATCGATCGTGACGGCACGATAACAGTGGATGGCGTTGTTACGGACAAGCTTAAAATTACGGACTTTACCGATTATGATTACATAGTAAAAGTTGGCGACAACATGTATACCGTGGTGGATGGAGCGACAGAAAAGCAAGCAGATGCTACTGTGCTTCAAGGATATACCGAACAATCAAATGTTAATGTTGTGTCAGAAATGGTCGATATGATTACTATAACAAGAGCATACGAGGCGAATCAGAAAGTCATCAAGGCCATGGATAGCATGATGGACAAGGCAGTGAATCAAGTAGGTAGATTAGGATAAGCCGTTTTTCTGAATAATCGTAGAAAAAGGTAAGGAGGAAAAGGGTATGATGCGTTCACTTTGGACTGCGGCATCAGGAATGATTGCGCAGCAGACAAATTTGGATACGATTTCAAACAATCTGTCCAATATTAATACGACTGGATATAAGACAGAATCCGTTAATTTCAAATCCCTGCTTTATCAGACATTGCAAGGGAATTCTTATGACAGTACGGGAGCACCGAAGCCAGTAAGCGCTCAGGTGGGACTTGGCGTTCGACCAGCAGCGATTGTTTCGGATTTTTCTCAGGGAGCTTTGTTGGAGTCAAATGGAGCTTTTGATTATGCCATTCAGGGCGAGGGATTTTTCCGTATACAACTGGATGACGGAAGTATTGGTTACACAAGAAATGGGAAACTCAATGTGTCCATTACGGAAGACGGCATGGCATTGACTGATATGGATGGCCATCCGGTATTGGATATGAATGGAAATGCCATTACATTTGAAAAAGACATTGAGTCATCGAAGCTTTCCGTGGATCAGTATGGAAATTTTATGTATCCGGATGAGACAGGAAATGCGCAGCAGATGGGAATTCAGATTAGTTTGGCATATTTTCCAAATGCAGCAGGTTTGAATCGAACATCGGATACGATTTTGAAAGAATCCGAGGCGTCTGGCGAGCCGACGACGTATTCGGCAGATCAGCTTGGATCTCAGATTGTATCTGGATATTTGGAGGGTTCCAATGTACAGGCTGTGGATGAAATGGTAAATATGATTACTGCACAGCGTGCATATGAAATGAATTCAAAGGCGATTACAGCATCGGATGAGATGCTTCAGCAGGCAAATAACTTGCGTGCTTAGTACATAGGAGGTGACGAACGATGTCATTATCGGTAAGTGATCTTTATAGTGGATTGGGAAGTTCTTCGATCCGTGCGGATTCGTTGTCTCAGACAGCGTCTATGAACAAACTAACCAATCAGATCAACGGAGCAGAAACCGACGAAGAAATGTTGGCTGCCTGCGAGGAATTTGAAGTGTACCTTCTTCAAAAAATGTTCCAGTCCATGGAAGAGAGTGCTAAGGTTTTTAGCGACGAAGAAGAAGGAAATGAATATGTGGATATGTTTAGCGATAACATGTATCAAGCGATGGCAGAGGATATGGTGACATCCGGGCAGGGACTTGGGATTGCCCAGACGTTATATGAGTCCATGACGCAGAATCATGCAGGAGTAAGTGCCATTTCCACAGTGACAAATTCCGCGGAATAAAGAGTGATGTAAATAAGTAGCGTCCCGAATAGTGGGGCGCTATTTCTGACTAGAAGGAAAAGAGGATGACCATGGAAGAACGAAGTGGATATGTAGAGCATATTATTTACCGCAATGCAGAAAATGGCTACACAGTTTTTGAATTTGTTTGCGAAGAGGACGGCGAAGAAATTTTGGAAACCTGCGTGGGAAGCTTTCCCTTTATTAACGAAGGCGAATATATGACACTGTACGGAAATATGGTAAAACATCCCACGTACCAAGAACAGTTTAAGGTGGAGAAAAGTGAGAGTAGAGATCCGGATGATACCGTTTCGATGCAACGCTACTTGGCTTCTGGTGCGATAAAGGGAGTGGGTGGTGGACTGGCGAAACGTATCACGGATTTGTTTGGCGATAAGACTTTTGAAATTATCGAAAAAGAGCCGGAACGGTTAAGTGAAGTAAAGGGAATTAGTGAAAAAAAGGCCATGGACATTGCTACTCAGTTTGAGGAAAAGCGTGAGATGCGAAATGCTCTTGTATTTTTGCAACAGTACGGAATCAGCAATCAGTTAGCTGTGAAAATCTATCAGACATATCGGGAAGAAATGTATGGCATTGTCAAAAATAATCCATATAAATTGGCGGAAGATATTCGAGGTGTGGGATTTAAAGTGGCAGATGGAATCGCTATGCGAACGGGGCTGGATCCCGACTCGGATTATCGAATTCGGGCGGGGATTCTATATGTGCTTGGATTGGGAAGCCAGTCAGGATATGTATATATGCCGGAAGAATTATTGATTCGCAACAGTGTGGAGTTTCTAGGGGCAGGGGTGGAACGCCTCATGACGATTTTAGACCAGATGGAAATTGACAAAAGCATTATTCGAGATGGAGAAAAAGTATATTTACCAACCTTGTATTACAACGAGATGAACTGCGCGAGAATGCTTCTGGACATTGGCAGTGTGAGGATAAAGTACAATGGTGGTGTGGAGCAGACCATTCAGGAGTTGCAAAAACGTTCTGGGATTGAGCTGGATGAGCAACAGGTGTTGGCAGTAAAGGAATCTCTTCAGCATGGTTTGTTGGTTATTACGGGAGGACCGGGAACGGGAAAAACTACCACCATTAATATGATTATACAAATGCTGGAAGCGACGGGACAAAGCATTTTACTAGCAGCTCCCACAGGACGTGCAGCAAAACGAATGAGTGAAACGACGGGACGGGAAACCCAGACCATTCATCGCTTGTTGGAATACAATGGTGCCGGGATGGCTGATCAGGATGAGGGCTTTGATCGTGAAAAAGAGAATGGGGCAATGTTTGAACGCAATGAATGGAATCCGCTGGAAACGGATGTGGTCATCATCGATGAGATGTCCATGGTGGATATTTATTTGTTTACGAGTTTATTGAAAGCAATTTCGGTCGGTACGCGATTGATTCTCGTGGGAGATGTAAATCAGCTGCCGAGTGTAGGTCCGGGAAATGTTTTGAAGGATATTATTCGCTCGGAGTGCTGTAGCGTGGTGAAATTGGAACGGATTTTCCGTCAGGCAGCTGAAAGTGATATTGTTGTCAACGCCCACAAAATCAATAAAGGTGAATCGGTGGTACTGGATAATAAAAGCAAGGATTTCTTTTGTTTGGAGAAAGGGGATCCCCATGGTGTCCAAGAAATCATGCTGTGGTTAGTGCGGGATAAAATGCCGAAATACACCGATTGCACGCCTTTTGATGTGCAAGTACTGACGCCGATGAAAAAGGGTGAACTTGGTGTTGTTCGATGCAATGAAATTTTGCAAAAGTACTTAAATCCGCCATCGGACGGGAAAGCACAACTGGAGTTACATGGAAGTGTATTCCGAGTGGGAGACAAGGTGATGCAGATTAAAAACAATTATCAGATGCCGTGGCGAATTGAAGGATTTCATGGTGTGATCATCGAAGAAGGAACCGGCGTGTTTAATGGAGATTGTGGTATTATTCAGAGCATTGACTTATACAATAAGGAATTGACGGTGGCATTTGATGAGGAAAAAATCGTAACTTATGGCATGGGAGATATGGATGAACTGGAGCTTGCCTATGCCATAACCATACACAAATCCCAAGGAAGTGAGTATCCGGCAGTTGTGATTCCGCTTTTGGGAGGACCACAGGTGCTTATGAACCGCAATCTTCTTTATACGGCAGTGACTCGAGGGAAGAAATGCGTTACCTTAGTAGGAAGTCGACAAGCTGTTTGTAATATGATTGCCAATGAATCCGAACAGAAGCGATATTCTACTCTTGAAATTCGGTTAAAAGAATTGCAAAGTGATTGAGTTTTTGGTAAAATATTAGTGAGCGACAGATGTGGGAAGGAGGCGTGATTGCGCTACGATATTTTGGGGTTTTTATACCCGAAAAAATGTATTGTATGTCACAAGATTCTTAGCTCAGGGAAGAATCCGATGTGTGGGGAGTGTCAGCGGAAGCTGGCAGTGATAACAGAACCGAGATGTAAGCGATGTTCCAAGACGATTCCCCACATGGAGATGGAATTTTGCGAGGACTGTTCAAAACGTACATTCCTCGTGGAAAAAGGATTTGCTTTGTATCCGTATGATAAAAATATGAAAAAGGCGATCCGTAATTTTAAGTATGAAGGAGAACTTTCCGGCGGAATGTATTTTGCTGGTAAGTTGGTAGAATATTATGGTGCATGGATAAGGGGAATTGCGCCAGATGCTATTTTACCGGTTCCGATACATAAGAATCGAAGAAGATTTCGAGGGTTTAATCAAGCAGAGTATGTGGCGGAGATTGTGGGCCGAGAGTTGGGAATTGCAGTACCTGTTGGGTATTTGCTCCGAACGGAGGATACACTGCCTCAGAAAAAGTTGGACGTTAAGGGACGGATAAATAACCTAAGGAAGGGCTTTGCGGTTCAGGAAAATCGTGCGCCCTATGAGACGGTGCTTTTAGTGGATGATATATATACCACGGGAGCGACGTTGGAAGCATGCGCGATGGTGCTGAAAGAAGCAGGAACCAGACGGATTTATTTTCTGTGTTTATGTATTGGAATGCAGTGAATTTAGGTAAGGTAAAATCTTTTATTGAATGCGTTTGAACGCGAAAAGGAGGGTGTTATCATGGAAGTTATTACATGTAAATCCTGTGGGAAACTTTTTAACTATATCCAAGGGGATCGGATATGTACTACGTGTAAGAAGGCATTGGATGAGAAATTTACAGAGGTAAAAAGATATGTATATGATCATCCACGTATTGAAATGAATGAGCTTTCTCAGGCCATGGACGTGTCGGTGCGTCAGATTAAGCGTTGGATTCGTGAGGAACGATTGAGCTTTGCGGATGATTCGCCGATTGGAATCGAATGTGAGAACTGTGGAACCACGATTAAAACGGGTCGTTTCTGCAAGACATGTAAGGATGTATTATCCAATGGTTTGCGTGAAGCGGCGGGCCTTAACAAACAGATTTCTTCTGCGGTAACAAATAAGCGTTCAGCAACAGAAAATAAAATGCGCTTTTTGGATTAAAAGCCGGAGACGTGGAGGCAACATATGTATGACAGTATTATAATTGGCTGTGGATTTGCTGGAGCAGTAGCAGCACGAGAATTGGCTGAGAAAAAAGGAAAGAAAGTATTGATTCTCGATTCCAGAGATCATATTGGCGGAAATTGTTATGATCGTTACGACGAGTTCGGGGTATTGATTCACCAATATGGACCTCACATTTTCCATACAAATAGTAAACGGGTATATGACTACTTGTCTCGGTTTACAGATTGGTATGAGTTTAGCCACAAGGTGGTTGGAAATGTGCATGGGAAGGAATTACCGATTCCGTTTAATCTGAATACGTTGGAAATGGTGTACGGAGAACGTGCGCCGGAATTAGAGAAAAAGTTAGTGGCGCAGTTTGGCGAAGGTGCCAGAGTTCCGATTTTGGAATTGATGAATCATGAAGATCCGGAATTAAAAGAGATAGCCGATTTTGTGTATGAGAATATTTTCCTAAAATATACGATGAAGCAGTGGGGGAAATCACCAAAAGAGATTGATCCTGCAGTGTCAGGGCGCGTTCCCGTTCTTTTGAGTCGGGATAATCGATATTTCCAGGATACGTATCAAGGGATGCCTTTGGATGGATATACCGCATTGTTTGAAAAGTTGTTGGATCATGAGAACATTGAAGTGCGGTTGAATTGCCAAGGGAAGGATTGTTTGCGCCTAGATTTGGAACAAGGTAAAATATATTTTGAGGAACAGCGATTTGAAGGGGATGTGATTTTTACGGGAGCTTTGGATGAGTTCTTTGATTGTCGTTTTGGACGTCTTCCATATCGTTCCTTGGAATTTTGTTTTGAGCACTATGATAAGCCATTTTTCCAGAGCCATGGTGTGGTGAATTATACAGTAAGCGAGGAGTATACTCGAATTACGGAGTTCAAGTATCTTTCGGGCCAGATGGAAAAAGAGGATACGACCATTGTGAAGGAGTACCCAATGGCATACGAAGGCAAGGATGGCGAAATTCCATACTATGCCATCAACAATCCGGAAAATGATGGTTTGTTTGAAAAATATCGCGGATTAGTAGAAAAACTTCCGAAATTCCATTTGCTGGGACGATTGGCAGAATACAAATATTATAATATCGATGCGATTGTGGAGAGAGCATTGGAATTGGCAGAGAGGATATAGGGTAGAAGACATGAAGATATTAAGTATTGCGATTCCGTGCTACAATTCGCAGGATTATATGCGAAATGCGGTGGAGAGTGCGCTGGTAGGTGGCGAGGATGTGGAGATTTTAATTGTCAATGATGGTTCCACGGACGGCACAGCTCAGATTGCAGATGAACTGGAACAGGAATATCCGGGCATTGTACGTGCAATCCATCAGAAAAATGGCGGTCACGGCGAAGCGGTAAATACAGGGCTTCGAAATGCGAAAGGCTTGTATTATAAAGTGTTAGACAGTGATGATTGGCTAGATGGAGATGCTTTCGTGAAGATACTGGAGCAGCTTCGTAAATTTATTCGCCAGGGACAATTGGTGGATATGGTGCTGACGAATTACGTGTATGAAAAGCCAAGTGAAAGAAAGCACAAGGCGATTCGGTATGAGGGTGTGTTCCCGCAGGAGAAAATATTTGGCTGGAGTGATGTAAAAAAGTTTCGTGTGAGTCAGAATATTTTGATGCACTCGGTAATATACCGCACACAGATGTTGTTGGACTGTGGGTTGGAGCTTCCGAAGCACACCTTTTATGTGGATAACATTTTCGTGTATGTTCCACTTCCATATGTTAAGTCTATGTATTATATGGATTTGGATTTTTACCGATACTATATCGGACGCGAGGATCAATCTGTGAATGAAACGGTGATGATAGGTCGGATTGACCAGCAGATAAAAGTGAACCGAATTATGATCGACGCATACGATCTTACTAAAATACGAAATAAAAAATTGCAGGATTACATGGTAAAATACCTTGCTATGATGATGACAGTCAGTTCCGTATTTCTTATTAAAGAAGGTTCGGAAGAGAGTCTTAAAAAGCGAACGGATTTGTGGCGGTATCTGAAAAATGCCAGTCGAGGGACCTCTCGTTTGGTAAACAAGCAGGTGTTAAGCAAACCAATGCAATTCCGGGGCAAAGCAGGACGAAAAATGATCGTATGGGGATACAACTTATCCCGCAAAATGTACGGCTTCAACTAGCGCATTGGCTACGAGCAGCGCTAAAAATAGAAGAGTCTCACATCTGTGCTTGCACAGAGACGTGAGACTCTTTTATTGCTTTATAGGAAAGTTCGTCCTATAAAGCAATAAACGCTCCGCTTAGGATGCGTACCTCGCGGAAAGGAAAGTAATTGCTTCGCAATTCCGCTCGGACGCGGAAGAGTCGCAAGCGACTCTTTGTTCTTAATGGTGCGACAGCTGCGTTGAGGATATCGAAGATATCCGAAGCGCGACTTATTGTGTGAGTAATGGCGCTTGCGCTCTAATAAGTCGCCGTCCCAACTTCCTTCATACTTTCAGCATCGTATACAAATACCCCATATGCGTTTACCGCATCCACGAGATAGAAATACTTGCCGATAAAGAGACCACGGGAACTTTCGAAACTGAGGCCAGGTGGTGTCAATGAAGCGATTTTCTTGAATCCATTTTTCGTATATCGATACATTACATACGTTGATTCTCCGGAATAATTTTCTATGGCAAATCCAATTGTATTTCGTTCCGGATCCACAAGTAGTGCTTTGTGATTGGAACTAGCCATACTGTAACTTCCTTCGTCCAGTAATTGTTTGTTAAGTTCTTTCAAATCCTTCGGTGAGGAAATGTCAAACATGGAAAGTTTTACACGCTCATTCCCGTCGGAGATGTCTTGCCCGACTCCAAGTAACAAGCCATCGCCATACGGGTGAAGGTATTCAGAAAAGCCAGGTATTTTCAAGGCATCCAAAACAACTGGATTTTGTGGATTCGTCAAATCTACTGCGAAGAGCGGATCTGTCTCACGATAGGTCACGAAATATGCATAATTCCCCATAAAACGTGAAGAGTAAATACGTTCTCCAGCTGCCAAATGTGACACGCTTCCCACCGCTTTTAGTTGTTCGTCCAAAATATACAGGCCATTTGAAGTTGTTCCCAAATGTTGTGTCGTTCCTACAAAACGAAGATACCCATTGTGTTCGTCCAAAGAAAATTGATTCAATACTTCTGCACGAACCGTGGTTTCGCATACAAAATCAAGTTGACCTTCATGATAATTGAATTTGCTAATGATGCTGGCGGTGGTATGCTCATGACTAGAGGATACGATGTAAAGGTTTTTTTCGCTAACATAATAAACTTCGCTATCATTCAGGATGGCACAACTGTCCGAGTATTGGTCGGGATTTGTTATGTCTAAAGCAGTAATTACAATGTATTGTGCAGTGGAAAGATCCTTTGGACGATGTAGATTGGCTTCCGGAACCAAGGTATCATCAATTCCAGGAATATAGGTCTCTTTCTTGGACTTTTGATATTCGTTATCCACATGCATCAAGGAAATTGTGTAAAGATACTTTCCATTTTTGCGTGATGTTTCATAATCTCCTGATTGTGTTCGCTTTCCACGAAGAATTGGATGATTCACATCGGATATATCATATACAACCAAAGCAGTTTGTTGACGGTATTTGGAATCCCCACTCCAATCTCTTCCGATTGCTGTGAGAATACCATTATCGATATAAAACTCGTAAATGGAAAATTGATCAATACAAAAGGAAGATATTTTTTGGGTATTTTCACCATCTGCTTTTACAATTCGAATGGTACTGCCGATGGCATCTTCGGAACATGCATAAATGTAAGTTCCGTCCGTTTTGACGATATCTCCTTCGTCCACACCATCCACTTGGATGTTGGTTTTGGTGTAGTTGCTTGAACTACCGGACAATGCATTGGATGCAGCTCCGGTGCTCATGCTGTCGGAGGCAACATCGGAAGTTGCGGTTTTTTCTTCCACGGATTCCGGAAGAAGACGATCCCATACGGACACCTCTTTTTGTTTGCCTAAATACCCATCAATAATTGTGTAATAGTCATCATAGGATAGAGGATTATCTGAAATAGATGCTAGTTTTGTGCTGGTGTCGGTTGTGGAATCTCCAAAAGGCATGTGAGCCAGCACGCTTCCTCCGATGACTAATACGAACAAGCAGGCAGCAGCTGTCAAATGTGATTTTTTTATAGGGAGTATATGGTTTTTCTTTGTTTGTTCTGTTAATCGTTGTTCCATCTGTTCAGGTGAAAGAGAATCTGGAACAGGGATGGAGTCGCATAATTCTTTGATTTTATCTTCAATCATGACTTTTCACCTCCAAAAATTGTTTCATTTTGTCTAGTGCACGGCTTTTTAGGGAACGCACAGTGCTCTCTTTTTTGCGAAGAAAATGTGCAATCTCTTTTCCGGAATAGCCGCCAAAGACACTAAGGCCAACGATAAACTTTTCCTCTTGATTTAGGCGGGAAAAGGCTTCTTTTGCAATGACTTTATCCGTGAAATCTAACGTGCTCTCAGGAATCGGAAGTTCCTCATCCGGAACAGGATTTATCTTGGATAGAAGACGAAATTGCTTTTTGCACTCATTGGCGGTGATTTGGAAAATCCAACTCCGAAATGCATCTGCATTGCGAAGCTTATGTAAATTTTCGAAGGCGTTTAGTACCGATTCGCTGACCACATCTTCCGCACGGTGTTCATCCTTCATCATACAATAAGCGAAATGATATAGATCCTTGTATATATCTTGGTAGAGTTGGGCAAAAGCGTGGGCGTCACCGGATTTTGCCATTTCTACCAGCTCTTGTTTTGTTTTCATGGTATTCCCCCATTTCATATTACCGGTAAAATTGAACGTTCTATATATAAGAGTAATGGAAGTGGTAAAATGTTGCAAGAAATTTCAAAAAGTTTGAAAAAAATAAGAAACAACGAAAAAGGGGCTGTCAATCGACAGCCCTGTCATATATCTCTATCACTTACACACAAAACAAACCCATTCTTTCAGCGTCTCTTTCGCTACAATGGTAAATCCATTTTCCTTCAACGCAGCCTCTACTTCATCTGCCTTGGTATCGATGATACCAGAGGAAATAAACAGACCATTTTCTGCCATGTGAGGACGAACCACAGCGGAGAGAGGGATGATGACATCCGCAAGAATATTTGCTACCACGATGTCATAGTTCCCGCCTAAAAGAGTGCTAAGTTCTTTGCCGTTGATGGATTCCGTCTTGGTCTTTGTGGGATCCCCAAAGGTATAAGAGTGATCCTTTGCTACATTGTTAATGAGATCTCCGGTATACAAACCACAACATCCATCGGCCACACCATTGATTTCCATATTTTCTCCAGCCACATCCACAGCTACTTCATCAATATCGGTGGCAGCTGCTTCCGTGGCACCAAGTTTCAATGCTGCGATGGCGAGGATTCCACTTCCGCATCCCACATCCAAGATGCGCTTATCCTGACAACCATACTTGGAAAGTGCCTGGATGCAAAGCTTGGTAGTCTCGTGGGTTCCGGTACCGAATGCCACACCTGGATCAATGTCGATGACGATGTCCCGCGCCTCGTCATAATCCGCTGGATATGTGGTTTCCCAAGTTGGTTTCACGATAACATTTTCTGCGGCGCGGAATGGCTTGAAAAATGTCTTCCAGTTGTTCATCCAGTCCTTGTCTTCCGTCTCGGACAAAGCGACAGTCCCCTTTCCGATATTGGTATAGGATTTGATTTCGTCAAAGATTTTCTGGACATCAAACATCACCTGCTCCGGGTTACAATCCTGTGGTTCCATATAAAAATGAACCTTGGCAGAGCCGTCATTGTTTTCCGGGTCTGGAAGAATATCCACGTACATTTGTTGTTTTTCCGCTTCGCTGAGAGGCACATGATCTTCAATTTCAATTCCCTCGACGCCGATTTCATCCAGCATATAGCTGAGGATATCCACCGCATCCGTATGAGTATCTAGTGTAAATTTAATCCATTTCATAATTCGATTCCTTTCAACTATCAAGTGCAAATAATTCTTATGTCATTATAAATCCAAAAGAACAATATAGCAAGGGATATTTGACGCTTTTTGGAAGTTATGCTAGTATAGAAGCAGTGTTTTAACGAATCCAAGATGCTAGGAGGAAAATCATGGAAAAGCGCCAGATGACAGAGGACGAACGATACATGCGGGAGGCAATCCGGCAGGCAAAGAAAGCGTATGAAAAAGAGGAAACTCCCATTGGATGCGTTATCGTGCATGAAGGAAAAATTATCGCGAGGGGATACAATAAGCGCAATGCAAAGAAAAATACATTGGCGCATGCCGAAATCAGTGCCATCAACAAAGCTAGCAAGGTGCTGGGGGATTGGCGACTGGAAGAGTGTACGATGTACGTGACATTGGAGCCGTGTCCCATGTGTGCAGGAGCCATTGTGCAGGCACGGATTCCGAAGGTGGTCATCGGTAGTATGAATCCCAAGGCTGGATGTGCTGGTTCCGTGGTAAATCTTCTTCAGATGGATGGATTCAACCATCGTGTGGAGATAGAAAGTGGGGTACTGGGAGAAGAATGTAGCCAGCTGATGAGCGGTTTTTTTAAGGAATTGCGTCTGAAAAAGAAATTTACTTGAAGTACATGTCGGTTTGTGCTATAATTTTTAGGTACATTTTTTTTAAGTAAAGGAGAAATTAGAAATGAACAGTAAGGTGAAAGGTATTTTCCAGATCCTTCTCATTCTTCTTGTAACAGCTGCACTGGGTGTTGTGGCTTGGACAGGTATTGGGAAGGCAAATAAGGGAAGTGCAAAAAATATTCGCTTAGGTCTAGACCTTGCCGGTGGTGTCAGCGTTACATACGAGGCAACCAAAGAAAATCCGACAGCGCAGGAAATGAGCGATACGGTTTACAAAATGCAGCAGCGTGTACAGAATGAAAGTACAGAGGCTTCTGTATATCAGGAAGGTAACAATCGTGTAACAGTTGACGTACCAGACGTGGATGATCCACAGGCAGTATTGGAGAAGCTTGGAAAAGCTGGTTCCTTGGAGTTTGTACTTTATTCAAACATCACCGTTGCTGAGGATGGTACAGCGACTTATGATAAAGCCAATGTGTTGTTGGATGGTTCTATGATTCAGACAGCAGAAGCTACGACACAGCAGGATCAAACGACAGGCACAAGTGAAAACGTGGTGAAAATTACGTTTACAGGAAAAGGTGCTAAGAAATTCAGTGATGTAACAACAGAGAATGTTGGACAGGCTCTTTCTATTATTTATGATGGAAAAGAAGTATCTTCTCCAGTAATCCAGTCTGCGATTACAGACGGTGTGGCAGTAGTATCCGGAAGCTTTGAGAAGTTTTCTGATGCAGAGGATATGGCATCCACACTTCGTATCGGTGCTCTTCCATTGGAGTTGAAAAACATTCGTTCTAACATCGTTGGTGCAAAACTTGGTGAAACTTCTTTGACAACAAGTCTCTGGGCTGGTGTTGTAGGTTTGATTCTTGTTATTGTATTTATGATCGTTATGTATCGACTTCCAGGTGTTGCTTCTTCACTTGCGTTGATTTTGTATATTGTGGCAACCTTGTTGGCGATGAACTTACTTAATGTAACATTGACGCTTCCTGGTATTGCCGGTGTTATTTTGGCGATCGGTATGGCGGTGGATGCGAACTGTATTATCTTTACACGTATCCGTGAAGAGATTGCAACCGGAAAGACAGTTAAGTCTTCCATTAAAATTGGTTTTGAAAAGGCATTGTCTGCGATTATCGACGGTAACGTAACGACATTGATCGCAGCAGTTGTGCTTTACATCAAGGGTACTGGTACTGTAATGGGATTTGCACAGACACTTGCCATCGGTATCATTCTTTCCATGATCACAGCTATTTTCGTCACGAGATGGTTGCTCTATGGCTTTGTGGCTCTTGGCCTTGATAATGTAAAACTTTTTGGTGTACAGAGAGAAAGAAAAGCAATCAACTTTGTTGGTAACTTTAAGAAATATTTGGTAATCTCTGGTGTATTAGTTCTTCTTTGCATCGGTGGTTTGGTTGTAAACAAAGTGGGGCCAATGGGAACAATCTTGAACTACAGCCTTGACTTCATCGGTGGTTCTTCTACATCCGTCACATTTGATGAGAAGACAGAAGGATTTGACGAAGCAGGAAATGCAAGTAGCGAATTTAAGACAGAAGTAACTGAGACAGTAAAGGCATCTGCTGGTGTAGAATCTGCAGAACTGTCTGATGTTAAAGGTGAAAGAACATTGATTGTTCGTACTACAGATTTGTCAGAAGACCAGCAGAAGAAAGTAGTTGCTGATCTTGGTGCAAAATATAATGTAACAGAGGATAGTATTGAGATTGAGACAATTTCCGCATCCGTAAGTGATGAGATGAAGACAGATGCTATCGTAGCGGTTATCATTGCTGCTATCTGTATGTTGCTTTACATCTGGATTCGATTCAAGAACCTTGCCTTTGGTGCAAGTTCTGTACTCGCATTGCTTCATGACGTTATGGTCGTATTAATGATCTATGCAGTAGGAAGTTCCTTTATCGAAGTGGGGGGTACATTTATCGCTTGTATGCTTACTATCGTAGGTTACTCCATCAACGCAACCATCGTTGTATTCGACCGTGTTCGTGAAAATCGTGCCAAAGCAGGAAGTCGTGCGGATATGGCAGTTGTCGTAAACGAGAGTATCACACAAACATTGAGCAGAAGTATCAACACATCCATTACTACTTTAATCATGGTTGTTGTACTTGCCATCATGGGTGTGGATTCCGTTCGTCAGTTTGCGATTCCATTGATCGCAGGTATTGTATCTGGTGCATATTCTTCTGTATGTCTTGCTGGTACAGTATGGTTCTTTATGAATAAGAAAGCGAAGAAAGCAAAGAGCGATAACTAATCATTTGAACTTTAACGAGTAAAATCGAAAAAGGTGCACATACTAAGAAAAAAGTATGTGCACTTTTTGTTTGTAAAAGAGAACTTGGTAATAATTAAGAAAAACAGACTTGACAAATCAGTTGCATGGGTATATCATTGGTTTAACAATAAGACAAAATAGTTTATTTATGAACCAAAATGATATATTAATGAACGGGGGCGGACTATGAATTTATATTTTGAATTATTAAAGAAGCCTATCATTAAAGTAGAAGATGTAAATTGTTATTATGGTAATATGGACAGTGCACGTTCGGCGATAAAACGTCTCATGAAGGATGGGATGTTAGTGAAGATTCGCAATAACATGTACACGTGCATTAGTGGTGAGACTGGTGCACCCATTGCAAATCGCTTTCAAATAGCGAGTCACATTACCCCAACTTCCTATGTATCACATCATACGGCAATGGAATACTACGGAATTGCAGACCAAGTATTTTATGAAGTATATGTATCCTCCGAGACTAGTTTTCGGGAGTTTACTTTTGATGGATATACATATCGTTATATTGCATCACGAAGTTTGGAGGGGATTGATAAACCACCCTATAGTGGAGGAATCGCTGTGACCAATATGGAGCGTACGTTGGTTGATTGCATTAAGGATATGGATAAGATTGCAGGAATTGAAGAAGTCGTTCAGGATATTGAAAGTATGCGTAAGATGCAAGAGAAGAGGTTACTTAAATATTTGGAATTGTATCAAAATCAGTTTTTGTATCAAAAGATGGGATATTTATTATGGCAATATAAAGAGAAGATGGGGCTTTCAGATGAATTCTTTAAGAATTGCAAAGAACAAATCGGAAAGAGTAAGCGATATCTTACACGAGATCAGGTGAAGGGACATTATGATGACACATGGAAACTGGTGGTGCCGGACGAATTGCACAATGCGAAGAATGGAGTGATGTTGGATGCCGATATATAATAAGGCAGAGATAGGAAGAACTGCACAAGAATATGGTTTTGTACGTGATACCTTTGAAAAGGTGCTCCGGTTGAGAGAAGTACTACGGTATATGAATGAGCAGGAATATTTGAGAGAACATCTGATTTTGAAAGGTGGAACTGCTATTAATCTTATTGTGTTTCATTTACCACGATTATCGGTAGATATTGATATGGACTATATTCCAAATGATAGCAAAGAGGATATGTTATTGGCACGAGAGAGGATTCGGAAACTCATCGAAGACTATATGGAAAGGGAAGGATATCAACTTTCCAATGGTTCCAGATTTAGTCATAGTTTGGATGCGTTTTGCTACCAATATCAAAATGCCGGCGGTAATCGCGATATGATAAAAATTGAGTTAAACTATTCATTGCGAACTCATATTTTGGAGCCTGTATATAGAAAAATTCTTTCGCCTGCATTTGATGATGGTGTATTAATTCATATGATGGCGCCAATGGAAATTTTTGCTGCAAAGGGAAATGCGCTAATTAATCGAGCAGCGGCTAGAGATTTGTATGATTGGGGAAATCTAATTGAAGAAAAGTTGTTTGCTGAGGAAAGAGATATATTTCGTAAGTGCTTTGCTTTTTATACTACCATATCTGCCGAAACTGTTAACGCAAATTTTGACACATCAGCGATAGATAGACTACATTTCGATAAGATACGAAGAGACTTATTTCCGGTCCTTAGTAAAAAAGATAATTTTTTACTAGAGGAGAGAAAGAAGCAGGCCAAAGAGTACATCAAGGAATTGATGCAATTGACAGATAAGGAAAAGGAGTACATGGAACGATTTGTGGCAAAAGAGTATAGGCCAGAACTTCTTTTTGATGAGGAGGCTATCGTGGAACGAGTAAGAGAACATCCGATGGCAATATGGAAATGTTATACATAGTTTCAAATTTAACGAGTAAAATCGAAAAAGGTGCACATACTAAGAAAAAAGTATGTGCACGTTTTGTTTGTAAAAACAAATGTTATGGGTGCAACAGATGGAGGCATCGATGGAAAAGAAAGTAGGAAAACGAAGTGTCCAATTTGAAATACCGCCATGCATCATTGGGGCGGCTTCGGTGGCGGGCGAAAAGGAAGGCAATGGTGCGTTCGGAAAATATTTTGATTTTGTAGAAACCGATCCTTTGTTTGGTGGAAAGACCTGGGAAGAAGCAGAAAGTAAAATGCAACACATGGCGGCGGATCTTGCTATCCGAAATGCAGGGCTGGAACCGGACGATATCCGCTACATCATTGCCGGGGATCTTTTGGGGCAGCTCATTGCCACATCCTTTGGTATTATGAATTTGAATATCCCGATGTTTGGAGTGTATGGCGCATGCTCCACCATGGGAGAGTCTATGGGGATTGGTTCCATGCTTGTGGAAGGTGGGTTTGCGGACTATGTGGTGGCATTGACTTCCAGCCATTTTGCCAGTGCAGAAAAGCAGTTTCGATTTCCCCTTGCCTATGGAAATCAGAGACCCTATTCATCTACCTGGACGGTCACAGGAAGTGGGGCCGTGGTACTTGGAAAAGGAGATGGAAATTGGAAACGGAAAGAACTGGGGTATGTGGAGATAAAAGGAATCACAACGGGTACTATTACGGATTATGGAATTAAGGACAGCATGAATATGGGAGCGTGTATGGCCCCGGCTGCTTGTGATTGCATTCTCAATAATTTCAAGGATTTCAATATTCAACCGGATTATTATGATAAGATCATCACCGGGGATTTGGGAACCATCGGTCAGAGGATTTTAAAAGATATGCTTTTGGGATACGGATACGATATCGGCAAACAGCATATGGACTGTGGGACAGAGATTTATTTTAATGAGGAACAGGATACTAACGCAGGTGGCAGCGGGTGTGGTTGCAGCGCTATTACACTGGCGGGCTATATTCTTCATAAGATGCGAAAAAGAGATTGGAAACGAGTTCTATTTGTGCCTACAGGAGCACTGTTATCTACCGTTAGTTTTAATGAAGGAAACTCAGTGCCGGGCATTGCGCATGGAGTTATGTTGGAGATTCAATAAAAGGAGGAAAATCCTCTCCTCGCATAGGAGCTCGGATTGATGGCTCGCGGAGAGAGACATTTGCTTCGCAAAAACAAGGAGGAAAATCCTCTCCTCGCATAGGAGCTCGGATTTTTGCTTCGCAAAAACAAGGAGGATCATGAAATGGACTATGTAATTTCATTTTTGGTTGGTGGTGCCATTTGCGCACTGGTTCAAATTGTCATGGACAATACAAAATTGTTGCCGGGACGTATTATGGTAATCTTGGTGTGTACGGGAGCGGTGCTCAGTGCATTGCAAATTTACAAGCCCTTTGCGGATTGGGCAAAGGCGGGAGCTACGGTGCCCCTTATTGGTTTTGGAAATTTGCTGTTTGAAGGCGTGAAAGAGGCGGTGGATAGCCAAGGGTTTGTGGGGATTTTTTACGGTGGTTTGGAGCATGCCGCTGTGGGGATTTCCGGAGCGTTGATTATCAGTTATCTGGCGTCGTTGATTTTTAAGCCGAAGATGTCGTAAGAGAAAAAACATCCGATTTGATGCAAAAAACACGAAGTGCAGTATTCGATTTGATGCAAAAAACAAAAAATAGAATAGCTGATTTGATGCATAATTCTTGAATTTTAGGGAAATATGTGCTATGCTGAAAGTAGATTGTGAGGTGTTTTTATGCTGAAAAGAAAAATGTACAATAGGATGTTGAAATGGAAAAAAACAAAGTCAAAGGAATGTCTTTTGATAAAAGGTGCAAGGCAGGTAGGCAAGACTTATCTTGTGCGTGAGTTCGGACAAGCAGAATATGAAAGTTTTGTTGAGATAAATTTTCATATGCAAGGTGCCCTAAAGGTGATTTTTGAAGGGGATAGGTCTGCGGATGAAATATATAAAAGACTTACTGCTAATATTCCAGGGATAAAATTGATACCGGGAAAAACATTGATATTTTTAGATGAAATCCAAAAATGTGCGAATGCCAGAACTGCGCTTAAGTTTCTTGCAGAGGATGGGAGATATGATGTGATTGCATCGGGGGCTCTTTTGGGGTTGGCTTATGGGAAGGATGCAGACGATGAAGTCGAAGAGGTTGAGTCCATTCCTGTAGGATATGAAAAGACGATGATGATGTATTCTTTGGATTTTGAGGAGTTTTTGTGGGCGTATGGTTACGGAGCAGATACCATCGACTATCTGAGAAAATTTTACGAGGTAAAGGAAAAGATTCCACCGGAAATGAATCAAAAGTTTGATACCATTCTTCGAGAATTTATAGTGGTTGGTGGAATGCCGGAAGTTGTGGCTGATTTTATGGAACACAAGGATTTTGGACGTGTGCAGGAGATTCAGGAGAAGATAATTACATCTTATGCAGATGATATTTCACAACATGCGAAAGGTGCTGAAAAAGTAAAGGTAAGAAAATGTTATGACAGTATTCCAAGACAACTTGCCAGAGAATATAAGAAATTTAAATATTCTGAGGTGGAAAGCAGAGCTACGGGGAGGAAATACGGAGATAGTATACAATGGCTTTGTGATTCCAATATGGTTCATATATGTTATAATGCATCTACGCCCATGCTTCCGCTTAATGCGTATGGAAAAGCAAATGAGTTTAAGTTATATCTAAATGATACGGGGCTATTGATGGCTTTGTATGGCTTTGCAACAAAGCAGGCATTATTAAATGGAAAACTAAAAGGGTTTGCCAAGGGAGGAATATATGAAAACTTTGTTGCAGAGACGTTGGTAAAAAATGGGTATATACTTCACTATTTCAAACCCAATGACCAATCTGAGCTTGAGTTCATTATTGAGAAGGATGGGGAAGTTATCCCAATCGAAGTAAAGGCTGGCAATACAGCCACTAAGTCATTGAATTTGTTTGTGGAGATGTATAAACCTTCGGTGGCTATAAAACTTGTTGGAGGGAATGTTGGAGAGAGTGATTCGAAGCTAACGATTCCGCATTACCTAGCATTGTTTATTTAAAATGTCCATATGGGGGCGAGAGAGTATTATCCGGAGGGGCTGGTGGGACGAGATACGTTGCACTACGGCCACACTTCGGTACAGATTCACGAAGGGGGAGCGAAGGAAGAATTTCAGAATGGTCTTCGCTCTTTTTTGCGTGAGGCGAGAACCATGTCGCGATTTTTGAATATGCGTGGCATTGTTTCCGTGCGGGATTTTTTTCAGGAAAATGATACGGCGTACATCGTGATGGAATACATCGATGGTGTCAGCATGAAGCAGCACATTCGCAGACACGGGAAAATGGCAGGGGATGAAGTGCTTCGATTGATGGAACCGGTTTTGGTTGCCTTATATCAAATGCATGAGGCGGGGCTGATTCACCGGGATATCAGTGCGGATAATCTTATGCTGACCAGAGAGGGCGAGGTCCGTCTTTTTGCCCGCAAGAAAATATAATGCCGTGATGAACTAAAACATAACGATTCAGGACTTCCCCACGGCCCAAATTCGCATTTCGAACACTTCGTGTTCTTTCTCGCCTTTAGTAAGGCTAAAAATGCTCATGTGGGGTGGGGGAACCTTATTAGGACCAATGTGTGGAAATCAAAAAACTAATGCACCATTCCTCCAAATGTGCTATACTTGAAAAAAGTGTCCGAATGGAGGAAATGCCATGAGAAAAATGAGAAAATACATAGCCGCTACGTTGGCATGTTCGTTGTTGCTATCTCTAAGTGGACAAGCGGAGTCTGTGGATGCGGCAAAAAAGAAACCATATTTGAATAAGAAAAAACTCACACTTTCCGTTGGAAAAAAGATAACGCTGAAAGTAAAAGGAACAAAGAAAAAGATTCAATGGAAAAGTAAGAATAAAAAAATTGCCACTGTATCGAAGAAGGGTGTGGTGAAAGTGAAGAAAAAAGGAACCACATACATTCAAGCGAAGGTGAAGAAGACTTCCTACATATTAAGATGTAAAGTGGTAGTAAAGGGTGTGTCGCCTCAAAAAGCAAACCCAGATACAGAGACGTACGTTCCGATAAATAT
>JAGBBZ010000008.1 GCA_017938215.1 Eubacterium sp. | reverse complement strand
ATGTGAAATTAGCATATTTTTCCGTCTCAGAAAATTCCAATTTCTCCTTCTGGTTTTTGAGCAGATAAATTTTTCATGAAATATTTAAACAAAAAATAACCCAATTGTAATTTTTACATAACATTGTGGTTTTGTCAAATTAGTTTTTCCCTATACTCGCCATAAATCTTTCGTTATACCAAAGCCGAACCGTACGTTTTTTCGAGCTTTTTTACCCTTGGCAAAAGATCAAAAAGCGACCACATATCGCTTTGATACATAGTCGCTTATTCCTTCACCTTCTGATATATCTCCTGCAAATCCTTCTCCGAAAAACTCACAACAGAATTACTCAGCCGTTCCACGTTCACTTCTTTCGCTAATAGCACCGCATCTGCACGTTCTAAATCCGGTTGGGGAAGATCCATTGTCCGATACATCGACATCAGATACTGGGCAATACTTTCTTCCTTTACTGACAGCAACTCTCGCAAATGCGCCAGTTCCGTCGTATCTGGATTGTTCTCTTCCATATACTTTAGCGCTTGAATCAAGCACATCGCCACCGCTTGTCCATGCTTGATCCCATACAGTGATGTCAATACATAACTCATGGCATGTCCCACTGTCGTTTTTGATATATCAATCGCCTTCCCTGCCAGATGTGTCGCAACAAATATGTCTTGGAATACTTCTGTTTCTCCGTCACAGAACGCTTGGTATTTTTGTGATATGATGTTAATTGCACATACTGCATATCTTCTACTTTCGTCTGTAGCATTGCGTGACAGTATACTTTCGATACTATGACAAAATGCATCAAGCAAAGAAATTTTTCGCTGTTCTTCACTAAGACTGTATAGCATTCGAACATCAAGAATTGCATGCTGTGGCAACAGTGCTTCATTTGCAAGTGAATCCTTGATTCCGTCCCGATACATCACAGCAAAATGCGTCGCTTCACTTCCCGAGCCAGCCGTGGTTGGTATGGCGATATGCACAAGCCCCTTCCATGATTCCTCTTTTTGCATCAGATAATACTTGATTCCTTTTGCAATATCGATGGCACTTCCTCCACCGACGGAAATCAACATGTCACCATCATGCTCCTCAAACGCTTGTCTGGCAGACATAACACATTCATACTCAGGATTTTCCATCACTCCAAAATATTTATACACCTTTATTTCCAAAGAATCCAACCAAAGATCCAGCTCACTACCTGCAAGATGCCTTCCCATAACGACAAAAGGACGTTTTGCCTTGTATCGCTCCCATAACTGGTTCATTGCACATATAGAAAAATAGACACCACTCTCAACCAGTGATATTTCTCGACTCACGCGCACAAAATCCTCAGGTGTATCAATTTCGTTAATATAGTGCTTCTCGTACGACATTGCACAGATATTTAACTTGTCCGAAATGAGATTCAGTGCGTTCTCTGCATACACATTCGTTATGCCTTGTTCCACAAATCTTCGAATTTCATCAAGCCAGCTTGTCACACAATGCTTCGACAACTTGTATAATGGTTGAAGGGCATAACAATCTTCATCAAATATATTCACGGAAACCTCACGAAGATATCCCTCTTCTGAAATCCTGCCTTTAAAATCCTTTGGTGGCTGACTGATATTCTTGTTGATCAGACAGACGGAAGAGTTTTTATCCGATTGTATCTCCTGTACCAACTCTTTATTAAAAACCAGATCTCCATGCAGCATTAAAATATCATCATCCAGATATTCGCTGGCAAGATACATCGAATAAATATAATTTGTTGTTGCATACTCTGGGTTATTTACATACATAACCGTGATATTCTGTACCTTCTTGCTTTCCTCTTGCAAGTCCTGTTCGTATTCTCCTGTGGTGACAATCACTTCCGTAATTCCACACTCCGCAAGTATTCGCAACTGGCGGGCAAATATACTCTCACCAGTTTTCAGTTGTAACAGGCATTTCGGACCATGCTCTGTCATACTCCCCATCCGACTTCCCGTGCCGGAATTAAAAATCAGTGCTTTCATTTTAACAAATTCTCCATTAATCGCCGTTTATTCTCCTGTGGTGACAAGGTTGGTCTTCCCAAATTCTCACGGGAGCCTTGTCGCACACATACCACCATCGCTGATTTTGTATGGGTAGCCAAGTATCGCATCCCCTCTTCCACCTCTTCTTCTTCTCGCGCAGTGTATACACGTTCAAATCCGCAATCTTTTAATATCTCTTGCATACGGACATGAAATCCAACGGTTGGTTGACCACCTACAGACTCGTGAGCACCATTGTTAATAATAATATAACGGAAGTTGTCACCCATGGCATTTGCATTGACAGCACAAGCCCCCATATGCATCAAAAAAGAGCCATCTCCGTCAATACAATAGACTCGTCTGTCCGAAAACAAGCTAACCCCCAATGCAATGGACGAAGTATGTCCCATCGAGCCAACCGTCAGAAAATCATTGGCATGTCCCATTCCCTGTCGTTCTCGCAACTCGAAAAGCTCACGAGACGTTTTCCCTGTCGTAGATACAAGGATATCGTCACCATTAACATGATTCACAATTACCTCTAACGCTCGCTCGCGCGTCATGGAATATTCCACCGACTCTTTAGAATATTGATATTCACTGAACGTGCTTTTTCGAACAATCAACGCTACCGGCTTTCCATGTCGCGTCATATATTCTACAGCATCTCGGATAATGTGTTCATAATCATCCTCTAAGAGAATTGTTTTGATTCCCATAGTTTCAAAGAGTTCCCACGTGATTTTTCCTTGCTTTTTATGCTGGGGTTCATCCGGCACTCCGGGTTCTCCCCGCCACCCCACAAGAAGAAGCATCGGAATTTTGTATACCTCTTCATCTGCGAGAGAGACCAAGGGATTCACCACATTTCCAATCCCTGAATTCTGCATATACACAACACCATATTTTCCTGTGGCAAGATGATATCCACAAGCGAGTCCCACCGCATTTCCTTCATTGGCTGCTGTGATATTGTGCTTAGAATCACAGACATCCTGCACACATGCACACAGATTTTTCAGTAACGAATCAGGAACTCCTGCAAAAAACTCAAGTCCATTTCCAAGTAAATAATCTACAAATTGTTTTGTATTTATCATATTCATTCACCATCAATCAGATTAAGAATTGTTTTTACCGGGGCACAATAATGCTTATCCGCATACTCACTTTTTCCCTCACTTAAAATAGACATTGCTGTCTGCTCCATAGCAAAATACGCACTTCGCATCAATTGATTCGCATAAATAATTATGTCTGCCCCTTTTTCGTGCAACTTAGTAGCAGTAAAGTGATGATATGTCGTGGGGATAAAAACAAGAGGAACATCTGGGTATTGATTCTTAAATACCTCCGCAAATTCAAATATTTCATTTCCATCTGCCGAGGCACTATGAATCACAATTCCATCTGCACCTGCCGCGACATACTGTCCTGCACGTTCCAATGCCACACATACATCTTCTCCGGCAATCAGACTTTCAATCCGGGCGAAAATCATAAAATCCACCGTGCAAAGAACATTTTTTGCACATCGTATTTTCTCCGCAAAAACATCGACGTCCTCCATCTCATGTATCTGTTCACATCCATATAGGGAATTTCGCTTTCGTCCTTTTTTGTCTTCCACAACCACCGCCGATACCCCTAGACGTTCAAGTGTAGAAACATGATGACAGAAATGTTCCAACAATCCTCCGGTGTCGCAATCCACAATCAAAGGCTTTGTCGTTACATCAAAAATTTCGTTGATGGTCACATATTTTTCTGACATATCCACAAGTTCGTTATCCGGTTTCCCTTTCAATGCCGCATGACACAAGCCACTGAGCCAAAGTGCATCAAATCCCATTTCCCTTCCCTCTTCATCACAGGTAGAAACAGACTCTGCAATCAAACCTTCCAACCCACTAACCGTCTCGATCACGCGAAGATACTCTTTCTCCGCCAATAATCGTCGAAGCCAACCACGTCTGGCCTCTGTAGAAATTTTTTTCCTCATCCTTCATCCTCTATTCTGCTTCGATCAAAGATCATCCGCTTAATCAATGTAAATATCGTATTGCTTCCTGTCCGAATAAGTTCCCAAATAGATCCCCTTTTCATGTAGTTATCATAGTCGGGAGAACTTTTTCGCTTTAGCATCCCTTCGAAATAAAAATTTTTTTCCAAAAGTGCATCCATCTCTTGAATGGAATATTTGTAGTATGGTTTTTCCATACTTATTACACCTGTAAGTTGTATTACCCTTCCGCAAAACGACATACAGTTATGGGCTTTATAAATTCGAAAGCCGTGAAAAATGGACATTGTCACCATAGAAAACAAATTAAACTTCTGCTCTTCATCCCCTTCACAGGAAGAGATAAATCGTAGAACATCTTCATAACAATGCTCTTCCACCGGAAGGTCAAACACCTTCACCTTTACCTTCGAATGCCTTCCAAATGCATAATAGTCCCGGTATTCGTGCATGAAACCAGCATCCAAGGGAAGATAATGCCTTCTTCGAGAATAGGTAACAAAATCCGTAAGACTTGAATCGAGACTCACTGCGATATGTGTATAATCATACTTCGAAAACATTCTTGCAAATTTCCCCAATCCGGTATGCGCCTTAATCAGAACAATGTAAATATGTTTCATTTTTCCTTTTCCTTCAATCTTCGAAACAACTGTACTTCCAAGCGAATCATCTCATAATATGTAGGAATCAATCCAACAATCACGATAACATCCGCAATCATGATCTCAAATCCAAACAAGATAAATATCGGCCCTGTATGAAAGATCATGCTTAGAATCGCCACTGCCACATACATCATATGCGCTTCAATGGGACCGATTCGAGGAAACAAAAATTCATTGCAATATATGATGTAGTTCATGGCTGTCACATTGATTATCCCATATACCGGTGCCGCAAATGCCACAAGCTCGATACTGGCATAAGGAGACAAACCAAATGCAACAAGAAAAAATGTAGAAAATAACACATCTGTAATAAGATCAAAATACGCTCCTGCTTGTGAGGACATATTTCGACTACGTGCCACATAGCCATCCAAATCATCTGCAATCAGATGCACCAGAATTCCTACTATAGTACCGATAAAAAACCAGAATGAAATATGAGTAAGAAGTGTGCATATAATGGCAAAAAGTCCACCCAACGCACCAATCATTGTTACCTGATTCGGTGTCATAGACGCTGGGATGTATTTCCCAACATGTTTATATAAAAACTGCTGAAACCCTGTTTCCAATTTACTCGGAATTATTTTCTTCACGGAATTTGTTTTTGTTGTACTCATTTGTCTTCGTCCTCTCCCTTAGGATAAAATCATCCACCAAATCGGAATAAGTTCTTTAGGAAAGATTTTATATAATATCCATAGTCCAAAAAGTCATAGATTCCTTCACTCCACCCTTTGATGAATAGTTTTATCCCAAGAATATGATAATGAAAATAAAATCTACCCACACTCATTTTCGTCGGCTTCGCCACCACATGAAGATAATCCCATGCCTCCGGGTTGTCCGTAATCAATCGACTCTCATATTGTATCATAAGCTCTGACGACATTTCCGGAGTAAAGATGGAAATCGCTGTATGCTTTAACCTATGCGCCTTGATCCACTTGTATAGTCGTGAAAAATCTCGCGCTGTGAAGTCCAAATCTACGATAAACATTCCCATAATATTTATGCCGACTTCATTTAAAATCCGAACAGCGTTTGTGTTGCATGACATATCCGAATGCTTATTATATTCTGAAAGATACCGATCATCAATGGCTTCCAGCCCCACAAGAATATAGTAAAACCCAATGTCCTTAAGTTCCATTATCAAATCGGGGTACTGGGAAATAAAATCCGCCCTACCATAACATACATATTTCTTGTGAATATTTTGCTCTTTGATCAACCGGATAAATTCTCGAATTCGCTCTACATCCACAAGAAAATCATCGTCGATGATATAAATATTTTCGCACTGAATTTCTTTAATTTCCTCCACGACAGAGACAATACTTCGCGATGTATAAACACCACAATTCAAGCGGTTACGATAGCAAAACTTGCATCGATAAGGACAACTATATGCCGTTCGAACATGTGCACAGGGCAGCAGTTCCAGATAACGGTATCGCTCCAAATGTTCATAGAAATAGGTCCGGTCTGGTTTTGGCAACTTCTCGATATCAAAGGCAACGGGTTCATTTTTTACCCACTCATTCTCCAGCTTGTAGCAAATACCATCCATGTCCGCAAGTATCGCTCCCTGCACAACATCCAGAATTTTGTAGACATCAAAGGTTATGAGGACATAATCGATATAGTCCTCATAAAATCTCTCGTAATTATGTTGTGAATGAAGTCCACCAATCATTGTGATACTGCCACACATCTCCTTGGCCGCCTTACAGTATTCCTTCATAAAATTTTCCTGACGAGTCCGCCCGCATACATATACAAAATCCGGACGATAACTTGCCACTTTTTCGGTAAGAGGTATCGTTTCCACCTGGCCATCCCAGATTGCCACTTCATATCCCGCCTCTTTCAGCATCGCCACGATGTACTCAAGTTCCAGTGGCTCATTGTCAATTACCCCGGCAAAATTGTATTTTGTACGGGAAATCTCCGGATGAACCAGCAGAAACCTCTTCTTGGTATCCATTGGTTCTACTCCTCCCCCTTAATCAACTCATCGTATGCAATCTTCCCGACCAAGGTTTTGGGCAGAGACTCCATAAACACAATTTCACGCGGAAGCGCGTACTTTGCAATATCTTGTTTTAAACGTTCTGTGAGCTCTTCCTTCACCTGTTCTTGTTCGGTAACTCCTTTTTTTAGAACCACATATGCTTTTACTTTTTGTCCCATGATTTCATCCGGAACGCCAACCACTGCACAAGTCACCACTTGTTCGTGAGAACATATAACATCTTCAAGAAGCTGCGGATAAATATTGTATCCCCCTGACACGATCATTCGTTTCAAGCGTTGTTTAAAATACACATATCCTTCCTCGTCCATACATCCAAGATCCCCTGTATGTAACCATGTGTGTCCATCTTTATGCACTCGCAATGTGTTCGCTGTCTCTTCCGGCTCATTTAAATATCCAAGCATCACGGTAGGACCTCGCATGACAATTTCTCCCTCTTCACCGTATGGAAGTTCTTCGCCACTTTCCGGATCTGCAATCATATAAAACATATCTGCATAAGGCAAACCGATACTTTCCAGATTTTTTGAACCTGCCGGCATGGAACAAGTTCCAGTTACACACTCTGTCAGTCCATAACCTTCCTTCACCGTAGTCTTGGAACCTTGATTTGCCAAAAGTTCATTTAACTTTTTCTTTGTATTCACCGCCATGGAATCCCCACCGGATATGACACATGTCAAGAAAGAAAGATCCTTTCCGGCAATGTATGTACTTCGAATGAGACTTTCATAGATAGCAGGTACACCTGCAATGACATTTGGCTTGTACTTTATCAATAATTTATCGTATTCCGCAGCATTAAACTGTGGCAAGATAATCGCCATACCACCAAAGTTTAATACGGTATGAATGCACACTCCAAGTCCGAATCCATGAAATACCGGCATTACAGATAATACTCTTGCTCCTTCATACAAACAATCCGAGCAACCATCGATTCCCTGCATCGCAAGAGCGTTAAAATTCAAGTTTGAGAGCATAATTCCTTTGGGTTTTCCTGTAGTACCACCGCTGTAAAGAATCACCGCACACTCATTACTCTTCCCCGCAACATGAACATCCTTGTCCACCTTCTTCGCAAGCTCGTTGAAACTACGCCAATTATAAATAGCATCTGGAACCGTTACCTTCTTCTCCCTCGCAAGTGTATACACCAGCTTCATTGAAAATGGCATATATTCTTTCACGGACACAAGAATGGTATGCTGAACTTCTGTTTTTCCAAGAACCCCTTCCAGTTTTTTCCAAACCATATCCAGTGCAATTATTACCTTACTCTTGGAAATAGAAAGATAATGAATGATTTCTTTTTCTGCCGACATGGGATGAATCATGTTCGCGATAGCTCCAATTTTGTTAATGGCATAAAAGGAAATCACAGCCTGGGGAACATTCGGTAAGCAGATGGTAACTGCATCCCCTTTTTCAATTCCCATCGCCACAAACGCCTTCGCTGCTTGATCAATCTCTTTCAGCAATTCACGATATGTCATTTCCCTTGAATAATAGTTCAAGGCACAAAGCGTTGGATAACTCTTTGCATTCTCTTCCAGAAATTCGTATATAGAACAATCCGGATATTCTAAATGTCTAGGTTTATTCATGTTTTTTACTCCATTCTTCAAAAGTTGTAATGTGCTTTGCATCCAAAATCGACTTGTCCGTAATGGAAATCATAAGTTCCAGAATCGTATGATACAGTTCCTTATTTGCATCATATAAGTCCCTATCGCCGACATAAATCGGTTCTCCAAAACGTATGGTCAGATTGCCGGCACAGCATTTATAATCTCCAGTAATGGCATAGGGGATAATGGGAGCCCCTGTCTTCTTTGCCATGGACACCGCCCCATACTTAAAGGGTAATAATAGCTCATCGGTGTAATTGCGCTTCGCTTCCGGCGAAACATTAATCACATTTCCCTCTCGCAAGACCTCTACTGCTGCAGCCAATGCTTCCTTGTTTTCCTTACTATGCAGATCAACCGGAATGGATCCGACACCTCGGAAAGCAAAGCCAAATATCCCATCATGTAGCTCCTTTTTGGCAAGGGTGCGCACAATCCTGTTCGTGCTAATATCCACAAGTAGCGGATCCAATGCATGTTTATGATTCCCTGCAATCACTGCATTACCGCTGGTTGGAATATACTCCCGTCCGATGATTTTAGGACGAAAAAGTAAGATAAGAAGCGGTTTGCATGTAAAACGCACAAATCGATACAAAAATGTACTCTGTTTTTTCAATGATATCACCATGTTTCTATTTTTAAGTATTTTATTATATCTTAGCAATATTTGCAAGTTTCTGGCAAATTACAAATGTATGTTTCTCTTAATCATATCCCAATACCTAATAGGGAAAAAATGTTTTAAGAACAATACCAAATGAGCATCTCTTCCTACCACGATATCACGTTTGCCTTTTTTTATTCCCTTCAGGATGATCCGGGCCGCTCTTGTGGCATCCATTCCTTTTGCTATCGTTGTATGTTTCGCAGAAATATCCCGTGCACTAGCCGGAATGGCATTTCGTACAATGTTGGTACGGACAGCTCCTGGATAAAGAACGGACATCTGAATATTGCTGTCCGAAATTTCATACGCAATGGCATTGGATACTCCACGCACCGCAAACTTACTTGCAGAATAAGCACTCTGCTCTGCAAATGCCGCCTTTCCATTTAAGCTAGACATATTGACAATGTAGGTTGTTTCTTCTTTTTTCATTCGTGGTATAAAATCTTTCATCAAATATACTTGACTCATAAGATTAACACCAATCAGTCTCTCAAAAGTTTCTTCTTTCATTTCCTCAAAAGTACCACCAGCTGCAATCCCTGCGATATTGAACAAAAAATCTATCTGTGAATATTTTTCTATGATTTTCGCTGAAAAAGTGTGTATCTGCTCTTTCTCACTTAAATCCACAATGTGTTTTTCCACAAAAATATCCTGATTCTCAATTATTTTAATCGTTTTATCCAGACCTTTTTCAAATATATCAACGAGAATCAGATTACAATTTTTTTTCGCCATCTCCAACGCCAAAGCCCGTCCAATCCCGCTGGCTGCTCCTGTGATAACAGCGATTTTTGTTTTGTACATTATTTTACCGTCTCCTTTTCCGATAATAAACGAATCCCTTTTAAAAAAATAATTCGCTTTTAATTTTCCCATAACTTCCTCATCTTGTCAAATAATTAAACCTATAAAGTAAACAAGCGACCACATATCGCTTTGATACATAGTCGCTTATTCTAGTTTTCCTCTGACTTATTGTTACAGCTTAGATGTCATCTTCAATACTTTACTATTTATCTTAGTATAGTACGCTAACTCGGCAGAATTCAGATTTTTTCCTTTCCACTTTCTAAAACTCTTATCCATTTTTTGCTGCTGTTTCATCAACTTAGCATAATCTGCCAACATTGACAACGAATTACCACCCTTCTCATACTTCTTTATGAATTTACAGTATTTCTTGTAAAACTTCAAATACTCATCCATTGCCTTCTTAAATTTCTTTCTCATTTTCGGCTTCGCATGGACCATTTCAACGGTGGATTCGACGGTAGTGTTTCCCACATGAATACTAGGAATCCCCACACCTCCTGCCAACATAAGGCATAACGCAACGATAAAACAGTTTTTTAAAATTCTCTTCATACCCTCATTCTCCTTTTACTTTATTTGATTTTCTCTAGGTAAGAGAAATATCATTCGATTTCCGAAAGCTTTTTTAAAATCCGACTCTGAACTTTGGTATAATATGCGGCATCTGCCACAGAGAGCGAATCTTCGTCCACCTGATCCAACTTCTCGATGTACTCCGCATATTTTTCCATGTACTCTGCATAATCCGCCATCATATCCACTGGATTATCTGACTTGCTGTACTTCTCAATGAATTTGATGTACTCATCAAAGAACTCTTCGTATGTATCCATCATTTTCTTGAAATCGGATGAAACTTTTTCTTTCTTTTTCTTCGATGGTTGCTCGGATTTCGTTTCTTCTTTCACCTCGCTAGTCTCAGGTTCTTTCGTCTCCTCTGGTTCGCTTGATGGTTCTGAGATAGCATCTGCATCTTTTTCCGAATCTTCCCTGATTTCCTGCGTCACTTCCTCCCAATCCACGTCTTCACTCGTATAATCCGGAGCTGTCTCGGAATATAACGTGAACACCACAAACAAAAGTGCAATTCCACCAATTGTCATAATGATACGCATACCAGCGAATTTTTCCTTTATCACTTGTGTTCCCAGCATATAGGCAGCCACTAATATACAAAAGTCTATAATACCAACCAATCCTGCCAAAATCCTATCATCTTGGAAACATGTAATGGTTACCATTCCAGCGAGAATCGTACAAACAATGATTACAATTTTTGTCTTACTTTTCTTAAATTCATTGATCTCTTTTTCTCTTTCACTCCGCTCCTTTTCCGCCAATTCTTCTTGACGACGTTTCTCCGCTTCTTCTCGGAGCATTTTTGTTTTCATCCGTTCCAACCGCACCTCATCACTTTCGCCCAACAGATTCGATACCGAATGGACCGTATCGCAATATGGACACTTGACGGTTTCATTAAGTTCTTCCACATCAAACTGCCCGTTGCAATTTTCACATTTTATGGATAATTTACTCATATGTACTCACTTCTCCCCTTTTCTATATACTCGTTTGCCTCTTGAATAATTTCTTCCAAGCGTTCTTTTTCATGTTTCAGATGACCAATTTGCACCATAAGTGCTTCGCGAATTTCTGTTTCTGGAGCATCGATGATTCCTTCTATTTCCTTCAACTTAAATCCCAACTGTTGAAGAAATCGTATCCAACGAGCTCGACGCAGCATGCTTTCATCATAAAGCAAATGACCATATTTATTTTTTGCTGTAGGCTGCATCAAACCCGCTTTTTCGTAGCATTGGATGCTCCTTCGCGAAACATTAACATGTCCGCACAATTCTCTTAAAGTCATCATCTTCATCCATCTCCAACTAAATCCTAAACCTGCACGTCACGTGCAGGCAAGGACTTTTTATGCTAGATTGTAACGATTCAGAGCTCTTATGATGTAAGAGACAGATTCGTCGCATTTATGCGTAAGAATATGTATGTTACATCATAAAGGAACTCGAATCGAGTTCCTCCCCCAAAAATGAGCATTTGAGCTTTGAAAAAGCGAGTGAGCACTCGTAAAGAGTGCGAAAATGCGAATGTGGGGGACGATCTCTGTATATTTATGAAAATGCATGTATCGCGAATCCTGCCTTTCATGCACTGAATATAACACACAAAAATAAAATATGGTTTTGTGACTGCAAAAAGGAACCTGGCTTATACACCAGATTCCTTCTGAACCTCTTGTTGATATAATATTAGATCTTGCATCTTACGAACATAGGGAACAACTTCCTCATGAGTGGAACAAATATCATACGCCGTTTTCAAAAATTGTAACGACTGCTCCGTATCCCCTATTTCAAACATCATATTCGCCGCCGGAATATAATAGTCATCCACCCAGTCCAAATCTGTTACGAAACGATGTTCATTGATTTCGTATGCCTGATATAAATACTCAAAAACCTCATTTTCCTTTTCTTCATACAAGGCATAATACCACGCCCATGCCATATTGAGGATAAAGAGAAGTTTCCAATCATCTTGAGCAATCTTACTTGTCACACTCACAAGCAACCGCTTTATCTGTCGGGGTTTCCCAAGCATTCCTCGAATCAGTAGTAACGTATGACTCAAACGATACTTCACCCAAAGCTTCTCGGCTTTCGGATGCTTTGACCGCTTCATATGCCAGCTTGCTTTCTGTCCCGCCTTCCACAATGCACGTCTCCATCTTCGCTCCTCTGGTTCCTCAGGATCATACGCCCCATTCAGTATCGCATCATAATAATCACCCAGCATATCGTAGTAGAGACCATAGATATAATGCCTTTTCCATTTCTTAGCAAAATCCAGAGCGCGACTTAAGTATTGATTCGCCATGTCATAATCTTCCTTCTGACAGAGCAGATACACAACATAATCGTATACTTCCATCCGCTTCTCCGGTTCCACATCATCCGAAGCACCAATCAACGGCTCCGCATTTTCGATGAGAAAGCTTTCCTGATCTTTAGGCAAATGCTCCAACTCCCGGAGAATAACTCTTCGCTCTTCCTCCGTCCATTCCAATTGTCGGACGATCTCTTGTATAAGCGGATGCATTTGCACCATTTGATCTTGGATTTCCAGCCACCCCAAAGTCGCCAATTCATTCATATCGTCAAAGGACTCATATTCCATCAAATCCCGAAACACCTTAATATCAATTCCATATGGCGCAAATATAGACAAGAGTTTCAAGCACTTTCTCTTTTCTGAAGACAATTGCGACACGTCAAAAATCCTTCGAATGATCGAAGAAATCTTTTCGTATACAAACACACCATCTCGAACGTACTCCACCTTCTCCGGTGCCATTGCTCCAATCCCATGTTCTCGAACCAATTGTACTGCCTCAGATAATGTCAGATAACTCTTTGCCATTTGTCTTGCAATCAGCACCAGTGTTAGCGTATGTCCTGCCACCATTTCAACCATTTTCTCAAATTGTAGCAAGTCTTCTCCACCGATTCGCGCTCCCGCATATGCTTCGAATAATGTCCGCAATTCATTCTTCTTAGACAATTCTTGAACTCTGTACCAAGGATACCCGATGTTTTTCATATCCTGCCGAGTAATCACAATCACACGCCAATTCACATCCAAAATTTCCATAAAGAATTCATCCGGAATCCCTTCGTAGTTATCGATAATAAGTAGGGATTTCGAGTTTTCCGTCAACCGTTTTGCAACTTTTTTCTTACGAGCAAAATATTCTTCTGCGCTCTCTTCCTTCTCTTTTTCGCAACCACGGATGACAAATCCCCCATCATCGATTATGGTTTCCACTACAGAATGCTTATATTGCAAATACACGATGGAATCAAATACATCCTCATAATCCCGCAGAAATTTACGAACAATAGTACTCTTTCCAATCCCGCCCATTCCACTGACAAATAGCACCTTTTCTCCACTTTGAAGCCAATTCCAAAGTGCTTTACATTCCTCTTCACGTCCAATCACATTTTGGGGTTCCGGAATATAGGTAGAACAAACGTGCACCTCTGGTAATGCTGCACATGTTGCAATCTTTTCCAATTGCTCAATTGCTTCATGCATATCCGGATAACGATCTTTCACATAGACCTGTAATGTGTGATGAAAAAATGTGGTCAACTCCTTATATACTTGATTTTGACACAGCTGGTCATAGTGCATTTCAGAATAATCATATTCCGCACCACAATCCAACGTCCTCGGCGTTCTGCCAAAAACCAAGTAAAACAATAACGCACCAAGACTATATACATCCGTGTGCTTCCCGATTTCGCTTCGATTTCTTGTTCTCTGTTCCAATGGTGCGAACCCTTGAGAATACGCTATCCGACTGGTCGAAACGTGATCTTCTTCGTCCCACCGTAGCATAGAATCGAAGTCAAAAAGTTGTACTAACTCTGTCGTTTCCGGATAAATCAAAATATTTTCCGGCTTGATATCCAGATACAAATATCCACGGCTATGGATTTTCTCAATACTTTTTGCTACACTAATTACCGTTTTTACCGCTTGTTGGAGTGAATCTAATGTCACATCGGACAATGCCGTTCCTTCTACATAGGATGTCACTACATAAACGGTTTCGTTTCCTTCATATCGATCATATACTCCAGATGTGAGATTCGTTAATCCACTAGCCTCATGAAGTTCGTTGGTGACGTCAAAGGAATCTCGCATTCGCGATTTGTACTCTTCAAAAACCTCACGTTCTCGATCTTCCACGAAAAGTGTTCCATCTTCTTTCCGTTTCAAGTGCAACGAATATGGATAACATTCCTTAATTCGAACCGTGTTTCTTCCACCACCATGGTTTCTGTAATACCCATCATATACAAGGCAGCTTCCACCATCCCCGACCACATCCGTAATCACAAATACCATGTCACCACCTTCGGGATTTGTAAATCGTAACTCTGTATTTTCTTTTAAAGGGATTCGTTCTCTCATAACTCCATTCCTTTATCCATATCCTGTTTTGCAAAAAAGATTTCTCTCATATAATCCCGAAAGGTCATTAACGGTTGGTCGGAATGCATGGCTACCAAAAACACGAAATCATACGGATTCCCAGCATATAGTGCTGGATATCCCGCTTCTTCCAACTGACTGTCTATACTTCGTTCACATCGGCAGGAATCTTCTTCCTCCACCAGATAATTCATCCTCTGAATCGCCCGCTGGCTCCAGAAGTGGTAAAATGAAAGCAGGATCATATTTTTGCGTACCGTCTCATGAGAGACATGGTACCCTTGCAAAATCTTCGTCAGACCATTCCGATCCGGAAAGGAATCCTCCGCCACCGGATGTATCAATTCATTGTCCACGAGGAGAGATTTTATCCCACGTTCCCGATGTATCTCCGTGGTATAACTCCCTGCCAGCCCAAGAATCTGCATATAGATTTCTTCCATCGAATGTGCCAAGTGGCATTTATCTTTTCTTTTTTGTTCTTGCTCCTGTACCTCCTCATCCTTATCAAAGGAACAATAGAGCAACTCCCTTTCCCTCAGTGCCAATCCGTTTTCCTTGTCTGAAATCCGCTCCCACAGATGGTGTATCACCTCGCATGCCGTTACGTTGTTGTACCCGAACCGATTGGCATTTTCATTCAAAAAACAGACCAGTTCTCCCACCGTTTCCATTTCTTCCACCTCTTCGATGATAAAATCCGTATACACGATATCGGTGGCAGGTAATTTGCCTGGTTTTACAGTTGGAACTTTTTTTAAAATCTCTAGTGCCTCTGCATACCGAAGTCCATGTTTCAGCGCAAAGTAATACACAACCTCTTTTATGGAATGACAATCAAAGCCGCGAAACATGCATATTCTTCGCAAAAAATCATTGGATTCCTCCACATTTAATGAAAAAGCAAAACAGAGCTGAAACGCCACATCCGATGTCCGATTCAGCCCTTTTTTCTCTGTGTACCATTTTTTTACATTTCGTGGAATCGGCACTCCTGCTTGCCGACATTTATCAGAAATGTATGCCACCTTTTCTTCCACTTGGTTCAAATCACCTGAATATCCGTGGTCCAATATGAACTGATCCAAAGCTTTATCAAACATCCGAAATCTGTTCCGGATATTCCGCAATTCCTCGATATAGTCATCCTTTGACAAAATCTCATATGTCTTTTCTGTCATGAAATTGGTGTATTTTCCCATTGTGTTCTCCTGTCTCTCCCTACACCATCTCTCTCACGCCCGGAATCACTTCCACGCTCCGCTTCAGTATTCCCTTCATATACGCAATGGTAATACCATAATTCGTAAATGGCACTCCCTGATCCATGGCAGATTTCATGCGATATTTCACTTCTCGCTCATTCAGCATACAACCGCCACAATGAATTACAAGGGCATACGGGGATAAATCCTCTGGGAAATCCCTGCCGGAACTTAATTCAATCTCCAGCTCTTTTCCCGTATACTTTTTCAACCACGCCGGGATTTTTACACTTCCGATATCGCCACATTGTCTATGATGACTACAGCCTTCGGAAATCAATACCCGGTCTCCGTCTTTCAACGTCTCCACCGCAGTAACACCCTTTACTGCCGTTTCCAAATAGCCTTTGTAGCGCGCCATCAAGATAGAAAACGACGTGAGTGGGATTTCCACCGGAACCATCGGCGACACGCTACCAAACACCTGACTGTCTGTAATGACCATCGCCGGTTTCTTTCCAGGATTTTTCAATGTCTCCTCAAGCTCGGTATCTTTCACCACGATGGCGGTCGCTCCTGCTTCCAATATATCGCGAATGGTCTGTTGCTGTGGCAAGATCAACCGTCCCTTTGGCGCCGCTTCATCGATGGGAACCACCAGCACCACAAAATCCGACGGCTGAATCAGATCTCCCACGATCTGCAGTTTCATATCCTCCACAGCCACCATTTTTCCGATTCGTTCTTTGCACGCCTGAATTCCTTCCCCGGTTAACGCGCTGACGAAGATTTCATTTTCTTTTTTCGCCATTCCCGACGTAACCTCTTCGGACAACAAATCCACTTTGTTCTTCACCACAAGATACGGAATCTTCTTTTCATCAAAGATATCCACCAACTGCTGGTCTGTCTCCTTCATGCCCGCTGTAGCATCCACTACCAAAAGCGCAATGTCGGTGCGATTCAAAATATCTTTCGTTTTCTTTACACGAAGTTCTCCCAGCTCCCCTTCATCGTCAAAGCCCGGGGTATCGATGATCATAACCGGCCCCAAAGGCAACAGTTCCATGGCTTTCATCACCGGATCCGTTGTAGTTCCCAATGTATCCGAAACCACCGCCAATTCCTGCCCAGTAATGGCATTTACCACACTGGATTTTCCCGCATTGCGGCAGCCGAAAAATCCGATATGAAGTCGATTTGCTGAAGGTGTATCATTCAATCCCATGTTCCTTTTCTCCTATTCAAATATTCTCTCATCCATGGAACTTATTATATCGTTTTTTCTATGTTTCTGCAACCAGTTCTCGAACGGACACTTTGCGAACTTTACGAGATACTACATAAGCAAATAGGAAAAATAATGTACAAAGCATGGCAATCGGTAATGCAATGACCACAGGTCCGAACTCCATTTGTAAATTCGTCACGCCAATCCCCTTTAAAAGAAGTGTCAGCAATTTCTCAGAGCAAAGAATACTGAACCCCATCCCAATGCCGGATCCAAGAAGAGCAATCAAGAGAAAACGCATCGCAAACATCATTCGCAAATTATTTGAGGTAAATCCAAGGGATTTGTAAATACCGATATCGGTCTTTTCTCGTAAAAAGCTTCGAGAACACACCATATACACCACCACAAACACAAATACTGCCGTGAATATGTAAATAATTGCCTTCATTGCCTGCAATGCAACCAATATTGTCCCCATAAAATCCTCCATATCAATGGCAGTCGCGGACACCTCACCTTCATATTTTTCATTGATTGCTTTCGCAACTTCCTCCTTCTTGGTTGCATCTGTCAGACAATAATTTCCCATCCTTGCCTCCAAGATACCGATTCGTTTTGCCGCCGCCAACGACATGGTCACACACATCCCCACATCGTTCAAGGATTGATTATATCCGGATATGAGATAGGATTCTTTCTTCTCTTTACACCCAAGTTGTACTTCGTCTCCGATATGAAGATCAAAACTTTCTGCCACCGTTTCTGTGATCATGATTTCATTCTCATACAAAGGAGCCCGTCCTTCTAAAATGCCTTTTATGGAACGGATGTCTTGATAGCCCATGCAATAAATCTCTTCCCCATTGAGGCTAATATATTGGGACACAAGGTAATATTTCTCCGAAATCCCTGTGATCTCTTCCACCGTGGACTCCACCTCTTTTTGTAACCGATCCACATCTTCTGCCTCACCAGAAAATGTCAAATCCACATCGCTACAAATCACGCCCATGCTTTCCAGTGCCGATTCGGAGCTCACCACATTTCCAAGTCCCGTAATAGCAATTACAAAAAAGGTAAGAAGTGCTGCAATTCCCAGTATCCCCACATACTGACGCTTATTGGTGATGAGTTGGCGAAATGCCAGACCCAGAGACAAGGCTGTTCTTCCAATCGGTGCTTTCAAACGACTGTCAAAGTAAATTTCCTCATGTCCTCCATTCAACGCTTTCACTGGCGATATCGCTTTGATTTTTCTAGTACAAAGGACGATAAATAATACCGAAAATACCAATGTCGCCAACATCATGACGCTACATTTCAAAATGGAAATCTCACTTTGAATCGACGTTGCCGTAATTGGTTCAAAGACATTGTCTAACACTCTTGTCAGAGGAATCGCTCCTACCATACCGAGAAAAATCCCGATTCCCTCTGCCAATATGTACTGTAATATATAGATTCCCCGTATCTTTCCCTGTGTAAATCCTTGGGATTTCAATACTCCAATCTTCGTATACTCCATCTCGATTCCAGAAGAGATATTATGTCCCATGACAATCAATACCACCACGAATAGCATCCCCATAAACACCATAAGAATCGAAGATATCATGTCCGGGAACAGACAAGTATAATGAATACTCGCTTCCCTTGCCAACGACCCTTCCGCCTGATCTGTAATCCCACATGCAAGGTTTAATTCCCGTTTAAACTTACCATCGGACAGCGAACACGAATCCTTTTTCTTCACATAAACAACGGAAAATGCTACCTCCTTTTTGTATAGCTTATCAAAATCGGAATCACTGATAAACACTTGTTTAAAACCGATTTGCGAACATCCATTGTAAGGCTCCACGATAATTCCTTTAATGGTAAAATTATGCACCTCTTCTCCAACCGTAATTTCAATGGTATCCCCGATATGGCAACCGGCATTGGTACATACCCCCAACGGAACATAGATTTCCCCTTCCTTCAGCTCCGGCACTTCGCGGGTCTCCGCCGTCTCGTCCTCCGCATAAAGATGATATTCCGAACGAAGCTTTTGCATAAACCAGCTTGTCTTAGTTTCATAGGTCCCTGTCCTAATCATTTTCGTTACAATGCTTGGATACGTCGTTACCTCTTCCACATATTTATGTTCCTTAAGGGATTGTTCTAAGTCTTCTGTATAATTTTCTTCTTTCAAAAAGGCACACAACTCCCCATTATCCAATTGTTCAAACTCCTGCTGAACACTTCGCTTGCAGTTGTCTCCCGAACTTATAATGGAAGTCACCGCCAGAGCAATGATAAACATCATGGTAGCAATGGCAAAAAAGGCTCCCTTTTTATATCGAATATTCGCTTTTAATAATGTCCAGATTTCCATGCTTATCACCTACCATTCCAACGAAGAAAGCCATGCATTTACCTGTGCTTCTCGGCTCTTCTCTTCTTCCTTTTTGTATGGTGGCAACGTCAAATCACCGATGACATTTCCATCTTCGATATACACAATCCGTGTTGCTCGCAACGCTGCTCGTACATCATGGGTTACCATAACGATACTCTGTCCCTCTTGATTCAGCTGACTCAAAAGGTTCAATACTTCTTTTGTATTCTTTCGATTCAACGCTCCCGTCGGTTCATCGGCAAAGAGAAGTCGTGGCGTATTTACAACGGCACGTGCGATGGCACAACGTTGTTGCTCACCACCGGACACCTGTGCCGGCAAATGTTTCTTTACTTCGGTAAGCCCCATCCTCTCCAGCAATTCTTCCACTCGCTTTGCAACGTCTTCCTTCGATTTTCTCTTATCCAGATACCCACTGACTGCTATATTTTCTTCCAAGGAAAGATTGCTGACAAGATGCATCTGCTGAAAGATAAACCCAAAGTCTTCATAACGTAACTTTGCCAGTTCTTTTTCTTTCATGGCAACCAAGTCTCCTCGATTGCGATACATAACTCGGCCTGCGGTGGCTTGGTCCATGCCACTTATGGCGTATAAAAGAGTGGACTTTCCTGAGCCGGAAGCTCCCATAATCACCGTAAAATCCCCTTCATATATATCCAGATTGACACCAGATAATACGTGAAGTTGACCACCATTGTGAGCAAAACTTTTACATACATTTTGTGCGGATAATATTGCTTGTTTCATGCTTTTCATTTCCTTTCTTTCAACGATGGATTTATTGTAACGCAAAACATATTAAGAAATCCTTAAGGAAATTACCACTTCCAATCCAAGCTCATAATTCCGTATCTGTATGTCACCATTCATTTTCTCTACAATGTACTTCACAATATAAAGCCCCAAGCCGGATCCCTGCTCCTCTCCACAATTTTTTCCTCGATAAAATTTATCGAAGATAAATGGTATATCTTCATCCGGGATTCCCGGTCCCTGGTCCCGGATATAAAGTTCCACCATCTCTTCCTTCTTTTCTACCTCAACATAAATGTCTGATTTCGCATACTTTCTGGCATTGTTGATTAGATTTTCCATCAACTGAGTGAAACGTTTTTTATCGATTAAAACCTCCGCTGAAAATGCCGGTTTTCGATAACGAATGTCGTGCTGCTCCACAGACAACTCGTTCAACACCTCTTGCAAAAAGGAACACACTTCCACCTCTTCTTTTCCCACCTTCAATTTGTCCAGATTGGTCATGGAATGAAGAAACAAATCGTTGGTCAACGCCGCTACTTCGTCACATTTTCGCATAATAACACTCATGTATCGCGCCCGTTTTTCCAAACTCCCATCCAGATTTGCCTCTAGGCCTTCCGCGTATGCCCGGATGGATGCCAATGGCGTCTTGATGTCATGAGACAAGGTGGCAATAACCGTTTTATTGTTTTCAATGGCCTCTTTCTCGCCAGCTCGTGCCTGGACAATTTCTTTTCTCATATGGTCAAATGCCCACGTAAACTCACCAAAATAGTTGGCACGCTCATACTCCAGCGGAATATCAAAATTCCCTTGTGCCAACTGTTCGGTATATTGCTTCATCCGGTCAAAAGGACGCAAAATCGCAATCCAAAGGTATAGAAAAACCCCCAACATCAGTCCCATACTGACAATGGGCACAACTCCGGTTCCCTTATTTTTTTCCTCCACAACTTCCTGTTGGGATTCCAACCGCTTCAGTTGTTCCAACTTTTCCTGCGCAAGATTCGTGTCCCCTCTTTGAATCAATTGTTGCACCTCATTTAATGCCACAATCCGTTGTCCCTTTTGTTGTTGCGAATCCATTGAATTCTGGAACAGAGACATTCCTATGTAGAAAAGTGCAAAAACCCCCATCACCAGCGTCATCATCGTTATATATTTTTTCTTCATGATTTCCTCACTTCCAATTTGTATCCCACGCCCCAAACCGTCTTAATGTATTCCGGTTTCGCCGGGTCATCTTCCAACTTTTCCCGCAACCATCGAATGTGTACTGTCAAGGTAGATGGTTCTACTTCCGAAAAGGCACCCCACACTTCTGCTAAAAGGGTTTCTTTTGACACCGCCACATCCACATGTTTGCAAAGATATGCCAGCAGGTCAAATTCCCGCAAGGACAAGGATACCTTTTTCCCTTCCTTCGTCACTTCTCGAGATGCTATGTTTACTTTTACTTTGCCAAAGGAAACTTTCTCCTCTTCGTCAGCAAATCCATAAGTGCGTCGCATCAACGCTTGAATTCGAACCAGCAATTCCTTCATGGAATATGGTTTTGGCAAATAGTCATCTCCCCCCATCTCAAAGCCTGAAATCCGATCGTTCTCATCGGTTCTTGCACTGGCAAATAACACTGGAACCGTGGATACTTTACGTAATTCTTGACAGAGTTCAAATCCGGTTCCATCCGGCAGATTAATATCCAACAAAATCAAATGATAGGTCATTTTTCCCAAACATTCAAATCCTTCTTCAATGCTTGCCGCACAACTAACCTCATATCCGTAATTTTCTAACATTTCACTTATGATAAAGGACAAATCCTCATCGTCATCAATGATTAATATATTTCGTTTCTGCACCGCTTCACTGCCTCCCCTTACTAAGAATAATTCTAAATATTCGTAACCATTCCGGACTTTTCCCGCCTGAATATTTACAATTATACTACTGTTTTTTTATCTGTCAAATTTTCTGTTTTTGTGTTATACTGTAAAAGCTAGATTACATTTTGGAGGGGAAATCATGAACAAAACCGAAATTGCAGAAATCAAAAAATTATTCAAAAAAGATGACAATGGTATCACCCGCATCTGCGGTTGCTATGTGGATGCCGAAAAAAATAAACGTTTGGAACTGAAAGAAGCATTCTACTCTCTCCCGGAAGAAGAAATGTTTAAGTATGTAGAGATTTTCCGTAAATCCCTTTCCGGTACATTAGGGAAAAATCTTATGAATATGGAATTTCCAACGGAAGAAGAAACCAACGAAGACGGAAAGCAAAAATTTTTAATGGAAATTTTAAAGAGCAAGCTTGAGGATAATGACCTCTTGGATCGTTTTTACGATATGGTAATTAAAACTTACGATTACACTGGAAATTATTATATCATTTTGATCCACGATGCCTATGACATTCCTGCCATTACTTCCGATGGCATCGAAAACTTTGACTCGTCGGATTATGTATATGACTTCATCTTGTGCTGTATCTGTCCGGTGAAACTTTCCAAGGCAGGACTTTGCTACAATCCGGAGAAAAACAACATCGAAGACTGCATCCGCGACTGGTTGGTACAACCACCGGAAAATGGCTTCTTATTCCCGGCGTTCAACGATCGTAATACCGATATACATAGTCTTTTGTACTATGCTAAAAATGCAAACGACAATGACATTGATTTTTCCTATGATTTGCTTGGCTGCACGTTACCACTCCCAGCAAAAGAGCAAAAAGAAACCTTCACTGCCATCGTAGAAGAATCTTTGGGAAATACGTGTGACTATGAAGTGGTAAAAAACATTCATGAAAATCTGAACGAAATGATTACAGAAAACAAAGAAAATCCGGAACCGCTGGAACTGGACAAAGAAGATGTAAAAAAACTTTTGACAAACAGTGGCGTTCCCGAAGAAAAAATCGAAGTCTTCGAAGAGAAATTTACAGAAAGCGTCGGCGAAAGCCAGAAACTTGTGGCAGACAACATTGCCAATGTTCGTAAATTCGAATTGAAAACGCCAAACGTAACCATTCAGGTAAATCCGGACCGCACCGACCTCATCGACACAAAAGTCATCGACGGTGTTCCTTGCATCGTTATTGAATGCAACGATGAAGTGGAAGTCAATGGGATTCGCGTGGCGAATCCCATCTAAAGAATCGCATAGCGATTCTTTTGCATCACGAAGCCACGTGTTCTGGCGCGTGGCGAATCCATCTTAATACACAAAGGACTTTTCGCAGTTGCGAAAAGTCCTTTCCTTGTATTATTCAAATTCTTTTAATACTCATTTTTCTCCAATGGAACAAGGTACTGATTTCTTCGATTTTCGTGTTCTGCCACGTAAGATTTGTCACCGGATTCATGCAATTCCTGCAAGTAGCTATGGTGATTTTTCATAATCTCTTCGTTTCGTTTTCCTAAAATCAACATAGCGATACTGGAACACTGATCGGCTGTACGCTCAAAGTAAGTCAATATATCCATGAAGATCAAACCGGAGTCAATGGAACATACACCTTGGCAAAGTCGCTCGGTGTGTCGATTTTTCAATAACAATACCATATCATCGATGACTTCTTCCAGAGGCTCGATTCGACAGGTAATATAATCGTTATCTTTCTCCAATGCCTCCAACGTAAGTCGCAGAATCTCCTGCACAGCATCTGCCAAGATTTCCAATTCTTTCTTTGCACTATCGGAAAAACTCAATTCATTGTCATACAATTTCTTCGCACGCTCTTCAAAATCTGACGCATAATCACCGATACGCTCCACATCACGAATGCATTGCATTAACATATTTAACTGACGTTTATCTGTCTCTTTTTCCACATTTTCTGACAATCGGATCAAATAGTTATCTGCACGGTCTGTAAAGCAATCAATTCGATCCTCAGCAATCGCGATTTCTTCTGCACGCTTCTCATCGTATTCATTGAACTGCTCCAAGCTTCGAGCGATATTTTCCTCCGCTGCCACTGCCATGGAAATGGCAACCTCTGTCACTTTTCCTAATGCAACCGTTGGCGCAATCATCAATTTATCATCCAACGCTGCCAACTCTGCATACTGCTCATCCTCTGCCTTGTCATCTTTTACAAAGGCACATGCAATCTTCACAAGCACGTTGGTAAATGGAAGAAGTGCAACGGCGGTAAGCAAATTAAATAACGTCTGGAAATTCGCAATGACACCACTGTCTACGATGCTCTCCCACAAATTCGGGAATCCACCCATTGCACGTATGATGGACATTACAATCATAAACAAAATTGTACCAATGGTATTAAACACAATATGTACAATACCGGTTCGCTTCGCATCCTTGGAAGAACCGATGGAACAAACCAATGCAGTTGTTACACAAGTACCTAAGTTAATACCCATGATAATCGGATACACTAACTCAAATGTCATTACTCCTGTGGATGACAATGCCTGTAAAATACCAACCATAGCAGAAGAACTCTGCACAATAACTGTCAAAATCAATCCTGTAAATATACCAATAATCGGCATGTCACTAAAGTAGGATAAGATATTAGCGAACGCCGGTGACTCCGACAACGGTTCCACCGCATCCGTCATACCAAGCAATCCCATAAACAGGATACCAAATCCCAAGGCAATCAAGCCAACATTTTTGCTGGACTCTTTTTTCACAAACATAATCAAGATAATACCAATGATCAACGCCATCGGTGCCAAGAAATCCGGCTTGAAAAATGCTAAGATACTTCCACCAGAGGAATCAATGTCCATCAAACGAATAATCTGCGCGGTAACTGTTGTACCAATGTTCGCTCCAAGCACGATACTTACCGCCTGACGCAAATTCAAAATTCCGGCACCAATCAAACCAACCGTCAATACGATGGTAGCTGTGGAACTTTGGACAATTGCCGTAACAAGTGTACCTGTCAACAAACCAAAAAATACATTGTGTGTCAATTTTCCCAACACTTTCTTCAATGTCTCTCCGGAACCTTGCTTCAGACCATCTCCCATGATCTCCATTCCATACAGAAACATCGCCAGTCCACCCAATAGCTTAACCGCTGTAATCACTGCATTCATTGTAATTTTCTCCTCTACTATCATAAGTAATATAAAATAGTGATTAGGAACTTTATGACCAAGCCCCTAATCACTATCATATAATAAATGAGATGAATTAACAAGAAAAATTTACTTACCTTTTACATTTTTTTTACACAATCAGGATTCTATTGGCACAAAACATTGGGATTCCACCGCTTCCCACTCGTTAATGCGAATCCAATGACTTGTGTAGATTTCTACTTTAATTGCCGTGGTTTCTACCTGTTCTTTCAACGCAAATTCACTCATAACTTTCGGATTTGTACCTTGATCCGGACGAACCGTAGCTCCGATTTCCTTCCATTCGGTTCCATCCAAATAGGAGAACTTGTATGAATACTGCGCCTTCTCCGAGGTCATATCAAGATTCGGTACTACGCCGTTTCCTTCTTGTAACGTAAACAGACGAACGGTATCGATGGTATGCGCTTCCGAGAAATTCATCGTCACGCTATGACGAGAGGAATCATTACTTGTACCAACTCCCTCCTGCATACCAACAGTGATGCGGTCACCATCGGTAATCACACCTTCTGGAACATTGATTGCTTTTCCTTCTTTGCTTTTCGCCTCAAAAGAAACTCCTTGATCCTTCCAAGCCCAGTTCACGTATGGTGTCAGCTTAATTTCTGCAATGTCCACATTTTCGCCAACAAAAGTAAATCGAACCTGACTTCCTTCCACCACTTCTTTTCCTTGAACAAATACAAATGCACCATTGTCGATGGAATCCGCTTGATGAATTTCTTTCCACTGGGATCCATCATAGATTTCTACCTTGTAGCTGCTTACATCACCTTTTTCTGTAATCGCATATCGGTCAAACTGATAGTTTGCTCCAAAGTCAAAGGTAAGGGTTTTTTCCCCATCCGTAGCATCCGGTTTCCATGATGTACTATCATCGCGGTCATACGCTTGGTTTGCTACATATCCGTCGGCACTACTGGATGCCATTACATCGATTTCTTGCTTCTCACCTAACTCTACCGTTGTCAATACGATGTTTTGAAGCAATCCTTCTCCCGTGATTCCCTCGACACGAAGAACGCCGTCTCCGGCTTCCATTTCCACCGGCTCTGCAAGGGTGTATTTCTTATTGGCTTCACTAAATTCAACCGTTCCCATTTCTTCTTCGTTCCAATACACTTTTACGGTTGCTCCGGTAGCCGCAGTTCCACGAAGTGAAATCTCGAATTTGTTTGCTTCCGGCACTCGAACACCATAAGCATAACTTGTGCCTTCTTGTATCGTCACGGTATCACCATCTTCTTTGCTATCCGTATATTGGGTTGCCTGAATGGAACCGGGTGCATACAAATATGTTGGCAATATCGCTTGAACACTCTGAATGGTAGCTTCTCCCGATTCCATAACCAAACGAAGTTTTCCCATCCCCGGTTCCAGAGAGACAGTGCCTTTTACTGCATACTCTCTTACTTCTTCGCCAAACTCCACGCTTCCGATCTCCGTATCCTTCCAGTACAATTTAGCCGTAGCGCCATTTGCGGAAGTACCTGTTACAACAAAGCTATATTTCTCTTCTTTTGTTACAATGGCATCGTATGTATATTCTTCGCCTTCTTTTGCCTCCATTTCTTCCACCAATTTTCCAGGCAAATTGTAGCAATCCACAATGGTTGCGTCCTTTACTGACGTTGTTTCTTCTTTTCCCACATAATAACTTTCCGCTGGTCCAATGTGAGAATACGCCATAGATTTCTCGGATACTACCAATTTCTGCAAAACAAATGCTGGATCCATAGCATAGATGCGGAGAGTATTCACACCTGCTTTCAGTTCAATCTCACTTTCTGTCTTTCTTCCGCTCGCCTTTACGTCGTTGCACCAAGAACCACTATATTCTCCGGCAAGGAAAGTAGACGGATCTACGGTGTTGATTTTCTCAGCGGTTCCACCATTGACGGAAACACCATAATAGATCCCTACATTGTCACGATCCAAATTATTGGATGGTGCAGTAAATGTGGTCAATTTGTACGTTCCTGCTTTTTCTACCGATACTTCATATTCCACATACGCACCGTCTTCCGGCTTATCCAGACGTGCATGATTGGATGGGAAGGATTTCAACGATTGTCCTGTCTTACCATAGTTGTCAATCACCTGAATCTCTGTGCCATTGGTTCCTGCCCCAGTTGCCACATATTGTCCCGGCATCATGGACGCATATCCATTGGCATACACGTATGTATTATTTGCCAATGCCGACGTATCATAGGTTTTTACAGGTACCTGAATGGTAATGCTCTGCCCACCACTCATAACAACGATATTCCCATCTTCTGTCGGATTTTTACTCCAATCCACAGACACATCAAAGGTATCTTGTGCTTTTATAGTTCCTTTATTTTTACTTACCTGGATCCAATCCGCTGACGGCGTCAATGAATACTCCAATGCTTCTCCACCCATATTTGCAAGCGTTACGGTATACATTTCTTTACCGATGTTTGTAAATGTATCAAAAGAACAGTTTCCTTCTGTAACTGCCGCTGACTGATTTTCTAACGTAAGTGAAAGTGTAGATTCATTTTCCGCGGATACCCATTTTGCTTCCGGATATGCCCATCCGTCAGAATTCCATGTAATGAAACCTACGTGCGGTGAACTCATCATTTTTTTCCACTTATCGCCAACACCCGGCATGTCATTGTTATATGTATCTTGAAGGTCTTTATCCAACTGAATGCATTCTTCAATTAACGTAGCATACAAATTAGCATTAACACTTCCTAATTCATAATAATGTTTGTTCAACCCACTATAAAGTTGCATCTTTGCCACATTGGCGGATGCCACCACCGGATAATATACCAACTGATAGTATGTTGCCTGCAGTTCCTCCGGAACAATCGCCTTGTACTCATCTGCTTTGGCAATCATGTTCTCTGCACGATTCAAAATTTCTTGTGCCTCATTGTAGTTGGTTGCACTGTAAGTAGCCGAATTCAAAGATTCCGGTTTACAAGAAGTATTGAGCCATGTGTACTCTTGGAACAAGGATGTCACATCCTCAACCTGCTCCTCATCAAGTGCTGTACCAAACTGCTCACTTACCCACTGTTTCATGTAATCTTCGGTCTTGTTGCGTCCATTTTCACCCCAAGTCTCATAATCATACGCCATATCTAAGAAATAAGAAATATTCATTTCCATTGGTTTCAGATCGCCCACATTCACAATCCAAATATCATCGATGCCATGTTCATACGCCATGGTCATCTGCTCCCAGACTTTGTTTAACTCGACTGTGTTTACCCATTCATAAGAAGTTGGTCCACCATGATAGTCAAAGTGATAATACATCCCCCAGCCGCCTTTGCGATCGCGCAATTCTTCATCCGGCAATGTTCTCATATTACCAAAGTTATCATCACACAGCATAATGGTCACGTCATCCAACACGTTCCATTTTTTCAATCCTTCTACCTGGTCGGTGCCATGCCAATACTGCTCCACCTCTTTATACACGGTAAGTACCTGTGGTGCATCACTTAATTTGTGATCTGAAAGGATTTTCTTCTGCGTGGTAATTACATTTTTCAAAAGTTCAATGTTTTCCTTCACCCCACCTTCCAGCGCAGAGTCGGATTCGCCTCGCATGCCAAGGGTATATACATTTTCATATGGCATATTTCGCTTGATACCATCTTCCCAAAACTTTGTAATGGCTTCTCCATTTTCATTAAAATCCCAAAGTTTATCGTCGGTATAGTTTTCGTATAATCTTCCCCATTCCACACCGGCACGACACATTGGTTCATGATGAGAAGTTCCCATAACAATACCGTATTTATCTGCCAACTCTGCATTGGCAATGTTCGACTCTTCTCCATCCTCACTGAAGGTGTTGGACCACATCGCTGGCCACAAATAATTTCCCTTACAACGAAGGATCAATTCATACACATGTTCATAGAACAGTTCATTGTAGTTATCAAATTTTTCCTTCACCCAACCAGTTAGGGATGGGGCCTCATCGTTGAGGAAAATACCACGATATTTTACGGATGGTTCCTTGGATGTGGTGTTCAGTTCATTTTCCTTCAAATCAATGGTATCCTTCTTCTCCGGTACGGTATCTGCCCAATATACCCACGGAGACACACCCATCAATTCAGAAATATGATATAAACCATAGATGGCACCACGCTTATCGCTTCCCACTACAACAACTGAATTTTCTACGCCTTCCACGGGGTTGTCCATGATCTGAATCTTGTAGGTTTCCCATTTTCCTTTGATTTCGGACACATCCAAACGCCCTTCTGCAATCAACGAATCGATGACGTCATTGTTGCCGATGGAACCAACGATAATGGCAGAACCCTTTAATTCAGATGCTTTCGTCACAACTTCAGGCTTAACGCTCTCAGTAGTTACAAGAGAAATGTCCTCCGCAAAGGAGTCCGCCACCAAGCTCAAGCCATCGTAATCTGCTGCTTTTTCATCCACATAAACAGATGCAGCCTTGTCTCCCGTCGCCAATGTAAAATGATCTGCATTTGGTGGGAACTGGATTGGTTCCGCAGTTTTTACCGGTGCAGTCGTCGACGGCGTTACTGTCTGTGCTACTGTTGCTGTTTCCTCAGGTACATTCGCTTCGCTTTTCTTTACTGTGATGGTACATGTTGCCTTTGCTCCCCGTCCATCCGAAGCATATGCAGTAATTTTTGAGGTTCCTTCTTTTTTCGCTATTACTACACCTTTTGAATTCACTGTAGCAACGCTTTTATCTTCACTTACATAAGTAACGTTCTTAATCGTTGCCTTCTTTGGGGTCACATTTGCCGTTAGCGCCATCGTTTCCCCAATATTTAACGTTGTGTTCTGCGCATTTATTGTGACTTTTTTCGCTTTCAAAAACTTTTTGTAAACCGTCACTTTTACTTTTACACTCTTTTTCGGTTTCGTTTTACTAGAAACGGTAATGGTCGCCTTTCCCGTTTTTTTTGCTTTAATTTTTCCTTTGCTAGAAACCGAAGCCACCTTCTTTTTGTTAGACGAATATTTCAATTTTTTCGCCAGCGCTTTTGGGGAAACTTTTACTTTCAACGAAAAGCTCTCTCCCTGCTTTAGCGCAAGTGTGCTAACAATCGGTTTGGAAATGTTCAACGTTTTTATACTTTTTTTCGCCGCTGACACATCCTCCGTCGGCAAACCGGAAGTGGTTACCAACGCCACTGCCATTACCCCAGCAATGATTCTTTGTAACATGAATTTGTGATGTCTCACATTCATCCTCTCCTTTTCTTTAAATGATACTTCTATTGTGCCTTATCTGGTTCAAATGTTCCATTGCACTTCTTTGCCTTGACATTGCATAAATTGACTACTTTTCAATTCCTTTACCCATATATTGCATTTTTTTACTAAAATATCGCAAATTTTGTCTTTCTGTCACTATTTTTTTGCAAACTCCTATTGACTCCCTCTCTCTTCTGACATATAATGGGAACAACCAATTGGAACATAAGTTTTGCTGATGAGAAAGGATGTTATTTATGAGATATATATTGCACGAATCGGAGCATCCGATTTCCACGGATTATTTTTACCAATGCACAAAAACAACTAACGACCATTTCCCAAAATTGTTTGCTCACACTCATGATTTTTATGAAATCTACTTTTTCTTAAGTGGTTCGGTGAAATTGTTTGTTGAGGACAAGATATATATGATTAAAAAAGGGGATGTTTTGGTAATTCCGCCTTACACAATTCACCAGCTTCTTCCCATCGGCGACTTAAATATGCCCTATGATCGTATTTATATGTACATCACAGATGCCTGCCTTGCTTCCTTTCAATTCAATGAGCACTCCCTTCTACAGCCCATTGAAATGGCGATAAAGGCAAAGCGCTATCATTTTACAATATCGGATTCTGCTGATTTTGAACGTATTTTTCAGGCGATGTATCTCATGCATCGCAGTAACAAGGAAGATTACTATGGAAAAGAAATGTTAAATCGCTCTCGTATCCTTGAAATTATGACCTTGATCAACAAACATATATTACTGGATATGGCGCCTCGAAAAACCACCCATGCCAACCCGATAGTGGATCAAGTTTTAGCGTTCATTAACGAACATTACATGGAGTCTCTTACCTTAGACGATATTGCCAATCATTTTTATATTAACAAATTTACATTAACCAAATTATTCAAAGAACAAACTGCCCTTACGTTGCATAATTACATTTTGATGAAACGCATCAGCATGGCAAAACAAAAAATGACAGAGGGCATTCATCCCTCTGCCGTATATTTGGATGTTGGATTCAATGATTATTCCACGTTTTATCGAGCATTTCAAAAACTGGAAAAAATGTCTCCAAAAGATTTTGCCACCTTTGCCATGCAGACAGATCATGAATAGTCGGCTGGATTATTTGAACCGTTTTTCCAGCGCCTCTACGACGGTCTCCAGCACTTTGATTCTGGCATAATACTTCGAGTTCGCCTCCACCACAATCCATGGTGCGTCTTCGGTGGAGGTGCGCACGATCATTTCATCCACTGCTTTTTCGTACTCATCCCACTTTGCCCGATTGCGCCAATCCTCATCCGTGATTTTCCACTGTTTCTCTGGTGTTACTTCCCGTTCATGGAATCGTCGTTCTTGTTCATCCTTATCGATATGAAGCCAGAATTTCAACACAATGCACCCGGCATTGGTGAACTGCTCTTCCATATTATTGATTTCATTGTAAGCACGTTTCCACTCGTCTTCTCGTGCAAATCCTTCGATACGCTCCACCAAAACACGCCCATACCAAGTACGATCAAAAATAGTCATGTGCCCTGCTTTCGGTATTTTCTCCCAGAAACGCCACAAGTAATGATGCGCCTTCTCAATATCGTTTGGACCTGCTACCGGAACCACTTCGTAACCACGAGGATCCAATGCCTGGGTCAATCGCTTGATGGCGCCACCTTTTCCCCCGGCATCCCATCCTTCAAAAGCAAGAATCACCGGCACTCGCTTCAGGTACATTTTGTTATGCAAGGAGTTCAGTCGCTTTTGCAATTCCTTTTTCTTCTTTTTGTATGTCTCTCGATCCATCTCTTTGGAAAGATCTACCCCCTGCAACACTCCATTGCGGAATCGGTCCGTGTTACTGTCTTCCTTGATTTCTTTTTTTGCCCCAGTCTTAGCCTGTAACTCCGTTCGTTTCTCCACTTCCTTTACTGCTCGCTCCATGCGTTCTACCATTGTAGTTATAATCTTGCACGTAGCATACAGTTTGTCTGTGGCTTCCACCACCGTCCAGCTCGCATTTGCAGTGTCAGTATGAACCAACATCGTATCATACTTTTTCAGACACTTGTCGTAATTCTTATTATTCTCTTTGTCCTTCTCTGTCACTCGCCACTTTGTCTCTTGATTCTTCTCCAACTTTTCGATACGCTTTTTCTGTTCTTCTTTGGAAATCACAAGGAAGAATTTTATGATCAAAGTTCCATCTTCTGTCAGCATTTCCTCAAAATCCAATACTTCCTTTTCGGAAATTGATTTTTCGTACAACCCCTTGTACCAACTTTGATCAAAAATATGCATGCGCCCACGTTCCGGCGTCTTCGTAAAAAATCGCCAAAAATATGGACGCATTGCTTCCTCTTCTTTTTCTTTTCCCACCGTAAATACTTTGAACCCGCGAGGATCCAAAGACTGGATCATACGGTTAATAAGCGTACCTTTTCCCGCCGCATCCAGTCCTTCCATCACCACCATAATAGGAATTTTCTTTTCTTTGCATGCTCTTTGCAATTCCCCAAAGCGCACTTCCAGTTTTTCCATCGCCTGATCGTACTCGCTTTTTTCCATGGTTTTCTTTACATCAATCTGCCCTAACATAACAATCGCTCCCTTCTTGTTCATTTTACGAAGTCCTACGCAGACTTCACTCCGCAATCTATACTATTATTATAAAACAAAAAGGGGATTTTATCAATTGTGGCAATGTGTTTTTACATCAAACATATCTGTTAGGAAAACGGAAATTTATCACTCTTTTAATGCTTCAACAATGTTTTTTTCAATATATTCTACTCTGTCAAAAACCATAGGCTTAAAATGTGCAGTTATGGCTACTACAATTTGATTTTTTCTATCAACATATATAATATTACCACCATCACCAATAGCGGCAATT